>CAVHWP010000022.1:0-40602 GCA_963639875.1 Bacteroidaceae bacterium
CATATCACCTGCGCCATAATGTTTAACTATTTTTAGCGGAGTTGGTATACTCTTCCCTCCCTGAACATAACTATAATGCACATTTCTAATCGATGTAGCAACACCATGCGTATACAAAAAAGCCGAATTATCGTTATACGGAAAACAAGTCCCTCTTTTGATTGGAAATCCATCCAGGTTAAATTGACGTTTCAAAGCAAAACATTTCACATTATCCTCATGTGTTATTTCAATCAAATCAACCTCTACAATCCCTGCATTCACTAAACATTTATATTCTATATCCGGCTTCTATCATATCCTCTTTGATTTTTTCAAAAGCCTTTCCTTCATTTGCACTTTTTAATCCACCTACATTTTCTGCCAAGAACCATAATGGCTTATATCTTTTTAACACTTTTATGCCATACGAATACAACGGTCCAAATGTGCCATTAAATCCTTTTTGTTCTCCTACAACAGAAAAATCGTTACAAGGAAATCCAAAAGCTAATGCATCTATATCTCCCAAAGGTTCTATATCCAATTTACGAACATCACCACATATAACCGATTCCGGTTCATCTGGACAAATATTCCGAGTATATGTCTTACACGTATCTAAATCATAATCATTTGCCCACTTGTGTATAATTTTATACTCCGAATCCTCTATTTGAGAATTAACTGCAGCATAAGCGAGTCCACCCGGACCACAAAACAATTCTACCAGTCTAAATTCCTTAATTTCTTTCGACTTCATTATATTTCTTCTCCATTCGTTAATATAAAATTCCGTTTAAACTCGACCCCAACCGCATCTGCAATTTCATTTAAATCATCAATGGTAAAACTCTCTCTTTTCATCTTTGCATTAAAACTTTGTGGAGATTTACCTAATCTGCGTGCTAGTTCAGCCTCACTCACATTACATCTAACACACAAGATTTTAATTTGTTCAGATATCGTCATATAGCAATCCTCCTAACATTACTATTATAAACGTATTTATTGATAAAATCAACGCAAACATTAAGCATATATCATTTTTCAAAATGTATGCTCCCCATTATGCTCAGTACTAAATTCCACTAAATTCCCCACTAAATTCCCCCTTCCTCCATACCTTCCCAACTATCCTCCCTCTTCTCGCCCAGTCCTTCGCCAGATACGCACTTTGTGCCCACATCACCATTCGTGCATCAAGGCATGGGATTCTCCCCTGAAACCCCTGTATATTTTATAAGTGCTCCACTTTTTGGAGCCATTTTTACAAAAGTGCTCCATTTATTGGCGTCATTTTCTAAAAGGTGCTCCAAAAAGTGGAGTACCTATGTTTTATCCAAAGGGTTTTAGGGATTTTTCCCTAACCGGTACAGCATTTTACCCCAGATATCCAAAATGCGTATCTGGCAGAAGACACATCTAAATTCACCTATGTCATTTTACGATATAGAAATACCATTTCGGCACGCACTCATATCATCCAACGCATCCAGCCACACCTGCATCTCCCCGTTAAGCATCATCCTCACATACTCCACCGGCTCCTCAATAGCCAGTGCATCCATCTTTCCTTGGGAGTTGGGAGTTGTCCGAAGACCCTGCTCCCATTTCCCACAGTCTAGACTTATGATATGGTTAGTATCATAGTGAATCACATTCACCGTATTATTCTGCTCGTTGTAAAATCCTCTTACCATTCTCATGACCATCCGCCTGCCTTTCTGTATCGCATCTCTGTTGCCATGTCCACCAGTTTGCTTTCCGGTTCCCCGGTAGTCTCCGCATTCAACATATCCGCCACCTGCTTCTGCTTATTCGGATAGAGATGTCCGTAGATATTCATGGTTGTATTCACCGAGTCGTGTCCCACTCGCTGTGCAATTACAAGAGGCTGCATCCCCTTCTCGATTAACAAAGCGATATGACTGTGGCGAAGATCATGAACCCGAATAGGCTTCAATTTCGCCAATTCCGTCTTCTGTTTCATCTTCTTCTGGATTGCCCTGTCCGTAATCGGAAAGATTCTCTCCTCCGGTGTCAATCCATACTGCCTGTCCAAGAAGTTCTTCAATTCCTCCTGCAAAAACTTTGGAATGGTAATCTTACGATTGGAGCTCTCCGTTTTCGGCGGTGTAATATAATCCGTCTGATTTCCCCGGTAATACGTCTTGGAGATGCTCACCGTTCCATTTTCAAAATCAATATCCTCACTTGTCAGTGCCAGCAGCTCTCCCACCCGGCAGCCAAGCCAGAACAACATCTGAAAGATAATCCTGTACATCTCCTCTTCCTCCGTAAAGCCCTGTATGAACTGTTCATACTCATCCTTTGTCCAGAAATTCAATTCCTTGGCATTTGCACGCCCCATCTTATCTACCTTCTTGCAGGGATTCTCTTTTAATTGATAAAACCGCTCTGCGTGATTGAAAAGGGCTGTTACCTGATTCTGTATCATCCTCAGATATGTTGGCTTATAATCCTGATTTAAAAGTGCATTCTGCCACTTGATGATATCCACGGGAGTAATCTCATTCATCTGCTTCTCGCCAAAATAAGGAATAATCTTGGTTTCAAACAGTATCCGCTTCGTCATGATGGAACGCTCCTTCAGTCTCGGTGCCTTATCCTCAAAATACACCTCCACAAAGGAAGCAAACTTCATATCCATGCTGGCACTCTGCCTCTGTAAGAATTCCCGTTCCCACTGCTGGGCATCCTTCTTGGTGACAAATCCACGCTTCATCTTGGACTTACTCTCACCGAGCCAGTCCTTATAGTTGCATTTGCAATACCAGGTGTTTCGTTTCTCGTCTTTATAAACCGGCATACTCATTACCTCTCTTTCTTGTAGCCGCCACACCCGGACTGGTTCTGGTT
Source organism: Bacteroidaceae bacterium (assembly GCA_963639875.1). Classification (GTDB taxonomy): domain Bacteria; phylum Bacillota; class Clostridia; order Lachnospirales; family Lachnospiraceae; genus Acetatifactor. The sequence goes on from CAVHWP010000022.1 coordinate 2,863, forward strand.
GTGGCACATTCAGTTATCAAAGTTCATCTATTGTGCTTCGCCAAATCCGTAACATTTCTTCTCGAAGTATGCTCTTGGAACGGAACCGGCTTTCGTAAAATAACCCTGTTCTTTCAGTTCCTTATTCCATTCACGGATAACAGCATAAGCGGTTGATTCTGCAATGTCTAAAAGTCCAGCGACTTCCTTTGCAGATAAATAGCGATTCGTCATTCTCCTTCCTCCTTTCCGTCAAAACTTATGTACTCGTTTGCACATGACTCTCACCTCCTGCTTAGTTATAGTAACTATATTGTTACCGTTTATGTTGTTGATTATACAGTAACTTTTTCGTTTCTGTCAATAGAACAACGAATTTGTTTCATCAGTTATGACAAATCATTCCATTTTATAAAATCTGTCACTCTATACATCCGGCGCTGCACTGTGCCCCGGAATATAGACTTTTGTAACTATACAAACACGATTTCATTTGCCATACAGTAACATTTATGTTATTGTACTATCAGAAACGATATTGTTACTCTATGAAGTTGGAAGGAGATACACGATGGCTATTGGTGAACGAATAAAACGAATCCGGAATTTCCGCAAACTTACGCAAGCCCAGCTCGGCGAGGCTGTCGGCTTATCCGATGTGCGCATCCGGCAGTATGAAATAGGCAACCGCACACCCAAGGAGGATATGATACAAGAGCTGGCTAAAGCCTTGGACTGTAATTATCGCTCCATCTGCGAGCCTTCCCTCTACGCAGCGGAAGATGTGATGTACGCTCTCTTTGAACTGGATGAGCACTACGACATGAATTTGTACGAGGTTGCAAATCCCGATGAACCAACTGAGAAGCACATCGCAGTCGGTTTTGATTATTCTTTGTTGGATGATTTCCTGAATACCTGGAAAAAGAAAAAAGAGGACTTAGCCTCCGGTAAAATTACCAAAGAAGAGTATTTTGAATGGAAGATTAACTGGCCTCACGCTGAAGATTAAACTGTATTTTCAATATCAAGACTCTCTTGAGAGTCTTGCGCGCCAGATTCAGGTCGGCAACGCCGACATCATTCATTACTGAATCTGTGCGCATCCACTCTACACATATCTCGTCAGAGATATGTGTATCACGCGCGTATCACAAACCCATTTTGAGTGAAAAACTTGAAATGGGTTTCTTTTGCGTTCGCTAATCTTCTTTAGGCAAAAGGAAAACCGCAACTCCTCATAAAATGAGGAATTGCGGCTAATATTTAAGTCTCTATGATACTAAATCAAAGATTACTCGATGATTGTAGCAACACGACCTGAACCTACTGTTCTACCACCTTCACGAATAGCGAAAGTAAGACCCTGCTCCATAGCGATGGGATGGATAAGTTCGATGGTCATTTCTACGTTATCACCAGGCATGCACATTTCGGTACCTGCAGGAAGTTCGCAAACACCGGTAACGTCGGTTGTTCTGAAGTAGAACTGAGGACGATAGTTGTTGAAGAAAGGAGTATGACGTCCACCTTCATCTTTGGTCAGAACGTAAACCTGTGCGGTGAATTTCTTATGGCAGGTTACAGTGCCGGGTTTTGCAAGAACTTGACCTCTTTCGATGTCAGTTCTCTGGATACCACGAAGAAGGGCACCGATGTTATCACCAGCCTGTGCTTCGTCAAGCATCTTACGGAACATTTCGATACCGGTTACAACGGATTTCTGCTTGTCTTCCTTGATACCAACGATTTCAACTTCGTCGTTCAGGTGAAGAACACCACGCTCTACTCTACCAGTTGCAACAGTACCACGACCGGTAATGGTGAATACGTCTTCTACAGGCATAAGGAAAGGCTTATCGGTATCACGCTGAGGATCAGGAATGTAGGAGTCTACGGTGTCCATAAGTTCCATAATCTTGTCGCCCCATTCACCCATGGGATCTTCCAGAGCCTTCAGAGCGGAACCCTTAACGATAGGGCAGTCTGTGAAGTCATATTCTTCAAGCTGTTCTGTGATTTCCATTTCTACTAATTCAAGAAGTTCAGGATCGTCTACCATATCGCACTTATTCATGAATACGATGATGTAAGGAACGCCTACCTGACGGGACAGAAGGATGTGCTCCTTGGTCTGAGCCATAACACCATCGGTTGCAGCTACAACAAGGATAGCGCCGTCCATCTGAGCAGCTCCGGTAATCATGTTCTTAACGTAGTCAGCATGGCCCGGGCAGTCAACGTGAGCGTAATGTCTCTTTTCGGTCTGGTATTCAACGTGTGCGGTAGAAATGGTGATACCACGCTCTCTTTCTTCGGGAGCCTTATCGATGTTTTCGAAGTCTACCTGTGCGTTACCAGGAACTCTTGCTGCCAGAACCTTGGTAATTGCAGCGGTCAGAGTAGTTTTACCATGGTCAACGTGACCGATGGTACCAATGTTACAATGGGGCTTAGTTCTTTCAAATTTAGCTTTAGCCATTATTATAGTCCTCCTTAAAAAGATAAAAAATAAGTTTTTAATTTAATCAGCTATCTCTCATTATATTAGATAAGCCTAAGTTTTTCAAGCATTATTTTGCTTCAGAGGCAGGTACTTTTACAAGTACCGCCCCATTATTTTTAGAAATTATTTTGCCTTTGCAGCAAGTACTTTCTCCTGTACGTTCTTGGGAACCTGCTCGTATTTCTCGAAGAACATAGAGTAGTTACCACGACCCTGGGTCTTGGAACGTAAGTCGGTAGAATAACCGAACATTTCAGCAAGAGGTACATAAGCCTTAACCATCTTACCGCCGCCGATATCTTCCATACCTTCGATACGGCCACGACGGGAGTTGATATCACCGATAACGTCGCCCATGTATTCTTCAGGCATGGTTACTTCAACCTTCATGATAGGCTCAAGCAGTACAGGTGCAGCCTTCTTCATAGCTTCCTTGAATGCCATGGAACCGGCAATGTGGAATGCCATTTCGGAAGAGTCGACTTCATGGTAGGAACCATCGTATACGTTAGCATAAACACCAACAACGGGGAATCCGCCGAGGATACCTGCGTGAGTTGCTTCTTCGATACCTTCGCCGACTGCGGGGATGTATTCCTTGGGAATAGCACCGCCGACAACGGTGGATTCAAACTTGAACAGCTGGTCGCCGTTTGCATCCATGGGCTCGAATTTAACTTTACAATGTCCGTACTGTCCACGACCACCGGACTGTTTTGCATATTTGTATTCCTGGTCAACAGGCTTGGTAATGGTTTCCTTGTAAGCAACCTGAGGAGCACCAACGTTAGCTTCTACCTTGAATTCACGAAGCAGACGGTCAACGATGATTTCCAGATGGAGCTCACCCATACCTGCGATAATGGTCTGTCCTGTTTCCTGATTGGTATGAGCACGGAAGGTAGGGTCTTCTTCTGCAAGTTTTGCAAGAGCTTCACCCATCTTGGTCTGACCAGCTTTGGTCTTAGGCTCAATAGCCAGCTCGATAACGGGTTCAGGGAATTCCATGGACTCGAGGATTACAGGATGCTGCTCGTCACAAATGGTATCACCGGTAGTAGTAAACTTGAAGCCTACTGCTGCTGCAATATCACCGGAGTAAACTTTTTCAAGTTCGGCTCTCTTGTTTGCATGCATCTGCAGGATACGTCCAACACGTTCCTTCTTATCCTTTGTAGCATTCAGTACGTAAGAACCGGAGTTCATGGTACCGGAGTAAACTCTGAAGAATGCAAGCTTACCAACGAACGGGTCAGCCATAATCTTGAATGCCAGTGCGGAGAAAGGTTCTTCATCGGAAGAATGTCTTACAACTTCGTTGCCGTCCAGGTCAACACCCTTGATAGGAGGGATGTCTGTAGGAGCAGGCATGTACTCAAGAACTGCATCAAGTAACTTCTGTACGCCCTTGTTACGATAAGCGGAACCGCAGCATACAGGAATTGCCTTACATTCGCAGGTTGCCTTTCTCAAGACTTTCTTCATTTCTTCAACAGAAGGTTCTTCACCTTCCAGGTACTGCATCATTAAATCATCATCTAATTCGCAGATTTTTTCAACTAATTCGTTACGATACAGTTCTGCATCGTCCTTCATGTCGCCGAGGTCATCTGTTACAGTGATGTTGTCGCCCTTATCATCGTTGTAGATGTAGGCTTTCATTTCAAACAGGTCGATGATTCCCTTGAATTCATCTTCCTTGCCGATAGGTAACTGAAGGCAGATAGCATTCTTACCTAAACGGGTTCTGATCTGCTCTACGGCACCGTAGAAGTTTGCACCAAGGATGTCCATCTTATTGATGAAAGCCATACGAGGTACGTTGTAGGTATCAGCCTGACGCCATACGTTTTCAGACTGAGGTTCTACACCACCCTTTGCACAGAATACACCGACTGCACCATCAAGTACACGTAAGGAACGCTCAACTTCTACAGTGAAGTCAACGTGTCCCGGAGTATCAATGATGTTGATACGATGCTCTAATGCACCGGGCATGGGTTTGGTTTCTTTCTCAAGAGTCCAGTGGCAGGTGGTAGCTGCAGATGTGATGGTAATACCTCTTTCCTGTTCCTGCTCCATCCAGTCCATGGTAGCAGTACCTTCATGAGTATCACCAATCTTGTAGTTAACACCGGTATAGTAAAGAATACGCTCTGTCAGTGTGGTTTTACCCGCATCGATATGAGCCATAATACCAATATTTCTGGTTCTCTCTAAGGGATATTCTCTTCCAGCCAAGGTTGTTTCCTCCTTATATTAGTCATGACAGACAACAAAAACTTCGTCCTACGATTAGAATCTGTAGTGTGCGAAAGCCTTGTTTGCTTCTGCCATCTTGTGCATATCTTCTTTTCTCTTTACAGCGGAGCCGGTATTGCCTGCTGCATCAAGAATTTCGTTTGCCAGTCTGTCTTCCATGGTCTTTTCGCCTCTCTTACGAGAAAACATTACTAACCAACGAAGACCCAGAGCCTGACGACGCTCAGGTCTTACTTCGATAGGTACCTGATAGGTAGCACCACCGATACGTCTTGCCTTAACTTCCAGAACAGGCATGATGTTGTTCATAGCCTCTTCGAAAACTTCAAGGGCAGGCTTGCCTGACTTTTCTTCTACTTTGGCAAATGCACCATATACAATCTTCTGTGCAACACCCTTCTTACCATCTAACATAACGTTGTTGATAAGCTTGGTAACCACTTTGTTGTTGTATAAAGGATCTGCCAATACATCTCTTTTCTGAATATGTCCTTTACGTGGCACGGTTCTTCCCTCCTTAATAATGGTAACATCCGCAGTCCGCAGATGTTAGGTTAATTAAATCATCGGTACTCACATTGTTTCCCTATTGTGTGCGTGCGGTATATCTGTTTAATACAGAATCCAACACTAAGAAATAGTTTCGTTTGTGAATCCAGTTGAATCAGCTTGCCTGATTACTTAGAAGCCTTAGGTCTCTTTGCACCATATTTGGAACGAGCCTGCTTTCTGTTGGCAACGCCTGCGGTATCCAGGGTACCTCTGATGATGTGGTATCTGGTACCGGGTAAGTCCTTTACTCTACCGCCTCTGATCAGTACAACGCTATGCTCCTGTAAGTTGTGGCCTTCACCGGGAATGTAGCTGGTAACTTCGATTCCGTTGGAAAGACGTACTCTGGCGATCTTTCTAAGTGCGGAGTTAGGCTTCTTAGGGGTAGCAGTCTTAACAGCGGTACATACGCCTCTCTTCTGAGGAGAAGAAGTATTGATTGCTTTCTTGTGTAAGGAGTTGAATCCTTTCTGGAGAGCAGGTGCTGTGGACTTCTTTTCAGTTGTCTGACGTCCTTTTCTTACTAACTGGTTAAATGTTGGCATTCTGTTTCACCTCTTTCTTATTATAAAATATAAATGATTTTTTATGTGCAACACAAAAAGAAATGCATCTGCGTGCACACTATGATAGTATACTTTTTCGCAGATGCATTGTCAACCTAATTTTTTGAAAATTAAGGTAAAATTTCTTTGAGATATCTTCCCAGGGCGTCCTGCCAGGAAGGAAGACGTTCAAAACCGTTTTCGGTCAGCTTGCTCTTGTCAAGACGGCTGTTTTCCGGACGCTTTGCCTTTGCCGGATACTCGCTTGCGGGCACCGGCGCCACCTCGATTTTTACCCCTGCCTGTCTGAAAATCTCGCAGGCAAATTCATACCAGGTGCAGATACCTTCGTTGGTGGCATGGTAAATACCGTATTTGTCCGTCTGAATCATATCCACCAACAGTCTTGCCAGGTCATAGGTATAGGTCGGGGAACCGAACTGGTCGTTTACCACCGTCAGCTTATCGTGTGTTTCCGCCAGCTTCAACATGGTTTTTACAAAGTTTTTACCGTTCTTGCCGAACACCCAGGCAATTCTTACAATAAAATATTTGGAAAGGGTTTCCTGTACCGCAAGCTCGCCTTCGTACTTGGTCTGGCCGTAAACATTTAAAGGATGTCTTTCGTCATCCGGCTCCCAGGGGCGGGTGCCCTGTCCGTCAAACACATAGTCCGTGCTGATATATACCATTTTGCAGTCCAGCTTTTTGCAGACCTCGGCAATGTTTCTCGTTCCGTCCGCATTGACTCTTCTGCAAAGCGCTTCGTTGTCCTCCGCAGCATCCACTGCCGTATAGGCGGCACAGTGCACCACGGCATCGGGAACTGCCTCGCCGATAACCTTTTCCACGCTTATCTTATCGGTAATGTCCATCTCGTCAATGTCCACACCGATGGCTTCTATATTCCGTTTGGCCAGCTCTGCCATTACATCATAGCCAAGCTGTCCTTTTACACCTGTTACCAATACTTTCATCATTGCTCTCCCATTCACATGGCATAAAAGGCGCAGCCTTTCGGTTACGCCTTTTTATGATTTATTCTTCTGTTGCAGTATCGTCGTTTTCGGTTTCTTCGTAGGACTCTTCAGCCGTTACGTTTTCATCCGTATCCTCGCCTAATTCTGCTGCGGTTTCCGCAAATGCTGCAGCTACCTCATCGGAATCGTCGGAGAAATTGATTTCTTCCACTGCATTTTCAATCGCATCATCCGTGCTTAAGTGTGTGGTGCGGTATCTCTTCATACCGGTACCTACAGGAATCAGCTTACCGATGATAACGTTTTCCTTCAGACCAATCAGCGGGTCAACCTTGCCCTTGATAGCGGCTTCGGTCAGAACCTTGGTGGTTTCCTGGAAGGATGCTGCTGACAGGAAGGAGTTGGTAGCCAGAGCTGCCTTGGTAATACCGAGCATTACCTGCTTGCCTTCTGCGGGCTCTTTGCCTTCTGCAATCAGCTTTTCATTCATATCTTCAAATTCAAGGACGTCAACCAGTGTTCCGGGAAGGAATTCGGTATCTCCGTGGTTCTCGATACGAATCTTCTTTAACATCTGACGAACGATAACTTCGATATGCTTATCGGCGATATCTACACCCTGCAGACGGTATACACGCTGTACTTCACGAATCATGTAATCCTGTACGGCACGGATGCCCTTAATCTTTAACAGGTCGTGCGGGTTTACGCTACCTTCTGTCAGTTCGTCGCCGGCTTCAATCATCTGGCCGTCTAAAACCTTGATACGGGAGCCGTAAGGAATTAAGTATGCCTTGGACTCTCCGGTCTCTTCGTTATGAACGATTACTTCACGCTTCTTCTTGGTATCGCGGATTTCTACGTGACCGCCGAATTCAGCGATGATGGCAAGACCCTTGGGCTTTCTTGCTTCAAACAATTCTTCGACACGGGGAAGACCCTGTGTGATATCGTCACCCGCAACACCGCCGGTATGGAAAGTACGCATGGTAAGCTGTGTACCGGGTTCACCGATGGACTGTGCGGCAATAATACCGACAGCTTCACCTACCTGAACAGCTTCACCGGTTGCCATGTTGGCGCCGTAGCACTTTGCACAGATACCATTGTGGCATCTACAGGTTAAAATGGTACGAATCTTAACTTCCTCAATGGGCTCACCCTTTTCATTTACGCCGACGCTTAAAATCTTAGCGGCACGGCTGGGGGTAATCATATGATTGTGTTTTACGATTCTGTTGCCGTCTTTATCATAAATATCCTCGCAGGCGAAACGGCCTGTGATTCTGTCTTTCAAGCCTTCGATGGTTTCCTTGCCGTCCATGAATGCTCTTACCACGATGCCGGGGATTTCGCTTCTGCCTTCGCTACAGTCGGTTTCCCTGATGGAAAGTTCCTGGGAAACGTCAACCATACGTCTGGTCAGGTAACCGGAGTCAGCGGTACGAAGAGCGGTATCGGACAGACCCTTACGTGCACCATGTGCGGACATGAAGTATTCCAGTACGTCAAGACCTTCACGGAAGTTGGACTTGATAGGCAACTCGATGGTACGTCCGGTTGTATCTGCCATCAGACCACGCATACCTGCCAGCTGTTTAATCTGCTGGTTGGAACCACGCGCACCGGAGTCAGCCATCATGAAGATGTTGTTGTACTTATCCAGACCGTTAATCAGCTTATCGGTCAGTTCCTTATCGGTTTCGTTCCAGGTTTCTACTACGGCACGGTATCTTTCTTCCTCGGTGATAAGACCTCTTCTGAAGTTGGTGGAAATCTTATCAACGGTTGCCTGTGCCTGAGCCAGCAGTTCGGGCTTTTCGGGAGGCACGGTCATATCGGAAATGGATACGGTCATGGCAGCTCTGGTGGAATACTTGTATCCCATTGCCTTGATGTAGTCAAGAACTTCTGCATTCTTGAATGCACCGTGGGTATTGATAACCTTCTCCAAAATCTGCTTTAACTGCTTCTTGCCGACATGGAAGTCAACTTCCAGCTTTAAGAAGTTTTCAGGGTTGGTTCTGTCAACAAAACCAAGGTCCTGAGGCAGTACTTCGTTGAAGATGAAACGTCCCAGTGTGGACTCTACGATACCGGTGATGTCTTCGCCCGCATCGTTTTTCTTGGTAATTCTTACCTTGATACGGGACTGTAAGGTAATAACCCGGTTCTCGTATGCAAGGATTGCTTCGTTTACGCTCTTGAAGAATTTGCCTTCGCCCGTTGCGCCGGGTCTTTCCTGTGTCAGGTAGTAGATACCGAGTACCATATCCTGTGTAGGAACGGCAACGGGGCCACCGTCGGAAGGCTTCAACAGGTTGTTGGGAGACAGAAGCAGGAAACGGCATTCTGCCTGTGCCTCAACGGACAGAGGAAGGTGAACAGCCATCTGGTCACCGTCGAAGTCGGCGTTGAATGCGGTACATACAAGAGGATGAAGCTTGATTGCCTTACCTTCTACCAGAATGGGCTCAAATGCCTGAATACCCAGTCTGTGCAGTGTAGGTGCACGGTTCAGCATAACCGGATGCTCTTTGATTACTTCTTCCAGTACATCCCATACGCTGGTGTCCAGTCTCTCCACTAATTTCTTGGCATTCTTGATATTCTGGCTGATGCCTCTTGCTACCAGTTCCTTCATAACAAAGGGTTTGAACAGTTCGATTGCCATTTCCTTCGGCAGACCGCACTGATAAATCTTAAGTTCGGGTCCTACTACGATAACGGAACGTCCGGAGTAGTCTACACGCTTACCTAACAGGTTCTGACGGAAACGTCCGGATTTACCCTTTAACATATCGGAAAGGGACTTTAACGCTCTGTTGCCGGGGCCGGTAACGGGACGTCCTCTTCTGCCGTTGTCAATCAGGGCATCCACTGCTTCCTGCAGCATTCTCTTTTCATTGCGGACAATGATATCGGGAGCGCCCAGTTCAAGCAGTCTCTTCAGACGGTTGTTTCTGTTGATAATTCTTCTGTAAAGGTCATTTAAGTCAGAGGTTGCGAAACGGCCGCCGTCCAACTGTACCATAGGACGTAAGTCGGGAGGCAGAACCGGGATAACATCCATAATCATCCATTCGGGCTTGTTGCCTGAACCTCTGAAAGCTTCTACTACTTCCAGTCTCTTGATGATACGTGCACGCTTCTGACCGGTGGACTCCTTTAAGCCTGCCTTTAATTCCTCTGCATCTTTTTCCAGGTCGATGGCCTGCAGAAGCTCTTTGATAGCCTCTGCGCCCATGCCTACACGGAACTTATTGCCATAGGTTTCATAAGCATCCTGATATTCCTTTTCGGACAAAATCTGCTTATATTCCAAATTGGACTCACCTGCATCCAGTACGATATAGGATGCAAAGTAAAGTACCTTTTCCAGTACTCTCGGAGAAAGGTCAAGGATTAATCCCATACGGCTGGGAATTCCTTTGAAGTACCAGATATGGGAAACCGGAGCTGCCAGTTCGATATGACCCATACGCTCTCTACGAACACTGGATTTGGTAACTTCTACACCACATCTGTCGCAGACAACACCTTTGTATCTGATCTTCTTGTACTTACCGCAATGACATTCCCAGTCTTTCTGGGGTCCGAAAATTCTCTCACAGTACAGACCGTCACGTTCCGGTTTTAAGGTTCTGTAATTGATTGTTTCGGGCTTGGTTACCTCGCCTCTGGACCACTCGCGGATTTTCTCCGGAGATGCCAGACCGATTTTTATGGCATCAAATGTCATCGGCTGATAAACTTCATTTTTATTTTCTGACATTTTGGTACTCCCTTCCATACTAATCTCTATTAGAATTCGTCTTCTCCATCGAAGCCGTCACCTGCATCGTCAAAATCATCCTCATCCGCATCATCTGCGCTTACCAGTTCGCCGTCATCGTCAAATTCCTGCTTCTGGTAGCCCAAATCATCGAGGGAATCCTTTTCATAATCATTGTAGTTCTTACGGTCGCCTTCCATCTCGTAACGGTAATCGTTGTCGGTGTAATCCACGGTCTCCATAATTTCTACTTCGGTCTGGTCTTCTCTTAAGACGCGGACATCCATACCAAGTGCCTGTAATTCCTTGAGCAATACCTTGAAGGATTCCGGAATACCGGGCTCAGGAATGTTGTCGCCCTTGATGATGGCTTCGTATGTCTTGACACGGCCGATAACATCATCGGACTTCACGGTCAGGATTTCCTGTAAGGTGTAGGATGCGCCGTATGCTTCCAGCGCCCAAACTTCCATTTCACCGAAACGCTGTCCGCCGAACTGTGCCTTACCGCCGAGAGGCTGCTGGGTAACTAAGGAGTACGGTCCGGTAGAACGTGCATGAATCTTATCGTCTACCAGGTGATGCAGCTTCAGGTAATGCATGTGTCCGATGGTAACCGGGCTGTCGAAGTACTCGCCGGTACGTCCGTCGCGGAGTCTTACCTTACCGTCACGGGAAATAGGCACGCCCTTCCAGAGCTTTCTGTGTGCTCTGTTTTCGGACAGATACTGGTAAACTTCGGGAAGAAGCTCTGCTTCATGCAAGCTGCTGAAGCTGTCTCCCTTCCATTCCTTTCCGTCCGCGGTCTTTTCCAGTCCCTTGGCTTTCCATTCCTCTGCTTCCGCAGCATCGAAAGGAAGGTTTGCATAATCGTTTGCAAGATCCAGGGTATCCATAATATCTTTTTCGTTTGCGCCATCGAATACAGGAGTCGCTACGTTAAAGCCAAGAGCCTTTGCAGCCAGGGAAAGGTGAATTTCCAGGACCTGTCCGATGTTCATACGGGAAGGTACGCCCAGAGGGTTAAGTACGATATCCAGAGGACGTCCGTTGGGAAGATAAGGCATATCTTCTACGGGAAGTACACGGGAAACGACACCCTTGTTACCATGACGGCCGGCCATCTTGTCACCGACGGAAATCTTTCTCTTCTGCGCAATGTAAATGCGGACAGCCTGATTTACGCCGGGTGCCAGTTCGTCGCTGTTTTCTCTGGTAAATACCTTTGCATCCACTACAATACCATATTCGCCGTGAGGAACTTTTAAGGAAGTATCACGTACTTCCCTTGCCTTCTCACCGAAGATGGCGCGGAGCAGTCTTTCTTCTGCAGTCAGTTCTGTTTCTCCCTTGGGAGTAACCTTGCCGACAAGGATATCACCGGCACGAACCTCAGCACCGATACGGATAATACCTCTGTCATCCAGATCCTTCAGGGCATCGTCGCCGACACCGGGAACATCACGGGTGATTTCTTCGGGTCCTAACTTGGTATCTCGTGCTTCTGCTTCATATTCTTCAATGTGTACGGAAGTGTAAACATCTTCCTGTACCAGTCTTTCGCTTAACAGAACCGCATCTTCGTAGTTGTAACCTTCCCAGGTCATGAAACCGATAAGAGGGTTCTTACCGAGTGCCAGTTCGCCTTCGGAAGTGGAAGGGCCGTCTGCAATAACCTGTCCCTGTGCCACATGGTCGCCCTTGAATACGATGGGCTTCTGGTTGTAGCAGTTGGACTGGTTGCTTCTTAAGAACTTGGTCAGATGGTATTCTTCCTTTTCGCCGTCATCATAGGTCATCTTGATGAGCTTGGAAGAAACGTAATCAATCGTACCTGCCTTCTTTGCCACTACGCAGACACCGGAGTCAACGGCAACCTTGGTTTCCATACCGGTACCTACAACGGGTGCTTCTGTCATCAGAAGGGGAACTGCCTGACGCTGCATGTTGGAACCCATCAGCGCACGGTTCGCATCGTCGTTCTGCAGGAAAGGAATTAAGGCTGTAGCCACGGAGAATACCATTCTCGGGGATACGTCCATGTAATCGAACATAGCCTTGGGATATTCCTGTGTTTCCTCTCTGTAACGGCCGGATACGGAGTTACGGACAAAATATCCTTCTGCATCCAGGGCTTCGTTTGCCTGTGCTACATGATAGTTATCTTCTTCATCAGCGGTCATGTATACAACTTCGTCGGTAACTCTCGGGTTAGCCGGGTCCGTTTTGTCAATCTTACGGTAAGGCGCTTCCACGAAACCGTATTCGTTAATTCTTGCATAGCTTGCAAGAGAGTTAATCAGACCGATGTTGGGACCTTCGGGAGTCTCGATAGGACACATTCTTCCGTAGTGGGAATAATGTACGTCTCGAACTTCGAATCCGGCACGGTCTCTTGACAGACCGCCGGGACCCAGTGCGGAAAGACGTCTCTTGTGGGTAAGTTCGCCCAGAGGGTTGTTCTGGTCCATGAACTGGGACAACTGGGAAGAACCGAAGAATTCCTTTACGGCAGCGGTAACGGGTTTGATGTTAATCAGCGCCTGCGGGGAAATTTCTTCTGCATCATGGGTTGTCATTCTTTCTCTGACAACTCTTTCCATTCTGGAAAGACCGATACGGTACTGGTTCTGTAACAGTTCGCCGACTGCACGGATACGTCTGTTTCCTAAGTGGTCGATATCGTCATCGTTTCCTAAACCGAATTCCAGGTGCATATTGTAGTTGATGGAAGCAAAGATATCTTCCTTAGTAATATGCTTCGGAATTAATTCGTGGATATTCTTCTTGATGGCTTCTGCCAGAGCTTCGCCGTCTTCTGCGTATTCCTCGATAATCTGCTTTAATACCGGATAGTAAACCAGTTCGGTTACACCCAGTTCCTTGGGATTGCAGTCGATGAAGTGGCAGATGTCTACCATCATATTGGAAAGAACCTTTTCGTTCTTTTCTTCGGTTGCAATATATACGAAGGGAACTGCTGCATTCTGGATTTCGTCTGCCAGTTCTGCGGTTACCTTGGTGCCTTCTGCGGCAATTACTTCACCGGTGGAAGGGTCAACAACATCAGCCGCTAAAATCTGGTTGCGGATTCTGTTTCTTAAAGCTAACTTCTTATTAAATTTATATCTTCCGACTTTAGCCAAATCATATCTTCTGGGGTCGAAGAACATAGCGTTAATCAGGCTTTCGGCACTTTCCACGCTTAAAGGCTCACCCGGACGAATCTTTTTGTATAACTCTAACAGACCCTCCTGATAGTTCTCAGCAGTGTCCTTTGTAAAGCTGGCTTCAATCTTCGGTTCGTCGCCGAATACTTCTCTGATTTCGTCATTGGTACCGATACCGAGTGCTCTAATCAGAACCGTAATGGGAACCTTTCTGGTACGGTCAACACGAACATAGAATACATCGTTGGAGTCCGTCTCGTATTCCAGCCATGCGCCACGGTTGGGAATTACGGTACAGGAATACAGCTTCTTACCAATTTTATCATGGCCGATACCATAGTAAATGCCGGGGGAACGTACTAACTGGCTGACAATAACACGTTCTGCACCGTTGATTACGAAGGTACCCGTTGCCGTCATAATAGGAAGGTCGCCCATGAAGATTTCATGCTCACTGATTTCTTCTTTTTCCTTATTGTAAAGACGTACCTTTACTTTGAGCGGTGCCGCATATGTGGCATCTCTCTCCTTACATTCTTCAATAGAATATTTCACATCGTCTTCGCACAATTCGAAGTCTACGAATTCCAGACTTAAAGAGCCGCTGTAATCTGCGATAGGAGAAATATCGTCGAAGACTTCTTTCAGGCCTTCGTCCAAAAACCACTGATAGGAATCCTTCTGGACTTCAATCAGGTTTGGCATCTCCAAAACCTCTTTTTGTCGTGCATAACTCATACGTGTATTCTTGCCTTTGGCAATAGGACGTATTCTGTTTTTTTCCATTGACCTTTCACCCCGTTCTTATATGATATTGACCTATTTTGTCATTTATTTAGCGTACACAAAATAGACATAGCACACCACAATAGTGCATTGTCCATCATACAATAATATTCAATTTTAGTCAAGGAATTTTTTAGAATTTTTAGAAAAATTAAGAAAATAATGAATGAAGAAAAGCCACATGGCAAAATGCAAGCATGATGCCACGCGGCTTTTTGTAACTATGAGAGAAGAAATTACTTAAGGGTAACCTTAGCGCCAACTTCTTCAACTTTCTTCTTGATTTCTTCAGCTTCTTCCTTGCTTGCGCCTTCTTTGAGCATCTTAGGAGCGCCATCAACAAGATCCTTAGCTTCCTTCAGACCAAGGCCGGTAATTTCACGAACAACCTTGATAACCTTAACCTTTTCGGAACCTACTTCGGTAAGTTCTACGTTGAACTCAGTCTTTTCTTCTTCTGCTGCTGTGCCAGCACCTGCTGCTGCAACTACAACGCCTGCTGCTGCAGATACGCCGAATTCTTCTTCACATGCTTTTACTAAGTCATTTAATTCTAATACGGATAACTCTTTGATAGCGTCAATGAGTTCCTGAGCTGTTAATTTAGCCATTTTCATTTCCTCCTGAAATTAATTTAATAGTTTTTAGTTTCGATTAAGCTTCTGCGGGAGCTTCTTCAGCGGCAGGTGCTGCACATGCTGCTGCGCCACCTTTTTCTGCCAACTGATTCATGACGCGAGCGAAGTTGGTAATCGGGGACTGCAGACTTCCGAGTAACTTGGAAATAAGTTCTTCTCTGGAAGGAATGTTTGCAATAACTGCGATACCGGCTGCATCATATACGGTTCCTTCAACAACACCAGCTTTGATTTCAAGCTTGTCAGCGGTCTTAGCAAACTTTGCAAGAATTCTTGCGGGAGCAGTTGCATCTGTAGTGGAAACTGCCATTGCGCTGGGTCCTTCGAGATACTGGGAAAGTCCTTCGAATTCGGTACCCTTGAATGCAAAGTTCATCATGGTGTTCTTGTAAACCTTGTAGCTGACACCTGCTTCACGTAATTCACGACGAAGCTGAGTGTCCTGTTCTACAGTAAGTCCTCTGTGGTCAACGAGCACGATAGACTGTGCACCCTGAATACGTTCGGAAATCTCCTGTACAACGGGCTGTTTTAATTCAACCTTTGCCATTTCATTTACCTCCTTATAGAATATGTGGAATATATCCCGGAAACTTCCGGAATGTTCCTGCCGAAAGGAGTTATATAAGAAAAGCCTCCCTGAAGACAGGAAGGCAAAAAGTCTTAACGTCAACTCTTTCCTCGGTAGGTGATAGTTCTTTACGCCTTGCGGCACCTACTGTCTTCGGCACGGTTTCACAACCTTTGATATATTAACATAAGGGGCTGACATATGTCAACCCCTTACTTAAACTTTTTTATGCAGCTTTTATTAGTATTAGAACTTAGCTACGCTTACCTTAACGCCAGGACCCATAGTTGTGGTAAGAGTTACACTCTTTAAGTACTGACCCTTTAAGGTTGCGGGCTTAGCCTTTACGATAGCATCCATCAGTGCGTTGAAGTTTTCGGAAAGCTGTTCTTCGGTGAAGGAAGCTTTACCTACGGGAACGTGGATAATGTTTGCCTTGTCCAGTCTGTATTCAATCTTACCGGCTTTGATATCGTTTACTGCCTTGGTTACATCCATGGTAACGGTACCAGCCTTAGGGTTGGGCATTAATCCTTTAGGACCTAAAACTTTACCCAGACGACCTACAACACCCATCATGTCAGGGGTTGCTACAACTACGTCGAAATCAAGCCATCCATCGTTCTGAATCTTCGGGATGAGTTCATCTCCGCCTACGAAATCTGCTCCGGCAGCTTCTGCTTCTGCTACCTTGTCGCCCTTAGCGAAAACCAGAACCTTAACGGTCTTACCGGTTCCGTTAGGAAGAACTACTGCGCCACGGATCTGCTGTTCAGCATGACGTCCGTCACAGCCTGTTCTGATGTGAGCTTCTACGGTCTCATCAAATTTTGCGGTTGCTGTTTTCTTAACCAGTGCAATAGCATCATTGGTTTCATAAAAAGTTGCGCGATCTACCAGTTTCGCAGCATCGCTATATTTCTTTCCATGCTTCATTCTAAAATCCTCCTATGGTTCTAACGACATTTAAGTCTCCCAGTCTGTTTACCTATTAGTCTTCTACTACAATACCCATACTTCTTGCTGTACCGGCAATCATGCTCATGGCAGCTTCTACGCTTGCAGCGTTAAGGTCCGGCATCTTTAATTCAGCGATTTCCTGAACCTTAGCCTTGGAGATGGTAGCTACCTTGGTCTTGTTGGGAACGCCTGAACCGGATTTGATATTGCAAGCCTTCTTTAACAGTACTGCAGCAGGCGGAGTCTTGGTGATGAAGCTGAAGCTTCTGTCTGCATATACGGTAATAACAACAGGAATGATTAAGTCACCCTTATCTGCTGTTCTTGCGTTGAACTGCTTTGTAAATTCAACGATGTTTACGCCGTGCTGTCCAAGTGCGGGACCAACGGGCGGAGCCGGTGTTGCTTTGCCGGCAGGAATCTGTAATTTGATGTATCCTGTTACTTTCTTTGCCATAATGGCACCTCCTATAATGTGGTAATCTGGCGCTCTGATTTCTCAAAGCTCCCACCGTATGCTTTCGCATACCTCGTGTTGCCTATATTATCCAATGTCTGCGGCATGCCGCTTCCACCGGAGAATATCAAAAGTTACTTAGAGCTTTCTGACTTCTGCAAAGCTGATTTCAACAGGTGTTTCCCTGCCGAACATCTCTACATTGATGGTAGCGGTCTGCTTACCATAGTCAAGCTTCTGCACAATACCCACGGTATCTTTCCAGACACCGGCTACAACTGCAATGCTGTCGCCTTCGCCAAAGTCGATGGAAACATTTTCCGTCTTGATACCCAGGGGCTTCATTTCTGCTTCTGTAAGAGGCACGGGCTTGCTTCCCGGTCCCACGAAGCCGGTTACGCCTCTGGTGTTGCGGACAACATACCAGGTATCATCGTTCATCACCATATTAATCAGAACATATCCGGGGAACATCTTCTTCTGAACAGTTTTCTTGGCGCCGTTCTTTACCTCTACAACATCCTGCATCGGTACTCTGACTTCCAAAATCTGTTCAGCAAGCTGCTTGTTGTTCTCGATTGTCTTTTCAATATTGGCTTTGACTTTGTTTTCGTATCCGGAGTAAGTATGTGCTACATACCAATTTGCCTCTGCCATACAATAACCATGCCTTTCTCATACTCTAACCTGCCAAAGTGACAGGTGCCAGTTTCTTCCTACAAAGATGTAAGGAAATTCACACCATACTTAGCCAGTGCATCAATGGCAGCAATAATAATACCTAATACGATAGAAATTGCCACAACAGCGATGGACTGTTTGAACATGGTATTCTTATCAGGCCATATGATTTTCTTGAACTCAATAGACACGTTTTTGAAGAAGCCCGGCTTCTTGGTCTTGGTCTTTGCTGAATCTGCCATTTTCCTCTCCTTCTTCCAAATATATTATTTGGTTTCTTTGTGCATTGTATGAGTCTTGCAGAATCTGCAGTACTTCTTGGTTTCCATTCTGTCAGGATGAGTCTTCTTATCCTTCGTAGTATTGTAATTACGCTGTTTGCATTCTGTACATGCTAATGTAATCTTTGTACGCATTTTTCCACCTCCACGCGTTTTTTTACTTAATAAAAATATGCATAAAAAAAAGACCTAAATCTCATCTCGCTTTGATACTATATCACACAAGGTGCCTTAACGTCAATCATTTCTTTTAGAAATAAACATTTTTCACAGGTTTTTACGCAAATTTGCAAAAAATCCGCTTTTAAACTCTTGCGTATGGCTATTCCGGATGCTAAAATGTAGGCAGAAAAGCAGGTTTTTACCCTTATGCATGTTGATACCGCTACCGTGAAAAAGGATTTTCACGCGGCATATGCTTATTTCAAGGAAGAAAGGAGGGTTTTCTTTGGGTAACATGATTTCCAATACCGTCTACAATCACTATCTGACGGCCTATGCGCCGAAAAACATTACCCGCTTTGACACGCACAAGAAAAGCGAGCTGGAAAGCGTTTACAAATCCATTTTAAAAATAAACAAAGAATCCCCCTGGTACCTTGACGTCACGCAGAAGGAAACCCAGGAGTATGCCGTGAACATCAAAGAGAACGCACGGCTTCTTTATAATACCATCGCTTCCATGGGCGGTCTGGAACCGGAACGTACTTTAAAAAAGAACACCGCCTATTCTTCCAATCCCGATGCGGTGGATGTTACCTTTATCGGCGATGCCGCCGACAGCGCTTCCGCGCCCACCTTAAACCTGCAGGTAAAAAGCCTTGCCGCTTCCCAGGAAAACAGGGGCTCCTATCTGCCGAACGAACCGGTTTCCCTGTCCGCCGGCACCTATGCCTTTGAAATCAACACCGGCGGCATGAACTATGAATTCCAGTTCAGCGTCAGTGAAAACGAAAGCAACAAGGATGTCCAGAAGCGTCTGGCAAGACTGATTAACCATACCAACATCGGTGTGCGCGCCCGCTTGGACGAAGGCGATGCCCGCAGCGCCTTAATTCTTTCTTCCGAGCAGACCGGTCTTCCCGAAGGAAAGGATGAGCTGTTCCGGGTAAGCGAGGGCAATTCCGACTCCTTAAGCGGAGCCGTTTCCTATTTCGGCCTACAGTATACCACCCGTCAGGCATCAAACGCTTCTTTCTTATTAAATGGGGAGGAGCGTACCACCGCATCCAACAGCTTTACCATCGGTAAAATGTTCGACGTGGAATTAAAGGGTCTTACTGCGCCCGACGAAACCGTGACCGTGGGCTTAAAGACCGATGTGGACTCCATCACCGACAACATCAATTCCCTGATTGGCAGCTACAATACCTTTATCAGTGCTGCCGGCAATTATACCGAGCGTTTCGGCGGCACCAACCGTCTGGTCCGGGAAATGGGCGCCATTGCGCTGCGTTATCAGGACTCCCTGCAGAAAATCGGCATTTCCGCCCAGTCGGATAAAACCATGTCCATTGACGAGGAGCGTCTGAAAGAGGCAATTTCTTCCGAAGAAGCCGCAGCTTCCGGAGAGGATGCCGTTTCCTATCAGACCCTGACCGGCTTTGCCGAATCTTTACTCAAAAAAACAACCCAGGTTTCCATAAACCCGATGGAGTACGTGGACCGTACCATCGTGGCTTACAAAAACCCGGGACGCAATTTTATCAATCCTTATATGACAAGTGCTTACAGCGGTATGATTTTTAACAGTTACTGTTAAATTCTTCTTCCGCCATGGCAAGGGCTGCTGCTATTACCTTATCCATATCGTAATAGCGGTACTGTCCGAGTCTTCCTCCGAAGAGCACATTCTTTTCCTTTGCCGCCAGCTCCCTGTATTTTTCATAGAGCGCATTGTTCCGTTCATCATTGACCGGATAATACGGCTCGTCGCCTTTTTTCCAGCTATCGGAATATTCCCTTGAAATAACCGTGTCCGGCTGTTTGCCGAACTCAAAATGCTTGTGCTCGATAATACGGGTGTAAGGAACCTCCCTGTCCGTATAATTGACCACCGCATTGCCCTGGTAGTTGTCGCAGCCTTCGATGATTTCCTCTTCAAAATGCACCGTGCGGTACTGCAGCTCTCCGAGGCAGTAATGGAAATACTCATCTATCATGCCGGTATAAAGCACCTTGCCAAAGCTGTCCGCCTGCCCGCCTTTTGCTTCGTTTTCTTTTTTGAAATCCTCATAAGAAATACCGAGGCGTACCGGCGTGCCTTCCAGCATTTTTTCCACGATAGCGGTGTAGCCGCCCTTGGGAATACCCTGATAAGGGTCATTGAAATAGTTGTTGTCATACACGAAACGGAGCGGAAGTCTCTTGATAATAAAAGCGGGCAAATCCTTGCAATCCCTGCCCCACTGTTTTTCCGTATAGCCCTTAATCAGCTTTTCATAGACGTCCCTGCCCACTAAGGACAATGCCTGTTCCTCTAAATTGGACGGATTTTCAATCGCCAAATCCGCAATCTGCTCTGCAATCTTCTGCTTTGCTTCCGCAGGAGTCTTGATATTCCACATTTTGCTGAAGGTGTTCATATTAAAAGGAAGGTTGTACAGCTCATCCTTGTAAACAGCCACCGGCGAATTGATATAGTGGTTGAACTCCGCGAACCGGTTTACGTAGTCCCAGATTTTTTTGTCCGGCGTATGAAAAATATGGGCACCGTACTTATGTACCTGGATGCCCTTAATTTCTTCCGTATAAATATTGCCGGCGATGTGGTTTCTCTTGTCAATCACCAGACATTTTTTGCCATGCAGGGCAGCCTCTCTGGCAAACACCGCACCAAAGAGCCCCGCACCTGCAATCAGATAATCATACTTCATCTTTTTCCCCGTTAAAGTCTCACACCGACTTATTTGTTTTTGGATTTTGCTTTGTACTTGTCAATCTGGATAAAATCATCCATAAGGCCTAAAATCTTGTCTCTGCCTTCCTGGTTTAACTTTACATAGTACTGCATAACACGGTTCTCCAAAAGAACGGCGCCTAAGGAAGCATCTCTCTCTAAGGAGCTGAAGTCTACCGGGTTTAAGCGAAGCTTATCGCACATTTTGATTACGGTACCGTAAGCCATGCCGTCAATTCCTCTGTCGAGTGCGGTAACGAGGGTGCTGTACGGAATATTCATTTCTATAGCGAACTGTCTAACACTTCTATACTGTCTTAAGATTTCCTTCTTTAAAACTTCTGCTTTTGTCATAACTGACTCCTCCTTGTTTTCTCTGTATGAAATAGTGTACGTGATATCGTCTTTTTTTTCAATAGCCCTTACCCTAATTTCATAAAAATTTAAGGATTACCTTTTTTCGCCTTTTCCGCCGCCGGGTTCCTGTATTTTTTTGCTGAAATACCGTCCCGTTTCCGCAAGAAGACGCAAGACCGCCGGGTGCAGTTCCTCCGGAGAGCTGTTCATCAGGCGGAACACCTCAAAGTTTAAGACCCCATCGTAATGAATATCGTGGAGTCCGCACAGAAACCCTTCCCAGTCCGTAGCGCAGCCGTTCCAGCTTCTTTCAAAGGTGAAGGGCATGGTATGAAGGTCGCTGACGCCGTCGTTGTCGTGTATGTGCAGGATTTTGAGGCGGTTGCCCAGCATGGTAAGCGACTGGTACATATTCTTTCCCAAAAGATTGGCATGTCCCGTGTCGAAACAGAAACCGAACAGCTCCTCTCCCGCCGCTTCGTTCAGTTCATCAATAAGGCGGACGGACTCTGCAATATCGGAGCCCATGCCTTCAAACAGGTGGGCATTCCTTTCCACAAATAAGTTTTCCAGACAGACCGTCAGTTTATACTCCTTTGCCATGGCAATGAGCGAACGATACATTTCCTTATTATAAGCGTACTGTTCTTCCTTGGCGGCGTTCCATAAATGCACCGGATGCTCCACAATATAACGGCATCCCATTCTGTTTGCAATGGCAAAGCAGTTTTCCGTTGCCTGCATCATCTTTTCATTCAAAGCATCCTTTCCCGGTGTTTTCAGGGGAAAAGGTGCATGGGACTGTTCAAAGGTAAGACCGTATTTTGCCGCAAGTTCCGCATGGGGCTTAAAATCCTCCCAGATTTCCTCGATGGGGCGGAGAAAAACTTTATTGATATTGTCATTCTGAATCATCCAGCCCTGTAAAAAGCTGTCAAACCCAAAGTCCACACAGTGAAAACCGGCTTCCGCTATCTGCCGGTAGCCTTTTTCCAAATCCTGTTGGGCAATGGCTCCCGTTGACTGAATACTTAATTTATGCATCCCCTGAAAAAACCTCCTCATCTGTTGTATTCAAACAATATCTTATCATGGGATATCGTTTTCCGCAAGAAACAAGGAGGGCATTTTGTCCGCAGTATTCTGTTTTATGTTCCGTAACCTGCTATTCGTTCTTTCCGTAACCGTCCGGATGATTTTTATGCCAGTTCCAGGCTGTGGAAATAATGGTTTCCAGGTCATCGTATTTCGGTTTCCAGCCGAGTATTTCTTTCGCTTTTTCGCTGGATGCAATCAGGGTGGAAGGGTCTCCCGCACGCCGGGGCTCTTCCTTTGCCGGTATCGGCTGACCGGTCACTTTCCTTGCGGTCTCCACCACTTCCTTTACCGTAAAGCCGACACCGTTGCCTAAATTGAAAATATTGCTTTTTTTTCCTTCCCGCAGATATTTCATGGCAAGGATATGCGCCTGCGCCAGGTCGTTTACATGTATGTAATCTCTCACACAGGTGCCGTCTTTTGTATCATAGTCGGTTCCAAACAAAGAAATATATTCTCTTTTGTGGTTGGGCACCTGTAAAATCAGCGGAATCAAGTGGGTTTCCGGATTGTGCGCTTCTCCGATTTTTCCGTTCGGGTGCGCGCCGCAGGCATTGAAGTAGCGCAGTGACACATACCGCAGATTATAGGCATTTGCCGTCCACTTAAACATTTTCTCCATGGAGAGTTTGGTCTCACCGTAGCAGTTCGCGGGACAGGTCCGGTCCGTTTCCAGAATCGGGATACGCTCCGGCTCCCCATAGGTAGCTGCCGTGGAGGAAAAAACTATTTTATCAATTCCGTGCGCCACCATGCTCTCTAAGAGCACCTCCGTACCGCACAGATTGTTGTTGTAGTATTTTAGCGGTTTCACCATGCTTTCCCCTACCTGGGAATTGGCTGCAAAATGAATGACACCGTCAATATCTTCTTTCTCAAATACACTGTCTATAAATGCGCGGTCGCGGATATCGCCTTCATAAAATGCTGCATCCGGATGCACCGCCGCCCGGAAACCGGTTTCCAGATTGTCCGCCACAACTACCTTTTCTCCTGCATCAATCAGTTCATATACGGTGTGGGAACCGATATAACCGGCACCGCCCAAAACCAAAATACTGCCCATATACCTTCCTCCTATCTATCCTTTTTACAAAACCTTTATTCCGCCGTATTTCCGTATCTGCAATACGCTGCAGGAATTTTTCCCGAAAATCCTGTCCATTTCCGTTCTGTATTTTTCCACCATATCCTCGGGGACAAATGCCTGGATGGTTCCGGCAAAGCCTCCGCCGTGAACCCTGCAGGCTCCGTTTTTTCCTAAAAGTATTTCGCTGACCGCAAGCGCCACCGATACATTCTGATGCTCCGTATCATGGCAGGTATACACGTTCTGCAGGTACTTATAAGAAGAGTCTCCCGACTCCCGCACCAGGCACAGAAACTCCGCAAAGCATCCTTCCTTCAGTGCCTTTACCGTTTCCCGTACTCTCGCATTTTCGCATGCATAGTGCAGTGTGCGGAGCGCTGCACGGTCGCCCACCTCTTTTCGGATAAGCGGAAGCTTTTCCAGAACCTCTGCCGGTGTCAATGCTCCCAGAACCTCCTGTCCGAAGCAGGCTGCTGCCCGTTTCATTTCCGCCGGTATGGCCGCATAATCCGGCGTCAGGTCCGCATGGGAGCCTTTGGTGTCGGTGATGCAAAGACTGCAGCCGTGGGCATGCAGGTCCATGAAAAGGCTTTCCGTCTGCGGGTTTTCGGGGTCTGCAAAATCAATGTGCACAAGGCTTCCCACCGAACACGCCATCTGGTCCATAAGCCCGCAGGGTTTCCCGAAGTATTGGTTTTCCGCATACTGCCCCAGCATGGCTATTTCCACTGCCGTTATCCTGCCGTCATTATAAAGATGTGACAAAACGGTTCCTATCAGGGTTTCCAGCGCCGCAGAAGACGACAATCCCGCTCCTATAAGCACGTCACTGGTTATATAAGCCTGAAAGCCGCCCGTCTGCCAGCCGTTTTCCTTTGTCTTTGCCAGTATGCCGCGGAGCAGAGCCTCCGTGGTTCCTTCTTCTTCCGGTCTTTTCTCCGTATCCCGTATGTCAATGGCAATCTCTTTTCCGTAACCTTCCGACACGATTTTTACGATTGGTTCCGCGGTCTTTCTCACCACCGCTATGGCATCCTTATTGATGGATGCCGCCAGAACTTCCCCGTGCTGATGGTCCGTATGATTGCCGCAGATTTCCGTGCGTCCCGGCGCACTGAACAGCTCCGCTTCGCCTTCCCCGAAAAAGTTTCGGAATTTCCGCAGAGCTTCCGCATATCGATTTCTTTCATAAGAAATCAGGCTTTCGTCCACATAAATATCCTGCAGCCGTTCCTCATAGGTTCCCTTCTGCAATGCCTCTTCTATCTGTCCGGTCTTCATGGCGCACCTCCTACTCTATGGTAAATCCATAGGCTATTTCTTTATCCGCCGGAATGCGGTAAGGCTCTTCCACATCCGCACCCCAACTGTTAATACCGCCTACGCCTCTTACCGCTCCCAGTATGGAAACCACCGTTCTGTGAGTAGGCGGCAGTTCTTCCTGATGGGTGGCGTTCTCCAGTTCCTCCGCCGTGTAGGGCAGGCAGGAAAAGGCAAACGGATGTCCTTCTTCTGCGGTAAAATGCAGGGTCGTTTTCTGCCGGCTTCCTTTTGTGTTGTCTAAAACCGTGGTTCTGTGCACACCAAGCTTCCGGGTATTCATGTGCACACCGCAGTCCTGCGGCACCAGATACGGTGTTACCGGCAGCCCTTTGATTTCGTATTCTCCCGGTACGCCGCCTGCCATGCGGTCGGGATACGTTTCTCCCGACAGTCCCTCATAGCAATAGCCGTCCGCCACTGTGGGCATGACAAAACGCATGCCGAATACGGGCAGTCCGGGAAGTCCTTCGCTGCCGCAGTACCGTACTCTTACACCGATTTTTCCGTTCTCCGTCACGCGGTATGTCACCCTGGTTTCCATGCCGCAAACGGCTGCGGACTCATACACAAATGTCATCACAAATTCTTTGCCCGGTATTGCCGCTTTGTAGCGGTTGTTCGCCGGCGCCAGGGGAAGTTCTATGGGTTCCCCGTCCAGTGACGCTTCCATGCGTCTGCAACGCAAAAACATGTCCGCCGCAAGCCATGCCGCACTTTGATAGGAAAAACCGTTTCCTCTGTCGTTGTCGGTTGTTGCCCGCCAGAAAGTGGGCTTCGGCGCACGGTAGAGCCACTCTTTTCCATATTTATATAAAGATTCCATACCGCCCATGGCAGTGGAAAACAAATAGGAAAAGCCTTCTCCGTGAATACCGATTGTCACATCACCTGCTACCATATTCAGAGCCATAATAATACCTCACTTCCTGCACTGCCGGTTTCTCCGTCCTGTCCGCAAACAGAATTCCGTCCCCTGAAAATTCATAGTCACTGGGTCTGTCATCAAAATCGCCGCCGTACCGCAGCACGCGTTTTCCGGTCGCTTCATCCCATACCCACAATGCCTGGTCTATATAGTCCCAGATAAAACCGCCCTGGTACATGTCAAATTCTTCCCCCAGTTCCATGTAGGTTTTCATGCCGCCCAGAGAGTTTCCCATATCATGCATATATTCGCAGAGTAAAAACGGCTTTTTCGGATGGTGGGAAAGATATTCCCGGATTTCCTGCGGATAGGCATACATCCGGCTCTCCACATCCGAAATGTCATCTTCCCATTTTCGGTTGTGGAACACGCCCTCGTAATGCACCGGTCTCTCCGGGTCCTTTTCCTTATAAAAACGCTGCATGGCAGCTATATTTTCTTCCGCATACGACTCGTTTCCCAGGGACCAGAACAGAACGGAGGCATGGTTTTTATAGCACTCAAAATTGGTGCGTGCCCGGTCTGTCACGGCTTCCTTCCACTCCGGTACCGCTCCGGGTACATTCCAGGAAGACTCCACCGCACCGCATTTCTGCCAGGAGCCGTGGCTTTCCAGATTGTTTTCCGCCATGAGATAAATCCCGGCTCTGTCGCACAGGGAATACCATTCTCTCCTGTCCGGGTAATGGCAGGTTCTGACCGCATTGATGTGATTTCGCTTCAGGAATGCAATATCCCATTCCATATCTTCCATGGTAATGCATCTGCCGCCTTCGGGGCTCCATTCATGCCGGTTTACCCCTTTGATAAACAATCGCTTTCCGTTCAGACGGATTATTTTGTTTTCTATCCGTATACTGCGAAAGCCCACGTCATACGGAATCGCTTCCGTCATTTTTCCGGCAGCATCGTAAAGGCAGACCTCCAGAGAATACAGATACGGCTGCTCATTGTCCCATGCTTTTACCGGCATAGGTTCTCCCGTAAAAACAAGGGTCTGTTCTTCTTGATTCTCTATGCTCTTTTCCTGACAAAACAGCGCCGTTCCTTCTCTGTCACGCAGGGTTACAACGGCTTTTCCTGCCTGTCCTGCTGTTTTCGGGAAGGTTTCCCGGGAAATTTTCACTTCCGCCTGCAGACTGCCGTTTCCGCTTTTTTCCTCATAATGAGGCTTTATCCATAAGTCTTCCACATGAAGCGCCGGTTTGGCATACAGCTCCACACTGCGGAAGATGCCGAAAAAGCGGAAGAAATCCTGGTCTTCCAGATATGCCGCCGTGCTGCGCTTATGCACCTCCACTGCCAGCAGATTGCCCTTTTCCCGGATAAAAGGAGTCAGTTCAAACTCGGACGGGGTAAAGCTGTCCTCGGCATAGCCGATAAAATGACCATTCAGCCAGATATACATCGCCTCTTCCACACCTTCCAAGCAGATGCAGATGCGTTTTCCGCAAAGTTCTTTTTTTAAATCAAACCGAAGCCTGTAAGAGCCCACCGGATTGTAGGCTGCCTCACTGAAGCTTCCCTCTTCGCGCCGTTCTTCCCCGAGCGCATACGCCGGACGTCTGTAAATACTGCCCTCCCAGGGATACATGGTATTGATATAGTGGATTTTGTCATAGCCCTGCAGTTCGATATGCCCCGGTACTTTTATCCGGTCAAAGCCGGTACCGTCAAACCCTTCTTCGTAAAACCGGACCGGTCTTTCCGCTGCATTCCGGGAATAATGAAAATCCCATGTTCCGTCCAGAAGCTGGTAAAGGGAACTTTTTTTCTTGTGCATTTCCTCTTCATCCGCATAAATTCTGTGGTCGCTGTGCGCCGGTAACTGCATGACCCGGAACACTTCCGGGTCATCCAACCATTTTATATCTGGCTTCATATGTTTTCTCCTTCTGAAAATCTGTTATTCTTTGACCGCTCCCGCTGCCACGCCTGCCAGAATGTATTTCTGGAAGAAAATGTAAGTGAGCACGGTAGGAATCATAACGACGATAATACCTGCTGCCAGTGTCTGCCAGGAACCCTGCTGGGCATTGGCATAATCCATCAGGAAGGTCGTCAGGGTACGCAGCTTGTTCTTCGGCATGTACAGGTAGGGAATATACATATCATTGATAATGGTAATGGCTTTAATGATACATACGGTAGCGGTTGCCGGTGCAAGCAGCGGGAAGATAATTTTGTAAAATAACTGGAAATACGAACAGCCGTCCAGAAGTGCCGCCTCATCCAGGGAAACGGACAAGCCCGAAATAAACTGCCGGTAAATGTAAAGCTGCATCAGGTCTGAGGCAATGTATATCACAATGGGAGCTCCCAGTGTATTGTATAAGTGAAGACCGTTGATAATCCGGAATCTGGAAATTTCTGTTACGAAGGAAGGAATTAACATTCCCAGGAAGAAAAGTCCTACCACCAGCTTTTTGCCCTTAAAATCAAAACGTTCGATAATAAAGGCGGTGATTGTGCCGAGCAGCACGTTGAAAATCAGGGAAATCACCAGAATAATCAGGGTATTCTTAAAACCAATCAGCAGATACTTGTCGGTCAGCACTTTTTGGTAGTTATCAAAGGTAATATCGCTTCCCGTAGGCGGTGTAAGCGGCGAAGTCAGGTTCATGGCTCCCTTTGTTTTTAAGGAAGCAAATAAGGTAAGCAAAATCGGCACAATGACGATGAGGACCATACCGATACAGATAAGTTGCTTGATAAGCTGCTGCGTTGCTCGTTTAATCATCCGATTCATCCTCCTTTTCTACTGCCTTTTTCCTGTCCTTGAGAACAAGGCCGTGAATAATCTGGTTCTGTATCACGTATACGATGACAATCATAACCATAATCGCTACCGCCATCGTTGCCGCCAGACCGAAATTGGAGAAGGTGAATGCGGTTTTAATGGTGTACAGGGTGAAGGTGGAGGATGCATAGCCGGGTCCGCCTGCCGTCATAACAAAAGGAATATCAAATACCTGCAGCGCACCGCGGATATTGTCAAACAGGATGAAATCCACCATCAGCATAATGGAAGGAACCTGAATGTACCGGAAAATCTGCGCCGTTCCGGCTCCGTCAATCTTGGCCGCCTCCAGAATATCCGCCGGTATGGACTGCAGAGCCGCCATAAACAGGATAATATGGTAACCGCTGAACCGCCACAGGGACACAAAGGACAGCACAAAGTTTACAATCTTTTCATCGGACAGCCAGTTCCTGATTAAGCCCTCTAAGTGAACGGTGGTCAGGATTTCGTTGAAGGCACCGTTTATCGGGGAGAAGAAATAGGAAAATGCGTAGGATATTGCCACACCGTTGATGATGTAAGGTAAAAACACCATTGTCTTATAGAATTTGGCAGCCCGCAGCTTGCTGGTAAGAAGCACCGCAAAGGCAAGCTCCACCGGAATCATGCAAAGGTGTACCACAAAGTATACCGCATTGTTTTTCAAGGACATCCACAGGTCTTTATTCTTAAACATCGAAATGTAATTGTCAAATTTAATAAAATCATATTTAGCGGAAAAGCCATCCCAGTTGGTAAAGCTCAGCCGGAAAAGGTCCATTGCCGGGAAAACGACGAAGGCAATTAAGAGGGTAACCGGCAGGAGCAGGGATAACATTATAAATTGTTTTCTTTTTTTGTTTAACTTACTCATACATATCCCTCACTATTATAGTTTTGGGAGCTGCATTGCACAGCTCCCATTCCCTTTATTTACAGATACTGCTGTTTTACTGAATACCTAATTTGGTTCTTGCGTCCGTCCATTTCTGGTTTAATTCGGACATCTTTGCTGCAAAGTCAAAGTTGCCGGTCAGCATTTCTGCGCCTAATTTCTTGTAGTCAAATGTGGTTTCATTCTGGATGGCAGTAAAATCGTCTCCGCCGCCGTCGTACATAATCATCTGCTTATCCGGGCAGAGTTCATCGGCTTCTGCCAGCACGGGGTCCTTTTCCTTCTCAAATGTCTTCATGGAAGATGCGGAAGAAATATAGTTCAGGTAATCGGGATACCATTCATCGGAGTAGAACCATTCTACGAATGCCTTTGCGGCTTCCGGATTTTTGGAATGTGTGGTGACACCCATGAAGGAGTCTCCCTGTACGATGACATTGTAAGGGTCAGAGGTTGTATTTCTGGCAGGAAGGTAGAAGCTGCCGAGTTCGGAAGTATCCTCTGCCTGGTTCTGGATGTTCTGTAATCCCCAGTCGCCTAAAGCAATGATGGCTGCCTGCTTGGATGCAAAGAGGGAGGTTGCCTGGTCGGAGCCGAGTCCTAAGGGGTCTTTGCCGAAGCAGCCGGAAGTAAACAGTTCGTAAATTTTGCTGTAAGCTTTATAAATGTCGGTGCCTTCGGAGAACGGAGCATCCTGGGAAGCCATGGTATTCCAGTTCTGTCCGTTGCCGGACTCTAAGGCAGGCATGAATTCCATATAAGGATAATCCGGCCATTCATCCTTGAAGCCGCAGGCGATTGCCATGAAGTTGGCATTGTCTTTTCCGTAATAGTCCTGCAGTTTCTTTGCTGCATCTTCAAATTCACCCCAGGTGGTGGGAACTTCCACACCTGCATCCCGGAACATGTCTTTCCAATAATATACATATTCGTAACCGCATGTCATGGGGATGCCGAGGATTTTTCCGTCTACCGCGTAGCCGGCTGCCAGTTCATTGTTCTTTGCCGCTTCGGTATCGGACAAATCTACCAGATAGTCCTTAAACCGGGAGAGGGTAAAGGTCTTATTAAACATCACATCGGGAAGCTGGTTTGCGGATGCTCTCATCTTC
This sequence comes from Bacteroidaceae bacterium, assembly GCA_963639875.1. Lineage (GTDB taxonomy): Bacteria > Bacillota > Clostridia > Lachnospirales > Lachnospiraceae > Acetatifactor. The sequence goes on from CAVHWP010000022.1 coordinate 33,487, forward strand.
ATGGTGTTCCAGTATTCGGAGTCATCCTTAATCTTTTCTACCTCAATATCTATATTGGGATATTTCTCCTGGAACTTACCAATCATATCATTGCTTTCGATAAAGTCATTCAGGTTGTTATCCCAGATGGCAAAGGTAAGCGTTCCGCTTAACTCCTCACCACTTGCGGCGGTATTGCCGTTTCCTGTTTCGGTATTACCGCTTCCGGCATCTGTACTGCCGCATCCTACTAATAAGGCTGTGCTTAAAACACAGGCAAGCACGCTTGCTATCAATTTCTTTCTCATATGTAACGTCCTCCTTTGGTTGGGTTTTGTTGATGAGCCCAGTATAGCAATGCACCACTTTTCCCACCATTTCATTTCTTCCGTTTTCTTGATATTTGGTAAGAACCTGCGATTTCCTGTTTTTGATGTATGGTTGGATTTCTTGATAAAACGTAACAAAACGCAGGATTTTTCCTGCGTTTTGTTGTTTTCACTCAATTTTCCTGTTTCCGGTACTGCGCCGGAGTGCAGCCTGTTTCCTTCTTGAACATTCTGCTGAAATGCTCCGCATTCCGATATCCGACCATTTCACTGATTTCATAACTCTTAAAAGTAGTGGTTTTCAACAGTTCTTTTGCCTTCTGTATTCTTAACTGTGTCAGATAATTGGAAAAGGTTTCTCCTGTTTCCTTTGTAAAGCGGTTGGTAAAATACTTTTCACTGAGTCCCACTGCCTCCGCCACTTCCGAAAGCGTCAGCTCCGGGTTATCGTAATGGTCTGCCAGATAACGCTTTGCCTTTACAATGACGTTGGTTTCCACCGCCTCCACTTTGCTGCTGGCATAATCCATAACCCAGTTTACATAATTCGTAATCCACATTTTCATGCTTCGTACGTCTTCCAGCCGGTCCACCTTTTCCCGGTAATTGTATTCCTGGTTAAAAATATCGGCAAGGCGGATATGTTCCGTTTCAAACCGGACGGCTATGGCTAAAATCACACCGTAGATGTTCTTTTCCGCCTCCGTCCTGTCCGCTGTATTGATTTTCTCATACAGCTTTTCCTTTTCCAGCGTAAAATTCTTATCGTCCGCCCCATAGAGAGCATCCGCCAGTTTTTTATATTCCTCTGCTTTCCGAAGCAGCTCCTGCTTTTCCGCTTTCCCGTCCGCTAAGTTCACGACAGCATTCTCGCCGTCCAGAAACCGCAATACGGAATAATTACGCACATCCGCTGCTGCCTGCGCAAAGGCTTCCGCACCGCTGCACTTTTCTCCTATGCAGCATTCCATTTCCACTTTTCCTTCCGCTCTTGCATAGCTTTGCAGCTCTTTTACAAGACTTTCCAGACGGGAGCGGTAATCCTCTTCCATCACCCGGTAGCACAGGAAAGCATTGTATACGTTTTCCAGAAATCCCACACATCGTAAGGAATAGCGGGGATTTCGGTCAAAACCCTCAAAAACCTGTCTGGCGGTATCCGCATCCATATTTTCTCCGTTCAGGGATACAAAGCTTACATGAACCATCACATAGCTGTCGGCAAAGAAATCCGGATATTCCTCTTTTGTCTGTTCCGGTGTCATTTCTCCTTTTAGCATGGCTGCCAGATAATCCTGCGGTGTTTTCCCCGCCCGGCGTACCTTTTCCTCGTAATCCTCTATCAGGGAATGCAGGCTTCTTGCCATGGCATTAAAATGATGAATCACTCCCCGGATTTCCGCCTGCCCCTGCGGGGTAATGTGGATGTCCATATTTCCATCCTCAATCTGCTTTAAGCCGGCGCTCAGTTCCTCTATGGGATTTACAATCTTCTTAATAAAATATCCCGCAAAGTAAGCCGCAAAGGCAAAGATAAAGGCGGCTACCGCCAAAATCATGACTGCTATCTGCGTAAATTCTTTCATGAGCTCCGTAGTCTTAATGCTGCTTTCTATGTACCAGTTTACATTCCCCAGTTCTACTTTCGTCCTTACCAGCGTATAACCGTGCCGTTTTTTCTGCAATTCCTCTTCCGTCTTAAAAACTGCATTGCCGTTTTCGTCCACAATCTGCATAATGCCCAGCTTATTGCTTCCTTTTAAGTAACTGCGGTTAAAATTCCGGATGGAATTTCCCATATCCGTAGTCTGGTACAGCACTACCATCTCCACGCTCTGTGACCTGTCCATCATCATATCGGGGGCTATCGCATAAATCAGCACCAGCCGGTCCCCGGCTCCGCCCTCGTACAAATCACCGGACTCCTTTGTCTGGTACGAACCGATTTTAACGGAATTCGGCTGTGCAAGCGCATCCTGATACCATTGATATTCCCGGATTTCCTCCAGGGAACGGCGTATATGGCTTTTTAAGAAAATTTCATTGCCGCTTTTCATATAAAACGCCACGGAAACCACATCTTTTACGGGCTCAATAATCATATTGCCCGCCTGGTCCAAAAGCTCCTGATACTCGTACCGTTCCTCGTAGTTGCCGTTGTCCAAATCCACCGCATACTGCATAATCATGTTGTTGTTCACATTGGTAATCTGCGACAGGCGCATGGACATAAAATCCGCATCGGACAACAGTCCCGCTGCAACCGTTTTCTGCACACTCTCTATGTTTTCCACTGCCTGTTCTTTATATTTTTTTCCTAAAATAAGCAGTGATACCGCCAGAACAATCAAAAGAGGCAGGACAATCAGTCCCGCAAATGTTCTGTAATACGCCTGCTTTAAGGATAGCTTCTTTCGTTTCTTCATGTGATACCTGCATACCCTTCCCCATTTTTATCTCAGTTTACTTCCCCGTGTCCGCTTTGTCAAAATGAATTTACTTTCTGTCTTTCGCCATACATTCGTTCCGGATGTACCGGTAAAGCTCCACATTGGTTTCGCCGTTGATTTCTTCCGCCTCCAGATATTCCGGCAGCGGCATATCCCCCTGGTTCCAGTTCGTTTCCGTAAACCTTCTGCCCAGGACATCCTTATCGATGGAAATGTAAAAAGGCAGTCCCTCTTTTATCTGCGCCACCTTTGCCGCGCCGTTTTGTAATTCCTCTTCCGAAAAGGTAAGGAGTTTGTCCGGCTGCGTTTTTTCGCTTGCTATCCCATCTATATCCTGCTGCGGCGGTCCAATTAAAACCAACTGCTGCAAATATGTGTTTTCCCTGAGCACCTGTCCTGCCCAGTCCCCGCAGCTTGTCATTCCCTCCACCATGGGTTTCTGCATATCCGTGTGATGGTCAAAGCAGACTAAAACAAACGGCTCTTTTAGAAAATCCGTCATAATTTTTGTTACATAATGATAATTTCCGGAATCAATAAAATGAATTCCGGAAATTCCAAACGGTTCAATCCTCTTTCGGATTTCTTCATAGGCGGACGGGGAGCAGTACAAATGACTTTCTGCAATATCGGAGCAGTCAATCCACTGAAACTGTTCCCTGTCCCGGACCGTTTCATCCTCATAAACATGTGTAAAATCCAGTATCAGATTTCGGCATCTGTTTCGCACTCTGTTTCCTCCTGTAATAACTGCCGCAGCATAACTTCCCTGTTTTCCAGAAATAATTTCGTCACCTGATAACTTTCCGTTTCCTCGTAGGAAATCCTGTGCAGTTCTCCCTCATCAAAGGAAACAATATCCGCATCCGGTGTCCCCAGCAAAATCGGGGAATGGGTCACAATGATGAACTGGGAGCCTTTTTCTGCCATTTTCACCAGATGCAAAAGTAATGTCAACTGCCGCTGCGGTGACAGTGCTGCCTCGGGCTCGTCCATAAAATACAGCCCTTTCTCATCATTCTCTAAAATAAACTCTAAAAAGCTTTCCCCATGGGAACGTGCATGAAAGTCCGTCATGCATCCGTCATCGTTATAGTTGCGCGCTGCCTCCGATGCCACGTTGTAAAAGCTCTCTGCCCGCAAAAAGTAGCTCCACTTCGGTTTCAGCATACCGCTTTGAAAGGTAATCGCCGACTTTAACGTTGAATAATCGTCATAGGTGCTGAAATTATAATTTCTTGTACCACCTTCCGGGTTCAGTCCCTTGGCAATCGCCAGTGCTTCCAGCAAAGTGGACTTGCCGGAACCGTTTTCTCCCACGAAAAAAGTAATCCGTTTCCGGAACTGAAACTCCCGCAGGCTGTTAAACGCCGGAATTTCTTTTACGTAGGAGCCATCCTCCAGCTTGTCCCAGTCAATAGAGAAGCTGCGGATAAACAGGTCGGGAAGATTTTCCTCTATCTTAAAGGAGCCTTCTGCACTTCCCTGTTCCGTTTTCTTTTGTTTCATTGCAGCTTTGCCATCCGTCTTTGTTTTGGAGACACCTTTTTTCCGCGCCTTTGCCTTGGGGTCTTCTAAAATGGCAAGCATTTCATCCACTGCCTCTTCCGGCGAAGGATGCACATTTTGCTGCAGATATGCCGTCATTCTGTCTATCATAAAGTCCGTGCTCATGTACCGCAGGATTTCCTGACAGAGGTCCTGCGGATAGCCCTTCTGTTCCAACAGGGAAAGCAGAGCTTCCTGTTTTTGTGTTCTTTCCTGCATGTGAGCTCCTTCTTCTCTCTTTTTCTTACAGACCCCGAATAATATTCAGATAATCCTGTCTTTGGTCTACCACTGCATATATCACAACCCGTCTGTTAATTTCATCAACCTTATAAAATACCAAATCCTTTTTCAAAATAAGCACCCGGTACCCCTGCCTTCTTAAAATAGGATATCGAGGCTCTGTTCCTATATAAGGGTCTGATCGTTCTTACTTTGTTTTGTCGTTTTATAAGATGTGTGAACGGATTTTAATGCAGAGACACAATGATAATGATGACAATAAAAATAGAAATAATGAAATCCAATAGTACATGGTATTGCTCTTAGCTACTTCTCCAGTTAATGGATTATATATAATGTCATTTTTCTTTCCAACTAGTCTATCAACGTTAGCATTGTAACCTTTATAAAAAGAATCAATATATAAAGTTACATCGGAATGGATGTGATTATTTATATCTGTATATGTTCCAATCACGGCACCATCTGGTAATCCAACAAATGTTATTGTAGCTGTCGTAGTAACCCAATTTCGCTGATGCATATAGGTGTTAATGTTAAAAGCACACCATATTCCGCCAAAACAATGCGGCTTGCCCAATACGCACAAACCGCACCGTTAAGCCACATACTCCGATTTATTCCGTTTTCGTGACATCGAAACCACACTCTCCACATGTGTCGGGTTCTGAAGAAGAATACAATTCTTCAGTACCTCCTTATGAATGTTTTTCAGGTCTTAAACCTGAATATTTTAACACCCTACTCATCCCAGTAATCAAGGGCTTCCTGAGTTGTTGTAGTGATGCCAAATAACTTGTACATAAAATCTTCTCTTTCATCAAACATTTCCGCAATGATTATCTTGTCGCTTTCGATTCGATAAAACAGATAATTGCGTCCGGCATAAATATATCTGTAATCACACTCTATGCCATACATTGATGAAACAGAGATTCCCTTTTCTTCAAAATCCTCTAATCCTCTTGCTGCATCGGTAATCTGCTTTACGGATTTTCTGGATACTTCTGCACCAAATTCACTTGTAAGACGAGCCCTTAAATTCTTAAGCTTCCGCCTTACAATCTGGGAATATTCAACCTTCTTCAATCTCTATACCCCCAATTCTTTTTCTAAATCATCTGCTGATATGGTTCCTTCCTCACGAATAGATATTTCTGCTTCATTCAGCTTGCTCATAAGCTGATAAAGTGCTTTCTGCTTATCCAGTTCATCCAGCTCCTTCATATCTATTATGGCGCACTGTCCGTGTCCGTTTCGTGTAAGATACACACGGTTCCCATATGCAACTTCATTTATAACTGCGGTATAATTTCTTAAATCTGAAATCGGTTTAATATTAGGCATATCAATTCCTCCAATCATACATTTGAAATAATCTGCTGCTTCTTATACACTATGTTACAGAAAGCCAAAAACGCTTCCTGTAACCTCCAAACCTGGCGGTTTGTCGCTAATTAATCAAGTGAAACCAAATGCCCGCTGTGCAGTCGCTTGGTTTCCTTCTGATTAATTATATTATACACATCCACAGCAGATTATTCAACTTATTTGCATGTTAATTTACAGCAAATTCTACACCTAACTTTCCGCCAACTCGTAAAGTGACCAAAAAGCTCTTGCGAAAGCTGTAAAGGATGCTCGTACCAAACAAGGACTATCCAAAGAAAGACTTGCTGAAATCTTAAATTTGGATTCACGTACCATACTCAATATAGAAGCTGGTCGTGGCAATCCAAAATTTGAAATACTTGTTGCTCTGATTACATACCTTAAAATTCCAACCAACAATATTTTTTATCCAGAATCCGATAACCCAAACTGTGTCTTTTCTGATTCGGACACGAGTTTTGTTACCACATATGGGAAATAATATCCATTCTTTCGATAACATGTCTATATTCCTCCCTATATAGTCAAGTATTTTTTCCTTATTCTTCAAGGAATTGTGGAAAATAGACTTACACTACCTTATAGGTTCTGAAGATTTCAAAGCATTTAAATCCAATTTAACCGAATTAATCACTAAAGTTCTTAGACAGTGTTCACAGCTTACCCGTGAACAACTGATGATTATTTGACGATTAAATGAAAATGACATGTCATTATATTCTTACCAGCCCAGTTCCAATAGCCAGTTATTTAACATTCTCTCCCTATCCTTCTCTTTTATCTCTAAGTCTCTCGGACTTATATACTCTCCCTTAATGTTACCATCTACAATGTATAACACTCTCGAACACTTTGCAGCTACCTTTGCATCATGGGTTACCATCATAATTGTTGTTCCTTCTTCGTTTAACTTTACCAGTTCCTCCATTACCTCATTTGACGCAGTTCTGTTCAAAGCTCCCGTCGGTTCATCCGCAAATATGACCGCTGGTCTATTAATCATACTTCTACAGATGTAGGCTCTCTGAAGCTGCCCTCCCGAGACTTCATTGATGTCGTTATCGGCAATTTCTATAATACCCAGTTTGCGCATTAAGTCCTGTCCACGTGAACCCGTTTCTTTACGTGTTTCGGTATTCTTTTTAGATTGTACTGCTGGAAGAATAATATTGTCG
>CAVHWP010000023.1:0-39631 GCA_963639875.1 Bacteroidaceae bacterium
TCTCTTATCCTTGGAGAGAGGTCTTGTTTCCATTACTTTAACGGTATCGCCGATATTGCATTCATTGTTTTCGTCATGAGCCTTTAATTTGTAAGTATCTTTTACGATTTTCTTGTAAAGGGGATGCTTAACATGCTCTTCAATAGCAACAACGATTGTCTTATCCATCTTATTGCTGATTACCTTACCGGTACGTGTTTTTCTTAAATTTCTTTCCACGATCAAAATCTCCTTTCTGAAATTCCGCCCTCACGGGGCATTGTGAACGAAACCGATTATGCGTTTGCTTTCTCGGTAATAACAGTCTGAATACGGGCAATATTCTTTCTTACTTCCTTAATTCTTGCTGTATTGTCCAACTGATTGGTTGCGTTCTGGAATCTCAAATTGAAAAGTTCTTTCTTTGCAGCAACTAATTCCTGTGCTAATTCTGCATCTGATTTATTTCTCAAATCTTCTACAAATTTATTCATTTTCTGCCACACCGCCTTCCAGATCTGCTTTAGAAACTACCTTGCACTTGCAAGGAAGCTTGTGCATTGCAAGACGTAATGCTTCTCTTGCAGATTCCTCGGGAACTCCTGCGATTTCAAACATTACACGTCCAGGTTTAACAACTGCTACCCAACCATCAACGGCACCTTTACCGGAACCCATACGAGTTCCAAGAGGCTTAACGGTTACGGGCTTATCCGGGAAAATCTTAATCCATACTTTACCGGTACGCTTGGTATAACGGGTAAGAGCAATACGGGCTGCTTCAATCTGATTTGCTTTGATCCAGCAGGGCTCTAATGCAACCAGACCGAATTCGCCGTAACTTAAGGTATTGCCTCTCATAGCTTTACCTGCCATACTGCCGCGGAACTGTTTACGACGCTTTACTCTCTTAGGCATTAACATAATTATTTCTCGCTCCCTTCCTGATTTTTAGTGGGAAGAACTTCGCCTTTGTAAATCCAAACCTTAACACCGACTTTACCGTATGTGGTGTCAGCTTCTGCGAAGCCATAGTCAATATCTGCTCTCAATGTCTGCAGAGGAATTGTTCCCTCACTGTAGAACTCGGTACGAGCCATATCTGCACCGCCCAGACGTCCTGAACAGGAAGCCTTGATACCCTGTGCACCAGCCTTCATGGTTCTGCCCATGCAGGACTTCATGGCACGTCTGAAAGATACACGGTTTTCAAGCTGCTGTGCAATGTTTTCTGCAACAAGCTGTGCATCCTTATCCGGTCTCTTGATTTCTTTGATGTCAACTAAAACTTTCTTGCCGGTAAGCTTGGCAAGTTCTGCCTTAGTTACTTCGATTTCTGCACCACCCTTACCGATTACAACACCGGGCTTAGCGGTATAGATGATAACTTTTACTCTGTCAGATGTTCTTTCGATTTCAATCTTGGAAACACCTGCAGCATATAATTTCTTCTTCAGATACTTTCTGATGTTGTAGTCCTCTACTAAATAGTCAGAGAATTCAGCATCAGCGTACCATTTAGAATCCCAATCTTTAATAACGCCGACTCTAAGGCCGTGAGGATTAACTTTCTGTCCCATAACTCTTGACTCCCTTCCTATTTCTTCTCATCCAGAATAACGGTGATGTGGCTCATCTGCTTCTCAATTCTGTATGCTCTGCCCTGTGCTCTGGGTCTTACTCTCTTCATGGTAGGTCCCTTGTTAGCGAAGCATTCTGCAACATAAAGGTTAGCAGGATTCATACCATTATTATTTTCAGCATTGGCTACTGCAGATTCCAATAACTTCTTTACAACGCCGGATGCATATCTGGGATTATAGGTTAAGATTGCCAGAGCAGTCTGAACATCCTTGCCTCTGATGGCATCCAATACGAAACATGCTTTCTGAACAGAAACTCTTGCGTAAGAGATCTTAGCTGAAGGTCTTGTATCTTTCTGCGCGTTTCTTTCTCTTTTAATTTGACTTCTATGTCCCTTAGCCATAGAATTGATCCTCCTTTCAACTATGGAAGTGAAATTATCTTACTTTTGACTTCTTTTCGTCTTTTCCATGTCCTCTAAATGTTCTGGTTGCAACGAACTCGCCGAGCTTGTGTCCAACCATATCTTCTGTTACATATACAGGAACGTGCTTTCTACCGTCATGCACTGCAATTGTATGTCCCACAAAAGAAGGGAAAATTGTAGAACGACGGGACCAGGTCTTGATAACCTGCTTCTGTCCTGATGCATTTAATGCGTCAACCTTTTTTAACAGGCTCTTGTCTGCGAAAGGTCCTTTTTTCAGTGATCTAGCCATTGTCTCTCCTCCTTAATTATTTGATGGCCTTGCCGTCTCTTCTTCTTACAATCAGCTTGTTGGACTTGTTTTTCTTCTTACGTGTCTTTAAGCCGAGTGCAGGTTTGCCCCAAGGAGTGCAGGGACCCGGACGTCCGATACCGGTCTTGCCTTCACCACCACCGTGAGGATGGTCATTGGGGTTCATAACGGAACCGCGAACGGTAGGGCGGATACCCATGTGACGCTTACGTCCTGCTTTACCTAAGTTTACAAGGCTGTGGTCTACATTGCCTACAATACCAACGGTTGCTCTGCAGTTGAGAGGAACCATTCTCATTTCACCGGAGGGAAGTCTTAAGGTAGCATATTTGCCTTCCTTAGCCATAAGCTGTGCGCTGTTACCAGCGGAACGAACTAACTGGCCGCCCTTGCCGGGATATAATTCTACGTTGTGTACCTGAGTACCTACAGGGATCTGAGCCAAAGGCAGGCAGTTACCTGTTCTAACTTCTGCGTGCTCACCATTCATAACCTTCATGCCGTCTGTCAGACCTTCGGGTGCAAGAATGTAAGCCTTCTCGCCGTCTTCATAGCAGATAAGAGCGATGTTTGCAGTTCTGTTCGGATCGTATTCGATACCGATTACAGTTGCAGGAATGCCATCCTTATATCTCTTAAAATCAATGATTCTGTATTTTCTTCTGGATCCGCCGCCACGATGTCTGACGGTAATCTTACCCTGATTGTTACGACCAGCGTTCTTGTCTAAAGATACGCACAGTGATTTTTCAGGAGTAGACTTGGTAATCTCGGAAAAATCAGAACCGGTCATATTTCTTCTCGAAGGTGTATATGGGTTGTATGTCTTAATTCCCATTGTTGTATCTCCTTTGCTCAATTATTTTGCGCAGCCCCTAAGCCGCATACTTAAAAATCTTATAAGCCAGCGAAGATTTCGATATCTTTGCTGTCAGCGGTAAGCCATACAACTGCTTTCTTGGTCTTAGCAGTCTTGCCGGTGGTCATGCCGCGTCTCTTATTCTTTCCGTCGTAGTTCAAGGTGTTAACTCTCTCTACTTTAGCGCCATCGAACATTTTTTCCACAGCTTCTTTAATCTGTGTCTTGTTTGCATCCGGATGAACCAGGAAAGTATATTTCTTTTCGCCCATACCAGCCATACTCTTTTCGGTAATAACCGGTTTGAGGATAACGTCATAGTATTTAATGTCTGCCATTATGCGTATACCTCCTCCATCTTTGCAACAGCGTCCTTGGTAAGAACAACAGTGCCTGCCTTCATCACGTCATAAACGTTTAAGGTGTTGGTTAAAGTGGTCTGAACAGTGGGGATGTTCTTTGCGGAAAGAACTACGTTTGCGTCGTTCTCAGCTAAAACAACAAGTCCCTTTGTTACGTTCAGGTTCTTCATAACGTTTGCAAAGCTCTTGGTCTTGATTTCATCAAACTTAAGCTCGTCAACTACGATAAGCTTGTTGTCCTGAACCTTGCTGGTCAGTGCAGACTTAAGAGCTGCTCTCTTCTCTTTCTTGTTTAATTTGAAAGAGTAATCTCTGGGAACGGGAGCGAATACAACACCGCCGCCGGCCCACTGGGGAGATCTTGTTGAACCCTGTCTTGCATGACCGGTTCCTTTCTGTCTCCAAGGTTTTCTTCCGCCACCGGATACTTCAGAACGTGTCTTTGCTTTCTGTGTACCCTGACGATTATTTGCAAGCTGCTGAACAACTGCCATGTGTACCAGATGTTCGTTCACTTCTACGCCGAAAATAGCATCGTTTAAGTCGATTGTTCCGACTTCTTTGCCTTCCATGTTATAAACAGATACGTTTGCCATTTCTGTCTAAGTCCTCCTTTCATCTTCAAGCCGCAAGCGATTAGCTTTCTGCCTTTACGGTTTCTTTAATGGTCACTAATGCTTTCTTGGGACCGGGTACTGCGCCCTTTACTAAAAGTAAGTTCTTGTCAGCATCTACTCTTACTACTTCGAGGTTCTGAACAGTTACTTTTACGCAACCCATATGTCCGGGCATTCCTTTTCCCTTGAATACACGGCTGGGTGAGGAGCAGGCACCATTGGAACCCTGATGACGATGGAATTTGGAACCATGCTTCATAGGTCCTCTGTGCTGACCAAATCTCTTGATCGCACCCTGGAAACCTTTACCTTTGGAAATTGCGGAAGCATCAATCTTGTCGCCTGCTGCGAAGATATCAGCTTTAATCTCTGCACCGAGAGCATATTCTTCTGCATTTTCAAATTTGAATTCTCTTACATATCTCTTGGATGCCACACCGGCTTTCTTGAAATGTCCCTGCATAGCCTTGTTTACGCCGTGTGCGTGAACGATTTCTTTCTTTCCGCTTGCATCTTTGTTGATGATCTTGTCTTTCTTGTCTACGAAGCCAACCTGTACTGCGCTGTAACCGTCGTTTTCAACTGTTTTAACCTGGGTTACTACACAAGGTCCTGCCTGAAGAACGGTTACGGGAACAAGAACACCGTCTTCGTTGAAGATTTGAGTCATTCCGACTTTTGTTGCTAAAATTGCTTTCTTCATGTTTTCCTCCTGTTTATTCTACAGCGGGGCGCATACCGTATTCGATGTCCAATACCTTGCGTCCATACTAGTAGGGGATATTATGTTGCTTAAGATGTTGAATTACTTGTTCTTCATCTTAATATCAATGTAAACACCTGCAGGCATTTCCAGTCTCTGCAATGCATCAACTGTTTTCTGTGTCGGTGTAATGATATCGATAAGTCTCTTATGGGTTCTCTGTTCGAACTGTTCACGGGAATCTTTGTACTTGTGAACTGCACGGAGGATGGTAACTACTTCCTTTTTAGTAGGAAGGGGTACCGGTCCGCTTACCTGAGCTCCATTCTTCTTGACTGTTTCGATGATTTTTTTGGCAGATGCATCTACTAACTGATGATCGTACGCTTTCAGTGTAATTCTCATTACTTGACTCGTTGCCATAAAAAAAGTCGCCTCCTTTTCGCACTTTTAATTGAAGTACGACAAGCGGTGACTGTACACTCTCCCGTGTGTGTCCTACAGTCAAACACAATACATTTGAACTGTTTCGTTTCTCACGGTTGTTTCTGCCTGTCGGCAGACTTGATTGTCTGTACAGTGACTTGTCGTCAGTTTCCTAACTTGACATTCGCTCCACGGAAAACCTGCTATCCGGCATCACCCATCAGCAGCAACCTCACGCTTCATCGCTATCATGCCACAGCAAGGAGTATTTTACATGACTCCTCTAAAAAAAGCAAGTCCTTTTTCAAAAAAATTGTATTTAAATTGTACTTTTTTTGAAAAAGGACCGATTTCTTCATTATTCTGTTTTTTCCTTGGCTTCTTCAAACATTTCTTCCACTTCTTTGGAAGGTTTCTTGTCAAGCAGGGATACGATAACCGCTGCCGCAAGTCCTACGGCAAAGCCGGGAATGATTTCGTAAAGGCCGGTGCTTTCCGACAGGAACGCATACCAGATGGTGTCTGTCACAAAGCCGCCCACGATACCGGCAACCGCACCCTTATAGGTAAATCTCTTCCAATATAATGCAAGCACGATGGTGGGACCGAATGCGGAGCCGAATGCCGCCCACGCACATTCCACCAGTGCCATAATGCCCTTGCAGTTCGGGCTCAGTGCAATAACCAGTGCCACAACGGAAATAACGGCTACAATAATTCTGCCCGCCCAGAGCATTTCTTTATCCGAAGCGTTCTTCCGGAAGACCGGCTTATATACATCGGACGCAAATGCGGAGGAAGATGCTAAAAGCTGGGAGTCTGCCGTACTCATGGAAGCCGCTAAAATTGCAGAAAGCAGAGCGCCGGAAAGCAATGCCGGGAACAGGCTTCTTACCATATATATAAAGATAAGGCTCTTGCTGCCGTCATCCAGATAGGTGCCGAGATATTCATGTCCTACCAGTGCCACGGCGGAAGCCATGATGACAATAAGGGCTGTCCAGGTACTGCCGACAATGCAGGATTTTTTCATTTCCTTTTCGGAACGGATGGACATATAGCGGATGAGGATATGGGGCATACCCAGATAACCGAGTCCCCAGCCGAGGCCACTTATGATATCGGAGATACTCCCCCAGTCCCATTTACCGGTGGATAAGAAGCTGTAGTAATGTTCTTCCGTAACAACCGGTGCAAGCGGTGTAAAGTCCGCACCGTGCATGGCAAACAGTGCCACGATGGGTGCGGTAAGCAGAGCCAGAAGCATCAGCATACCCTGGAAAAAATCCGTCCAGCATACAGCATTAAAGCCGCCTAAAAACGTATAGAATAAAATAACAAAGGTTGCCAGAATCATGTAGAACAGTTCATTCATCACAACATGCAGTCCGAACAGATTAAATTCCACCACACCGAACACAGTGACAAACAGGGAACCGCACGCCACTATACTGGATGCCGCATAAATGCAGTAAACAATGATAAAAATAATCGCACTGATAATCTGCAGTGCCGGATTCCGGGATTGGAAACGGTTTACCAGAAACTGTGGAATGGTAATGGAATCGTTTGCCTTAATGGAATACCGGCGGAGTCTCGGTGCCACAAAAATCCACGCACAGATAGTACCGATTAAAAGCCCCACGGAAATCCACACCTGACCCATACCGTATAAATAAATGGAACCGGGAAGTCCCATGAGCACCCATGCACTCATATCGGAAGCCCCGGCGGAAAGAGCTGCCACCAGGCCGTTCATATTTCTGCCGCCTAAGAAATAATCTTTATCTCCCGATTCTGTTTTCTTTCCTTTTAAAAAGAAATATACTCCCACAGCCAGTACTACCACCAGATAGCAGACAAAGGCCGCAAGTTCTACCATATCACCCTTCATAAGTGTTCTCCTTTGCGTATAAATATACATGTCTTTCACATATTTATGAATTTTACAGTGTCTTAACGCAAAATACAAGTCTTTTCTTGCAAAGAAGTGTAATTCTGTGTAGTATAAGAGAAGAATATATATAATATAGAAGAAATTATTCAAAGAAAGGTTTGTTTATTACCATGTGGATTGCAAATAACTGGAAAGATTACGAAGTGCTGGATACCTCCGGTGGGGAAAAATTAGAGCGCTGGGGAAAATACCTGCTGGTGCGTCCCGACCCCCAGGTCATCTGGAACACCCCTCATGAGCATCCGGGCTGGAAAAAGAAAAACGGCCATTACCACAGAAGCTGCAAGGGCGGCGGCGAATGGGAGTTCATAAACCTCCCGGACGAATGGAGCATTTCCTATAAGGAGCTTACCTTCCATTTAAAACCCTTCAGTTTCAAGCACACCGGTCTGTTCCCGGAACAGGCGGTCAACTGGGACTGGTTTTCCGATTTAATCATCCATGCCGGACGCCCCGTAAAGGTATTGAACCTGTTTGCCTACACCGGCGGCGCTACCGTATCTGCTGCCAAAGCCGGAGCGCAGGTCACCCATGTGGATGCCTCCAAGGGTATGGTTTCCTGGGCGAAGGAAAATGCGGCAGCCAGCGGGCTTGCCGATGCTCCCATCCGCTGGCTGGTGGATGACTGCACCAAATTTGCGGAACGGGAAATCCGCCGCGGCAATCATTACGACGGCATTATCATGGACCCGCCATCCTACGGCAGAGGCCCCAAGGGTGAAATCTGGAAAATTGAGGAAAACATCTTCCCCTTTGTGGAGCTGACGACCAAGCTTCTGTCGGACAAGCCTCTGTTCTTCCTCATTAACTCCTACACCACCGGTCTGCAGCCTGCGGTACTGTCCTATATGTTAAACCTTACCGTAAAAAAGCAGTTCGGCGGAAAGGTAGCGGCAGAGGAAATCGGGCTGCCGGTAAGCGGCACCGGGCTTGTGCTTCCCTGCGGTGCTTCCGGCCGCTGGCAGGCATAAGGGTACAAAAAAGAAAACGCCTGAGTTATTCTTTAGTCTTTAAAGAATAACTCAGGCTGTTTTTTACGCATCAAACGCCTTAAATTTCTCGTAGATGCTGTCGTACTGGGCGGTGATTTCCATGTAGCGGTCCATGGTCAAGTTACGCTGCTGTTCGTAGCGGCTGATGATGCCGTCGAAGTTTTTCAGCACCACATCCACTATCTCTTTGCTTATCTTGCCGTTGTCGGCATCGCCTTTTAAAATACCTTTTATTTTTTCCGGTGGGAAGGAGTCCTTGTAGCTTCTCTTGCTGTAAAGGGCGCTTAAAATATCTCCCACCGCAACAATTCTTTCAAGCTGGCTCAGATCCTCTGCCTTCAGTCTCTGCGGATAACCGGTGCCGTCCAGCTTCTCATGATGCCTGTATGCCACATTCACAATACGCTCATCCATGATGCCTTCCAAAATCTTGCCGGTGATAACCACATGGGCTTTCATGATACGCATTTCCTCATCGGTAAGCCGTCTCGGCGCTTCCAGTATGGAAAGTGGAATAACGATTTTGCCGATGTCATGCAAAAGAGAGCCGTAATACAGAATTTCCAGATCCCTGGTGCCCACGTTCATGTGCTTGCCAATTTCCAGGGAAAACGCCTTGGTGGACATGGTATGGATAACGGTCTGCTGGCTCCGGAAATCAATGGAATACACCAGCATTTCCAAAAAGCCTTTTTTCTGCTGTTCATTGAAGGTGGCGCTCTTAAACAGTGCGCTCATCTCCTGTTTGTATTCTCCGGTTTTCAGTTTGTCCAGTACATGGAACCGCTTTCGGGCAATATAAAAGCGCTCCAGCGCCTTCTGGGCAAAGTCCACATCCGCCTGGGTGGAAAAATAATCCCGTGGCATGTTGTGCCCTTCCACACGGGCAAATAAATCCATCTTGTCCGCAATGGTCAGATACTGCGCTTCCCTTATGTAATGGCTGTTTATCTGTCCGTGCAGTTTGTACGGAAGGTGGTGATAGAGCACCACGTCAGCCTTGTCCCCTACTGGGGACAAATACCGCAGAAACAGATAGCCGTAAATAGAATGCGCCCACACGTTGGTGGTTTCAATGGTCGCCAGACTGGCATTGTTCATGTTGGTCTTGATGGCGCCCACATCGTGCAGCATACCGATTAACGCCCATTCCGCCAGTTCGGTATCGCTGTACTTACCTTCCACCTTCAGCATGTTGTAAAAAATATAACCGACAATGTCGCCGTGATTTAAAAGCCGTGCATTCATCGCTCCCATAGCACGGCTGATAACCTGATATATGTCAAAAGTACTTACGAGCTCCGCACCCATGCACTGCCTCCCCATTACATTATCGCTTCTCTGTGGCTCATTATAACATAAAATGTACAAAAAAGGAACATTTTTATCAGGCAGTTGCTTCCTCGAACTGGGAATTGTACAGGGTTGCGTAGAAGCCGTTTTCGCGGAGCAGTTCTTCGTGTGTGCCCTGCTCCACAATATCTCCGTCCTTCATTACCAGAATCAAATCCGCTTCCTTGATGGTGGAAAGTCTGTGTGCGATTACAAAGCTGGTTCTTCCCTTCATCAGATTGTTCATCGCCTTCTGAATTCTGCCCTCCGTACGGGTATCCACAGAGCTGGTGGCTTCGTCCAAAATCATAATGGGATTGTCCGCTAAAATGGCTCTGGCAATGGTAAGGAGCTGTTTCTGTCCCTGGGACACGTTGCTGGCATCCTCGTTCAGTTCCATCAGGTAACCGCCCGGCAGTGTCTGGATGAAATGGTGGGCATGGGCTGCCTTGGCTGCCGCAATGACCTCCTCATCCGTAGCATCCAGCTTGCCGTACCGGATATTTTCCATAATCGTACCCTTGAACAGCCAGGTGTCCTGCAATACCATACCGAAGTTTTCCCTGAGGTCGCCGCGGTTGAATTCCTTTATATTGTGGCCGTCCACCTTAATGGCGCCCTTATTGACATCGTAGAAACGCATCAGCAGTTTTACCATGGTGGTCTTGCCGGCGCCGGTGGGTCCTACAATGGCAATGGTCTGTCCGGGCTCCACCTGACAGGAGAAATCCTTAATGACAATTTTGTCCGGTGTATAGCCGAAGCCTACATGGTCAAAGGAAACCGCGCCGTCCACATGGGACAGCTTCACGGGATTTTCCGCCGTTACGTCTTCTTCCTCTTCCTCTAAGAATTCAAAGACTCTTTCTGCCGCAGCCGCCGTGGACTGGAACAGGTTGGATACCTGGGCGAGCTGGGTAATGGGCTGGGTAAAGTTCTTCACATACTGGATGAACGCCTGGATTTCGCCCACGTCAATCACGCCCTGAATGGCCAAAATACTGCCGCTTATGGCAACCGCCACATAGCCTAAATTGCCCACAAAGGTCATAACAGGCTGCATGAGTCCGGATAAAAACTGGGACTTCCAGGCGGAAGCATACAGGACTTCATTGGTTTCCTTAAAGTCTCTCAGCGTATCTTCTTCCTTATTAAATGCCTTGATGATATTCTGACCGGAGAAGGACTCCTCTATCTGTCCGTTGATTTTACCAAGATAAGTCTGCTGCGCCACGAAGTGTTTCTGGGAGAACTTGATAACCAGACCAATCAGACCACCGGATATGGGTAAAATTGCCAGTGCAATCAGGGTCATCAGGGGACTGATGGAAAGCATCATCACCAGAACACCGATGATGGTGGTCAGGGACGTAATCAGTGTCGTAATGCTCTGGCTTAGGTTCTGTCCCATGGTATCCACGTCGTTGGTGATGCGGGAAAGAATTTCGCCCACGGTACGGGACTCAAAATATGCCATGGGCATACGATTGATTTTCTCGGAAATTTCTTTTCGGAAACGATAGCTTAATTTCTGGGCAATTCCCGTCATCAGGTATCCCTGCACAAAGGAAAGCAGGGCGCTTAACACGTAGAGTCCCAGTAACAGAAGCAGTATCCTGCCTATTTTTTCAAAGTCAATACCGCCGGTACCCGCAATCTTTGCCATCAGACCGTTAAACAGCTCCGTGGTCGCCTTGCTTAATACCTTGGGTCCTAAAATATTGAAGACCGTACCGCCCACGGCAAAAAGCATAACCACCAGTACGGCATATTTGTAATTGCCCATGTATTTTAAGAGCTTGGCAAAGGTGCCTTTGAAGTCTTTCGCTTTTTCTCCCGGCATCATGCCTCCGGGACCGCCGCCCATGGGACCGTGTCTGCGGGGGCCTCTGTTTTTCTGCTGTTCACTCATGCGCCTGCACCTCCTTGCAACTCTTTCTCGGAAAGCTGGGATTTCGCAATCTCCTGATAAGCAGGGCAGTTTGCGAGCAGCTCTTCATGGGTTCCCATACCGGCTATGGTGCCGTTTTCCAGCACGATAATCCGGTTGGCATGGAGGATGGTGCTGATACGCTGCGCCACAATAATCACGGTTGCATCCGCCGTATTCTGCGCCAGCGCCTTCCGCAGCGTCACATCCGTTTTATAGTCCAGTGCGGAAAAGCTGTCGTCAAACAGGAAAATCTTCGGTTCCGCCGCAACCGCTCTGGCTATGGAAAGTCTCTGCTTCTGTCCGCCGGACACATTGGTGCCGCCCTGGGAAATGGGACTTTCGTATTTTTCCGGCTTGCTGTCGATAAATTCGGTTGCCTGTGCGATTTCCGCCGCTTTCTTCATCTTTTCATCGGAAATGTCCTCATGGGCAAACTTTACATTGGATGCAATATCGCCGGAGAACAGCACCGCCTTCTGGGGCACCAGTCCCAACACGCTGCGCAGCTTGTGCTGGGAAATATCCCGGATGTCCACGCCGTCCAGTAAAATCCGTCCCTCCGTCACATCATAGAAACGGGGAATTAAATTAAGCAGGGTGGATTTGCCGCAGCCGGTGCTTCCGATAATGGCTGTGGTTTCTCCCGGTTTTGCCGTAAAGGAAATGTCATGCAAGGCATCCTCTTTTGCCTCCGGATAACGGAATGCCACGTTTTCAAAGGTAAGCTCGCCTTTTATCTCGGTAAGCTCTGCGTCCTTTACGTCCTTTTTATCCGTAATCTTCGGCTCTGTCTTTAACACTTCTTCAATTCGGTCCGCTGCCACGCCCGCTCTCGGCAGCATAATGGAAACCATGGTCAGCATTAAGAACGCCATGACAATCTGCATGGTGTAAGTAATGAACGCCAGCATGGAACCTACCTGCATGGTGCCCGCATCGATATTTTTGCCGCCGAACCATACAATCATAATGGTAATGGCATTCATAATGAGCATCATCACCGGCATCATGAAGTTCATGACCCTGCCGGTAAACAACTGAGTCTGCATCAAATCCTTATTGGCTTTGTCAAATCGTTTTTCCTCGTAATGCTCCCTGCTGAAAGCACGGATAACCGGCACGCCGGTCAGTATCTCTCTGGAAATCAGGTTGATATTGTCCACCAGGCTCTGTAAAATCTTGAACTTCGGCATTGCCACCAGAAGCAGTATCAGCACCAGTGCCAAAATGGTACCTACCGCCACACCGATAATCCAGCCCATGCCGGTACCGGTGTTCACCACCTTGATGACACCGCCCACACCGATAATCGGTGCATACAGAACCATACGCAGTAAGATTACAATTACCATCTGCACCTGCTGGATATCGTTGGTGCAGCGGGTAATCAGGGATGCGGTGGAAAATTTATCCATCTCTTCACTGGAGAAGGAAATTACCCTGGCAAACATTTTCTCTCTTAAATTCTTACCGATTTTCGCCGCCGTTACGGAAGCAAAATAACCGGTGAGAACGGCTGCCAAAAGCATCAGCGCAGAGAGCGCCAGCATCTTAAAGCCGGTCTTCCACAGGAAATCCGTCTGCACCTTGCCGGCATCCACGCCCATTGCCTCGTATTCGTTCTTTATGAACTGCACCGCCTGTCCTTTTACAATGGTGTCGCTCTGGTCGCCCATCCGGTCAAGCGACTGCCCGCTGTTTAACATAGAAAGAAAGACCATGGGAAGTTTCATGGCCTCATCTATCTTTTCGCAGGTTTCTTTGTCCCTGCTTACAAGCTCATACGTACCGTCTTCTTCCTGCCTGTAAGCTCCCGCAACCGTATTTCTTTCTTCCGCTGTCATGAACAGGCTTAAATCTTCATAAGTTTCTTCTCTTAATTTTTCCGGCGCCGCATACTCGATACCGCCCTGTCCGATGCCCACATCCACGATGTCCGATGTGTACTGCGGCAGTCTCAGGTCGCAGAACGCCTGAACCACCAGCAGCAGGAATACAATCAGGGTAGCCGGCCATGCTTCCGCCAGATACTTTGCAATCTTGCCCATACCAAACCATGCCTTTCCACATTTTTCACATAATACACTTTATTGTATTTTTCCTGCTGCTTTTAGTCAATTAAGAAACTATAAACTTATCCTAAAATTCCTATGCCGTCCAATAAGGTTTTCAAACCGATTAAAATCAAAATCACGCCGCCGCAGATTTCTGCTTTGGTGCGGTACTTATCTCCGAAAATACTGCCGATTTTTACGCCTACGGCAGAAAACAGGAAGGTAATGACACCGATAAAAGAAACGGCGGGTACGATTTTTACCTGCAGGAACGCAAAGCTGACACCGACCGCCAGTGCATCTATAGAGGTGGCAACCGCTAAGAGTAGCATGCTCTGAAAGCTCATGGACGCATTGACTTCTTCCTTACCGAATGCTTCCTTAATCATGCTTCCGCCGATAAATACCAGAAGCACAAACGCAATCCAGTGTGCGTACTTTGTAAAGATGTCGGCAAACAGGCTTCCCAGAAAATATCCAGTCAGAGGCATCAGCGCCTGAAAGCCGCCGAACCAGAGACCCGCAATGCACATATGCTTCCACTTAATCTTTCCCAATGATAAGCCCTTACAGATAGATACGGCAAATGCATCCATCGATAAACCTACCGCCAGTACAAATAGTTCCCAAATTCCCATGTTTTCATCCTGCCTTTCGCGTTTTCGTTTTCATTCTCATTCTCTCCTGCTTTATCGCCTTATAAAAAAATCTATAAAGCAATAAAAAAGCAGATACCATACCATACCGTACCTGCTTGCATACATACATAAAAAGACAAGTACAGCCTGTGCCGTACTTAAGTCTCATCAATTAAGGTAAACCAGGATTTACACTGAAATTCAGTCACCAGAATGTTGGCTTACCGCATCCAAAATGCCGATTACTCCCTTAAGGACTTTTTTTAGATTAGCAGACAGGCAAAGACTTGTCAACAAAAAGCATATGCTAACTGTAAGAAAATATTCATTCTTTGTCCGACAGCCTATGTGAAGCCGTCGGGAATAAAGGTGCGTCTCTTTCTCTCCATCATGACAATCGCAATAAAAAAGCCGAATGCCTTGCTGATAGTATCCTTTCCGTAGCTGCATCTATTGTATCATATACCGGATTCCTTTTAAATTATTCTTTTACACCGCCGATGGTAAGCCCTGCAACAAAGTACCGCTGCAAAAACGGATACAGGCATACAATGGGCAGCATGGTAATAATAGTTGCCGCCGCCCGCACCGTTACCGGCGTTACCGCACTGGCGCCTGCCACATTTTTGGCACCGTCCGCACTGCCGCTCTGCTGCATAACGGAATTTAAGAGCTTCATCAGTTCGTACTGCAGCGTGGTATACTGGGATTTCATACGGTTGTACAACATAGCGTCAAACCAGGAGTTCCACTGGTACACTGCCACAAACAGGGCAACGGTCGCATATACCGGTTTGCATAACGGTGAAATGATTTTTATAAAAATGGTAAAATATCCTGCTCCGTCAAGCTGTGCCGACTCCTCTAAGGAATCCGGCAGTCCCTGCATGTAGGTACGAAGCACCAGCATGTTGAAGGCGCTGACCGCGCCGGGAACCACGTATACCCAGAAGGTTCCGGTCAGGTGCAGGTTTTTATACAGTAAGAACACCGGAATCATACCGCCGTTTACATACATGGTGATAACCCAGAACAAAGACAGCTGGGAACGGAACAAAAAGTTCTTACGGCTTACAATAAAAGCAAGCAGGGCATTGCTGGCAAGGGAAATACCGGTTCCCAAAATGGTTCTCAGCACCGTAACTACAGCACCGGTCATCATATTCTGTTTGCTGAAAACGGTCTTATAATTCTGCAGGGTGAACTTCCGGGGTATCAGATGGATACCGCCTCGCACCGCATCAATGCCATCGTTAAAGGAAAGCGCCAGGGTATTTAAGACAGGATACAGCGTCACAATGACAAATGCCAGCATAAATAAAGCGTTGCAGGTCACAAAAATAATATCTGCCGCGGATTTTTTCTTTCTCATTTTTTGCCTCTCAATCTGCCGGAGACCGGCTTTCTTCTTAAAACAGGACTTTTAGAACAGTCTCTCTTCTCCCATTCTCTTGGCCGCTTCGTTCGCTATCAGGATTAAGATAATGCTGACTGCGCTCTTGAAGATGCCGGCTGCCGTACCAAGGGAGTAATCGTTCTGGCTGATACCCCAGGTGAGCACGTAGATGTCAATGGTATCGGAAACACTCTTAATCAGGCCGTTCCCCAAAAGATACTGTACCTCAAAACCTACGTTTAAGATATTTCCCACATTCATCAGAAGCAGAATCATAATGGTCGGTCTTATTCCGGGCAGGGTTATATATTTAATCTTTGCCCATCTGCCTGCGCCGTCGATGGAAGCCGCTTCGTACAGACAAGGGTCAATGGAAGTAATTGCCGCAAGGTATATGATGGCATTCCAGCCGGTTTCCTTCCACACATTGGCAAATGCCACAATGGGCCAGAAATAACCGGGCTTAGCAAAAAAGTTCACCGGAGTGTCCACAATTTTCAATGCCATCAGAATTTCATTGATGATACCGGTTCCGGAAAGAGCGTCGTGCAGGATGCCGGTTACAATAATCCATGACAGGAAGTGCGGCAGGTAAGAAATCGTCTGAATGCTTTTTTTTGCTGCCTTATTTTTCACTTCATTTAACAGAATGGCAAAGACAATTGCCATAACAAAGGTGGTAACGAGATTTAAGATGCCCATGCCCAGCGTATTCCGCAATACCTTTAAGAATGTTGCATCATGGAACAAAAATTTAAATTTATCGAGTCCTACAAATTTGGAATGGAAAAAGCCGTCCTTGGGCTTGTAATTCTGGAATGCCATAATCCAGCCGCCCAGAGGCAGATAGTAAAAAACAAAACCGTAGATAACAAAAAATGCCGAGCAGATTAACAAAAATTTCTGCCGTTTGATTTCCTTCCAGGTTATTTTGGGACCGGGAGCTTTTTTCTTTTTCTCCTCTGCCATAACAAAACCTCCTACTATTTTTCTTTAAAGTTTGGGCAGCCATGTGGCCATCCGGCACATAGCTGCCCACTCATGTTTACCCTTTTGTGTTCTGCACTGTCTTACTGTCCCATGGCAGCGCGTCTCTCTAATTCTGTCTGCATCTCGGCTAAGAAATCCTGCGGATTGGTTGCATTGTATATGTTCATATAATTATCCCAGGTGGAAGTAAAATCGGATGCCATAACGACCTTGGGCAGCCATTCGTGTTTTACTTCTCCCATCTTTGTCCATGCCACACCGCCGGGAGTTTCGGTTGTCAGGGTGTTGGAATAGGAGTACATGGGGAACCAGGGACCGGTTTCCTTCACTACGGAACCGACCATATCCACATAGTTGTCGGCACCGTATGCCTTAAAGCATTTTACAAGAGGCTCTGCCATGTCATTCTGGAATTCGGAAGGCTGTTCTGTCGGCTGCATGGCATTTTTACCGTCCTTGCTGGTACCAAGCCACTGTGGGAAATAGGAATACGTGCATAAATGGGATGCCTGATAAGCCGTATCCGACGCATTTAATCTCTGCTCTTCGGTTCTGTAGTACAGACCGTTTTCATCCACCTCATAGTCAACACCTTTCACACCCCAGAAACGCAGATCGTGGATTTCCTGGTCCAGACAGGAATTCATAAAACGGAAAGCGGCATCCACGTCTTTACAGCTTGTGGTAATGGCTATACCGTTGGAAGCATTTAAGGTATCTCCGTAGGTATGCCACATCTGATCCATTCCCTTGTCAATGGTAAGTCCCAGAGGAACGTAATTGCAGCCCTTTAAGTCAAGTCCCTGCTGTTTGAATACATCGTTTACATTGTAAGCGAAATCCCACCACTGGTCGCACATGCCTAAGACAGCGCCGGTGGAAAGCTTTGCAATATATTCGTCATAGGTCTGGGTTGCAAATTCCGGGTCAATCATGCCCTTCTTATATTCTTCGTTTAATTTTTCAAAATATCTCTTTGTGGTTTCGGTGGTGTTGTAGTCCACTACCTTCATATTTTCGGTATCCACGATAACGGAACCGTCATTGGGATAACCGTCTAAGAACTGTCCCGCATTCTCAATGCAGAAGTATCTCCAGTCTTCGCAGAGAATGGTGTACGGGATATTGGCTGTGCCGTCATCCATGGTCGGATTGGCTTCCATATAGCTTTCAATCACATTGAAGTAATCATCCAGCGTTTCAATTTCGGGATAGCCCGCCCATTCTAAGACTCTTACCTGAATCCAGAAGGCTTCATCGTTGTGAGTGGTGGTCTTGTCTTCCCCATATTTATTCTGGAATACGTTCGCCCAGTAAATATGACCGTCATCCTGGCGGAAGGATTCCCACTCCGCATCCGAATACATTTCCTTGATATTGGGGTATTTGTCGATATAGTCATCCCAGGCAACCAGTGCTCCCGCATCGTACAGAGGCTTCATGGAGTCGCCGCCGTTGATAAAATCGGGATATTCTCCGCCTGCAATAATGGTACCGATGGCCTCGGCATCGGTCTGTCCCGTCAGCCAGGTTTCCTTCACCCGGACACCGGTCTTCTTTGCAATGATTTCCTGGATGTCGTTTCCGTCATTGATTTCCGCATCCGGCATGGCGGTAAACATGGTGAAATTGATGATTTCATCTTCGGAATACTCCGTATCGCGAAGCGCCCCCACGCCCGCGCCGGCATCCACGGCAGTGTTTTCCGTTCCCGGTGTCGTACTTCCTGCCGCATTGTTTCCTGCTTCGTTTGTTTCGTTACCGCATCCGGCAAACAGTGTAGCCGTCATACAGGTTCCGAGTAATAGTGCTGTCAGTTTTTTTCCTTTCATGGTAACCCTCCCTTGTTTTTGATAATTCTATTATAAATACAGAACTGTCAAAAATCTCCCGATAAACTATGGCAATAAACAGGATAAACTACAGAACAGCGCCTTCTTTTTCCACAAAATCCGCCGGTATCTGCCTTGCATTTTTGCGGTATTTTGCCGGTGTGCAGCCGTTGATTTCTATGAACTTACGGATAAAATAATCCGTATCATGATACCCCACATCTTCCGCCACCGTGCTTATCTTTTTGTCCGTACGCACCAGTTGGACGGCGGCTTGTCCGATACGGTAGGCATTCAGATAATCCTTAAACGACTGTCCGTATTTCTTCCGGAATATCTGTCCTAAATAGGAACTGTTTACAAAATACGTCCGGCTTAAATCCTTCAGGGTCAGGTTTTCGGCATAATGCTCCCGGACTTCCTTTTCCACGGACAAGAGCACGCCTTTGGAAACATTTCCCCTAAGCTGCACCAGATACTCCGCATATTCGCAGGCAAAACGCTTCAGATGCATGGTGCTTCCCTTTTCCAGTCCTTCCTCCGACACGTTCCTTAAAATATAGAGAAGAACCTCTTCCTGGTCCACCGATTCGTCCTGTTCCACCGCTAAATGTATCATCTGGAACAGCAGATAATTGATGTTCATATTAATCAGGTCCTCGGAAAAACCGGAAGCCTTCATTTCCGCAAACAGTTCCTCCACGCTTTTGTAAATTTCAGAAACACGGTTCTGTTCCACCGCCCCCAACAGTCTGTCCAGACTCTGCTTGCAGAGTACATTCCGTCCTTTTATGCCGGTGCCGTCTTTCACCTCCGCAAAAAGCGGCTGTACAGCCTGTGCCTGCCGCATGGGACGTAAAATACCGGCATTGCTTTTCCGTATGCTTTCCCTTTTTCCTCCCACTTTTTTAATAAGGGAAAGTAGCGACTCTCTGGATACGGGCTTTAAGATATATTCCATGCAGGAACAGGCAATCGCCTTCTGCGCATAAGCAAATTCATTATATCCGCTTAAAATGGCAAAGCAGGCATCGGAAAGCTTTTCCTTCTTTACCCGTTCGAGCAAAGTAAGACCGTTCATCACCGGCATCTCCACATCCGTAAGAATGAGGTCCACTCCCTCACCCGGATTTTCCTTCAGAAATTCATAGGCTTCCTGACCGTTTGTCGCCGTTTTGACAATCTCGCAGTCTTCTTTTCCCCAATCAATCAGCATGGTAAGACCTTTCAGAATAAACGGCTCATCATCCACAAGCATAACCTTCAGACACATTGTTATTCACCCTGCCCTTTCATACAAAAATATCCTTCTTTTCCAATACATCCGCCGGAATACGGATTGTCATCAGCGTTCCGGCTCCCTTCTCGCTTTCTAATTCAAACTGCGCCCTGTTTCCGGTAACCATTTTCAGTCTGAGACAGGCATTGGAAATGCCCACATGGTCGCTCCGGCACATTTCATCCACATCCGATATATTTATTTTCTCCCGGAGTCTCTCGACTTCCTCTTCTTCCATGCCGGCTCCGGTATCCTCCACCTCCATGCAGACAAAACCGTTCTGTGCATATACACGAAGATAGACGTAGCAGGTCACGGTCTTTTTCTCCACACCGTGCACACAGGCATTTTCCGTAAACGTAGCCAGCGTCAGCCTGGGAATGAGATACTCTCCGCATTCTTTCTCCACATCCAGCTCATAGTGCAGCCGTTCCCCAAAACGGTACTGCTGAAGCTGTAAGTAAGCCTCCACAAAAGAAAGCTCCTCTTTGATGCTTATCATATCCCTCGTCCATTCCGCGTTCTGCCTCTCTAAAAGCGCCAGCCGTTCAATCATGCAGGCGGTTTCCTCTTCCCCCTTCATAATGCTGTGCATCCGTATGCTTTCCAGCACATTGTAGAGGAAATGGGGATTTATCTGGCTGTGCAATGCCAAAAGCTCTGCTTTCTGTCTGGCAAGGTCCACCTTCTGTTTTTCCATGCGGTCCGTGTAAACGGTTTTAATCAGCTCCCGCAGTCTTGCCACCATCCGGTTATAGTTCTGCATCAGGCTGCCGATTTCGTCCTTTCCCCGGACGTCCGGAATTTCCCGCAGGGTCTGCAGTTCCACCTCATCAAATGCCCTGCTTAACACCATCAGACGGGAAACTATGGATTTGTGGAACACGTATGCCATAAATCCCGGAAGCAGGATGTTCAGCGCCAGCATAAACAGAATGGTTGCCGCATGCTCCCGTATCATGGAAAGCAGCTCGCTTTTGGTCTCCATGACCAGAATACGGTAATTTTCCCCGTACAGTTCAAACTGCTTTTCATAGCCCACATGCTCCGCACCCGTCAGGTAGGAAAAATCTTCTTTATTGTTTACATAGGCGGTATTGGAAAACAAAATCCGGTCGCCCACGCAGACATACACCGGCGCCTGAAACTTAAGCTCCTGCAGTCTTTTTCCCATGGTTATGTAGTCTAAATCAATGCGGATAAATTTTGTCTTTTCCATTTCCCGGTAATAGTTCAGCCTTCTTACCAGGGAAATCCTTCTCTTTGTTGCCACCGATGACCATTTGTCTCCCATGTAATAGTACGCCATCACCACATCCTTATCGCTGTCAAGGAGCTTGCGGCACCAGTCCTCATCCTGTACGGAGGAAAGCCGGTAAAAATGGGAGCCGTTCACAATGGTTTCGTTGTCGGCGCACATAACCACGCTGACACTGCCGTAGCCTATTCCTGCCTCGTAAAAGTTGCGCTTTTCCACTTCCCTGCTTGCCTCATAAAAGCTTAAGCCGTCCGGATATTCCGTTTCTAAGAACTCATAGACGGAGCGGTTGATGTAAACGGAATTGGCAAGCTTTGCCGCCTCGGATACCGCATAGGTAAAATCGGTTTTGGCAGCCTCCGCCATACTCTCCATTTCATAACGCCGCTCCTTTATTTCCCCTCTGTACAGAATGGAAAACAGGACTCCGTCCGTGATAAAAAGCGGCAGAAGCACACAGCAGACATAGAAAAGCACAAGCTTTTTCCGGATACTGTAATCATTGATTTTATTTTCTAAGACATTCCCTAATTTTCCCATAACAGTTCATCTTCCGTAAGAAGCGTCACCGACTGTACCTTTACTCCTGTAAGCTCTTCACTCCTGCGGTCCGGCGCCTGACCGCCCACATACACTTTCGCTTCCCCTTTACAGGTACGGAAACTGCCCTCTTTGTCGCAGAGTCCGAAGGCATCCTTTTTCAGGTGAATGCTCACTTCTTTTTCTTCCCCCGGTCTTAACGTAACCTTCCTTATTGCCTTCAGCTGGGCATTGGGCGTGCCTTCTTTTTCAATCTTTACATAAACCTGCACCGTTTCCGTACCGGTTCTCTTTCCGGTATTCTTTACCGTTACCGCCAGATTTACCCCCTCATCCGTCACTAAGCTTTCCTGTGCTTTCAGTCCGCTATACGAATAAGAAGTATAGGAAAGTCCGTAGCCGAACGGGTACAGGGCGTCCTGTTTCATGTACCGGTAGGTTCTGCCCGCCATGGCATAATCCGTAAATGCCGGGAGCTCCTCCGTTCCCTTATAAAAGGTAACCGGCAGATGACCTTCGGGATTGACGTCTCCGAACAGTGTTTCCGCCAGAATTCTTCCGCCTTCCGCACCGGGATACCAGCCCTGTATAATGGCGGGCACATGTTCCTCCGCCCAGTTGACCGCAAGTGCGCTGCCGGAAAGTAGAATTAAAACCACCGGCTTTCCGCTCTTGCAGGCAAGCTCTAAAATTTCCTGCTGCCTGCCGGGCAAATTCAAATCCGGTTTGTCACCGCTGGCATACTGGTTGCCGGTATCGCCTTCCTCTCCTTCCAGTCCCGCATCCAGACCTAAGCAAAGCACCACCACATCGCTGGCTTCGCATACAGCTTCCACCTCAGCATTTCTGTCCTGTCCCTTACTTAACGGACTGACGCAGCCAAGGTGCAGATGGCAGCCCTCCGAATAGAGTACTCTGACCTCCTCACCGAGATATTCCTGAATGCCTTCCAGAACCGTCACATAGCGGGAAGCCGTTCCTTCGTAATTTCCCACCAGCGCCCTGCGGTTGTTGGCATTGGGTCCGATGACCCCGATGGTTTTTATCTTTGTCCGGTTAAGCGGCAGCAGATGATTTTCATTCTTTAAGAGAACTATGGATTTAGCGGAAACCTTACGGTTTAACGCCCGCATTTCCCCGCTGTCCACTGCCGTATACGGTATGCTGTCAAAGGGTGTTTCTCCCTTACCGTCAAACATTCCTAATTTCATGCGGGTGGTAAATAAATGCATCAGCGCCTCATCCACCCTGCCTTCCGGTATCATTCCCTTTTCCACCGCCTCTTTTACATATACAAACAAATCCCCACAGTTTAAGTCGCAGCCGTTGTTAACCGCCATGGCAACGGACTCAAGCGGTCCCTCCGTTACTTTGTGTCCCTCGTGGAAATCCCGGATAGCCCAGCAGTCGGAAACCACATGGCCTTCAAATTCCCATTTTTTGCGGAGAATATCCGTAAGCAGGGTTTTGCTTCCGCAGCACGGCTCTCCGTTGGTCCGGTTATAAGCTCCCATGACCGCTTCCACTTTTCCCTCCTGTACGCATGCCTTAAACGCCGGAAGATATGTTTCATACAAATCCTGTCTGGATACCTCCGCATTGAATTCATGCCGCAGGGACTCCGGCCCGCTGTGCACGGCAAAATGCTTGGCGCAGGCTGCTGCCTTCAGATAATTTTCATCATGTCCCTGAATACCTTTTACGAAACGGACACCCATACGGGAAGTCAGATACGGGTCTTCCCCGAAGGTTTCATGTCCCCTTCCCCAGCGTGGGTCACGGAAAATATTCACATTGGGTGACCAGAAGGTAAGCCCTTTGTAAATGTCCGTGTCCCCGAATTTCTGCTGCATATTGAACTTGGCGCGTCCTTCCGTGGAAACCGCATCCGCCACCTCTTCCGCCAGGTCTTCGTCAAAGGTAGCCGCCAGGCCGATTGCCTGGGGAAATACGGTTGCGGTGCCTGCCCTTGCCACGCCGTGAAGCGCTTCATTCCACCAGTTGTATGCCTTGATGCCCAGCCGGTCGATGGCTGCTGCCCCGTGCACCATCTGGGACACTTTTTCTTCCAATGTCATCTGCGCCACAAGCGCTTTTGCCCTTTCCTGAAATTCTTTTATCTTTTCTTTATTTTCCGTTAAATCCATAACCGGTACCTGTCCTTTCTTTTTCGTTAAAAAAGCCTTTGTTGTAAAGAAGTTTCGTCCTGTAAGGAGCTTTTACCCCGCAGGGAAACTTTCGTCCTATAAGAAAATTGTAAACATACGCGTCCTCTGCTGCCTTTCGTTTCTTGCTCATTGCTTATCAGATATTGCTAATTTCGATTGAAGTATTTTATTGTATTTCACATTTTTCTCATGCAATTCCCACAATATGGCACGTTTCTGTAAAATATACGTGGACAACCAGCGCAAGATGTGAGAAACTGAGTTTGAAGAAGGAGGACACCGATATGATTCAGATTTTGAATGGTGTAAGAGAAACCGTGGATTATGATTCCTACCGGGGCTTAAAGCTGTACCACAATGTGGAAACCGAAGACTATCCTCTGCACTGGCATACGGCGCTGGAAATCATTATGCCCTACACCAATACCTATACGGTAGAAATAGACAAGACTCCCCATGTGCTGCAGGAGGGGGATATTTTCATCGTACCGGCTGGCGTACTGCATAAACTGATGGCTCCGTCTTCCGGAGAACGGTTAATTCTGTTATTCGACTATGGTCTTCTGTGCAATGTACAGGGCATGGATACCCTGCTGCATTCCCTGCACCCCTACGCACTCATTTCCGTTTCCGCCTACCCGCAGCTTAATGAAAAACTGCGTCATATCTTAAACGAAGTAACCGATGAATACGAAAAAAAGCCTCCTTTTACGGAAGCTTATATTTACTCACTTATTATTCAGTTCTTTGCCCTGCTCGGCCGCACCAGCTTTACGGAAGAAAATCGCTTTCCCGGTATCACCGTGCACAAGCAGCATGAATACGTGGAAAAATTTATGGAAGTCTGCAACTATATCACGGAACACTGTACCGAAAATCTGACGCTGGACGACTTAGCCTCTTTGTCCGGCTTTTCCCGTTTTCACTTTTCCCGTCTTTTTAAGCAGTTTGCCGGAATGTCCGCCTATGATTATCTGACCCAGAAGCGTATCACCTTAGCGGAGCAGCTTCTCATCCAGCCGGGCATCTCCATAACGGATGCCGCCCTGCAGTCCGGCTTCGGCAGCATTTCCTCCTTCAACCGGATTTTCAAAGACAAGAAAGGATGCACGCCCTCCGAGTATCGGAAGTTAGGACAGTAATCCGCCGGTCACTTCTCCGGCGGGTCTGCCTACGGATTGCCTGTCATTTTCTCTGCAAGGTCAGCCTGTGGATTGCCTGTCATTTTCTCTGCAAGGTCAGCCAGCAGTTCGCCCACATCCTTTTTATTGTGGGGATGCAAATCATTGTCCTCTCCCAGTCCTATCGTCCGTACCATTCCGGTACCGGGCAGTGCCAAAACCTTTTCCTGCTCAAGCCGCATGGCACCCCAGTCGCTGTCCCTTTCCTCTTCATTTCCGTAATACGTTTCTATTTCAAAATTAGGAAGCTGCACATAAAGAAACGGCAGTCCGTCGTCCTTCCATGCTTTCCGGTAGCTCTCGATTAACCGTTTTAATTTGTCCGCATAGGTAAGCACTCCCGGCATATGGGCATTGGCTTCTCCCTGATACCACAAAAATCCGGCAATCGGAAAAGCCTCACAGGGCGCCGCCATGCCATTGTACAGCCCCGTGCTGCGCCAGTTAATGAAATCTACCGGCGGACGTTTTTCACATACGGCTCCCACTCTTGCCTGAAAAGCCCCCGCTAACGGTATCTCTCCACTCTCTGTTTTAAGGCAGAAGGGTTTTCCGGGCGTAATTCTGCCCTCTCCCTGCTCCGATATCAGGCGGATGACTAAAAAGTTTTCTCCCGCATGCAAGGTTCCCGCTTTCAACGGATACCGCCGCTCCGGGTACTGGTAAGCCGTACAGCCTACAAGACTACCGTTTACATAAACTTCATCCGCATCCACCATGGTTCCCAGGCAGAGCACACTGTCCTGTGCCGCCGTTTCCTTTGTCACCGTAAAATGCCTCGCCAGCCAGACACTGCCGCAGAGTCCCCGGTAGCCGGTGTTCCTGAAAAAGAAGGGAACGTCTATCCGGGCTTCTTCCTTCCATATGCTTTCTTTGTTCGTATCCCAGACATCTTCCTGCATCCATGCACCCTTTATGCCGGCATCTTCTTTCTGCAGCCTGCCGTACCATTCCGCCGTGCTCTGCTCATTCTTTTCTTCCTGCTCTTTCCGCCAGTCGTCCTGCGCATAGCGTTCCGCTTCCGCCAGACAGTCTTCATACCCCTCTAACATTTCCCGGCTCATAAAAGCCTCTATTTTGGCTCCGCCCAGGCTCACATTTAAAATGCCTACCGGCACACCGGTCTGTTCCCATCTTTTTTTCGCAAAGAAATAGGTACAGGCGGAAAAATCGAGAACATTCTTTGGATTTGCCGGTTTCCATTTTCCGGATAAGGGCTCCGAAAGCGGTACGTGAAAGTCTGCATGCTCCGCGATCTTAAACGACCGGATATGAGGATTTTCACAGTTTTTTATTTCTTCCTCATAATAAGGCGCCACCCAGCTCATAGGCAGTTCCATGTTGGACTGCCCGCTGCAATACCACACATCTCCGATGAGAAGGTGATTTCTTTCGAGCCGCTCTCCGGCTTCATCCTCAACTCTTAGTGTATAAGGACCGCCCGCCTCTTTTGCCGGGAGGAAAGCCGAGAAGCTTCCCGTTTCATCCGCCCTTACATGCCATGCTTGTGCTTTCTCATCCGTCTCTTCTTCCGCAAGACGGATACTTACCGTTCTTCCCGGTAAATCCCAGCCCCAGATATGTATGTTTTTTCCACGTTGTAAAACCGCATAATCTCCCAACAGGCGCGGCAATCGTAAATCCCCCATACTGTTCTCCTCTTTCCTGCTCTTCTTTTCCACATGAAAGGCTTTTATCCGTTCGCCTTTCCATTCATTATCTTTTCATTCATTACTTTCCTACAATCGTCCGGTAAGGAATTTCCGGATAGCCTCTTCGCACAGATTTTCTCCTATGACAATGAGCACTTTTTGCCCCGCCTCAATGGGTTTTAACGAAATGGCATCGTGGGTGGCATTTAACTGCATCCATTCTCCCGTGGGTTTCTGTATAAACCCTTTTACCCGGAAAATCTGACCGCATGCTTCGTCTTTCATCATAGCCGAGACTGCTTTTTTAAGCTCCTCTTCCGTAATTTCTACGTTCATGAAAAACAATGAGTCAAAGCCCTTGAAATCGCCCAAATCCATTTTGATATAGCTTTCCGATACATAACCGCAGGATGCCAGTTCCTGTAAATCCTGTTCCTGCAAATCCGTAATGCCTTTTCGGATTACTTCTTTATCCAGTCTTCTTTTACATTTCACCTGCTCCAGCGCCTTGTTTAAGCGTTCCACCGTTCTGTCCATTTCCTCCGGTGTGGCTTCGTCCGCACGGCTTAAAATAATGCGTCCGGCATCCGCCGCTTCACTTGCCAGCAGATATTCCGCCTCTTTTGACAGGTTTTCCTGCAATTTTGCGTCCACAATGGCAATTACATTGCCGATTTCGTACCATTGGTCAAGAGGTTCTTCGTATAATGCATCAAAAAATTCATCCACATCGTAAATGCCGGACGGCTCCACAATCACTCTGTCGTATCCGCACATTCCCATGGCAATCAGCTTGGTTTTGAATCGTCTCCTGTGACAATCCCGGTCGCATCCACCGGAAACCATTTCCAGCTCGCAGTTATCCCCCAAAAGGTCCTGCAAAAGCATCATATCCACATTGATGGCGCCGAAATCATTTTCCAGAATGCCGATATGCAGCCCCTGGTCAATCAGATATTTTGCATATTTTCTTATGAAAGTTGTCTTACCGGAGCCTAAAAAACCGGTAATCAAATCAATCTTTACCATATATTTTCACATCCTTTTTGCAGCTGTTTTTACACTACCACTCTTCACCGGGATACCGCATGCCCCAGTCCTTGCGCACCTTGGTCATCATCGCCATAACATCCCGGGAAAAATCGCACTGCATCGCTGCTGCATTGCCTTCCCGGACAGCCTGTTCCATATCGGTCATTTCATAATAAAGGGCATTTTCCGTTTCCCCCGCAGCAACTTCCCGTCTGCTGCCGGTTTCCGCATCCACAATCACAGCCTTGTCCGCTCTCGGATATTCCATAATTTCAATATAGCCTTTTTCACAGCTAATCATAGCCCGCTTCGGCTGCTTGGAATGCATGGAAAGCGCCACCGTTGCCATCTGCCCCTTGGTATTCTGCAAAAGCATGGCAGCCTGCTCGTCCACACCGGTGGGGGCTTCTCTCCACTGGCTCACAATAAATTGCGGTGCCTCTTCCATAAAGCTTCTCACAACAGACAGTGCATAGACACCGATATCCAGCATGGCGCCGCCCGCCTGATTTGGGTCAAAGAAGCGGTTTTTCATGTTATATTCCTTAAAGCTGCCGAAATTCATGGTAATCATCTGCACCCTGCCGAGTTCGCCGCTCTTCACGATTTTCCAGAGTTCTTTGTATAACGGCATGTGCCAGATGGTCATGGCTTCCGCCAAAATCAGATTTTTTTCTTCTGCCAAATCACGCAGTTCGTCCAGTTCCCTGCTGTTTAACGTAATGGATTTTTCCACCAGAACATGTTTTCCATGCACCAATGCTTTCTTAATAAATGCATAATGGGTGTTATGCGGACTGGCAATATAGATAATGTCCACATCCTCGTCAAAAAACATATCATCTATACTGTCATATACTTTCTTTACCTGATATTTTTTCCCGAATGCCACTGCCTTCTCATGGGTTCTGTTGCCTACCGCATACAGATTTTTCCCCATTTTCTGCAATGCCTGTGCCATTTCATTGGCAATCACACCGGTTCCTAAAACTGCCCAGTTTAAGTTTTCTTTCATATGTCACCCAGTCCGTTCTATTTTTTCTTTAACAGCCTCAGTCCGGTTAACATCAATACCGGAAACAGAATGGCTGCCAGAATTCCCATTTTTAAATTATCCCCGAAACGGCTGGAAACCAATCCAACCAGAGTCGGTCCGCCGGAGCATCCCAGGTCGCCCGCCAGCGCCAGCATGGCAAACATTGCCGTTCCGCCGTTTTTAATCGATGCCGAAGCTTTGCTGAAAGTACCCGGCCATAAAATACCCACGGAAAATCCGCAGACAGCGCAGCCAAACAAGCCTATCACCGGAACCGGCACCAGCACAATGCAAAGATAAGATGCCATGCAAAGCAGCACGCTGTACTGCATAAACCGGTTCAAATCCCACTTATCCCCGTATTTTCCGTAAAGCAGCCGGGACGTACCCATGAGCACGGCAAATGCCATCGGTCCCGCCAGGTCTCCCATGGTTTTGCTGATACCCAGTCCTTTTTCCGCAAACGTGGATGCCCACTGGCTCACCGCCTGCTCCGAAGCACCGGCGCACAACATCATAAGCATAAACAACCAGAACAGTTTCTGCCCCAAAAGTTCTTTCAGGCTTAAACCTACTTCCCCTTCTTCCTGCAAGGAGTTAATCGGCGCCCTGCTGAACAGAAGAATGTTAAAGGCGGGAATTATCATCCACAGAAGCGCCAGTATCCGCCATTTTGCAATACCGAATACCGCAAAGAATAACGTGGACAAAAGTACCACGCCCACATGTCCCCAACAGTAAAAGGAATGTAACAGACTCATGGCTTTTTCCTTATTGTCCGTGGGGCATGCCTCTATAATAGGGCTTACCAGCACCTCCAAAAGCCCACCGCCGACAGCATAAATCACTACGGCAATCAGTATTCCCGCAAAAGCATTGGGCAGAACTCCCGGCAATACGGTCAGCAGCACAAATCCCAATATGGTGCAGACATGCGCCAGAATAGCCGATGCCCGGTACCCGATTTTATCAATAAATCCCGCCGACAACAAATCAATCAGCAGCTGTATCATAAAGTTCACGGTAATTAACATGGTAATCTGTGACAACGGAATCTTAAAATCCGTCTGAAAGGTCACAAATAGCAGCGGCACAAAATTATTCACGATTGCCTGCACAATGTAGCCGATAAAGCAGGCATACATCGTAATCTTGTAATTCGGTGCGCTCTGTTCCTGCTTTGCTGTTATCTGTATTTGCGCTGTTCCTTGCATTTGTGCTCCTCGGCTTGCTGTTTCCTGCATACATATGCGCTGGTCTTCTTTTATCGTGTCCGTCATCGTATCTGTCATTTTTCTTCTGCCTTTATACCTTCCTAATTTGCCTCGATTATACCATTTCCGCAGGGAATTATCTACCGGAAAAAGAGTAAGAAATGACCGGGCAAAATAAAAACCGGAGAGCTTTCCTCTCCGGTTCAAATCCTTACACAATCAGTTCTTTGTAAAATTCTGCGTAATCTTTTCTTTTATTCTTGGTAAACTGAATTGCAGTTCTGGGATGCTGGTTTAACTGACCGGTCATCAGGTACTGTAAATCATAGCCCCAGACAACGCCGTCTTCTTCCAGCTTAACCATGTAATCGGAAATAAAACGGAATACCGGATAGGTATTGTACTTGGGATTTTTCAAAAAACCGAGCAGCAGTTCCATGGCACAGTTGCCGGCGCCGCGTCCCATTCCCTTGTAGGTGGCATCCAGCCAGTTTACGCCATCACCACAGGCTTCAATGGTATTGGCAAATGCAAGCTGCTGGTTATTATGCGCATGAACGCCAAGCTGTTTGCCGTATTTGGTAGCTGCCTCCATGTAAATATCCACAATACGCTTCATTTCTTCGGGATAAATGGAACCGAAGCTGTCTACAATGTAAATGGTATCCACCGGAGTTTTGCCCAGCATATCCAGCGCTACCCTAAGGTCTGACTCCTGTGTCTGGGAAATTGCCATAATGTTGCAGGTAGTTTCATATCCTTTTTTATGTGCATCTTCAATCATGTCAATGGCTTCGGGCATCTGATGAATGTAGGCTGCCACACGAACCATATCCACCGGGCTGTTTACTTTTTCATCAAAATCATTTTTATCATGTCTGCCGATATCCGCCATAATGGCCAGCTTCAAATTGGTATCGTTTTCTCCTACGATTTCCCGGATATGGTCATCGCTGCAGAATTTCCACTTACCGAATTTTGTTTCATCGAAGACTTTCTTGGAAGCACGGTATCCCATTTCCATATAGTCAACGCCCGCTTCCAGATTGGTCTTATACAATGCTTTCACAAAATCATCGGTAAAATAAAAATCATTTACCAGACCGCCATCACGAAGTGTTGCGTCCATAACCTTAATGGATTCTCTGTAACCTAACAAATGTTCAACCTGTTTCATATCATTACTTCCTTTCTGTCACTCACACGTCTTTTGTATTCTTTAGCGCTTTAATCTTTAGAGCTTTGACGCGTTGAAGTGTTAAATGCAATATAGCAGAAATGGAAGCATACGTCAACTGTTTTTTATTTAAATTCAGGAAAGAATTTCTCAATTCCCTTGCAACTGCCGGGCTGGTTAAAATTATTTTAACTGTAAAATAACTGTTTCGGACTCTTGGGTTTATCCGGAATACTCATTTTTATAATCCCTTTCTCAACCAAGGGCATTACATGCGTCTGAATGGCATATGTTATGGAATTTAATCCCAGATATTCACAAATTTCTTTGCGTGTTCTTGGCGTTCTGCAAAACAAAATCAGCTCTTTGTCTTCTTTTTCTTCTGCTTCTACTGTAACCGCACTCTCTCCATATTTATAGAGTTTTACTATAAAACTACCTCTTTCATCCAAAAATTCCGGTTGTGGTAAATTGTACTCCTGCATGGTTCTGCGAATTGTCGGAATTCCGGAATATCGGTTCTCTGTAACCTTCAGTACTTCTAATTCAGATGCAATGACAGGATTTCGGGTATCCGGCTGTACTTTTCCCAACTGATCAATTTTAATTCTTCCATATATTCCACCCGGATTTCTGATTTCCATCCTGTTCTCATACATAATTAACTGTATGGGCATCCCTTCGGTATGAATACTGTAGTCCCGGTGTACCAACGCATTCAGTATTGCTTCTCTGATTGCTGTAATGGGATAATCTGTTCGGTCTTCACGCTTTCCGGTATGCGGATCAATAATCGTTTTAGTACGCATATTTCTGCTTACAAATTGCATTGCGCCCTCAAGCATTTCCGGAATATTGCCTTCAATCCGCTGGTTATCTAAAAATCTCTCCCCCTGCTCTCCCTGTGCTCCCATTTCCGTTCCCGGAACAACCGTTGCAATAATACATAATTGCGGAAAATATGCTTGCGGATAAGGGCTGAAATTCATGACTGCACTTAAGGTAATTTCACCTGCTCTTTTTATGCTCATTAACTCATAAATCTCATTATCCGGTATTGCCGCCAAACGGGGTTTTCCTATTTTCAATAATTCAATATATTTTGCCAACAGTACCTGATTTAAGGATTCAAAGGTTGCTCTTTCAATCACACGAACATCATCCTGATATTTCTTTCTATAGGCTTCGTAACTGTATATTTCATATTCTGTCATAGGCTCATCGCTATCTCCCACACGAATAAAAGAGCCCTTTACTCTGCCTTTTCCCTGATAGAAAACAGGTCTGTCTGCTACGTCTGCCCCCGGTATTTCTGCTGAAACAAAAGACTTTCCATCTTTCTCCAGAACTGTAAGCAACGGTCTGACAACCGGCTCCATCTGCAGACACTGTTCATTTATTTTCTTTTGAATATCTTGCGGATCATATACACCCACTTCCTTATAGTTCTGTTTTTCATCAACCCCAAAGATAATGATTCCCCCATCATCCTGATTGGAAAAACTGGATAATGTATCATATAAATGCTTTGGACATCCTTGTTCTGCACTCTTAATTTCTAATGTCGGAGTTTCACATTTCAGTTTTTGAATTAAATCTAATTTTTCAATTAATTCTTCTGTTGTCATTTCAGTTCCTCCAATTCTTTTTTATATTTTATCATTTTATTTAAGTTTATGCAAGAAACTCAAATTTTATTCTTGGAACTAAAGAAGGAACTCAAATAATTTGAGTTCCTTCTTTCGTATATCTCCGCATTCACGTCTCACCTAAAATCTCTATCACACATTCCTGTTCCAGCTTCACATTCTCCTCAAGCATGTACTGCGTAATTTCCCGAAATTCCTCTTCGGAGGATAATTTTTTCAATCGCTTCCTGTCGGATTCCGTCAATTTTTTTCCATACGACTTATATTTCTTTAGGGTACTCAGGTCCATGTGATAGCCTTGAAATGGAATTCCCGTTTTTTTGCGCAAATCCTGCAAAATAGAAAATCCTCCCGCATCAATGTCCCCAAAATGATAATAGGCCACCTCCGGAGCAGCTTCCCTTATTTTCCAAAGTAGTTCCCTTCTTATTCTGTTATGATATCCTCCCAGATACACAAGAAGACTATTCTCTTCTCTATGTCGAAAAAAAGAGGTCAGATTTTCAACGGTAACAACCTTCTGTATTCCTTCAAAATTCACAAACCGGATATTTTCTATGTCCTCTCCGGAAATCCCGATTCCCTGCTTCAGTAAAGAAACCTCCATCTCTTTCCCTTCTATCAGCAAGTGAATATTTCCCTTAAAATACACATAATTTGGAGTATGATAAAGGTTATATTCGGAAAGCAGTTCTGCAGTATCCCTTTCGGCATACTCGTCTCCAAACTGCCGGAATACTCTGGCAACACGGTTTTCTATCTGTTCAAAATACTTGGAATCCCGGAAATGTTTAATGGAAAACTCCCTAATGTAGCACGGTGTCCGATTCTGCTCCACAAGTACACATGCCTGTAAAAATCGGTCCGTTTCCGTATAATTCTCCAATGTCAGATATTCCTTCACAGATTGATGATTTTGCAGACGATTCAAAAGAAAGCGGACAAAGTTCACGGTAACCGGACCACCTGCATCCAGATATTTCTCCAGAAGCATCACATTTTCCTGTTCCAGTCCCCTCTTTGGCTTTCTTCCCACATACCGATATGCTTCCTCCAAATGCTCCGTCTGCAACCGGACCTTCTGAATCACAAAATCTTCCTTATTGTCCTTCCAGATTATCTTCAGCAGATTCCTATCCTCCAGCTCCTTCATCAGAATATGAATTTTCTCATATTCAGCGGAGCTTACATCAAAATAGGCAGCAATCGATGTCTGGGTAAAACGAAATTCTATCTGTACGGTCCGTTTGTTCTCTCCTACAGACAACAGACTGTTTTCATAGGTATCCAGCAAACGATTTAGCACAAACCGGTCATACTGCGCCATTTATATACCTCTCTACAAAGCTTACCTTTTCATCCGTCATAACAAGCAATGTTTCTTCTACAAAGGGACTGATATACTGTATTTTATCGGGTGGAGCCGCAATCAGTATCTGCAGCGGAAGACGCCTTAAAAATTCCAGAACCCCACCGATTCTTTCATCATCCATATTGTTAAATGCCTCATCAAAAAGCACAAGCCCGATGGCCTCACCACCGATATTATTCTTATAAAGCTGTACAAAAGAAGCCGCAACCGTCACATAGAAGGGGGTCTGTGTTTCGCCACCGCTCTTTTCCTCGCATACCTTAGAATATAAGGAATAATTTCCGTCACTGTGGATAATCCGGATATCATAGTCCATATAAGTCCGGTAATCGGTAAATTCATCCAGTGCCTTTGCACTGTTATCATTATCTATTGCCAGCCGCTCAAACAGTTCCTCGATAACGGCTTTGTGGTTTTCATGGAACATACCGCTGAAAATGGACTCTCCCTGCATGGCATTAAAATCATCCATGATCATCTCATAATACTGACGGTACTTTTTACTCGGCATATACATAAATTCGTATTTTTCATTACTAAAAGTAATATCATTTAGTGCTTTATTCAACTCCTTGAATTCCGTCTGTGCCGTTTTCATATTTTCCTGAAGTTTGGACAAAAACTGCTCCCTAAATTCCTCTTCCGCAGCACTTCTTGCCGTTTCTACCTTATCTTCATACTGCAGCAGCTCTGAATTTTTCAGTTTCAAGTACTCCGCTTCAAAGTCGGGATATCCCTCCATAGCGGCAGGTGCGCCAAAATCATGTGCCGTTTTATACCCATTCATGGCTCCCTTCATCGCATCGACAGTCTTGTCCACTAAAGTCTGGTTAGCCTTTCTTCTCCGCAGATAATTGTCCTTAAACTGTGTGAATGACTTGTCCACGGTCTGTTTCTCATACTCCTGTTTCCATATGGGCAGACTCCCCACTGCTCTGTCTCCAATCTGTTCAAACAAAACGACCTTTTCCGCATGATTTCCCTTTTCATCCGCCACCCGCTGCTTTGTCAGATTGATTCTTTCTTCTATCTTACCGGCGGCTCTGTTCTGATTGTTCAGATTGACAGCTATCTCTTCCAACATTTTTTCCAGTGTGGACAGCTGCACCTGCTTCATAATCATATTGGAATTTTTTTCCAATGTTGCAATATTATCCTTACACTTCCGGATTTCCACCGCAATTTGACGTAAGTCGCCAATCACATCTATCCGGTATTTGATATCCGTATCCTGCTCCGTACTTAAAGGTTCCAGAACAAAAGCAAGCTGCTTTAGTCTTTCCTGCATTTCTTCCAGCTGTTTCTTAATTTCTTCCCGTTTTTGCTTTGCCTGTTCCAACTGCACCTTCAGTGCATTCTGTCCAATATAGGGTGTTTCAAAAACAGCGGGCTTGATTGCACTTGCCACATTGTTCTGATACTTCATGCACTCTCTGGTTATGGATGTCTTATATTTTTTCAGTTCCCGGTAATGGTCACACATATGTACCTTGCCCAGTATCATATTGATATAACGCTTGGCATACTTGTTCTTTGAAGAAACCACAGCTGCCAGTGAGCCTTCCGGCGCCGTATCAAATTCTTCTAAATTCTGCGTATTGATAAGACCCACACCATAGGCTTTTCTCTCTTTCCGCAATCTGTCATAAATACCAAGGGCAATATCAAAATTCTCCGGTTCCACCAGAATATAAAACCTCTGGGTATTCAGATAACCCTCTACCGCATTTCTCCAGGTATCATCCGTTATTTCCAGCATTTCACACAGAATGCGTGGCTCCGGTGCACGGCCGATTCGCTGGAATTCTTCTTTAATGGACGTTCTTACCCTCTCAACATCTTCTGTATAAGACAGTTTTTTCTTCATAAGCAGTTCGATTTTTCTGTCAAGCTCCTGCCTTTCTCCGGAAACAGCCGCTTCTTTGGCCTGCACTTCTGCTTTTTTCTGCAGCACCCGGTTACGCATTTCATTCTTATAGGAAATAACGCGAAGCAGATTTTCCTTCGTTTCCATGAGCTGAAAATCCTTATCCGGCGTGCAGAGATTTTCATAGTAAAGCCTTATGCAGTCATCTGTATCCTTAACCTTCAGCAGTTTCTTCAGCTGCTCTTTTGCCACATCCATACTTTTTTGCAGTATGTCCCGTTCTTTTAGCATATCTGCCTTCCTGTTTTCCAGTGCCTGCAGCTTTTTCTCCTGTTCGTCCTTAGCTAAAAAGTCTTTATCCGTGGCAAGCTCCGCCCGCAAATCATCCCTGATCTGCTGTTTTTCCGTCTGCTCCTCCTTCACTGTCCGGATCTGTCCGTTCAATTCCTCCAGCCGCAGCGTATCGGACTGTATCTCAGACTGCATTCTTCCTATACTTTCCTGTACCAAATCGGCTTCTGCCCTTGCAAGATAATATTCATATTGTCTGTCTTTCTGCAGTCCATCCATTGCCTGGTCATGCAAGGTGTTAATGTTTTCCAGTCTGCCGATACGGACCTTCACATTTTCAAGTGTCCGTTGTAAATCCTGGTAAGTCCGCACATTTTCCCGCAGCACATCAATATTAACTGCCTTCTCATCCAGTACATAGGAATAGACAAAATCCTTGATATCGTCAATAGGCCGGAATGCCAGTGCCTTAGGTATTAAGCGGAAAAATTTATCCTCAATCCGTCCGAACCGGTTTTTCATCATGGAACGGGCTTCTTTGTCTGTGGTGCACCATTGTCTGATTTTTTTTGCATTGGTTGTCCGGAACTGGTTTATCGACTTTGGTGTTCTCCCTTGAAAGAAAAAATCATCCTCAAGGCGCACACCATCCATCAGATATCTTGCTGTCTTCTCCTGTCCTTCCGAAGCAGAATCCACTACAGCACCGATAACAAAATATTTATCCCGTTTTTCCTCATAAAATTCCAAAGCCACATGCGCGCTGATTTCGCCGGTCCGCTCGTAAGGCTTATTTTCCCTTCCTGTCTTGCACCGGATGTATCCCGTCAGCTTTCTCTTTCCGTTTTCATGAGCGGCCTTATTGAAATAGTTTGTAGAACAGATAATAACAAACTGGATGGCATCCAGAAGAGTAGACTTGCCGG
This sequence comes from Bacteroidaceae bacterium, assembly GCA_963639875.1. GTDB lineage: Bacteria > Bacillota > Clostridia > Lachnospirales > Lachnospiraceae > Acetatifactor. Next base: position 37,037 of record CAVHWP010000023.1, read on the forward strand.
CGCCGTTTTCACCGGAAATCAGTGTAGATGTTTCAAAATCGATGGTTGTGTTCGTAAATCGATGCCAGTTAATCAGTTTCAGCCTCGTCAGCTTCTTCACCGGTGCTTCCTCCTTTTCTGTAAATCTCTAATTTTTCATAAGCGGCCTTGATATCTTCTACCCGGACTGCCATCAGAATGGAATCAAAAATTATAATACGGGAATCTTCATCCGCAAGATTTGCGTCCAGCGTTTCCAAAATCTGAAATCGTTTCAAAGTACTAATGGCATTGCGGAAGGTAGTTTTATCAATCATCTTTTCCCGGATTTTCAGGCTTAAGAATTTCTCATGTATATCCCCCACATTGACAATCACTTCATCCGAAACCGACAATTCCCTTTTCTTTTCATCGTAGAGAATTCTGAGTATCAGTAAAAGAATAGATTCAAAAAGCTTCATGTTGTAACGATTGTAATTCTGCGGATTGGTCAGTTGTATAACGCCATATTCCTCATTGACTTCCAGACGATATCCAAGCAAAGATAAGCATTGGGAAAATTGTTCCCTATACTTTATCACAAAATAATAATCTGCCTTGGTGGTTTCGTTCCTTTTGCAGAGAAAACAGGAACTGAGCAGCCGGTTGCATACCCGTGAGAAATTATCTTTATCACGCTGCAGCATTCCCTCTAATATATCCATTCTACTTATTCCCCTTTCTCTGTATGGTAAAATCCGCAAACTGATAGCCGTTCTTTTGTACGGTATTCTGCACAGAAACCGTGTATTTCATATTTTTCCTCTGACCGTAGAGCCGCACATATATCATCTTTACGAAATCGTCCGTATTTTGTAAAGGAAGTTCCGATGCCTGCATTGCTTTTCTGTCTCCCAGTTGTTTTGTCACATACCCATCGATTTTTTCCGGATTTAAAACACGAGCCAGCTTTTCAAGCATACGTCTCATCTTTTCATTCCGGAGTTCCTCATCCGGTTCCTCCTGTTGCATCGTTCCCGGCTCAAATGTTTTCTTTCCCTCTATGGGTGTATATAAGGATTTCTCATCCAGTACCGCCGAGCTGTAAATCCTGATTAACTCATCCATAAATTCCAACCGGTAAATACCGCCCAGATCCATATTTTCCCGGTTAATCTCTTCATTCATTGCGGAAAGGATTTCCTTAATCTGTCCTCTGACATCCTCTCCTCCTATCAGATAAAATTTGGCACGATTGATAGCTGCTCTTTGATACTGTGTATTCTTACGATTAATCTCAGACAGTATTTCATCCATGTTCTGAAAAGCATCTACCACCTGATGAATGTAATGATAAACCAGATCCTCTGCCTCTTCTTTTGGAATTTCCCGGATGCCCGCCAGCTCCGCACTTGCCTTTTCCACATAGGACCTGCTCCTGCTTTTACTCTCTAACCGTTCAATAATCTCCGGTCGAAACTTAGAGACATTGTCCGAAGTGAGCAGTCTATGGTAGGCTTTGTCCACAATATTTTCTATGTAGTCGTTGAAAAGTACATTCATGATTTCCGCCGGCGTTTTGTAACGGGTCAGTTCATCTATGTAATGCTTGATTCCGGAGCTTAAATTTTTCAGGCCGGTTATCAGCATGTCCGTATTTTCCACAACGGATAAAAGCACGATCCCCGGGTTATCGGTATTGCTGCGCACAAGACTGTATATGGTGTAAATATAGCCCTGGTATTCTATCTGTTTTCCTTCTGCTATTTCTATCAGTGTTTTTATGATTTTAACTGCATATTCCTTGAAATTGACCCTCTGTACATAGCTTTTGTCCGTTTCAATGTCAATCCATCCATAGCTTTCCAGCTTCCGGAGCATCCAGTTTGCCTTATCCCTTGCGGACTTCCCCTCTATTTCTTCCTCCGAAAGCTCCGCCGCCTGCGCCTGTTCAAAATAGTATTGCAGTTCCTCTACTAAAACATCCCTGTCTACACCAAAAGAAAGCTGGTGATCCATAACAGAAAACAACTTGCAGATACATTCCCAATATACCACCCTGTTCGGCGATGCCAACGGCATGAAAAAATGTTCATCTATAACATGAAACAAAACAGCCCCTCCGTACGCAACAATTCTATTTCTACGTTCCCTATCTACTCTTATGCATTATTCTACCATTTCTGCCTATATGTGTCATTACATATTTTCCAAATTTGCGTTCCGAAAGAAAATGCTTTTTGAAACATTTGAAAGGTCTATAAATTTTGCAACCTTGCAAGGTTGTCACCGCAAATTTTATATAGTCTGCATTGTTGCGGTCTTCCCTTAAATCTGCTTTATGGAATAATGTGTTGCTCCATCATATACCGCTTATTCTTCATGGTGCGTTCCTTCAACTCATTCTGCTTATCTTCAAAATAAACTTCCATGAATTCACTTAACTTCATATCCATACTTCTGCTGTTATTCCATTTCTTCTGTCGCTCATACTCAAGAGCCTCTCGCTTTGTTTCAAAACCTCTTTTTCTTCGCTTTTTCTTTTCACCCCTGGCATTTGTTTCAAACCATTGGGCTGTCCATTTCTTTGTGTCTTTCTCCTTATACGCCATGGAAAGAAATTGAAAGAAATACTTG
>CAVHWP010000024.1:0-38385 GCA_963639875.1 Bacteroidaceae bacterium
GGCACAGGAGGCAGCGGAACGGCTCCAGAACCGTGTGCAGCTTTATTTGAATGAGAGGTAGTAAAACTTAAAAAGGGAACAATATAATTGACCATAAAACTCGGACGTGATAACATTATACATTATGGATATGTAAAATGATATTGTGGAGATGGGTTACAGTGCTACAAAAGAATACACAGAGAGAAATCGGCTGTAAAATGAAACAACTCCGACAGGAAAAGAAGATGACTCAGGCAGAAATGGCAGAAATGATGAATGTATCAACTTCAGCAGTATCTAAGTGGGAAAGAGGATTGAATGGGGTGGATATTCATACTGCTTGTGAACTGGCGAAAATCTTTGAAATTCCAGTATCAGAATTAATGGATGGATATTGGATAGATAAAGGAGAACCAGAAGAACAGGAAAGTCAGAAGGACACAGAGATACAGCAGGGAATACATAAATTCCGGAGAGTATGGATTGGTGCTGGGGGATGTATTTTAGTGATTATCATATTTCTGTGCCTGTTTTTCTACCATAGGCAAAATGATAAGTTTACGGCAAAAGTTGTAGATGAGTTCTTTGTGAATAAGTCTGAGCAGTTGGATAATAAGGCGGTTTATTATATTATAATTGAATACCAGGGAAAGTATCCTGAGGCAGGATCAATCATACATTTGGATGATATAGAAACAGAGAATTTGCAATACTTTGAAAATGCTGCATTAGTCCATATATCTTATTGGGAACATTATCTTGGAAGAGAACATATAGGAGAAGCAGAGAATTACTGTATTTTTAATTTAGAAAAACCAGAAGATACAAATGGAATGTAATAAATTTGCATTGTATGTATAAATTCATGGGAGAGAGAATATGGTCTTACCTACAAATACACCTGAAGAAATAGGTAATAGAATAAAACAGTTTCGTATAGAACAGAAAATGACTCAGGCAGAATTAGCTGAAAAAATGAATGTATCCGCTTCAGCTGTATCCAAATGGGAAAAAGGGATAAATGTTCCGGAGGTCCAGACCCTATATCGCTTATCTGATATTTTTAAAATTCCAATTTCAAATTTAATAGAAAATAAAATAGCCGAGGAAGGAAATACAGAAGATAAAAAATGTTTAGAAACCCAGAACGAAGATAGTGATTCGCACAAGCATAAAATGTTATGGAAAATTGTTTTAGGGATTATAATTGTCTTAATTGTATTTTGCGGTTTCTTGCTTTATAAAGAAAAAAGCAGATTTCAGACTCAGATTGTAGATGAGTTTTTTGACGAAACCTCCGGTGAAAGAGGATATTTTACTGCATATTATCTGGCAGTGGAATATAGGGGGACTATAACACCGGAAGAAATGGATACATATATGGAGAAAATCAGGGAGGAAAGGTACCCTTATTTTAAGGAAGCAGAGGTAATATTCATTTCTTTTTGGAAAAAATATGAAGGAAGAGAACATATAGAAGAAACAGATTATTTCGGCATACTGTATCCATAGGAAATAGATAAGAGGAGAGAATGATATATGAAAAGATATATTTTGGGAATTATTATGATTATAGTATTTTTTTGTCTACCAATGCCTGTTTGTGCAGAAGAGCAAACAAATATGAGAGATATCTCTTTGAACAATTACATGGAGAAAGAAATTTCCTATCGAATATTGGGAGAAAAAATATTACTTGCTTCTGCTGATACTGTCACAGTGGAAAAAATTTTTGAATACAGTGGCAATGTGACTCTAAGCAAAACTTTGAAGTGGACGGAAAAGGTTAATAATAATATTTATTCTGGGATACTTTATCTAAAAGGGGTACGTTACTTTAACGGAATGACATATGCGACATATCAGGGTGTTTTGTATAAACAGTAGGTTAAAAAGGGGATTAAAACAGTAGGAACTCATCAGTACATAACAAAAGTTGTAAATGGAAAGGAAATCATGGCAACTTGTATGGTATCCTATCATGCCTTTTTAGATATTTACAGATGTGGATGCGGAGCGCGGAAAACATCGCCCATGGATTTAACATCAAATCAATCAATAAGGAGACCAGCAAACATGAAGTTTAGAAAGATTGTTACAACCCTGGTACTTGCTTCTTTGCTCCTCGGCGGATGTACCGGATTGAAAAGTACAAACGACAGAATGACAGAACAGTCCGTGGGAACAACGGAGGAACAGACGGCAGAAGTGGGAAGTACAGAAGACGCAGGACATGCAGTCGAACAGGATGGGAAGACGGACGAACCGGAAGTACTTTATTCAGTGCAGGAGGTGGCATTTCCGAACCCTATTTCCCAGATTGACCTCAGGGAAGGGGAAAAGTGCTGGTATTATGATGTCTTTCAGGCAGGAGATATAGTGGCGTGCAGCGACCGGGGGTACAGTGGCAATTATGAGAACTGGTACTTTTATACGCAGGTTTACGACAGTACCGCAGGTGAGTGGGTTACCTTTGACGCCACAAACAACAATTATAAGGCAGAGGTTGACGGGGTAACTTATTACGGCATGCAGAATGTGTACCGCTCTCTTGACGATAAGCTGTATACCAATGCGTATATTCCGGATATGGAGGGCTATCTGTGCGAAACAGACCAAAATGGTTTCCAGCATATTTTGTGTGCCATTCCGAAGATAGAGCAGGAAATAGATGGGGATTATGAATGGTTTATTGATAAGGAGAAAAGGCTGTACCTGTATTCGGCAGAGGAGAAAACAGTACGGTGTTATGATGCGGAAGGAACACTTTCCCGGACAGTGGAGGTGCCCGGAACAGTTTATGGCATTATGCAGGGAAACGCCGGAGAAGATGTTTACTGGTATGGTACCAATCTGAAACTCAGACCCGTAATCGGCAGCTTGAGCACAGGAGAAATAACGGCAGAGGACAACCTGGAAGAACTGGCTTCGGATTATAAAGCAGTTATGGCAGGGGACGGAACCGTTTACCTTGCAGACACACAGAACCTGTTTCGCCTGACGGACGGCATTCTCAGGAAGGTATTTGGTTTTGTGAAAAACGGGTACATTATGAGCTTCCTGTATGACATGAGACAGACGGAAGAGGGGAGCCTTTCCATACTGGTGGAAATGGATAACTGTATTACCAGACTTTCTATGACGGAGGTAGATTTTCTTCCCGAAAAGCAGGAAATTATCTATGCGGACCTTGTGGGAAATGCTGCTCTTGCAAAATCCATAGCACGGTTCAACAGGCGGAGTGAAAAATACCATATTACCCTGCAGTTGCCGGAAAGTATTGACGACAGGGCATCCTTCTGCCAGGAGGTACAGATTGCCTTAGGAATCGGGAAAGGACCGGATTTAATAGGAGCCGAACTTCTTACGGATATTGCTGGATACGTGGAAAAGGGTTACCTGGCAGAAGTGGGGGACATAGTGGGAGAGTCCTCTCTTTACGTGAACGGAGCGCTGGATACCTGTACGGTGAATGGAATTCTGTACGGCATTCCTTACGACTGCTCCTTTGACCTGGTGGCTTACAGTAAAGATACTGTGGGGGACAGACAGACTCTTTCCTTACAGGATTTTGTAGGTCTTGTGGAAAGGTCCGGTGCAGAAATCGTACAGGAGAATGTAAGCGGCACCGGTATTATCTTAAACTATGTGCTGGCTGATGAAAAAAATACCGATTACATAGACTGGAAGAACGGGAAGTGTTATCTGTCCTCTTCGGAATTTCTGAAAATTCTGGAGTTCGCAAAGAAATATGCAGATACCGGAAGAGTAGAAAAAGATGCATTTGCCTATATGCCCTTTATGGGATTTGATGAACTGCGTCGGGTTAAGGAAATTTTCAGCTACTTTGACGGCAGCGCATCCCTTATCGGTTATCCGAAGGAAAACGGCAATGGTATTTATGTGTCCACAGACAGTATTTATCTCAGGGCAGGTTCGGAAGCGGCAGAGGGGGCGAAAGAATTTTTACGGTTTCTCATTTCGGAAGAAGAACAGGAAAAATATGCGTCCTACAATTTTGCCCAGTCACAGGATGACGGTATGTCCACAGCCATGCTGGCAAAGGAAGGCGCCTTTCCCGTGGTAAAAAGTGCTTACGAAGGAATGATACGTGCGGCAGAGGAACGGGATGCGGATAATGTCAGATATCTGGGAGAACTGCCGTATACGGAGGACATGGTAGAGCAGATTTATTATATTATTAACCATGCAGAACCGAAAAATGCCTATATAAACCAGCTTGAAGGTATGGTGGCAGAAGAACTGCAACCGTATTTTGCAGGTGATATTTCGGCAGAAGAGGCGGCTGAAAAACTTCAGAACCGTGTGCAGCTTTATCTGAATGAGAGGTAGTCGTTTCCTGATAAATGCGTTAAATGGATAGAGAAAGATACAGGTGAGTATGATATAAAAAGAAGATGAAGGAGCCGGAGGCGATGCCGGAAAGCATGAAGTATTTTACCAAGTGCTTTCCGTGTCAAAGCTCCCGGTTTTTTATATTCTGCAAAAATAAACCTTGCATAGTCTATAACTTTACGATATACTACATCCATAAGCAGATACTTCTTTTTTCTAACTTTCTTTGTCAGCACTCGCTGGCGTCTAAAAATTCAAGAATTCCTGCTTAGAACCCAAGAAACAACAAAATAATCTAAGGAGGAAAATGTGATTAGAGAACTGAAGAATGCAGTGGAAGCTTCCGACAGGGAAGCACAGTACGATGAGTGCGCCAAAAGATTTCTGGGGCAAAAATTTACCATAGCCAGTATCCTGTCGAAATCGGTGGAAGCCTTTCTGGGAATGGCACCGAAAGACATCATTCCCTATATAGAGGGGGAACCCTATATCAGCAAGGTACCGGTGGAGCCGGGACTTACCAATGCTGCCCGGGAGGAAAACGGGCAGCGTGTGGCCGGATTAAATACGGAAAATCAGGAAATCCACGAAGGGCTTGTACGGTTTGATGTTATCTGCTATGTGCGGCTGCCGTCATCGGAGGATGGAGAAGGATCTTTATCCCAGATTATCATCAATCTGGAGATGCAGAAGGACCAGCCCAGGGAATATCAGATTTTAAATCGGGCTGTCTTTTATGTGAGCCGGCAGATTTCCGCCCAGAAGGAGAGGGACTTTACCAGCTCCCATTACGATGATATCAAGAGTGTATATTCTATCTGGATTTGTATGAATATGGAGGAAAACAGCATGAGCCATATTCATCTGACAAAAGAAGATATGATGGGAAGCCAGCCGTGGAGGGGAGGACTGGACCTGTTCCATATCATTATGATTGGGATTGGAAAAGACCTGCCCGGACAGGAAGAAAACTACGAACTGCATCGGTTTTTGGGAACGATATTTTCCCAGAAGCTTGCAGTGGAAGAAAAGTTACATATAATGAAAACGGAGTATGATATATCAGAGGAAGAGGATTTCAGAGAGGATGTGAACGAGATGTGCAACTTAGGTGAAGGAATTATGGAAGAGGGCATTGCCATTGGAATGGAAAAAGGGCGTGAAGAAGGCATTGCTATCGGAGAAACGAAGGGGAGAGAAGCCGGACTGGTGCAGGGACGTGAAGAAGGCATCAAAGAGCTTATCCGGAACATGCACAAAAACGGCTTCACAGCAGAGCAGATAGCGGCGGCTATCGATAAGGATTTGGAAGAGGTGAGAGCCATTTTGGCGGATAAGTAGCCGTAGAGAGGCCGGTGCGGAAGGCGGCGCCGGCAAGGAAAGGGTATGATAAGTCAGATGAGAATGCAGGAGAATTACATAAATGCGCTTGACATCAGGTGGTCATACAACCATGCCAAGAAGATGGAAAAAATCTGTTCCAATCCCAAGTTAGGATACCGGACGGCAGGCTCCGAGGCGGAGTTAAAAACCGGCGACATGCTGGCGGAAACCATGCGGAAGATTGGTTTTCCCAAGGTATATAAGGATGCCATAAAAGTGGATGCATGGGAGTTCAACAAAGCGGAGCTTACCTTTGAAGACAGACACGGAAAGATAAGAAAGGTACAGCTCGGAGCTTACCAGACCCATTTTGTGACAGAGGGTGGGCAGAATTTCAACCTTGCCTATGTGGGGAAGGGAACCCGACAGGACTATGAGGGCATAGACGTAAAAGGAAAATTGGTGCTGGTGGACATTAACCAGCGCGATGAATGGTGGATAAATTTCCCGGTTTATCAGGCACACCTGAAAGGGGCGGCAGCCGTCATTGCCGTACAGACGGGGGGTTACGGAGAGGTGGATGATGCGGCGCTCAATGCGCAGGATATTGCGGGACCCGCCGATGCCCCTGCCTTTTCCATATCCCGGAAGGATGCGGAGCACATCAAGCATGCCCTGGGAGAAAACAAAGAAATAACGGTTACCCTGGATGCGGTATCCAAGGTGGAAAAAGACCGGACAACCTACAATATTGTGGGGGAAATTCCCGGCAAACACCCAGAGCGGCGGATTATGCTTTCTGCCCATTACGACTCCTATTTTGACGGATTTCAGGATGACAACACAGCCATAGCCATGATGCTCTGCATCGGAAAAACACTGCTGGAGATTGGCTATCAGCCGGAAAATACACTGACCTTCTGTGCCATGGCGGCGGAGGAATGGGGCGTTTCCGACTCCCAGTTTGACTGGTCCACGGGAGCCTATGAGCAGGTATTTACCGAGCATCCCGAGTGGCGGGGCAGCGTGATTGCAGACTTAAACTTTGAGTTGCCGGCGCTGGCGCACGGAACGAGAGCGCGGATACGCAGCACGTATGAATATGTTCCGTTCTTAGAGGAGTTTCTGAAGGATTTGCCCACTCTGACCCAGGCGTACCCGGAGGAAACAAGAGTAACGGCGCCGATTGAAACCTGGTCGGATGATTTTTCCATTGCAATTTCCGGTATTCCTTCCATGGTGGATGATTTCACGGGCGGCAGCTTTATGCAGACCAATTATCATTCCCAGTTTGACAATGACGGTTACTATGACGAAGATGTGTACCGGATGCATCACGAATTGTTCGGACTGCTTCTGATGGCGATTGACAAAACAGCGGTGGTTCCGCTTTCCTTTGCGGGTGTTATGAAAAAAGCGGAGGAATGCTTGAGCGATGAGTGGTGTGAAAAATGCGGAGCGGACAAGGACGGCTTTGTGAAAGCGTTGCGGAAGGCGGCAAAAGCAGGAGATAAGGCTTATGAGAAAGTCTTAGAGACAAACAGGGAATATGCACAGTATAGTGCAGCCGCACAGAACGATGCCGGGGACAAAGAGGAAAATCCGGCTGTCAAAGCAGAGGCACTTTACAAAAACAACCGCGGTCTGGAAAAAGCATTGCTCCGGGCATTCCAGAAGGTGCAGGATACCTTTGTGCGGATTGACTGGCACGGCATGGTGCTGTTCCCGCAGGAAATTCTGCAGGAGCATCTGACTTTGCTGGACGGTGCCATCGGAAACCTGAAGGAGGGCAAAATTTCTGCAGCCCTTCGGAAACTGTATGAGATGGATAACAATTCTTATGCCTTTGCATTTGACAAAGAGGTGTACGAATATTTCACAAGAAACAGCTTAAATCAGCCCAAGGACAGACTGAAATGGGGCTACGGCAGAATTATCGGTCACGAAGATTTGTTTGATGTAGTGGAAGCACTGATTGGAAAAACAGATGCCGACTGCAGCAAAGAAATTGCATTTCTGCAGGAAGCCTATGAGCGCCAGGTGGAACTGTTCCGAAATGAAATAACCCAAATGAAAAATAAAACAGAGGAGATAGCAGGAATTTTAAAAGAATTCTGACAGACTATGGAAAGTGATAATTTATATAAGGTAAAATTTGAGGACCTTCCCAAACTGGAGGTTCTCCTTAACAAATGTTTCTCAAAAGACCCCCTCTATGAAACCCTGATACCGGACGAAGAAGTGCGCAAGCGCCTGACACCGGAGCTTTTTAAGTGCGATATGACGGAATTTTACGAAACCTGTGAAATCTTTGCGGACAGCGAAGACTTAAACGGCGTGCTGGTGGTGTCCGATGAGGCGGAGCCTTACAATGTGCTGAAATATTATTTCAGCGAGGCAATGGCTTCCCTCAGGACAGAAGGCTATCTTTTGAAGGAAGACCATTCCCTGAAAACACTGTTTAATTTTATTTTGGGACGGGATTATCTGAATTCCAGTTGGACGGAACAGCTTCACGTAAAAAACAGGATACATATCATTTACCTGGCGGTGGACCCCGAAATGCAGCATCATGGAATTGCGGCAAAGCTGATTGAAGAAACCATCCACTATGCGGAAGAGCATAAAATGATGCTTTCCTTAGAAACCCATAACCCGGAAAACGTGGTGTTTTACCAGCAGTTTGGGTTCAAAACCTACGGCGTACTCAACAAGCACTTTGACTTGAAACAGTACTGCCTTATCCGCGAAGCGGGAGCTCCCGTTCCCTAATCCTCCTCTTCCTCTATTTTGGAGCAGGGCAGGGAAAAGATAAATTCCGTGCCGACGCCTTCCGTGCTGATGACATTGATATGTTCTCCATGGGAGGCGATGATTTCTTTTACGATGGAAAGTCCCAGGCCGGTTCCCTTTTTGTCCTTGCCGCGGGAGGAGTCCGATTTGTAAAAACGCTCCCAGATGAGTTTTAAGTCATCCTTGGGAATACCGATGCCGCTGTCTTTTACAGACACAAGCAGCTTGTTTTTCTTTTCGGAGGTTTCGATGCGGATGACGGAATCGGAATGGCTGAACTTGATGGCGTTGTCCAGAAGGTTATACAGAACCTGCTGGATTTTCCCCATATCCGCATTCACATACATGGTATTGCCGGTGAGAATAAGCTCAATGGCAATTTTCTTTTTACGGCAGGTGCCCTCAAAGGAGGCAGCCGTATTCCGGATGACTTTGTTGATGTCAAAGTCGGTCTTGTCCAAAAGCATTCCCTTGGTATTTAAGTTATTCAGAGTAAGCAGGCTGTTTGTGAGCTTTGTCAGACGGTCTGTTTCGTTCAACACAATCTGCAGGTATTTTTCATGCAGCTCCGGCGGAATGGTGCCGTCAATCATGGCTTCCAGATAGCCCTTGATGGAAGTAAGCGGGGAGCGGAAGTCGTGGGAAACGTTGGCAACAAACTTTTTCTGGTCGTCCTCGGAACGGGCAATTTCGCTTGCCATGTAATTCAGACAGGCAGCCAGATAGCCCATTTCGTCTTCGCTGTCTACCTGAAATTCATAATGCATATTGCCGGAAGCGTACTGCTCGGTAGCATAGGTAATCTTTCGCAGCGGCTTGTATACAATCTCCGTAAAGAAAATCAGGATAATCATGGACAGGAAAAACAGAATGCACATGGTGATGTAGGAAATTGTCAGCAGGCTGTTGGAGGACTCATAAATGGATGCCATGGAAGCATGGATGACCACATAGCCGTTTACCTTGTAATTGGTGGTAATGGGCGCAATGACATTGAGCATGGCTTCGTCATAATAATTGAAAAAATTGCTGACATTGTAGTAGGAATTGGCGGTGAGTGTCGGGTCGAAATTTTCGATAATCACCACTTCGTCCACGTTGAGAGGATACTCCGTGGTGAGCACCATACGGCCGGAGGGGTTGATAATCCAGATGTCGGAGTCCAAATAGACAGACAGGGCATCCAGTTGGTTTTTTACAGACTCCAGGGAAGTATCACTGGTATACAGACCGGAGCCGTACCGGTCTGCAATCAGTGTTGCCTCGGAATAGAGTGTATTCGCTTTTTCTCTGGTAAGCTGTTCTACCGTCAGGTTCGGCACGAAAATGGAAATGATGATAAAACCGAAGATGCCGAAGATGACATAGGCAAGCAGGAATTTTAAATACAGCGTTTTTTTCATTGCTTAATTTCCTTTTACCTCGAATTTGTAACCGATGCCCCATATGGTGGAAATTTTCCAGGAGTCGTGGTCCTTGATTTTTTCCCGCAGCCTTTTGATATGTACGTCAACGGTACGGGTGTCGCCGATATATTCATAGCCCCAAATCTGGTCCAGGAGCTGCTCTCTGGTGAAAACATGGTTGGGAGAGGACGCTAAGAAGTACAGAAGCTCCAGCTCCTTGGGGGGCATGTCCACCGTGTGCCCCATATAAATAACGGAGTAATTGGTCTGGTTGATGATTAAATCCGGGTATTCCACGCACTTTTCGCTGACGGCGAGTTTGGTGGGAGCAGCCGGTTTGTAACGGCGCAGAACCGCCTTTACGCGGGCAACCAGTTCCTTGGAGTCAAAGGGTTTTTCCATGAAATCATCCGCACCCATTTCCAGTCCCAGTACCTTATCAAAGACTTCGCCCTTGGCGGAAAGGATAATAATGGGAACCTGGTTCTTGGCGCGCACTTCACGGCAGACCTGATAGCCGTCAATACCGGGAAGCATGAGGTCTAATAAAATCAGGTTGGGCTCAAAGGTATTTACGGCAGAAAGGGCGGATTCACCGTCCCCCACAATCATGGTTTCAAAACATTCTTTTGTGAGATACAGGGAAATCAGCTCTGCAATATTTTCATCGTCATCCACGATTAAAATTTTCTGTTTGCTTACCATAGAAGCCTCCTTTTCAAATTCTGTTTACAAGTTACTTAAAGGTTACGATTGTGACACCTGCGTCACCTTCGCCGTATTCGCCTAAGCGGTATTCTTTGACATACTTTAACCGCTTTAAGTGGTTCTGGACGGCGCTTCTGAGGGCGCCGGTGCCTTTGCCGTGCACCACACGGACAGTGCTTAAGTGGGACAGGTAGGCATCGTCTAAATATTTATCCAGTGCAGCAACCGCCTCGTCGCAGGTCATGCCGAGCAGGTTGATTTCGGGAGAAATCGTCATGGACTTGGAAAGACCGGACCTGCCGCTGCCCTTGCCAAAGCTCTGGGGCTTTAAGGATTTGGAGGACTGGGTTGCTGTATCGTCATCCGCCAGCAGCATCAGGTCATTGACGTTCACGGAGGAACGCATAATGCCGCACTGCACAAAAAGATTGCCCCTGGCATCGGGCAGGGTGCTTACGGTTCCCTTTAATCCTAAGGAAATGACCTTGACGGAGTCGCCCTTTTTCAGCTTTTTCGGGTCTAACTTCGGAGCACTCTGCTTCGGCGGCGTCTTTAAGGAAAGACGGTCATTCTTTTCGTCGATTTTCTTACGCAGGTTCTGACGCTTGGTTTCCAACTGCTTGATATCGGTACCAGCATTGGCTTTGTTGAAGCTGGAAATGGTTTCGTCCGCCACGTCCTTGGCTTCCTGCAGGATATTGCGGGCTTTTTCGTTGGCTTCCCGTAAAATGCGGTCCTTTGCCTGGTCGATTTTCTCGTTTTTCGCTTTTAACTGCTGCTCCAAGGTCTTGATGCGCTCCTTGTAGGCAGTGATTTCTTCTTTTTCTTTTTCGATGTTCTTCCGGCTGTTTTCCAGATTGGCAATGACATCCTCGAAGCTTTCGTCCTCTTTGCTGATTTGCTCCTTTGCGGCATTGATAATGTCGTCGGAAAGCCCCAGCTTGGAAGAAATGGCAAAGGCGTTGCTCTTGCCGGGAATGCCGATTAACAGCTTGTAGGTGGGACGCAGGGATTCCACGTCAAATTCGCAGCAGGCATTTTCCACAAAAGGAGTGGAAAGCGCATAGAGCTTCAGCTCGCTGTAGTGGGTGGTTGCCATGGTCCGGATGCCTCTGTCGTGCAGATGATTTAAGATGGCGATGGCAAGAGCCGCACCCTCCGTAGGGTCCGTGCCGGCGCCCAGCTCATCAAACAGGCACAGGGAATTTTCATCCGCATGGGCTAAGATGTCCACGATGGTCACCATGTGGGAAGAGAAGGTGGAAAGGCTCTGCTCAATACTCTGCTCGTCGCCGATATCCGCGTAAACCTCCCGGAAAACGGAAAGCACGGAGCGGTCGGCAGCGGGAATATGAAGCCCCGCCTGTCCCATGAGGGTAAAAAGTCCCACGGTTTTTAAGGAAACCGTTTTACCGCCGGTATTGGGACCGGTGATAATCAGCAAATCAAAATCCTTTCCCAGGGTAATATCGATGGGAACAACTTTCTTTTTATCAAGCAGCGGGTGTCTGCCCTTCCGTATCTGGATGACATGGTTCTCTTCAAACAGCGGCATGGTGCCGTTGTAATCCAGAGCGAGCTTGCCCTTGGCAAAAATAAAATCCAGAGTGGTCATGACCTTCTGACCTGCCGCCATTTCAGCGGTATGCTCGCCTGCCATAGCGGAAAGCTCCGCTAAAATTTTTTCGATTTCCTTCTGTTCTTCGATGCCGAGCTGGCGCAGCCTGTTGTTTAATTCCACAACGGCAGCGGGTTCAATAAAGAAGGTGGAGCCGGTGGAGGACTGGTCGTGAACCATACCGGAAACCTGCCCCTTGTACTCTGCCTTGACCGGCAGACAGTAACGGTTGTCGCGCATGGTGATGACAGCGTCCTGCAGATAGGTGCGCAGGGAGCCGTTTACCATGGAATTTAACTGGGAATGGATTTTCTCGCCGGTAAGGACAATTTCCCTGCGGATACGCTTGAGCGCAGGGCTGGCATCATCCGCCACTTCCTCCTCGGATAACAGACACCGGCGGATTTCTTCGGAAACCGGTGTGAGGGGGGAGAGGGCATCAAAATAAGAAGACAGGGAATCTCGTTTCTCAGTGTCCTTGTCCTCTCTGCCGTATGCCTTGATACGGGCGGTATTTTCCAGAAAATCGGCAATCTTAATCAGCTCGGGAGCCGTTAAGGAGCTGCCGATGTCGAGGGATTTTAAGGAATATCCCAAATCCTTGTTGCCGCCGAAGGAAGTACTTCCGAAGCGGAGCAGCCTTGAGAGTGCATCCGCCGTTTCCTGCTGAGCGGTGCGGATGGCATGTATATCCGTGTCGGGAACAAGGCTGCGGCAGCATGCCTTTCCCGGTTCGGAGTCGGCTTTTTCAATAAGCCGGTGAATAATCTTGTCAAATTCAAGAGTGTGTAATGCTTTATTGTTCATCTTTTTCCTTTACCATATCGTTAATCAGATCCATGATGGTGGAAATGGCGCTGAGCTGGTGACTCTGCTTCATGGCGCTGATATAGCTCTGTCTGTTGCAATACAGCTCCTGCACTTTTTCCACTAAAAGAGTATCTGTAAGGTCGTCTTCGTCAACTACCATGGAAAATCCCTGTGCTTCAAAGGAACGTGCATTGAGTAACTGGTCGCCCCTGCTCTTGGAAGAGGGCAGAGGAATTAAAATATTGGGTTTGCCGAGGGCTAAAAGCTCGCAGATGGCATTGGCGCCCGCACGGGAAATCACCAGGTCCGCCATGGCGAAAACATCCTTTAACTCGGCTTTCAGGTATTCAAACTGCTTGTAGCCGGGTGTGTTCAGTAAAAGATTGTCCATTTTGTCCTTGCCGCAAAGGTGAATGACCTGAAAATCCTTCAAAAGAGCGGGCAGGGCATCCCGGACGGCTTTGTTGACGCTGGCTGCGCCCTGACTGCCGCCGATAACCATAATGACCGGCTTGTTGGCGGTAAATCCGCACATGTCGAGCGCTCTGACCTTATCGCCGGTGAAAAGCTCCTCGCGCACGGGGGAACCGGTAAGAACGGCTTTTTTCTCCGGCAGAAGCTTAACGGTTTCCGGGAAGTTGCAGCAGATTTTGGTGGCTGCGCCCAAGCAGAGCTTGTTGGCAAGTCCCGGTGTCATGTCGGACTCATGCAGGATACAGGGTATCTGCAGGGTATGGGCAGCACGCACCACGGGCACGCTGACAAAGCCTCCCTTGGAAAATACCACATCGGGCTTGAGCTCCTTCAGAATTTTATGTGCCTGGGCAAAGCCCTTCATGACACGGAAGGGGTCGGTAAAATTCTTGGGGTCCATGTAACGGCGGAACTTTCCGGTGGAAATGCCGTAATACGGAATGCCGAAGTCGGCAATGAGCTTTTTCTCGATTCCGTCATAGGAGCCCATATAATATACTTCAAAACCCGCTGCCTGCAGATGAGGCAGAAGAGCTAAATTCGGTGTAACGTGTCCGGCGGTGCCACCGCCTGTCAGTACGATTTTCTTCATAAATAATCCTTCCCTTCCCGAATGACAGGTTTCCCTTAAATTTATCGGAAACGCTGCCTTGTTTGAAATCTTTTACTGCTGCTGCATGGATTCCAGCGCTCTTGCAAGCTGGTCGGGGCAGGATGTGGACTTGTATCCGCAGCGAATACCCTTTAATTTTTGGATGGCGTCTTCGGGCTTCATGCCCTCCACCAGACGGGAAATGCCCTGCAGATTGCCGTTGCAGCCTCCCGTAAAGCTTACGGAATCGATAATTCCGTCTTTGATTTCTATATCAATGGCAGAAGAACAGGTGCCGCTTGTCTTATATTTCATAATCATGACCTCCCAAATGGAACAAATTTTAATCTAAAGTAAAATTATAGCAGAAATATGTATAAAAATCAAAATATTTGTGGAACCTGCAGGAATATTGTCAACGAATTTCCGTACATAACATATTGTTACTTCCCTATAAAAGAGATAAAATGTAGGAAATGTGTTTAAGGAGGGAATTATGTTAGCTACCTTTCAAAAAGAATTGCTGTTAAGCAGTCTGATGTTTGTTTTTTTAGTATGCAGCATATCGGGTAAAATTATGTTGGGAGTCCTCTATCAGAATATGATGAAAGAGACGGAAAATATGCGTGCCACGAAGAATAAAAGGCTGAAACAGTGCAAATTAAAATTTATGAACTGTTACCGCTTGAACCACGGTGTGGCAAATGTGCCGGTCTTTGTGGACAAGTACTTAAACCAGTTGAAAATAGGGCCGGTTTCCGTGAATACCTTTTACCATCTGTGCGGACAGACCATGCTTCTGTCGGTGCTCTGCGCCGGAATTGCCGTCTGCCGCAGCATTATGAAAAGCGCCGGTCTGTTTGCCGTTCTTCCTTATTATATAGTCAGTTTTCTGGGACTGTATCTGCATTTTGCGGTATCGGCGGTCATGGACATCCGGGGCAGGCGACGGGTGCTGAAAATCAATCTGGTGGATTTTTTAGAAAACCATATGTCCATGCAGCTTGCGGAAGCGGAGCCTGCGGAGGAGACGGAAGAGGCTCAGGATATCCGGAAGGCACAGAAAGCGGAGGGAAGAGCGAAGCTTAAGACACCGGCTGTGGCAAGGGAGGAAGAACCGGAGCCGCAGGAGGCATTTTCTTCCATGAACGAAAAGGAGCTGGAGGAGCTTTTAAAGGAGTTTCTCACATTGTAGAAAGCTTAATAGGACAAAAGTACGTCTTGGCGCCATAATCGGATATCAATTTCTTGCATTTCTACTCTTATTTTGCGCAATTTTCCCCCATATTTGCGCAACTTTACCTTGAATTTTGCATATAATTCTGCTACACTTGGGTTTGGTTAATTTAGGAATGCCTTTTGAACAAGGGAAAGGAAGTAATGATATGAGTACAAAAGTTACATTTGACTATGGTAAGACAAGTCCTTTCATTTCTGCAGGAGAGATTGAAAAGATAAAGAAGCAGACTCTGGATGCAAAGGAAGTTCTGCTTTCCAAGAGCGGTGCAGGCAGCGACTTTTTAGGCTGGATTGACCTGCCCGTTAATTATGATAAGGAAGAGTTCGCAAGAATCAAAGAAGCAGCAAAGAAAATCCAGGCAGACTCCGATGTCCTTCTGGTAATCGGTATCGGCGGTTCCTACTTGGGAGCGCGTGCAGCCATCGAGTCTTTAAGACACAGCTTCTACAACATGGTAGACAAGAGCATCCGCAAGACACCGGAAATTTATTATGTAGGAAACTCCATCAGTTCTACCTATATTAAGCACCTTATGGATGTAGTGGGAGACAGAGATTTCTCCATCAACATGATTTCCAAGTCCGGTACCACCACGGAGCCCGCTATTGCGTTCCGTGTATTCAAGGAAATTCTGGAAAAGAAATACGGCAAGGAAGAGGCTGCAAAGCGTATTTATGCAACCACCGACAAGGCAAAGGGAGCCCTGAAGCATGTAGCGGATGAAGAAGGTTACGAAACCTTTGTTGTTCCCGATGACGTAGGCGGACGTTTCTCCGTTCTGACCGCAGTAGGTCTTCTTCCCATCGCAGTCAGCGGCGCCGATATCGACAAGCTGATGGAAGGTGCTGCAAGCGGCAGAAAGCTTGCTCTGGAAAATGATTTTGAAGAAAATGACTCTCTGAAATATGCGGCACTCCGCAATATCTTATTAAGAAAAGGCAAGAAGGTTGAAATTCTGGCAAACTATGAACCCTGCCTGCACTATGTATCCGAATGGTGGAAGCAGTTGTTCGGCGAAAGCGAAGGCAAGGATCAGAAGGGTATCTTCCCCACAAGTGTGGACCTTACCACAGACCTGCACTCCATGGGTCAGTTCATTCAGGACGGTTCCCGCATTATGTTTGAAACCGTTATGAACGTAGAAACTCCGAAGGAAGAGCTTACCATCAACGAAGAGCCGGTTGATTTGGACGGTCTCAACTACCTGGCAGGAAAGACGGTTGACTTCGTAAACAAGAGCGCCATGAACGGTACCATTTTAGCACATACCGACGGTCAGGTTCCCAACTTCATCGTAAACATCCCTGAAATCAACGAATTCTATTTAGGACAGTTGTTCTACTTCTTCGAGTTCGCATGCGGTGTCAGCGGATACTTAAACGGTGTAAATCCTTTCGACCAGCCCGGTGTGGAAAGCTACAAGAAGAACATGTTCGCACTGCTCGGAAAGCCCGGCTACGAAGAACGCAGAGCAGAACTTCTTCCCAGATTATAAGCTATACAATTTGAAAAAAATGCATTATAATAAAACGCAGGTGTCTCGGCATCTGCGTTTTATTGCGTTATAGGAAATTTCGCCCAATTAGCCGCAACACCTGTTTTGACAAGAGAATGGAGAAAGGAATAAACTTTATGGATAAAGTAAAGATTGTCATACTGGAACGCAACAGCGTCGGTGTGGACACGCCGGTGGACTGCTTTGAGGAGCTGGGCGAAGTGACCTGCTATCCCAACACCACTACGGCAGAGGAAGTAAGAGAGCGTACGAAGGATGCGGTTATTATTGTGGCAAATAAGGCGCGCTTAAACGAGGAGTCTTTGAAAGACTCACCCAATGTAAAGCTTATCTGCGAATTTGCCACCGGCTTTGACAACTGCGACCTGGCTTATTGCAACAGCCGGGGCATCAAGGTTGCCAATGTGGCGGACTACTGCACGGATATGGTGGCACAGCATACCTTCACCCTGATGCTTACCCTCCTGCAGAAGCTTCCCCATTATGATGAATATGTGAAATCCGGAGCCTATGCGGCGCAGGACCGTTTTTCCAATTTTGATGAGCCCTTCACGGAACTTGCCGGCAAGACCTGGGGTATCGTGGGTATGGGACATATCGGCAAAAAGGTGGCGCAGATTGCTACTGCTTTCGGCTGCCGTGTGATTTTCCACTCCGTCACCGGCAAAAGCACCGTCACGGAATACGAACAGGTGGACAAGGATACCCTGTTAAGAGAAAGCGATTTTCTTTCCCTGCACTGTCCGCTGAGCGATTTAACCAGAGATTTTATTGACAAAGAAGCGCTTCGGAAGATGAAAAAGACCGCAGTTTTAGTCAATGTGGCAAGAGGTCCCGTGGTGAACAACACCGATTTGTACGATGCGCTGATGAATGGGGAAATCATGGCAGCAGGCCTAGATGTACTGGAAAAGGAGCCGCTGCAGCTTTCCAATCCTTTGAGTAAAATCAAGGACAGCAACAAGCTAATCATTACCCCGCATCTGGCATGGGCAAGCGTGGAAGCCCGCTTCCGCTGCGTAAACGAAGCGTACTTAAATGCCAAAGCATTTTTAAGCGGAGAGCCGCGCAATATAGTGAACGCGTAGATACAGACAGAAAAGAAAGAGGATGAATATGATAAATAAGTGTAAAGAATTGATGATAAAATACCGGGAAATTCTGGTTTACCTTATTGTGGGTGTGCTCACCACCATTGTTTCCTGGGTGGTATGTTTTTTACTGAAGTTCCCGTTTGACCCCACCGTAACCTGGCAGAATTTCGTAATCAACACCGGCGGCTGGCTTGCCGGCGTACTGTTTTCCTATCCGCTGAACCGGAAATTGGTGTTCAAGAGCACCAATCCCCATGTGGTAAAGGAATTTTTACAGTTTGCCGGTTCCACCGTATCCACCTGGCTGCTTGACATCGTCATCATGGAAGTAACGGTCAACGTGCTTCACATGGATTACTGGATTGCCAAGATTTTCATTTCCGCAGTTTTAGTTACCATTATCAACTATGTGCTGCGTAAGGTTCTGATTTTCAATAAGAAGAAATAGAGTTTATTTACCAAATCCGAATAAGCCTTTCTTTTCGTAGGGCTCTGCCTCTACGGAAAGAAGCTTATAACCGGTGGGCTCCATTGCTTCCTGCAGCTTTGCCTCGTCTAAAGGCTCTTCGCTGATAATCACGCATTCGCCCTTGGAATGGGAAGAATTTACCTTCTTTACCTTGAATGCCTGGCGAATAGCATCGTTTACATGGGATTCACACATCCCGCACATCATACCGTCAATTTTTAAAGTTGTCTTTGTCATAGTTTTTTCTCCTTTTTTTATTTTGCTATATGGTTATTGATATAACTTACAGAAATTTAACCGTAGGGCATTGGATACCACGCAGAAGCTGGAAAGGCTCATGGCTGCGGCGCCGAACATGGGATTTAAGGTAAGTCCCAGACTTACAAATACGCCGGCTGCCAGAGGAATGCCGATGATATTGTAAATAAATGCCCAGAACAGGTTCTCATGGATGTTACGGAGAGCGGAGCGGCTTAATTTGATAGCGGCGGGCACATCCGCAAGGGTGCTCTTCATCAGCACCACATCCGCTGCGTCAATGGCTACATCCGTACCGGCGCCGATGGCAATGCCGATATCGGCAGAGGTAAGAGCGGGTGCATCGTTGATGCCGTCCCCCACCATGGCAACCTTGCCTTTTTTCTTAAGGTCGCGAATAACGGCTTCCTTGCCGTCCGGCAGAACACCGGCAATGACTTCGTCCACACCGGCTTCGGCGCCGATGGCTTTCGCACTTCTTTCGTTGTCTCCGGTCAGCATAACCACATGGATACCCATGCTCTGCAGCCTCTTAATAGCGGCGGGGCTGTCCTCACGGATGGCGTCCGCAACGGCGATAAAGCCTAAGAAGCGGCTGCCTTTTAAGAAGGAAAGAGGTGTTTTGCCTGCTGCGGCAAGCTCGTCCGCTTTCTTTTTGTCCGCCTCAGAAATGGAAGTCCGGCTTTCCATAAATTTCACACTGCCGCCGCAGAGGGTTTCACCCTGCAGGGAAGCGGTCAGACCGTTACCGGGGAGAGCGGCGAAATCGGAAACATCGTCCGCTTTGAGGGCATGTTCTGTACCGTAATCACAGACGGCTTTTGCCAGAGGATGCTCACTTTTCTGCTCCAAAGAGAAAGCGGTCTGTAAAAGCTCCTCTTCGGAAACACCGTCAGCCGGGCAGATATCGGTGACCTTCGGTTCTCCCTTGGTGATGGTGCCGGTTTTATCCAGGGCAATGATTTTGACCTTGCCGGCTTCTTCCAGGGAAACGGCGGTCTTGAAGAGAATGCCGTTTTTGGCGCCCAGACCGTTGCCCACCATAATGGCGACGGGAGTAGCAAGTCCCAGCGCACAGGGGCAGCTGATAACTAAAACGGAAATGGCGCGTGCAAGCGCATAGGGGAGGGTCTGTCCGATAAGCAGCCATACAATCAGAGTAATCAGGGAAATGGTCATAACCACCGGTACAAATACACCGGAAACCTTATCCGCAATCTTCGCAATGGGAGCCTTGGTGGCGGAAGCATCCTTTACCATTTTGATAATCTGGGAAAGAGTGGTGTCCTCGCCGACACGGGAGGCTTCGCAGGTTAAAAATCCGGACTGGTTTATCGTGGCGGCGGAAACCATGTCGCCCTTTACCTTGTCCACGGGAACGCTTTCACCGGTGAGAGCCGCTTCGTTTACGGCACCGCTGCCGTCCGTTACAATGCCGTCCACGGGAATGCTTTCGCCGGGACGCACCACAAAAATGTCACCTTTCTTTACCTGCTCAATGGGAACCGTCACTTCCCTGCCGTCCCGAAGGAGTACGGCGGTCTTGGGAGCCAGCTTCATAAGGCTCTTTAAGGCGGAAGTGGTCTTGCCCTTGGAATGGGCTTCCAGCATTTTACCCAGAGTAATCAGGGTTAAAATCATGGCGGCGGACTCAAAATAAAATTCGTCCATCAGCACCATAATGCGGTCCATGTCCATTTTTACATAGGCATCCGACATCATAAACAGGGCGGCTACGCTCCAGATAAAGGAAGCGGAGGAACCCAGGGCAACCAGCGTGTCCATGTTGGGAGCACGGTGTCGGAGTCCCTGAAAACCGCTGATGAAAAACCGCTGGTTAATCACCATGATAATACCGGCAAGTAAAAGCTGGATAAGTCCCATTGCCATGTGGTTGTCTGCGAGGAAGGACGGCAGCGGCCATCCCCACATCATATGTCCCATGGAAAAATACATGAGAATTGACAGAAAAATCAGGGAAGCGATAAAACGCTTTCGGAGAGCCGGCGTTTCCGTATCCTTTAATTCATTGGCTTCCTCGGAAACGGAAGCATTCTTTTTATCTAAGGAAGCCTTGTATCCGGCTGCCTTTACGGCTGCCATGATATCTTTGGGAGAGGCAGTTCCTTCCACTCCCATGGAATTGGTCAGCAGATTGACAGCGCAGGTGGTAACACCAGGCACTTTGGAAACTGCTTTTTCCACGCGGGCACTGCAGGCTGCACAGTGCATACCGCTTACATGATATTGTTCCATATTGTATCCTTTCCGACTCCCCGGCTATCGCATCAGCTTCTGCAGCGTCGCAACCAGTTCATCAATCACTTCATCCTTGCCGTCACGGATATCCCTGGCAACGCAGGTGTGGATGTGACTGGCAAGGAGCTCTTTATTAAAAGCGTTGACGGCGGCACTGACGGCAGCGGACTGGGTTAAAATATCGTTGCAGTACGCATCGTCCTCAATCATGGACTGGATGCCGCGGATTTGTCCCTCAATTCTTTTCAGACGGTTTAAGAGCTTTTTTTTCTGCTCCTCCGTCCGCATGGTATTTTTATCGCCGCAACAACAGTGTTTGCTATTTTCACTCATAATAACCTCCGTACATATTGACGTTCACAAATTTGCATGTGAAATTTATTTTCACATGATACCCCACTGGGGTATCATGAATGTATACCCCCGTAGGGTATTTGTCAAGACTAAAATTTCAAAAAATAAATTTATTTTTGCACATCTTTATGGTGATTTTACAAAAGCTATTGGAAGATGTTTTGGGGTGTGATATAATTTTAAAGTTAATTGAAATGGGAGGATAATGTATATGTTTCCGTATTTTTTCCCGGACAGGCTTCCGGTCATTGCGTTTGCGGGTATTCTTTTTACATTTGCGGCTACCTGTATTTTAATCAGTAAATGTGCGGGCTTTCTGCCGAAGGATCAGGGCAGGGATTTTGCCGTGGACGGCAAGAAATCCGCCGGCAAACCGAGAGGAGCGGGCATTATCTTTGTACTGGTATTTGCGGTGTGCACGCTTTTGTTTTCCGATATCAGCCTGGAACTCTGCATTTACCTGATACTGACTGTTATTGAAATGCTGACCGGCTTTTTTGATGATACGGCGGAAAATCCCTGGGGAGAATGGAAAAAAGGTATTCTGGACTTATTGGTGGCAGTGGCGGTTTCCGCTACCTACATTCATTACAACGGCTGCGGCATTACCTTCTTCGGTATGAATTTTACCCTTCATCCGGCGGTATTTATGATTTGCGCCATTATTCTGGTATGGGTGTCCATCAATGTGACGAACTGCGCAGACGGCGTGGACGGGCTCTCCGGTACGCTTACCATTGTGACTCTCACGACGATTTATCTGATTGGAAAATTATTGAATACGGGAAATGATTTGCATTTTTCCATACTTTTATTCATAGCATGTATTTTGGGATACCTGTGGTACAACGCCACCCCCAGCCGGCTTTTGATGGGGGATGCCGGTTCCAGAGCCATGGGCGTCTTTATCAGCATTGCCATTCTGAAGACGGGAAGTCCGTTCCTTTATATTCCGTCTGCATTCATCCTGATTGCTGACGGCGGTCTCGGATTGCTTAAGGTTTCTCTCATCCGCGTCTTCAAAATTCATATTTTGAAAAATACACTGACACCGCTTCATGACCATGTAAGAAAAAAGAAAGGCTGGTCCAATACACAGACGGTATTCCGGTTTACCATTCTGCAGATTGTAATTTCTGCAGCGACTATATACGGTTTGCAGCTCGTTTTACACTAAAACGGCTTGTATAGGATAAGGGGAATGCATATGAATACGGGGAAATATTCAGAGGGAAAAGATTATAAAGTAATCGCTTTTATAGAAGCTTTTTTCTATAACGATGAACGCCTGAACATGATTCGGGCGGCAGCTAAGGAATGTGGGAAGCACAAATGTAAGGTTGTGTTTTATTCCACATTGTCCGATTTTTATAACCATGATCTGACGGACATGGGAGAAAAAAAGATTTTTGACGCCGTATCCGTAGAGAAATACGATGCCATTGTGCTGATGGCAGAGTCCTTTAAGCAGGATGAAGATTATCTGTGCATGGTAAAAAGGGCGCAGGAAGCGGGAGTGCCTGTTATCAGTGTGGACAAGGAGCTGGCCGGCTGCATCAATATCCACTTTGACTACAAGAGCGTATTCCGGAAGATTGTAGAACACATGATAGAGTACCACGGCTACCGCAAAGTGAATTTCATTGCCGGGTTTCCCGACAATGCCTTTTCGGATGAGCGGCTTGCGGTTTACAAAGAGGTGCTGGAGCGCAACGGCATTCCCTATGAGCCGGAACGCGTCTATTACGGAGGTTTCTGGAGCGACCCTACTCTGCGTGCCATGGAAGAAATGGAGAAAAAGGGTCTTGATGATGTGGATGCCATAATCTGTGCCAATGATATTATGGCGATTGTGGTGGGCAATTACCTGACGGAGCGGGGCTATAATATTCCCCGTGACATTGCAGTCAGCGGTTTCGACGGTATTCATATGGAGAAGTACTGTGTTCCCAGGCTGACGACCGGTATCTACAATCTGGAAGGCTTTATCAACACACTCTTCCATATTGTTGACGAAGAGGTACAGAAAAAGAACTATCTGAAAGATTGGACTATTTATAATAAAATGCAGATTGGCAGCTCATGCGGATGTGACGGCATCCTGCCCCGGTACGCGGCATTTGAAATGGTGCAGCTAAAGCAGGATATGGATGCGGAGATTAAATTTCAGGGCACCATGGGACAGATGGTCACCAATTTTGCCAATACGGAGAGTGATACGAAGGTTTTTCTGGATATGCCTCAATACATTAAGGACATGAAGTATAAGGATTTCTGGTATTGCAGTAATATTCCTAATTTTAAGGAGGAGAATGCCCATTATGCCGCAAAAATGCAGGTCATGCATTACCACTGTTCAGAAACGGACGGTACAAGCGGCGAAAAAGATATTATCATGGATTTTGGTGAGATGATACCGGATTTAGATGCCTGCCTGCAGACCACGGACTATATGCTGGTTATGACTATGCATATGGAGGGAGAGACTACGGGTTATACGGTAGTAAATTTTGATATTGATAAGTTCTGGGCAACTGCCTATGCCACTTTTCAAGTGAATTTCCGTCATCTGCAGGAGATGCGCAATACCTACCGGATGATGATGGACAGCTATCGGAAAGACCCGCTGACCGGACTTTACAACAGAACCGGATTTTATCATGCAGTGAATCTGTTGATGGAGAACGCCTCTGATTTGGAAATGAGCGTAATTATGATGGATATGGACCATCTGAAAATGGTGAATGATACCTTCGGTCATGCAGAGGGAGATCATGCACTGTACACAATAGGAAATATTGTGAAGAACTGCGTCGGAGATGAGTTGGCTGCCCGTATCGGTGGGGATGAGTTTTTAATCGTCCTGACAGGGAAGCACACTTCGGATCGCGCAGAAGCCATTGTAGAAGCCATAAGGGAGGGCATTTACCGGTACAATCGGCAGAACCCTGACAAGGGGTATGAACTGCAGATGAGCATCGGTACTTATACCAATCGCATTGGCAACCATATGCTGGACTATTTCATGAAAAAGGCGGACGACATTATGTATGCCACCAAATACCGTCACCACAGGGAGGTATCTGTGACACGGGAAACGTAAAAACACTGCCGGGCATTTTGCCCGGTATTTTTTTGCCCTGAAACCTCATACATATGTATAGACAGTGTGTTTACAAGGTATGGCATGTTAAATTATATCTGGGCTTTTATGATTTTGGTGGGAATAGTCTATGCAGCCTTTACCGGCAATATGGCAGCCGTGACGGATGCAGCGCTTTCCTCAGCCGGAGAAGCGGTTTCCCTGTGCATTACCATGGCTGGGGTCATGGCGCTATGGATGGGACTTATGAAAATTGCAGAAAAATCGGGACTGATTGCCCGGCTTACCCAAGGAATACAGCCTTTTTTGTCCTTTCTTTTTCCGGGCATTCCGAAAAACCATGAGGCAAGGCAGTATATTGCCACCAATTTCATTGCCAATATATTGGGACTTGGCTGGGCATGCACCCCGGCGGGGCTGAAAGCCATGGAGGCACTGGCAAAGCTGGAGGAAGAACGTGGCACACCCGGCTACGGAAACCGGAGCAGCGGTGCTGGATATGCGGGAGAAAGAAGCGCCTCCGGGCTGAAAACGGGATGTGGCGGGGAACGCGTGGCGAGCCGGGAAATGTGTACATTTCTTATTTTGAATACTTCGTCCCTGCAGCTTATTCCGGTGAACATGATTGTGTACCGCACCCAGTACGGCAGCTCTAATCCCACCGCCGTTATTGCACCGGCTATTCTGGCTACCCTTGTCAGCACCGCAGCGGCGATTGTGTTCTGTCTGTTTTCCGGCAGACGGCAGAAAAGGAGATAACCATGGCAAATGTCCTTGCAAATTTTTCCAACATCATTATACCGGTTGTTATTTTTTACATAGTTGCACAGGGGATTTTCTCAAGAATCAAAGTATATGAAGAATTTATAGAAGGTGCGAAGGACGGACTGAAAACAGTGGTTCAGATTTTACCCACTCTGGTGGGACTGATGGCAGGCGTGGGCGTGCTGCGTGCCTCCGGTTTTATGGGGGCGCTTGGCAGGCTGCTTGGCGGCGCAACGGAGCGCATCGGCATTCCGGCGGACATTGTGCCCCTTGTGCTGGTGAAGATGTTTTCCTCTTCGGCGGCAACCGGACTGGTGCTGGATATTTTCAAGACCCACGGCACGGACTCTTACATCGGCATGCTCACATCCATTCTGATGAGCTGCACGGAAACGATTTTTTACACCATGTCCGTGTATTTTCTGGCGGCAAAAGTAACGAAAACAAGATATACGCTTGCCGGAGCCCTGTTTTCGTCCTTCGTGGGACTCATAGCCAGCGTCATCCTCACGGGCTGGATATGCTGAAAGCGGAAGATACTGAAAAAGCGGGACAGATGTCCCACTTTAGATGAGTCCGTAGGTTCTTAAAAGGAACAGCCAGACGGTAATGGAAAAGGAACTTAAGAAGGTGGTGGAAACCACCACACTGGAGGTTAACGTACCGTCGTGTCCCATATTTTTAGCCATAATGTAACAGCTTACGGTGGTAGGCGCTCCCAGCATAATGAGGACGGCTACCATTTTTTCATCCCGGAAACCGAGTGCCGCCGCTACGGGAAGCAGAAGGGCGGGCTGGATAATCAGCTTTATTAAAGAAGAAACAATGGTAGGACGGATTTGCTTTATGGCTTTTCTGCCTTCAAAACCGGCGCCCAGACCGATAAGGGCGAGCGGGGTAGCGAGGACGGAAACATTGCCTAAGGTTTTGCCGAGCATATAGGGAATGGGAAGCCGTATCAGGGATGCCAGCATGCCAAGGGCGATACCGATAATAATGGGATTGGTGAGAATGCCCCTGACGGACTTCTGCAAAGATTTTTTGTTAAGTCCGCCGGAGGAAGAACCGGTAAACGAAAGGACGAGCACCGCCGCAATGTTGTAGAGCGGCACGGTGCCGATAATCATGAGGGGCGCCATTCCGGCGTCGCCGTAGATGTTCTGGATATAGGCAACTCCCAGCACGGCAGCGCTGCCGCGGTAGGATGCCTGGATAAATTCCCCCATGGTGTCTTTGTTTTTACAGAAAAAATGGGAAACAACCCAGATTACCACGATGCAGGAGAGGGTGGCAAAGAAACAGTAGAGCACGTATGTGGTGTCCCAGACCCTGTAGAAATCCGACTCCGCAATGTCACGGAATAAAAGGACGGGAAGGGTTATCTTATAGTTGAAGCTGTTCAGGGTTTTTACGAAGGGTTCATCCACTACCTTAAGCCGGCGCAGTACATAGCCCAAAACCATCATTAAAAAAACAGGTACCGTTGCATTCAGACTGAAAATCAGATTTTCCATAGCTCTCGCCTCCATGGAGAGTATAGAGGGAAATCCGAGGTTTGTCAACGAAACAGCAGCTCCCGCAGGGTGGCAAAGTCGGCGGGACCGTTTTCTAAAAAGAATTTGTGGAAACGTAAATCGGAATATTCCTCCTGCCACAGTTCCCGGGCGGAGTCCTGCAGGCGCAGGATTTCCAGATAGCCGATGTAGTATTTCATGTAGTTGGCGGGCTCCTCCGCAATGTATTCGTACACATTCCGGGAAGTAATGGCATCGGAAATACCGAGGGAAGAAAGCACATGCGCCACCTGCTCCAAGGAAGCGCCCTCATAGTGAATGGAAAAATCTAACAGAGCGGAAAGGCAGAGCTGCATTTCCCGGTTGGCTTTTTCTATCCGGCAGCCGTAGGCAAGGTCTTCTGCCCCGTTTTCGGCATACAGTTCTGCCGCATAATCGTAGCCCTTCATTTCCACATAGACCGCCCAGCCCTCCTGATAACCGCCGTACCACAAAAGCTGGCGCACCGGAGCGGTGTCCGACGGCTGCTGGTAACGGGTGCTGTAGACGGACTGGTAAAGGTGTCCCGGGTAGCCCTCGTGGGCAAGGGTGGTGTAAAGCTCCAGCCCCTTCGGCGTACTTTTTTCATTGATGTAAATCACGTTGTTCTCCGTATCATCCAGTGGCGGCGTCAGGTAAAAGGCAGGCGCACAGTAGTCCTCAAGCGCCGGAGAAACGGTTTTGACCGCTGCACCGGGCAGGGCGGCGTTGTCCCCAAAAAGGGAAGATACTTTTGCAGAGGGAAAGGCAGGAAAATCGCCCTGCATCCTGCTTTGCAAATCGGCAAGCATGGCATCCGCATCGTTTAAGGGGAAAGTGCTTTCCTTGCGGGCGGACAGCCAGAGCACGGCGGCGTTGTCCCGCTCTTTAAGCAGGGTCTGCATTTCCCGGTAAGAGATTTCAAAGCGGGTATACAGAAGGGCTTTCACCTCCGCCATGCTGAGGGAGGTGCCGGTGTTTTTTTCAAAAAGCCAGGTATAATAATCGGTGCCCTGCGGCAGATAATACAAACCGGTGGGAATGGTTTCCCGTTCGGTGACAAGTCCGGCAAGACCTGTGGATAAATTGCGGTAGGCCGGCAGCATGACGGTGGATAACAGTTCGTTGTTTTCCTTTATGTAACGTACGGCTTCCTCATCCGACAGGATGCCGGCGGAAGCTAAGGCGGCTACCCGTTCTTCAAAGGTGGTCTGCAGAAAATGACTGCCGTCAGCAAGCACTTCTTCCGACAAGATGGTATGGCACTGCTCCGCCACTTTTAAGAGGGAAGCATCCGCCTGGGGAAAACCGGCTTCTTTTTTCTCCGTTTCGTAGGTGAGCAGGGAAGAAAAATAAGCGCCGGTCTGGGAAAGCAGGGAAAGGTAATCCTCCACGTCCCGCTTGTCGCGGAAGGTGTATTCCGCTAACAGAATGGGCAGCTCCGACTGCATGCCGGAGGAAGGGGAGAGGGGCTCCGCATAGTACGGAAAGTCATAGCCCTTCCGGGACAGGGACAGCGACCGGGAAAGCAGAAGATAGGCATAAGCGGAGTCTTCGTCCAGCTTTTCCGGGGAAACGGAGGAAAGCACAGCCAGATACCGGTCCAAATCCCTGCGGGCTTCTTCCTCCGATGCCTGCGAATAACAGGACAGGACGGGCGTGTATTCCGAAATGCCGTAGTTTTCCGGCACGGCAACCGTATAGTGCATGTTTAAGGTGTTTGCCGTCATTTCCTTTTCAAACATTTCTTTGGAAAAGGCATCGAAGCGCTTCTGGTCCTTTCCGGATGAAAAGAGGAGAAAGACGGACAGAAGCAGGGCGGGAATGAGAAGAAGGGGAAAAATTTTTTTAAGGGACAATCTATGTAACATATCATTTCCTATATGAAAAAACAGTGTCTGTTTAATATATGAAAAAGAATATGCCGTATACCACTTCTCTTCCTGAAATTGAAGGATGCAGAATATTTCCCTGTAATTCATAGAATTCATGAGGTCAGTTCCTGTTGAAGAAAGAAAAAAAGTATGGTAAAGTATAAGCGATTATTAAAGTAAATCCACAGAAAGGCATGGGTAAAAACATGAATAATTTAGAACTGCAAAAAATGGCAAATGAAGTCCGTAAAGGTATTATTACCGCAGTTCATGCTGCAAAAGCAGGACATCCGGGCGGATCATTGTCAGCCGCAGACATGTTCACCTATCTTTATTTTGAAGAAATGAACATTGATCCTGCAAATCCCGATATGGAAAACA
This sequence comes from Bacteroidaceae bacterium, assembly GCA_963639875.1. GTDB lineage: Bacteria > Bacillota > Clostridia > Lachnospirales > Lachnospiraceae > Acetatifactor. The sequence continues at coordinate 28,908 of CAVHWP010000024.1, forward strand.
GAGACAGATTTGTACTGTCCAAGGGACACACCGCTCCCGGTCTTTACGCGACACTGGCAGAGAGAGGATTTTTCCCGGTGGAAGACCTCCCCACACTGCGTCATTTAGGTTCTTATTTACAGGGACATCCCTGCATCCACATTCCCGGCGTGGACATGTCCTCCGGTTCCCTCGGGCAGGGCATTTCCGCAGCAGTCGGTATGGCGCTCGGCGCAAAGCTGGACAATAAGGATTTCCGTGTATACACACTTTTGGGCGACGGAGAAATTCAGGAAGGACAGGTATGGGAGGCAGCTATGTTTGCCGGGCACAGAAAGCTTGACAACCTCTGCGTCATCGTTGACAACAACAACCTGCAGATTGACGGACCCATTGATGAGGTCTGCTCTCCTTATCCCATTGACAAGAAATTTGAAGCCTTCAATTTCTATGTCATCAACATTGATGCCCATGATTTCAACCAGATAAGAAGTGCTATGAAGGAAGCAAGAGAAATGAAGGGCAAGCCGACCTGCATTATCATGCACAGTGTAAAGGGCAAGGGCGTATCCTTCATGGAAAACAATGCAGACTGGCACGGCAAGGCTCCGAATGACGAAGAGTATGCGGCAGCTATGGCAGATTTAGAGAAGATTGGCGAAGAACTTGAGAAAGCAGGTGAACAGTAATGGCAGATGTAAAGAAGATTGCAACCAGAGAAAGTTATGGCAACGCCTTAAAAGAACTTGCAGAAGAATTTCCCAACTTAGTAGTTCTGGATGCCGACCTGGCAGCCGCTACCAAGACCGGTATTTTCAAGAAAGCATATCCCGACAGACACATTGACTGTGGTATTGCGGAAAGCAACATGATGGGTATTGCGGCAGGACTTGCCACCGTAGGCAAAATTCCTTTCGCCAGCTCCTTTGCCATGTTCGCAGCAGGACGTGCTTTTGAACAGGTGCGCAACTCCATCGGTTACCCGCATCTGAATGTAAAAATCGGCGCAACACATGCCGGTATTTCCGTCGGCGAAGACGGTGCAACCCACCAGTGTAACGAAGACCTGGCGCTGATGCGCACCATTCCCGGAATGGTTGTTATGTGTCCTTCCGATGATGTGGAAGCCAAGGCAGCCGTCCGTGCGGCGCTGGAATACGAAGGTCCCGTATATATCCGTTTCGGCCGTGCAGCCGTTCCCGTAATCAACGACAGACCCGAATACCATTTTGAAATCGGCAAGGGCGACGTTGTAAAGGAAGGCAAGGACGTTACCATCGTGGCAACCGGTATCTGCGTAGACTCCGCACTGGGCGCTGCAGAGCTCTTAAAAGCAGAAGGCATTGATGCGGAAGTGGTAAACATCTGCACCATCAAGCCTCTGGATGAAGAGCTTATTGTAAAGAGTGCAAAGAAGACCGGCAAGGTCGTTACCGTAGAAGAGCATTCCGTAATCGGCGGTTTAGGCAGTGCCGTATGCGATGCCCTCTGCAAGTCCTATCCGGTTCCCGTATGCAAGGTCGGTATGCAGGATGTATTCGGCGAGTCCGGTCCCGCAGCCGCGCTGATTGAGAAGTACGGTCTGGATGCCAAGGGTGTCTGCAAGTCCGTAAAAGAATTCTTAGGCAAATAAATTTTTCCATAAAAAACCTTCTTTGTTGCGTATCTATAGTAAAGAATGATAGAATATGCGCAAGGGAGGTTTTTTTATGAAGAAAAGAATGTTGACGAGTCTGCTCTGTATCGGTATGGTGGCTGCACTGGCAGCCTGCGGCACGGATATGCAGCCCATAGGGGGAAATAATGCCGGGGATGACCCGGAACGCAACGTGCTCCCGGTGGCGCCCATTGGCACGGATATAGAGGAAGAGGAAATGAACGGAGTAAAAGAGATAACGGCAGAGGAAATGACGCAGCTTAAGAACGGCATGAACGGTTTTGCGTTCCGCCTGTACGATGCCCTGCCCGGGGACGACAACCGCTTCTATTCGCCTTACAGTCTCTGCAGTGCGCTTGCCATGCTGAATGTGGGAGCGGACGGAGAAACCAAAAAGGAAATAGAAGAGACGCTGGGCATTACGGATTTCGGGGAATGGAATAAGGAAATGCAGGCGTATTTATCCAAAAACTGGACAGATGACACATTTGTCACAACGGCAAATTCCCTGTGGATGACCAAGGACGGCATCTGGGCGGAAAACATGGAGCAGGATTTTGCGGCGCCTGTTAAGAAGTATTACAAGGGCGAAGTTTACGAAGCGGATTTTGCTTCCCAGCCGGAGGCGGTGGTAAAAGAAATCAATCAGTGGACCAGTGAGAAAACAGAGGGCATGATTGAAAAAATAGTGTCGAACGTTCCTTCGGACACAGTTCTGGTGCTTTTAAATGCCGTTTATTTTGAAGGAAAATGGGAGACACCCTTCGATGAGAAGAACACTTGGGAAGATACGTTCCATGGCAAAGAGGCGGACAGCACTGTGGATATGATGCATATGTACGACGAAAGATTCCGGTATATGGACAACGGCAGCATCAAGGGCATCAGCATACCCTATGAAAGCGGCAGCGTGCGGATGAAAATTTTCCTGCCGTCGGACAAAAATGCCTACATTGGGGATTTGCTGAAGAGTCTGTCTGCGGAAGAAAAGCAGGAGCTTTTAGACTCCCTGGACACCAGCCCTTATGAAGACATTGCCCGGTTGGAGATGCCGAAGTTTACCGATGAAGAAGAACTGCAGGGGCTGGATGATATTTTACAGGATATGGGTATCCGGTCAGCCTATACGGACGGAGCGGATTTTTCCAAAATTGCGGACAACGTGGCGCTTTCCACCGTTATCCACAAGGCAAAGGTGATTGTGGACGAACAGGGCACCAAGGCAGCAGCCGTAACCGGCGCCATAGTGGAGACGACATCTTTGATGGTGCCGGAACCGGAAATTACCTTTATTGCCGACAGACCGTTCCTGTATGTCATAGAGGATGCGGACACCGGCATGATACTCTTTATGGGACAGATGAATAACATGAAATAATAGCAGGTAAGGCGGAAAAGTTACGTTTGGGATTGCCTGCAAAGCTGAATTATGAGGAGAAGGAAATGAGCAAAAGAAAAGGAAATGCAGTATCGGTCGATTTCATTTTAGGACTGGTATTTTCCATCATCGGAAGCGTTTTTGTCATTATAGCGGTATGCTTTGCCGTTTTCCAGACGCAGTTTGAAAAGAAGGCAGTGGAAACAAGCGCTGTGATTACCCGGATAGAGAACTACCGTGACGGCCAGGGGGACAGTCATCACAAAGTTTATATTTCCTATGAAGCAGACGGACAGACCTATGAGTCGGCACTGGACTCTTACGTCAGCAGCTGGTATGAAGGAAAAAACATTGATGTCCTGGTAAGCAGAGATAATCCGGGAGAGGTAAGGGCGACAGCGACGAGCTGGCTTTTCCCTCTGATTTTCGGACTGATTGGTTTGATTTTTGCCGTCATCGGTATTATTATGTCGGTGCTGCATGCACGGAAAAAGAAAAAAGAGAGATGGCTCAGGGACAACGGCAGGAAGATACAGGCGGAAGTGACCGGCGGTCGTGTCTGCTATAATTATACCGTCAATAACAGGCATCCTTTTCAGTTGGAGTGCCGTTATGAGGATTCCGGATACGGCCAGGTGTATTTGTTTTCTTCCGGCATGACATGGCTGAACCCCAATGATTACATAGGCAGTTATGTGGACGTTTATGCGGACTCTTCCGATATGAGACGGTATTTTGTGGATATGGACAGCCTGAAATATCAGGAAAACAGTGCCGTTATTCATGATTATCGCTGATTATTTTGTGAAAATTGCGTGAAAAGACTACCTTTTCTGAAAAAGATAGATTATAATGTAGGGTATGCGGAAAAGGAAGGAGATATCCCCATGTCACAGAAAGACGTAAAAAAAGAGCAGTCATCCGAAAAGGTGATGACCCGGTACGATAAAAAGGTACAGAAAAGAAAAGCAGAAGCCGAAAGAGCCAAAAAGCAGGCTAAGACAGAAAAAATAATAGGTATCGTGATTGCGGCAGCCATCGTGATTGCCCTTGCCATGATTCCCATTAAATCTTATACGGCAGTACATTCCACTTATCTTACGGTAGGCGGACACGACATTACCAAGGTAGAGTTTGACTACTACTACAACCTGGCAAAGAACGATTATCTGAACACTTACAGCAGCTATCTTTCCTACCTGGGACTGGATACCACCAGGGATTTTGCAAAGCAGAATTACAGTGATACCATGACCTGGAAGGATTATTTCAGTTCCCTGGCGCTGGAAACCATCAAGCAGAACAAAGCGCTGATTGACGCAGCGGAAGCAGAGGGCTTTACCTATGATACCGCCAAGGATGTAGCAGCCTTTGAAAATTCTGCAAAGGAAGCCGCTTCCAACAGTGATGTCAGCACGGCTCGTTATTACAAGGCAACCTTCGGTTCTTATGCAACTTTTGCACGTATCAAGCCCTTTGTAGAAGATGGCTACTATGCAAATGCATATTATAAGAAGCAGTCCGATGTAAAGGCACCTGCGGAAGACGAAATCCAGACTTATTACGAAGCAAACAAAGATACCTATGACAGTGTAGACTATCATATGACGGAGATTGCAGCGGACATCCCGTCCTCCACCGATGCAGACGGCAATACCGTGGCAGCTACCGATGAAGAAATCGCAACCGCCATGGCAGAGGCAAAGACCAAGGCGGATGCAGCACTGGAAACCATCGGCACCGACGGCGAAACCTATACCGGAAAGCTGAAATCTTCCATTTTAACCAGACTCAGCGACTGGCTGTTTGATGCAGACAGAGCAGAAGGTGACACAACCGTCATTGAAGATACCGACAACAACAAGTACTATGTACTGCAGTTTGACGGCAGATATCTGGCAGATACCACCACGGCAAACATCCGTGTTATCATGAGCACCACAGTAGCCGGTGAAGATATCCTGAAGGAATACGAAGAAGCCGGTGCAACCGAGGACGCCTTTATTGCCCTGGTTGACAAATACAGCGAAGATACCTACAGCAACAACGACGGCGGTCTTTACAAGGAGCTGATGAGCTCTTCCCTGGACAGCAATCTTTCCGAATGGATTTTTGCAGGTCATAAGGCAGGAGACACCACCGCACTGACTGACAACGGAAATAACTACGTGCTTTATTATGTAGGCGACGGTCGTCCGGAATGGCAGGTTAAGATTTCCAACACGCTTACCACCGAGGCTATGACAACCTACCTGACCGAGTTAAAGTCCGGCTATGAAGTGTCCGACCCGAAGGGACATCTGGCTTACTTAAAGAAGCAGGCAGCAGCCGACAGTGAAACCACTCCGGCAACGACCGAGGACAGCGAGACAACTCCTGCAACCGATGCGGACGGCGAAACAACTCCCGCTTCCACAGAGGAGAGCGCTGCAGAATAAAGGAAATCCGGCAACGGACAGAATTGTAAATGCAAATATTAAAAATGCAGGATGAAAGTCCTGCATTTTTGAGTAAACGGTGTGAAACAGCACCCGCACGGAAAGGCATGGTTGGTATATGGCAGAACCGGAAAAAAATCCCCAGTCCGACTTTATGATGGAAAAAATAAAAGAACGCCCGGTCAATAAGAAGAAGTTATTGCGCAGGACGGTGACCACCGTTGCCATGGCGGTTATTTTCGGCATGATTGCCTGCGTTACCTTTTTGATACTGGAGCCGGTCATCAGCAATCTTCTCTACCCGGAAGAAAAGCCGGATGCGGTTATTTTTCCGGAAGAACAGGAAGAAATCAGTCCGGAGGATATGCTGGTGGAGGATGACCCCACGCCTTCCCTTCAGGAAGCGGTGGAATCGGTTATTTTAGAGGATGAACAAATCCAGAAGATTTTGGACGAAATTGTGCTGGACAAAAACAATTACGCCCAGCTTTACAATGCCCTTTATGAGTACTCCACGACCTTAAGTGAATATATGGTGGAGGTAACGGCAGTTTCTTCCAACGAGGACTGGCTCAGCGATACCTATGAAAAAGAGGGTAAAACCTACGGCGTAGTCATCGCCAACAACGGCAAGGAATATCTTGTTTTAACAGACAGAAATACGGTGAAGCAGGCAGGCGTCATCCGGGTTACGTTCCATGACGGCGTACAGGTCAAGGCTGAGCGCAAGCAGTCGGATGTCCAGACCAATCTGACAATACTGTCAGTATCCATGGACGACATTCCCGATGAGAAAAAGGATGACATTAAGATGGCAGCCTTAGGCTCGTCCAATTTCCGGCAGGCAGCCGGTACACCGGTGGTTGCCATGGGAAGCCCCCTTGGGATATCGGGTTCCATGGGATACGGCATGATTGCTTCCACCGGCATTACATTGAGTAAGGTGGATGCCAATTACAAGATATTTGCCACGGATATTACCGGCAGTGCAAGCGGAATCGGCGTGCTTTTTAATCTGCAGGGACAGATTGTGGGCATTATCACCACGGACCGTTACAGCTCGGACAGTAAAAACATGATTTCCGCCATCGGCATTTCGGAGCTCCGCAAGCTCATCGAAAACATGTCAAACGGAAAGGATGCCGTTTACGTGGGCATCAGCGGTATTGATGTCACCGCAGAAGCCCATGAGGAAATGGAGGTTCCTTTCGGCGCTTACGTGCGGGAAACCGCCATGGAGTCCCCTGCCATGCTGGCAGGTGTCCAGAAAGGCGACGTCATTGTGGAAATCAACGGTGAGGCAGTGACAAAGTTCTCCGATTATACGGCGATTTTACTGCGCAGCACGCCCGGCGACACCCTGAAGGTGAAGTTCATGCGCTCGGCACAGGGCGAATACAAGGAAATGGAAACGGAAATCACCGTCAGCACAGCGAAGAAGTAATATCGCCGCGAAGAAATAATTAAAAATTTACGGAAAGGTTTGGACAATTTTATGAAGTATATTAAGGATTACAAAGAGGGCGACAGAGTTTTTGACATTTATTTATGTAAGCATAAGCAGTCTGCCGTAACAAAGAACGGAAAGCCGTACGAAACCGTGATTTTACAGGATAAAACCGGCACCATTGACGCAAAAGTCTGGGAGCCGAACAGCGCCGGTATCGAAGATTACGATACTTTGGATTATATAGAAGTTTACGGGGATGTAAATAATTTTCAGGGCGCCCTGCAGGTAAATGTGAAGCGTATCCGTGTCTGCAAGGATGGCGAATTTGACCCGGCAGATTATCTCCCGGTCAGCAAGAAGGATAACAACAAAATGTACCAGGAGCTTTTAGGACTGGTGGACAGTGTGGAAAATACTTACCTGAAGCAGCTTTTACAGGCATTTTTCGTGGAAGACGAGAAGTTCATCAAAAAATTCCGCCGTTCCTCCGCTGCCAAGACCATGCACCACGGCTTTGTGGGCGGTCTTTTGGAGCATTCTTTAAGCGTGGCAAAGATGTGCGATTATCTGTGCGGCTGCTATCCCCTTCTGAAAAGGGATTTGTTAATTACCGCCGCCCTGTTCCATGACATCGGCAAGGTAAAAGAAATTTCCCTGTTCCCGGAAAACGATTACACCGATGACGGACAGCTTCTGGGCCACATTGTGATGGGATGCGAAATGCTGACGGAAAAAATCAGGGAAATTCCCGATTTTCCGCCCGTGCTGGCTTCCGAACTGAAGCACTGCATTCTGGCGCATCACGGTGAGTACGAGTACGGTTCTCCCAAGAAACCCGCTCTCTTTGAGGCAGTTGCCTTAAATATGGCGGACAACACGGACGCCAAGATGGAAATGATGACCGAAATTTTCGGCAACGTTTCCGATACCAACTGGCTGGGCTTCAACAGAGTCTTTGAAAGCAACCTGCGCGGCACAAGGATGGAATAGGAAAGAGAACGTGGACGCCGGCATTTTGTACCGGATGGTTTACGCCCTGAAAGGAAAAGATTACGATGGCATATGAAAAGAATGATATGGTGACGGTGACCATTGAAGATGTGGGCATGGAAGGAGAAGGAATCGGCAAAATCGATGGATTTTCCCTATTTATCAAGGACGCCGTTGTGGGTGATACCGTAGAAGCCAAAATTATCAAAAGCAAAAAGAATTATGCATATGCGAGAGTCGAGAAGGTGGTAACACCTTCTCCTTTTCGTGTAGAGCCGCCCTGCAAAAGCCACAGACAGTGCGGCGGCTGCCAGATTCAGGCGCTTTCTTATGACAGACAGCTTGCTTTCAAACAGGACAAGGTAAGAAACAATCTGCTGCGCATCGGCGGCTTTTCCGAGGCGGAAGTGGACCGGGTGATGGAACCCGTGGTCGGCATGGAAAATCCGTTGCGTTACCGCAACAAGGCACAGTACCCCTTCGGCACGGACAAACAGGGCAACCCCATTACCGGTTTTTATGCCGGACGCACCCATTCCATTATTCCCAATACGGAATGTTATCTCGGCAGGGAAGAAAACAGGAAAATCCTGCAGACCATTCTGGACTATATGAAGGAATACCATGTGAAAGCTTATGACGAGGAAACAGGGAAGGGGCTCATCCGCCACGCCCTTATCCGCACCGGTTTTTACACCGGAGAAATCATGGTATGCCTTGTGATTAACTATAAGGGGAAAAAGGAAAGCTACCTGCCCGGGCAGGATAAGCTTTTGGAAAAACTGGCGCTTATCAAGGGTATGACAAGCGTGTCAGTGAGCATTAATACGGAAAGAACCAATGTCATTATGGGCAAAGAAATCCACACCATCTGGGGCAGAGATACCATTACGGATAAAATCAGGGTACGCAATACCCCAAAAGTGGACATGCCCTATACCGGAGAAGAGCTGACGTTCTCCATTTCTCCCTTATCCTTTTATCAGGTAAATCCCATGCAGACGGAGAAGCTTTACAGCCTGGCGTTAGAGTATGCCGGGCTTACCGGAAAGGAAAGTGTCTGGGATTTGTACTGCGGCATCGGCACCATTTCCTTATTTATGGCGCTGCGTGCCAAAGAGGTGTACGGTGTGGAAATCATTCCGCAGGCCATTGACGACGCCCGGCAGAACGCCGTCCGCAACCACATTGCCAATGCAGAATTTTTCGTGGGAAAAGCCGAGGAAGTACTTCCGGCCGCCTACGAAAAAGAGGAGAGCCACCCGGACGTCATCGTGGTGGACCCACCCCGCAAGGGCTGTGATGAAAAGTGCCTGGACACCATGTTAAAAATGGCGCCCGCCCGCATCGTCTACGTGAGCTGCGACTCCGCCACCCTCGCCCGCGACTTAAAGCTGCTCTGCGCTGGCGGCTACCGCCTCGAGCGCGTGCGCCCGGTCGACCAGTTCGCCCATACGGTGCATGTGGAGACGGTATGTTTGTTGTCCCAACAAAAGCCCGATGATATTATCCGCATTGGGCTTGACCTGAACGAGCTGGACATTACTGCCTCAGAGAAAAAAGCGACATATGAAGAAATCCAGTCT
>CAVHWP010000025.1:0-37198 GCA_963639875.1 Bacteroidaceae bacterium
ATTGGTGCTTTGGTAAGCTGTGTTCATTTTAAAATTACATTCTGCGGAAACTCAAGGCATTTTTGGGGTATTTTTTAGAAATAATGTGTGGTATACTCAAACAAAATAAAGGGACGCGCAACACGGCGCAGGACATCGGAAATCAGCGGAAAGGCAGGAGAAACATGCATCAGGCCCTGGATATTACCATGCAGGGGATTCAGTTTTTTTTCAATCACCTGGTATTTTTTAATTTAATATTTGCCGTAGCGGTGGTCTTTTTCCAGAGGAAGGATCCCAAGACGGTCTGGACATGGCTTCTTGCCCTGTATTTTGTCCCCATTGTAGGCTTTATTTTTTACCTTCTTATCGGCACGGACATGCACAAGCAGAAGATGTTCCGTGTGAAGGAAATCGAGGACAAGCTGAATGAGGCCATCCGGCAGCAGGAGCACAAAATCCAGAGCAAGGAGTACGAAGAGGATGACCCGGACTTAAAGGGCTACACGGATTTGGTGCTGTTTAACTTAAACACCACCGGCGGCGTGCTCACCGATACCAATGACGTGGACATTTTTACGGACGGCAACGAGAAATTCGATGCCCTCATACAGGACATCCGGGAGGCAAAGGAATTTATCCATATCCAGTATTACATCATCAAAAACGATGTGCTGTTCAACCGCATTAAGGATGTGCTGGTGGAGAAGGCGAAGGAAGGCGTGGAGGTGCGCATTCTGTTTGACGCCATGGGCTGCCGTTCCGTGAAGCCGAAGTTCTGGAAGAACTTAAACGAAGCGGGCATTGAAACCGCAGAATTTTTCCCGGCGCTTTTCCGCAGGCTGCAGCTTCGTATCAACTACCGGAACCACCGTAAAATTGTGGTGATTGACAATAAGGTTGCCTATGTGGGCGGCTTTAATATAGGAAAAGAGTACATCGGTCTGGTGACGAAATTCGGATACTGGAGGGATACCCATCTGCGCATCCGCGGCGAGGGCATCATGGGACTGGAGCTGCGTTTCCTGCTTGACTGGAACTATGCGGCGAAGGACCATCTGTTTTCCAATCCCCGGTATATGACGGGCTTTGCGCCCGCGGAGAGGGACAACTGCTATATGCAGATTATTTACAGCGGCCCCGATACTTCCTTAGAGCCCATCCGCGACAACTATATCCGGCTCATCCACAAGGCGAAGGAAAAAATCTATATCCAGACGCCGTACTTTATTCCGGACGAGTCCATGCTTTCCGCACTGCTGATGGCAATTTATTCCGGCGTGGAGGTAAACTTAATGATTCCCTGCAAGCCCGACCATCCTTTTGTGTACTGGGCAACTTATTCCTACATGGGCGAGCTTGTCATGGCGGGCGCCAACTGCTATATCTACAACGACGGTTTCCTGCATGCAAAGGGCATCGTGGTGGACGACAGGGTGCTCTGCTACGGCACGGCAAATATGGACATCCGCAGCTTTGCCCTGAATTTTGAAGTGAATGCGATTTTGTACGACCGCAACAAGGCAAAGGAAATGACGGGGTATTTTGAAAAGGACCTGGATAAATGTACCAAAATCACAAAAAGTATGTATACTTCGCGGAAACTTGGGCTCCGCATAAAAGAACAAGTATGCCGCCTCCTGTCTCCGCTCTTGTAAAACGGGCGTATTTGTGATATAAAATAAGAAGCCGCTTTGTAAAAAAGCGAAAGAAATGAGGTTTATTATGAAAAAAAGATTTGCAGTTTTACTGGCACTTTCCCTGACACTCGGCGTACTTGCCGGATGCGGAGATAAAACCAATACAGACGGCGGAAACACAACCGAGTCCCAGAACGAATCCGCCATTGCGGGCGATACCTCAACAACGGGATACGAAAGCGAAATTCCCGTAGTGGACGGCGATGTGGATGTGCTCAGCAATGTCACCTTAAGCAGCGATTACAAGGGACTGGAGCTCTCCATTGCCAAGCAGGCGGAAGTAACGGATGAAGATGTGGAAACCATCGCCGTACAGACCTACAATCAGGTAGGCGCCAAGAGCAATGTGGAGAAGACCGTAGTAGAAACCGGAGATACCGTAAACATTGACTTTGAAGGCAAAAAGGACGGCGTAGCATTTGACGGCGGCACCTCACAGGGCTACAATTTAACCATCGGCAGCGGCAGCTTTATCGACGGTTTTGAAGACGGCTTAATCGGTGTCAACGTAGGCGATACCGTAGATTTGAACCTGACCTTCCCGGAAGACTACCAGAATGCGGACCTGGCAGGACAGGACGTGGTATTTACCGTAACCGTAAACTTTATCTGCGCATCCAACAGCTCCGAAATGGTGGATTCCGAAATCGAAAGCTTTACGGACGGCGCTTATCACAATGTGCAGGAATTCTTAGATTTCTGCCGTGAATATCTGGAAGCCAGCGCCAAGTACAACTACGGTGTGGCAAAGGAAAATGCGGTTATTTCCCAGCTTGACGGCATTGCAACCGTAAGTGCGCTGCCCAAGTCCTTAGTAGACAAATATTCCTTACAGCTTACTTCCACTCTGGAAACACAGGCTGCCAGCTACGGCGTGGACATTGATACCTACAGCATGTATACCAACAGCATGGATTCCCAGACCTATATCCAGATGTCTGCCGAAACCAGCGCCAGACAGAGCATGATTTTCCAGTACATTGCAGCAAAGGAAAATTTAAGCATTGACGATGCCGAACTGGAAGAAAAGCTGACCGAAATGGCAAGCGAAAACAACTACGACACCGTAGAGGATATGCTGGGCGACAGAGATAAAGAAGAGTTCCGGGAATATTTCCTGTACGAAAAGGTTGTAGATTTTATTTACGACAACGGCAATGTTACCGAATATTAATACAGGACATTTGCAGACAGTTTAGTTGTAAAAAATACAGATGACAGAATAAAAAGAAAGAGGAGCAGAGAGATGGAGTTAACAGATATCAGAGATTTATATCGTGACAGAGAAAGCTTTATTGGCAAAGAAGTAACCGTAGGCGGCTGGATTCGCAGCAACCGTGATTCCAAGACATTCGGTTTCATCGTCATTAACGACGGTACTTATTTTGAAACCCTTCAGGTAGTATACAGCGACAAGCTTGCAAACTTTGCAGAGCTGACCAAGTTAAACATCGGCTCCGCAGTTGTGGTAAAGGGCACCATCGTGGCAACACCCGATGCCAAGCAGCCGTTTGAAATGCAGGCGGAGGAAGCGTTTGTGGAAGGAGAGTCCACTTCCGATTACCCTCTGCAGAAGAAGCGTCACAGCTTTGAATATCTGCGAACCATTCCCCATCTCCGTCCGAGAACCAATACCTTCCAGGCAGTGTTCCGTGTTCGTTCCCTGATTGCTTATGCAATCCACATGTTCTTCCAGGAGAGAGGCTTTGTCTATGTGCATACACCGCTCATTACCGGAAGTGACTGTGAGGGTGCCGGCGAAATGTTCCAGGTAACCACCATGGATTTGAACAACGTGCCCAAGACAGAGGACGGTAACGTGGATTACAGCAAGGACTTTTTCGGCAAGCCCACCAACCTGACCGTAAGCGGACAGTTAAACGTAGAAACCTATGCGTTTGCATTCAAGAATGTATATACCTTCGGACCTACCTTCCGTGCGGAAAATTCCAACACCACCCGTCATGCGGCTGAGTTCTGGATGATTGAGCCGGAAATGGCATTTGCGGATCTGACAGACGACATGGTGCTGGCAGAAAGCATGTTAAAGTATGTAATCCGTTATGTGCTGGAGAACGCACCTGCGGAAATGGCATTCTTCAACCAGTATGTGGATAAGGGACTGATTGAAAGACTGCAGCATGTGGTAAATTCCGATTTCGGTCATGTTACCTACACCGATGCCATCAAGATTTTGGAAAAACACAACGATGAATTTGAATATAAGGTATTCTGGGGCTGCGATTTACAGACCGAGCATGAAAGATACCTGACCGAGAAGGAATTCAAGCGTCCGGTATTCGTAACCGATTATCCGAAGGAAATCAAGGCATTCTACATGAAATTAAACGATGACGGCAAGACCGTTGCCGCTATGGACTGCCTGGTACCCGGTATCGGCGAAATCATCGGCGGCAGCCAGAGAGAGGATAAGTTGGAGCTCTTAGAGCAGAGAATGGATGAACTGGGACTGAAGAAGGAAGATTACGATTTCTATCTTGACCTCCGCAGATACGGTTCCGTGCGTCATGCCGGCTTTGGTCTGGGCTTTGAAAGATGTGTTATGTATCTGACCGGAATGGGCAACATCCGCGACGTTATCCCGTTCCCCAGAACCGTAAACAACTGCGAACTGTAATGAAAGAAGGGGCAGTGTTTTTACACTGCCCCGACTGCCCAGCGGGTGGGAAGGAGACCAATGAAAAAGACAGCCAAAAGACTTATAAACTGTATATTGGTATGTGCCATACTTTTTGGTACGGTGCTTCCTGCGTATGCTACCTCCATCGGGGAAATCCAGGAGAACATCAAAAACCATCAGGGGCAGCTTTCCAATATCAACGACAACATTGCAGGACTTGAGGATGAGCAGGATTTGCTGGAAGAGGAAATCTCTGATCTGGACGCGGAGCTTTTGAATACAATGGCGGAAATCGGTGTCCTCGAGGAAAACATTGCCACCAAGGAAGCGGATATTGCGACCACGGAAGCTCTGTATGAAGAAGCCAAAGAAAAAGAAGAAACGCAGTATGCCGCCATGGTCAGCCAGATTCAGTTCATGTATGAAACCGGCGAGACGGATTATCTGGAAACCCTTTTTTCGGCATCTTCCTTCAGTGAAATTCTGAACAATGCCAGCTACATAGAGGCGGTTTATTCTTATGACAAGAAGCTTCTGGACGAGTACGAGGCCTCTCGCGCACAAACCAAGGAAATCTGGGACCAGCTTGAGGCTGACAAGGCAGCGCTTTTAGTGGATAAACAGTCCATGGAAGACCAGAAGGCGCAGCTTGACGGTCTGCTTGCGGAAAAGAAAAAGCAGTCTGCGGACTTTGATGCGCAGATTGCCAAAGCAAGACAGGAAGCCAAGGCACTGACGGCGAAAATCAAGCAGGAGCAGGCGGACTTAAAGAAACTGCAGGATGAGCAGAAAAGAAAGAATGCGGCAAACGGAACCTACACCGTCAGCACCAATGTGGCGGAGATTATCAACAATGCCAAGGGAAGCGACTTAGGGAAGCAGATAGCCCGGTACGGCTGTCAGTTTATCGGCAATCCTTACGTGGCGGGCGGCACCAGCCTGACCAAGGGGGCGGACTGTTCCGGCTTTACCTACCGTATTTACAGTGATTTTAATTATTCCATTCCCCGTACCTCCTATTCCCAGCGGAGCGCGGGCAAGGAAGTTTCCTATGAAAATGCCCAGCCGGGCGATTTAATCTGCTATGACGGCCATGTGGCGCTCTATATCGGCGGCGGCTACATTGTGCATGCCAGCAGCGCAAGAACCGGCATCAAGGTAAGCAAGGCAACCTACAGAACCATTTTGTCGGTAAGAAGAATTTTGTAGGGAAGGTTTTAGTATGAAATTCCATAAAAAAGAAATAGCAAAAACGGTACTGGCTTTTTTAGTACCGATTTTTGTGTTTTATCTGTTTGAATGGTTTACCCACAATCCGTTCAAGGATATGCGGACGGGTATCCAGATTTACAACATTATTTTCTTTGAGTTACTGATGGTATTGTTTTACACGGTAACCGGCAGACTGCGGATAGCCCTCCTTCTGGAAACAGGCATCTTTTTTGTATACGGTCTTGCCAATTATTTTGTATTGAAGTTCCGCTCACAGCCCATCCAGCCATGGGATTTTTATTCCATCGGTACGGCGTTAAGCGTGGCGGACAATTTTTCCTATACCCTGACAACCCGGGCACTGGCAGCCATGATAGGATTTGCCCTGCTTACGGTGGTGATTATCCTGTTCGGAAAGAATAAACTGAAAAAGGGCTGGATATTCCGCAGTGTCAGTGCATTAAGTGCGCTGGTGCTTTTGGGTGTGTATATCAATCTGCTTCACAATGAGGAATTCGTGGAGCAGGACATCAAGATGTACGACAAGCTGTTTACCCCGACGACCATGAGCTACAAGGACGGTACGGCGGTGGCATTCCTGCTGGAGCTGCAGTACATGGATGTGGATGTGCCGGACGGCTACGATGCGGAGGAAGAGGCAGCGCTGCTTGCCGAAAAATCCGTAGGAGAGGTGACGGACAGACCCAATATCATTGTCATTATGGACGAAGCGTTTTCCGACCCGGCGGTGCTGGGGGAGGTAGATGCCAACATGGACTACATGCCGTTCGTACATTCCCTGCAGAACGGTGCGGAAAATACCATTACCGGAAAACTGCATGTATCGGTCAAGGGCGGCAACACCGCCAATACGGAATTTGAATTTTTAACCGGCAATACCATGGCATTTCTTCCTCAGGGAAGTGTGGCATATCAGCAGTATATCCATGAGGAAACCGGGTCGCTGGCTTCGTATCTTAAGTCCCTCGGCTATACCACAAGAGCCGCACACCCATACAAGGCTTCCGGCTGGGACCGGGAAACGGTATATCCGCTGCTGGGATTTGAGCGGGCGGATTTCATAGACAGCTTTCCCCGGACGGGCAGGCTCAGAAGCTATGT
This sequence comes from Bacteroidaceae bacterium, assembly GCA_963639875.1. Taxonomy (GTDB): domain Bacteria; phylum Bacillota; class Clostridia; order Lachnospirales; family Lachnospiraceae; genus Acetatifactor. The sequence goes on from CAVHWP010000025.1 coordinate 6,655, forward strand.
CAGCGATGAAACGGCGTTTCACTTTATCAAGAGAGCCTACGAGAAAAAAGGAAGCGACCCTTTATTTTTCTTTGAAGTAACTATGCAGAACCATTCCGGCTACACGGATAAATTCGATAACTTTACGCCGGATGTGACATTGAAGGATGGCGGAACGGACGCCATCAATACCTATCTGTCCCTGATGAAACAGACGGATACGGCGCTCGAAAGCCTGGTGCGGTATTTCTCCGAGCAGGAGGAAAAGACCATCCTTGTTTTCTTCGGTGACCACCAGCCCACGGACTCCGTGGTGGAACCGGTGCTTCAGGCAAACGGCAAATCCGGTGCGACACTGACGGACGACGAACAGAAGGACCGGTATGTGGTGCCTTTTGTTATCTGGGCAAACTACGACATTGCGGAAGAACAGGACGTGGAAATCAGTGCCAATTATTTATCCGGTAAAGTGATGCAGACGGCGGGGCTTCCCCTGTCGCCCTATCAGCAGTATTTAGAGGAGTTCCGGCAGGAAATTCCCATTATCTCCGCAGAAGAAACCCGGTATGCGGATGAGTCCGGTTCAGGGGAGGATACGTTACTCTCTTATCAGAAATTGCAGTATTATATGCTGTTTCAATAAACTTATAACAGGTAACAATACGGGGTATTGTTATGAAAAAAACAGGAGGGGCACAGGCGAATGAAGAAAAAAACAGGTCTGATTTTGGTCATTACCGGAGCGGTACTCTGCGTGGTCGGAGTAGTACTTCTGATACTGGCATACGGTAAGTGGAACCAGGCAAACAAGCTCTTGACGGCGGACGGCAGCGCAGAAACCAAGGTAACTGCGGAAGCGGAAACGCAGCCTATTAAGGAAAACGGCGAGAGCTCACCGGCGGAAAATAACGCAGGTGACAACAAAGGCAAAACGGAGAACGATGGCAGGGACGAAAGCCTGACAGACCCGGAAAACGATAAGGATGCGGAGGCAAAGACAGCGGACTATGACCTGGCAGCACCTTCCGTATGTGGCGCTCTTTCCGTGGACGGCACCCAGCTTGTGGACGAAAACGGCAATCCGGTGCAGCTTAAGGGCATCAGTACCCACGGCATCGGCTGGTTCCCCACATACGTGGACCAGAATGCATTCCGACAGTTCCGTAACGAGTGGAATGTAAATGTCATGCGTCTTGCCATGTATACCCATGAAAACAGCGGTTACTGTACCGACGGCAATAAGGAAGATTTGAAGAATATCGTGAAGCGCGGCGTCCAGTATGCAACCGACAACGATATGTATGTGATTATCGACTGGCATGTGCTGAATGAGAACAGCCCGTTAGTCTATGAGGACGAAGCCAAGAAATTCTTTGAGGAAATGGCAAAAACTTATGCTGACCAGAACAATGTTCTCTATGAAATCTGCAACGAGCCCTGCGGCGGCACAAGCTGGAGCGATGTAAAGAAGTATGCGGAGGATATCATTCCCATTATCCGAAAATACGATGACGATGCCATCATCATTGTAGGTACGCCCAACTGGTCCCAGCGTGTGGACGAAGCGGCGGCGGATCCGATTACCGGCTACGACAACATCATGTACACCCTGCATTTTTATGCGGCAACCCACAAGGATGATTTGCGCAACACCATGGTAAATGCCATTAAGGCGGGACTGCCCGTATTTATCAGTGAGTTCAGCATCTGCGATGCCAGCGGAAACGGCGGCGTGGATTATGACCAGGCACAGAAGTGGATGGATGTGATTAACGAATACGGCATCAGCTATGTGGCATGGAATCTCTCCAATAAGAGCGAAACCTCTGCGTTAATCAGCAGCTCCTGCAACAAGACTTCCGATTTTACGGAGAGTGATTTAAGCGAGACGGGAAAATGGCTTTATAAAACCCTGACCGGCAACAGCAGCGTTGGCAATTCCAAGGACGCCGCAAAGAACAGCCAGTCCGCCGCAAAGAACAACAATCAGAATAACGGCGGAAGCCAGAACAACGACGGACAGAGCTTCTCTTTCACAAGCAGCGGCTTAAACGGAACCGCAACCTTAAAGAGCAGTTGGGAGGACGGCGGCAAGACCTGCTACCAGTTTGACGTGAAGCTGGAAAATCCCGGAAGTTCCGACACCAGCCAGTGGGCAATCGACATTCACTTCAGCGGTGATATCGCTTTTTCCAGCGGCTGGAGCGGCAAATATTCCGCAAGCGGAAATACCCTGCATGTAACCAATGAAAGCTACAACGGCGTAATTCCCGCAGGCGGAAGCATTTCAGACATCGGCTTTATGATTACCGGACCGTCCGGTCTTACGGTAACGCCGTAATGCCTTGCAGGCAGAAGCATAATTTTCACAGAGCTGCTTTTGCGTAATGGGCGCTACAAAGCCCGGCGCATACAAAATCTGCTCGGCATAATGACACAGACAGGAAATATCACACCCTATGGACAGGAAGAGTTCGGAAAGTTCATGGGGTGTTTTACTTTTTAAATTTTCCCGGAAAACACGGTTTCCCTTTTTTAACAGGCGCTTATAGGCTAACAACGAGCCGTAGGGAACGGAAGTGACGTGAAGCCGGATACGGAACGCCCATTCCGCAAGAAGGGGCAGCAGAAACCGTAAAACGGTGGCAAGCACTGTCAGAACCACAAGGAAAAAGGCGATTACCGCCATTAAGCCGTAGTCCATGCGAAGCCGGGATAAAAAGCGCAGAGGGCTGCCGCTTCCTGTAGAAGCAACCGTGGGTTCAAACACCATCCAGCCGATATTCTGGATAAATACCTCCGGAAAGGCATGGGAGTCACGGTTTTTAATGACATAACGGTTGCCGCCTTCCGCCTCGGGCGTGTATCCTTCCGCATAGCGGACGGTCAGTCCGGCAGCTCTGGCAAGCAGCACATAAGCGGAGGCAAAATCCGAGCAGGTGCCGGTTTTTCCGGTAAACAGGAAATATTCCGGGGAATCGTCCGGGGCACGATACTGCAAATCGTAAGTAAATCCGCCGGTCTGGAAGAAGTTTTCAAGGGCGGCGGCTTTTTCGTAGTCATTGGAAAGCCCATCCGTCAGGGACAGCGCAAAATCCTTTAATTCCGAGGAAATTTCCGCAGTATTTTCCGCACACAGCTCCCGGTAATAGTCGGCTTCAATCTGCTGGTGCAGATAAGAGGAGGCGGTATTGTACCAGACATCTTCGTTTTCCTGCAGCACATTGCGGAGGTCGGTCAGAAGCTTCAGGGCTTCTTCGTTGTCAAAATCCACACCGCCTGCGTTTATCCAGAGATTGTAATAGATATAATCCGTGTAATAGGTGTAGGTATACTGGAAATCCGACGGGTGAGCGCCGGCTGCGGAGGAAAAGGCGCCTCCGGGAGTTACCCGGCAGGAATCCTGCAGCTCTCCTACGTCCAGACTGATGACGCTGGAAGGAACGAGAAAATAAGCGGCTCCGAAATTCTCCGAACGGATATAGGTGGTCTGCAGGGCACTTAAAGGAAGCCGCAGGTCCGCCACACCGCTTATATGGTGAGTCTCCAGAAAGCCCGGTTCATATTCTTCCGCTGCCAGCAGGGCAGAATGGAGGGAGGACAGGTTTTTGTACTGCTCCACAGCCTCCCGGCTTTCCGGCGTCGAATACGTGGTGGAATAGGTTTCATCCGCATACCAGCGGTCTTTTGCAAAGTCATAATAATCAAAATTCTGGCGTTTCAGGTAGGAAGCGGTACTGCCGTAAAGGGAGTACATTTTCCGGTTGGACTGGCTTAAAAAGCCGGAAGCATCCCCGGAAAATTCGCTTAAGTCAGAAAAACTGTCTTCGATATCGGAGGAGGTGTCACCGCCCATGAACAGGTCTTCAAATTCATCGTAATAAGGGGCTTCCTGCTGCTTGGGAACAGCGGATGCTACAAGGAAAATCAAAAGCATGAATACGGCGCCGGAAGCAGCCAGAGTGACTCTTTTGGTGACTTTTCCCATATCCCGCAGGGAGTTGCGGTGCAGGATAAAGACGGCCACGTTGCAGAGGGCAATGAGCACCAGGCTTACGTTGTTGATTTCGGACATGACTTTCACATACAGCACACAGGGAATGAGGCTGATTAAGGTGAGGAAAAACATCCGGTACAGCACCTTGGAAAAGTAATAAACGGTTACGGAAAAGAAGAACGTAAAGAACAAAAACAGGGAAATCAGAAAAAATACGGCTCCTTCCGCATTGCTGCCCCTTGTCAGCATCCATTCCAGAAAGACTGCCTGATAGGCGCTCATGCCGTAACGGGAAAAGAACATAAAGAGCCTTATCACAATAAAAAGCACAAATCCGAACAGAACGGAACCGATGAGTTTATGCTTTTCCACAAAGCCACATAGGAAAAAATATGCGGCGCAGATGAGCAGTGTCCCGGGAATAAGGAACAGTGCGGCGGTTCCCGAAAAGGCATCATAGATGACAAACAGGGAAAAACACAGGGTAAGCACCAGGGCATAGGCGCCGCATTCAGTTTTGTGAGCGGAAAGAAAATCACGTATCATAGCAAAGCTCCTTTGCCGGTCAGGGCAGAATAAACGATGCAGCCGCAGAAGTCTGAGGCATCCGCCCTGCCGGGTGTGCAGATAAGCAGAGGCATATCGGGTGTCAGATTATCCGGCAGAAGCCGCATTTCTGTGGAAAAAGAATAAGCCGCCAGTTCCTTTGCCAGCTCCGGAATATCTTCTTCTTTCCGGAGAGCCATTTCCCGGAAGTCGCCGGTATCGGGAGAAAGGTACAGGTAGGAAACCGTGAGGTTGTTGTGAAGAAGCGCACGGGCAATACCAAGGGAGGTTTCCATGGCATTCTGGGCAAGAAGCGGCAGCGCCATATCCGGTTTGGTAATCGCATATAAATCAGGGGGCAGGTTTTGTAAATCGTCTTCCCCTGCCTGCAAGAGGGTGTCAAGCAGGATGCATACCTTGGAGGAAGCGGTTTCTTCGTCCAGACGCACGTAAAATTTATCTCTCTTGGCAGAAAGCTTCCAGTTAATTCTTTTTAAGGGGTCCCCTGGCACATACTCCCGGTGTTCAAAGCCCGGAAAGCCGCCGAACAGCGTGGAACCGGCATCAATGGTTTCTTCACTGTCCCCGGTTTCTGCGGACTGCCGGTAGATTTCCAGAATATAATCTTCGTCGGAAGATACTTCGGCAATGTCGGGAACGATGTGGATTTCCTGTGCATCCGGTACGGGAGTGGTAAAAGAAAATAAGCCCAGATAATCCCAGATGCGGATTTCCCGGATACCGATAAGGGAGGCGCCGCAGACAGAAGCCGTAAAGGTATAGTTGACAGTTTCGGTTGAACGGGGCAGCAGGGACAGGGTCAGAAGCGGTTCCCCGCAGGTAAGATAGGGGGAGTCCGTAAAAGTCATGGTTACAAACGGGGAGGGCAGAAAGCCTTTGTTGTGCAGGCGCACAGTCAGAATACCATGCTCTCCCTTTGCGGCAAGCGGTGTTTCCAACGTGCACGCAGCGGTAATCTGCTTACGGAACAGCAGGGTAAAAAGCAGGGAAAGGATGGGAGCGCAGACAAAAGTAAGCACCAAAAACCAGCCCACACGGCCGCTGCAATACAGAGCAAACACCGTGCAGAGACCGATGGACAGAAGGTATCCCGGTATACCGCTCAGGCGGGAGTTCTTCTTTTTCGTCTTTTTTTCCTTTTGGGAGGAAGAGGATTTCGAGGGTAATATCTTATTCATAAGTATCCTTCTTTGTGCTGCGGGGAATTTCCGTTATTCTGTATGGAATTTCTGCTATTCCGTAGGAACGGTAAGGGTGCGTAAAAGCTGGGCAAGCACTTCTTCGGGGGAGCCTAAGACGGATTTCCCCTTGGGCGAAATGATAATGCGGTGTGTCAGGACAAACGGCGCCAGAAACTTGATGTCATCGGGCAACACATAGTCCCTGCCGCATAAAACGGCGTAAGCTCTTGCCGTCCGGTGCAGGGCAAGGGAGCCTCTGGGGCTGACGCCCAGCCGGATGTATTCGGAATCTCTGGTAGCTTCCGCAAGATTTACAATGTATTCTTCCAGGCGGGGGCTGATATGGATGTGCTCCACCTTTTCTTTCAGCGCCACGATTTCTTCCAGGGAAATGACTGCGGACAGGTTGGCGGGAGCGGCATCCGCACTTCTTCTGAGAATGGCAAGCTCCTCCTCCCTTTCCGGGTAGCCCATGCTGATTTTCATAAGGAAACGGTCCATCTGCGCTTCCGGCAGGTGGTAGGTGCCGTAGGTTTCCACAGGGTTCTGGGTAGCAAGTACCATAAAAGGCTGGGGCAGTCTGTAAGTTTTTCCTTCCATGCTGACCTGTCCTTCTTCCATGATTTCCAGCAGTGCGGACTGTGTCTTGGGAGAGGAACGGTTGATTTCGTCAGCTAACAGAAAATTACAGAAGACCGCGCCTTCCCGGAATTCGGTCTCTCTGGTTGCCGGGTTTATCATGGTAAAGCCGGTGATGTCCGACGGCATGACATCGGGGGTAAGCTGCAGACGGTTGAATTTTCCGTTGCAGGAACGTGCCACCGAGGCAACAAGCTGGGTTTTTCCCACACCGGGAACGTCCTCTATCAGAATGTGGCCGCCCGCCAGCATGGCTGTCAGCAGAAGGGAAATGGAGGTCCGTTTGCCGACAATCACCTTTTCCACATTGTCCATTACGGCGGACAGTTTTTCATTTTCTATTAAGGTTTTTTCCATTCGGTGCTTCCTTTCTAACAAACAGGGTACGGTATCAGTATGGACAGAATACAGGATTTTAGAGCCTGTCTCTGTCTGTTTAAGGAAAGGTGCAAAGCTTTACATAAAGAAAGACCTTGCACCTCAGAAATCATTACTTTTTCAAGTGGTATTATATCATAGTGAGAGGGCTTTATTCAATTAGCAAAGTGCATCGGGAAAAAGAAATTGCGGAAATAAGCGGAAAATGCGGACTGTATTCTAAGATGATAAAAGAAATCAATTGTTTTATGTGAGTAGTCGTAATAACATAACCTATGAAAACCAATATGCAATTCAGAAAGGAAATATTATGTCAGTAGAAGCTGTAAAATCCTATTTCAGGGAAAAAGGAATGGAAGAGCGGGTGTTGGAATTTCCGGTGTCCAGCGCAACTGTGGCACTGGCGGCGGAAGCCCTGCACTGCGAGCCGGGCAGAATCGCCAAGACACTGTCCTTTATGGTGGAGGACAGACCGATTTTAATCGTAACGGCGGGCGACCGGAAAATCAGCAATTCCAAATATAAAGCAAAATTCGGGAAAAAAGCAAAGATGCTCACGGCAGAAGAGCTTACAGAATTCGTGGGACATGCTCCCGGAGGAGTATGCCCCTTTGCTGTAAAAGACGGTGTAGAAGTTTATCTGGATGACTCACTGAAGGAATACGAAACGGTATATCCCGCATGCGGCAGCAGCAACAGCGCCATTGAATTGAGCATACCCGAAATGGAGCAGTATTCCGGCTACCGCGAGTGGGTGGATGTCTGCGCGGATAAATAACCTAACTTAAGTGGTATTTCAGCCATTTACCCTGACGGTAGCGGATAATTCCGGCGAGGGCGGTAATCACCCAGGTAAGACCGGTTGCAAACCACACGGCACGGATGCCGATGGGGAAAACCACAACGAAAAGCAGGGAGAAGCCGACACGTCCGGTGACTTCCACCGCACCGTTAATCATGGCATAAAAGGCATCGCCGGCACCGTTCAGCAGACCTCTGGTAATGTAAATCATACCGAGAGGGAAGAACATCAGGCTGGTGATGCGCAGACCCATGGTACCGATACGGATGACCTCCGGGTCGTTGACAAAGCACCGTATCATAAAGGAACCGGCTGTGTAGCAGGCAATCAGCATGGACAAACTGATGGCAACGGCAATCCAGATACTCTTGTGGAAAGCAGTTTTTACACGGTCGGTTTTGCCTGCACCCATATTCTGTCCCGTAAAGGTGGAAACGGCGCTGCCGAGGGAATTAAACGGCTGCTGCACCAACTGCTCAATACGTGTCGTAGCGGTAAACGCACTGACGACCGCTTCTTCAAATCCATTTACCACTCTCTGTAAAATCACACAGGAAATCGAAATCAGAATACTCTGTGCCGCCAACGGCAGTCCAATCTGAAAACACTTCACGGAAATATCACGGTCAAATCGCAAATGTTCTCTTTTTAACTTAAAATAAGGATTTTTCCAAAAGCCGTACAACAGGCTGCAAACAGCGGAAATACACTGGGAGAGCACGGTGGCAAGTGCTGCGCCCATGACGCCCATGTTTAATCCCACGACCAGTAAAAGGTCTAAGAAAACGTTAATCAGGCAGGCAACAATCAGGAAAATCAAAGGCGTCCGGGAGTCACCCAGGGCACGCATGGTCTGTGCCGCATAGTTATACAGGGAAACTGCCAGCGTACCCAGACATACGATTTCCAGATATGTCGTGGCACCGTCTATCTGACCGGCGGGTGTTTTTAATAAGGTTAAAATAGGTCTTGCCGACAGATAACCGATGATACTGAGCAGCACACCGGAAATCATCTGGATATAAAAGGCATTGGCAAGCGTCTGCTTTACCTTGTCACCCTTACCGGAGCCGAAATACTGCGCAATCAGGATGCCGGCGCCCATGGACAGACCGTTGCAGAAGGAGAAAAACAAAAAGGTAATGGAGCTGGTGCAGCCGATGGAGCCGAGGGCGTTTGCTCCCTCATGCTGACCGACGATGACGCTGTCGGCCAGATTGTATACCTGCTGGAACAGATTGCCTAAAAGCATGGGGAGCATGAAACGCAGGAGCAGGGGTGTTTCCTTGCCGTGCGTCATATCTTTTACGAGGGTTGCCATACTATGACCTCATTTCTAAAAGAGTTCAAAAAATCTCATTGTGTCAGTAAAAATTTACAGTTCACTCCAGGGAATGTCTTTTTCCACTCTGTCAAAGCGGATGCTCAGCATCTTTAAGCCGCTCTGGGCAAAGAACAGGCGGATGGAAGTAAACGGAGAAAACATGGGGATTTCCTTTTCGTAGGAAACCGGTTTTCCGTCCGTGCCGTTCCAGGTAAAGGTACCGCTTGCACTGCCTAAGGAGAACAGAGTTACCGGAATCTGCGCCAGTTCGCCCTGAGTGGAGCTGGCAGTCAGAGTTACCTTATAATAAGAAGGATTGTGTACCTTTAAGCCGAAGCTGTAGCTGGTGCCTCTGTCCGTGCAGATATCTTCGAGAGAAAGGGTGAAATCATCATATACATCGTAGAAGATAACCGGTTCGTCGCTGGGGGTATCTTCCGCAGGTCTGTTTACAATGGTAATTTCATCCGGCTCGCCAATCAGCCGGTTCATGGCAGGGGTGTGCAGCAGGAAACGGCAGATATTCTTAGCATTTCGCTGCAGCTCTGCACGGAGCAGGGTGCCGTTCTGTAAGCTCTCAAGGGTGTTGTCGTCGTTCTTTTCCCCATCTGCGCAAACCATGAAGATATCATTCTGTGCTTTTGCCATGGCAGCGAAGTTGGTCTTGTTCTGGCTGGTGCCGCGCTCGTTGATGTCTGCCCACCAGTCGGTCATGGTAAAGCCGGTAAAGCCCCATTCGTTTCTAAGAATAACGGTGTTTAAGTCAAAGTTTCCGGCAGTCCAGAGGCCGTTTACAGGACCGTAGGTGGTCATGATGGAGTCGGCATTTCCTTCCTTTACGGCAATTTCAAAGCCCTTTAAGTAAATCTCACGAAGCGCACGCTCGGAGGCAATGTTGTCTACAAAGTGACGGCCGGTTTCCTGATTGTTTCCGCAGAAATGCTTGATGGTGCCGGTAACGCCTACGGAATGCAGTCCCTTTAATTCGGCAACCGCCATCTGACCGGTCAGCAGGGGGTCTTCGGAGAAATATTCAAAGTTTCTGCCGTTTAAGGGGTGACGGTGGATGTTCATGCCGGGTCCCAAGAGACAGTCAACCTTATTCGTAATCATTTCCAGTCCCATGCAGACAAACAGCTCTTCCACCAGTTCTTTGTTGAAGGTAGCGGCAATCATGGTGCCGATGGGAAGGCTGAACGCCTTCGTGCCGCAGTCTAAACGCATGCCGGAAGGACCGTCGTCGCAGCAGCCGCAGGGAATACCGAACTCGGTCAGTCCCTTTGCCACGCCGCCGAAGGCAGCAGCCGTACCGGGCGTAACCTTGGGGCTTCCCATACCTTCGCCGCGGATAATGCAGGAAAGGTCTTCGTCGGATAACTGACCAATAAATTCATCCATGCTGTGGGTGCCCTTTAATACATCCGCAAGCTTGATACCCAAATCGCCGGTGTAGGGAATTTCGGCGGGAAGAAGGGAAAGTCTTCTCTTAGGTTCGTCCACTTCATTCAGAGGAACATCCTCTGTGGTTACTTCGTAAGAACCGGCAGCATTGTCACTGGCAACCGGCTTGAAACGCTTGAAAGCTTTTACCGGTGCAAGCGCCTGGGTAAGCTGTTCTGTGACAACTGTGTCGGAAATAGCAACGCCAAGGGAAAGAGCTGCGTTTCTGACATTGTTTCCGATATAAAAATGATAAGTACCGGCTTCTAAAACATAAGAGAAACGATGACCGGTCACACCGGAGTCATCATAGGAAGCCAGGGATTTTACGGGAACGCTGACCGTAAGGAGCTGTTCCTCACCGGGAGCTAACAGCTTTGTTTTTTCAAAACCGCAGAGAACCCTTGCGGCTTTGCCCAGTTTGCCCTGGGGAGCCTCGCAGTAAAGCTGTACGGTTTCCTTACCGGCAACGGAACCGATGTTTCTGACATTAATGTCAAATGTTAAAACGGTGTCCTTGCTGACAGCAGCGCCGTTTCCTTCAGAGGTACGAACGACGGAGATGTCAAACTCTGTGTAGGAAAGACCGAAACCGAAGGGGAAACGTACCTTTTCACGGGCAAAGGTTTCAAAATAACGATATCCCACATAAATATCTTCACAGTAGAAGTTCTGTGTTTTTCCGCCAAAGTAAGGGGAAGAAGGATAGTCGGCAAGGCTGTAGGCAATGGTATCCGGAAGCTTACCGGAGGGAGTTACCTTACCGCAGAGCACATCGGCGGTGCCTCTGCCGCCCACCATGCCGCCTGCCCATACATACAGGCAGGCATCGGGTGCGCAGGTATCTAAGAAGCTCATATCAATAATATTGGAAACATTCAAAAGTAAAATCACCTTGGAGAAGGATTTGCGCACTTTCTTTAACATATCCCATTCCAGTTCGGTGAGGCAGAAAGAGCCTTCTCCGTCGAAATTGTCCTGTTCCTCTCCAGCGGTACGTCCGATGATGACAATCGCGGTGGAGGTTTCCTTTGCAATATCGGCTACCAGTTCATCGGAAAGAGGCATTTCCTTCTGGGACCAGGGTTCTGCCGCCCAGCCTTCACCCAGCTCATAAGGATGTTCCTTTTCCCATTCCTTATAGGTATTTAAAAGCTTTTCGTTCATTTTCACGTTGTTTTCCGCAAGACCGTCAACAATGCTGATGACCTTGGAAACATTCACCATGCCGCCTGAACCGGTGCCGCTTTTATAATAATGAAACTGAATGCGGCCGAACACAGCAACTTCTTCGTCCTTCGCAAGGGGAAGTGCATGGTTTTCATTGGTGAGCATGACGATACCTTCGGATACGGTCTGGGAAGCGGTATCAAGATAAGTGTTCCAATCAAGTGTTTTTTTCATGGCAGTTGTCCTTTCTTTGTTTGATAAAATGTATGTTTTTCGTTCTTTTTTTTCGTTACCTTATGACCTCATTGTATGAATTTGCAAAAAGAAAATATATCAGATATATTACTTTTTTATCATATTTATGCTACAATAAAAGCAAAAGAAAGGACCATTTTTATGCTGAGTGAGAAAAGAAAAGTAGCCATCCTGGAACAGTATGTGGAGCGCGAAGCTACCTCCACCGATTACGGCGGGGAAATGAGCTTTTATTCCTATGTAAAGCAGGGGCAGATAGCGGAAGTGAAGCAAAGGCTGGATGAGGATTCCTTTGCCATGAACACCAAAAAGAAGCTGTCGGCGGACCCCATACAGAGCATCCGCTATCATTTTGTGGTAACGGCGGGACTGCTTGCCCGTTTCTGTATCGAAGGCGGCATGGAAAGCAATCAGGCATACGAAATGTCCGACTATTATATTCTGAAGGCGGACAGGCTGAACAGCTTAAAGGAGTTGTATGCCCTCCACAAAGTGATGTGCCTGGACTATGCGGAACAGATGGAAACCATCCGCAAGAAAAAAATCTTTTCCAAGCCGGTGGTTAAAAGCATTGATTACATTTATTCGCATCTGCACTGCCGGATAACGGTGGCGGAAGTGGCGGCATACGTGGGACTCAACGAAAACTATTTCTCCCGGCTGTTCTCCGGCGAAGTAGGCATTTCGGTCAGCCGTTACATCTTACAGAGAAAGCTGGAAGTGGCGCAGAACATGCTGAAATATTCCGATTACAGCTGCTCTCAGATTTCCGAACTCCTCTGCTTTGCCTCCCAGAGCCATTTCATCGAAAAATTCCGCAAGGAATACGGCATGACGCCCCTGCATTACCGGAACCGGTACCACAGCGATATGGGGCTGAAGGAGGAGTAAGCATATTCCGGTCATATCCCCCCGGAAACATACATACAATGTAAAAAAGTATTCTGAGGGGATTACCTTTGAAAGATTATATCGAAGAACGTGCGATGGGCATAGCAACGTACATCATCGAAAACAATGCCACCGTGCGTCAGACCGCCAAGGCATTCGGAGTCAGCAAGAGTACGGTACATAAGGACGTTACAGACCGCTTGATGCAGATTAATCCGACACTTGCAAAGGAGGCAAGATGCGTTCTGGACGTAAATAAATCGGAGCGACATATCAGGGGCGGCATGGCAACCAAAGAAAAGTATGCGCACCAGCACCGGAACGGACTGTAAATGCGTGGCGGAAAATAAAGAAAACCATATAACGTGCCGATACATATCCCAAAGGATAAAAGCTGTTGAAGAAATTGCGGCAGGGAAGCCGCGTGCGGAAATCAGGGAGGATGTATCGGCATGTTTACAATGGCGGGAACAATAAAAAACAGTGTGCGCATGGCAGCACTGGATCAGAAATGGCAGCAGAAAAAGAACAGTTTCGGGCAGGATAAGAAGAAACTGGCGGAAATGACAGCGGAAGAACGGCAGCTTCAGGATTTCAGGGAACAGGCAGAGCAGATGCGGAAAAGCCAGAAGCATGCCAATATCGATGCCAAGCTGGCAGCAGGCGAAGAACTTACCCCGGAAGAAATTGAGTATTTACGGCAGAATAATCCGCAGGCACTAAAAGATTATGAAGACACCCAGAAGGAGCGGGAAAGCTATAAAAGGGCACTCCGCAACTGCAGAACGAAAGAAGAGGTAGAGCGGTTAAAGTATACCAAGATGGGGCAGTTTATGGCGGAAGCCAAGAAAATATCCAGTAACGCCTGCATTCCCAAGGGAAAAAAGGTTGCACTGTTAAAGAGAATTCTGCAGCAGGCAACCGCTGTAGAGGATGAGCATAAGGAATTTTTGAAGACAAGCCGCTATGCAAGTCTTCCTACGGAAGAGGAAGCAAGAGAGGCGGAAAAAGCCGAAAAAGAACAGCGGGAAGCGGAAACCACAGGAGCAGACGAAACAGAAAATACAGAAGAAGTAAAGGATACTGATGCGCAGGGCACGGATGGAACCAAGAACTCTGAGGCAGATAGGACAGCGGAAACCAAGGGTGTTGATGTAGAAGGTACGGAGGATACAAGGGACACCGTAGCAGAAGGCATGGGGAAAATAGAGTCCACTGGAACAGAAAGTGCAGACCACGCAAAGAAAACACCGTTACCGGACACCACGGAGCTTCCCAAGGACACCCGCCGCAAAAAGAAAGCGCAGCCTGTCGGCAGCTTGCCGGAGGGTTCTGCAGCCATCCACAGTATCTTAACCAGTGTAGTGGCATCGGCGGATGGCATTCCCGGAGAAATAAATGTGAAAATTTAACAAGATTTACAAATCATGAAAACGTTCTTTCATTTCTTTAACGTAATAGGAATTATCAATAGTCAGGCTTTCTACAGGAAGCTGGTACAGGCGGGAAAGACATAGCATAATGGCTACCGGAGGGTCGGACTTTCCTTCTTCAAACATTTTGTATTCATCAGGTGAAATTTGCAGAAAGAAGGCAACATCTTCCGGTTGATAATGATACATTTCACGCAGTAAAATCAGGCGTGCACGAAGTCTCTCCCCATAAGGCTCCTGTAGATATTTTCGGGGAACCAGTTGGTTGTGCTCTATCATGGTATCCTTGCCGAGCAGCCAATCAATGGAGACTTGTAAGTATTGTGAAATTCTATTGGTAAGAACAATATCCGGAATTAGCTGACCGGCTTCCAGATTTTGATACATGCCAATGGAAATGCCAAGTTCTGAGGCAACCTGCTCCTGAGAGAGAGCTTTCTGGTTGCGTATATTTCTTAAACGCTGGGTAAAAATGGGTGATTCAGGGAAACTGTTTGGATTATTGGAAAACAGATTAGAAGACGTATCATTTCCCAAAAGCCAATCAGTGGATATATTAAGAATATGGCTGATTTCGGTAAGCACATCTAAGCCCGGTTCACGGATACCGGATTCATAGTTATTGATTGTCTGACGAGAAACTCCAAGATATTCAGCCAGAGCTCCCTGTGTAAGGTGATTATCCATTCGAGCTTGCTTTAAGCGGTTGGCAAATAGGTTCATACGATTACCTCCTGAGAACAACGACACAGTTTGTCATGAAATAAAATATAAATCTAAGGCATAAATGGTAACATAAAATTGTCTTTTTTTAGAAGAAAAGACAATTTTATAGATATATAGTAAACAAGTTGTGGCTATCGGGGTAATAAATTTTGAATTATGATAACACTTTGAATAACACTTTGTAAATAGCTTCAAACTGAAATATTTACTTTTTTATTTATTATGCATATAATCAAGCCATTAAAAGCAAAGGCGCTGTGTAGCAATACATGGCGCCTTTTTTGATTAGGAGGAATTGGCATGAAGAATTGGAACATTGAGGAATTAAAAGCACAGGCAAAAACTTATGATAAAAAAGAAGTTTATGCCGGAAAAGTCAAAAAGGTTCAGGATGAGATGAAAAAAAACGACCTGACAGCCATTATCAGCTTTAAGCCGCAAAACACATTTGCATTGTCAGGGTTTAACCCGATTCTTTACAGTCATCCCGTAGTGGTGATTGTTCCGGCAGAAGGAGAAGCGGTATTACTGGTACATAGTTTACGGGCAAACCATTCTAAGGATCAGGCGTGCCTGAGGGACATCCGATTATTCGGTGCATGGGGAACTCAGAAACCTATAGCAGATAATGCATATGATGCCATTTCCATGATTTTGGATGAAAAGAAACTGAAAGGGGGAAAAATCGGATACGAAGGGGATTTCCTTTCTATGACCCAGTTCAATAAATTAAAAGAAATATCAGAGGCTGCGGAAATGGTGAATGTGCAGGATTTGCTGTTGAATAGCCGGATGA
This sequence comes from Bacteroidaceae bacterium, assembly GCA_963639875.1. Lineage (GTDB taxonomy): Bacteria > Bacillota > Clostridia > Lachnospirales > Lachnospiraceae > Acetatifactor. The sequence goes on from CAVHWP010000025.1 coordinate 22,233, forward strand.
TTAAAACAGAATATGAAATTCTTATGCTGAAAATGGCTTCTTATTTAGCTAACATCGGTATGGTGGCAGCTATTGATAATATCCGTAAAAGCGAAATCGAAGCAAGTATAGCTGCGGAAATTGCGATGCGGCAGGCATGGTCCAAGGATTTGGGCGAATATGAAGTAGCAAGCTTTGGCAATACAGAAGGTGGCATTGTGAATGCATTGTGGTGTTACTCCTGTTCAGGAACAAGAGTACCTTATGGCTGTGAATGTCCCAGCAATCGTGTTCCTAAAGAAGGAGAAGTTTGTCTTCCGGTTTGCTGGGCAGCGATAGACGGCTATCATACAGAAAATGAGAGAACCGTCATGATTGGTGACATTGATGAACGTCATCTTGAAGCATATAAGGCAATGAACGAAGGCCGGAAGCGTGCATTTGCCATGATGAAAGAGGGAGTAACTGCGGGAGAGGTATATGATGCGGCTACATCTGCTTATGTGGAAGCAGGTTTTGAGGCATATTTACCCGGACGTGTTGGACATGGCATGGGACAAAGCCTGCATGAAGTACCTTCCTTAAATCGGAACAGTAAAATGGTACTGAAAGAAGGAATGGTATGTACAGTAGAACCGGGATTGGTATTCCCCGACTGGGGCTCCACAAGACATTCCGATACCGTTGTTATTCGTAAGGATGGCATCGAAATTCTTACTACTTATGAGGAAGAGTTTATAAAGAGATAAATACGGGTAAGGAGGTACCGGATGAAAGTTATTCTCAATCAGTTAGAAGAAAAAAGCAGAGTCTTAAGGCTGACCGGTACTGATTATGAACAGGGATTTCAACATGGAGTTCTGACAGCCGGATTCATAAAGAAAAATCTTACGGATATGAAAAAATGGGTTCATGATTTATACGGTGGAAAGGAAGAGGTGCTCAAGCAATATTATGCAGACGCATTGAACTTCCTGCGAACCCGGAGACCGGAGGTACTGGATGAACTAAAAGGCATTTCCGAAGGTGCCCGGATTTCATTTCAGGATATTCTTTTCCTGAATGTGCAAATTTATTTTACATTAAAATGGATTGCACCGGAATGCAGCCAGTTTTGCAGCATTCTGAAAGAGGAAACAGGCTGGAAGACATATACCGGAAAAAATCGGGATAACTCAGCGGGTCCCCGAGAAACGGTTGTTTTATGCCGGGTATATCCGGATGGTCTTAAGATGATTGAAGTAGGATTTGCAGGTATTGTTACCGGACCGGGTAATGTTCTGACAAGCAGAGGAATCAGCATAACAAGCTCCGGTGTCTGGTCGGAACGATTGCCTGTTAATCCGGAGGATTTTAAGAACGGAGAAGCTTTGCCGGATACACACAGACTGGCAAAAAATATTTCTTCCATAGAAGAAGCTGAGAGTTACCTGAAAGAACTACCAAGAGCCAGTGGCATAAATTATATTGTTGCCCAGACAGGACAGGCAAAGCTGTTTTCTTTAAGCGCAAGAGACATAAAAGTCAGAGAAGCAGGAAAAAACATTTGTGCGACCAATCATTATCCGTTTGAGGAGTGGGGTGACCTTTCACAAAGAGAAAATGAGTACCCATCCACGCATTACCGGTACAGACGAATATTACGATTGATGGAAGAGTCACATTCAGAGAAAGACTTCTGGAACATACTTTCCGACCACAAGGAATTCCCGCAGAATTCCATATGCAGGCACAGGCAACGTGGAAAAGGGGCAACAACAACTTATGGAGCCCTGAGTATTATTGAGGATGAAATCATGTATGTTGCATTCGGTAATCCCTGCCAGATACCGGCAGCGCAGATACATGATGGAGTTATATTAGAATTTTAGGAGGGATGTTTATGAAAAAAAGAAATCGAATTTTAGCAGGAATTTTAGCAGCGCTACTGACATTTTCTTTAGCTGGCTGCGGAGGACAGGGGACTGACGGCAACACAGCAGGAACAGCCGGTACAGTGCAGGATGCTTCTCAGGTACAGGAGGAGAATAACGGCACAACGGCAAATGCGGATGGAATTACCATTGCCGTAAGCTCGGATATTACAACTCTGGATCCGCAGAATGCATCCGGTACGGTTACGGCAACTGTCTTTTTTAATATGTTTGACTGCCTTACAAGAATGGATGCAGAAGGCAATGTAGAATGCCTTCTTGCAGAATCCTATGAGAATTTAGATGATACAACCTGGCAGTTTAAGTTACGTCAGGGCGTTACCTTTACCAATGGAGAAATATTTAATGCAGATACCGTAAAATACAGTGTGGAACGTATTTTAGACGAAAATTACGGTTCTTCTGTTATGGCGGATTTCGCTGACATTGATGGTGTGGAAGTGGTGGATGATTATACAGTCAATATTATTACCAAGACGCCTTTCCCAAGTCTGCCTCTGCGTCTGACTTATTTGGCAATGGTGCCTAAGGATTATATTACAGAGAACGGAGACGATTATTTTGCGGCAAATCCCGTAGGTACGGGTGCTTATAAGCTGGAGTCTTATGAAGAGGGTAACCAGCTTGTCCTGACGGCGAATGAGGATTACTTTATGGGTGCTCCGGAAGTAAAGAAGGTAACATTCAAGATTATTAAAGAGGAATCCACCAGAGTTATGGCTGTACAGGCGGGTGAAGTGGACATTGCCATGAGTATTCCGGTAAGTCAGATTGGCGCCATTGATGCAACAGAAGGTTATTCCATTATTGCCGGACCGGCAGACAGAACCATGTTCCTGGGAATGAATACCATAGGAAATGAGGCATTATCTAAAAAAGAAGTTCGTCAGGCTATCTGTTATGCCATTGATATGGATACCATTATCAGCGTGATTTTGGGAGGCTATGCTGACAAAACAGCCGCTTTATCATTACCTCAGTGGAGTGGTTATGATGCATCGGTTACTCCTTACGAATACGATCCTGAAAAAGCGAAACAGATGTTGGCAGATGCCGGATATGCAAGTGGTTTAAGCTTGGAGATTGCAGTAGTAAACGGCGAATATCCCTGTTTCTCTGAAATTGCGGAAGCAATTGCCGGACAGCTTCAGTCGGTGGGCATTGACGCTTATGTGAATTACTATGAAAAGTCCGTACTTCGCGGAGCTGTGAAAGACAATTCTATTCCGGCATTATATCTTATGGGACTTGGCGGACCGTACGCAGAAAACAACCAGACATTACGAATTATCTGCGGTACAGGAGAAAGATATTCTACATGGAGTAATGAGGAATTCGACACATTGCGTGCCGAGGCAGGCAGCGAATTTGACGAGACAAAGAGAAATGAACTTTGGAGCCAGATTCAGTCCCTTATTAAAGAAGAAGCTCCGGTAGCAAGTTTATATCAGCTTTACGGAGTATATGCGGTAAGAGATAATCTTGACTGGACTCCGGCACTGAACGAAGTTATCCAGGTAAATGAAATATCCTATAAGTAAGACAGAGTTACAGGTTGACCGGCAGGGGAATTTCCCCTTGCCGGAAAGGTAAAGGAGTTTGGGAATGGCTAAATATATATCAAAAAGACTATTACAGGCAATATTCGTTTTGTTAGGGGTGTCCTTAGTTGCCTTTATTATCCTGCACCTGAGCGGCGATCCTTTATCCTTACTGATTTCGTCCGGGGCAACACCGGAGCAGGAGGCCGCAATCAGAACCAAAATGGGATTGGATGATCCTTTGTACATACAGTATTTTAGGTTTCTGGCACAAATTCTGCATGGAGATTTTGGAGAATCCCTGTATTATAAGCAATCTACATTGTCATTGATTATGAACCGGCTTCCGGCAACTATACAACTGACATTTGCCGGTATATTAGTGGCCACAGTGATAGGAATTCCTCTCGGTATTATTGCAGCAACAAAAAAAGGCAGTGTGGTGGATTCTGTAGTGCGCATTATCGCTATCTGCGGACAGGCTATCCCGTCCTTCTGGTTAGGACTCATGATGATACTGATATTTTCCGTAAAATTAAAATGGCTTCCCACATCAGGACGAGGAACCTTTGCCCAGATGATAATGCCGGCCATCACAGTAGGACTCTTTTCTATGGCAAGTGTATGCAGACTGACGCGGTCTACTATGATAGAAACTCTGAAGACGGATTATATCCGCACAGCAAAAGCGAAAGGGTTACATAAAGCACGGATTATTGTAATACATGCCCTCAGAAATTCTTTACTGCCTGTAGTGACTACCATTGGTATGGAAATAGGACATTTATTAGGCGGAACACTTTTGACTGAAACTATTTTTTCATGGCCCGGTATAGGTTCCCTGGCAGTTCAGGCAATTACAAACCGTGATTACCCACTGGTACAGACAGCGGTTTTAATAACTGCATTTATGTTTGTAATTGTAAACCTGATTGTAGATTTATTGTATGCGGTAATTGATCCCAGAATTGATGTTACAAACGCAAAATTGGAGTAAAAGGCAGGTGAGTTTATGAAACGAAAAAATATTTCCTTAATTATAAGCTGTCTTATCCTGGGTATTATGGCGCTGGCAGCCATTTTCTGCAAACAAATCTGTCCCTATGATCCTAATGCTCAGGATTTGACAAGCAGTTTTATACCTCCTTTTTCCCCGGGGCATATATTGGGAACCGATAATCTTGGAAGAGATATTTTATGTAGAATTATCTATGGGGCAAGAATTTCTTTGTTTGTTGGAATCGTAGGTACTGTAATCGGTTTTGCGGTAGGAGTAGCCTTGGGGATTGTATCCGGATATTTCGGCGGAATTATTGATACTGTCATCATGCGTGTAGGCGATATTCAGCTCGCTTTTCCGTTTACGCTTCTTGCAATTGCCATTATTGCGGTTTTGGGAGCCGGAGTGAAAAATATCATTATTGTTGCCGTTATCACAGGCTGGATTAAATATGCCAGAGTCGTTCGTTCCGATGTGCTTGCTGTGAAAAAAATGGAATATATCCAGGCATGCAAATCTTTGGGACTGTCTCATCTAAGAATTATGAAACACATTTTTCCCAATGTCATTCCGGCAGCCATTATTACCGCTACCCTGGAAACGGGAAGAATCATTCTTATGGAATCTACATTATCCTTTTTGGGTATGGGTGTTCCGACTAACGTACCGGCATGGGGTTCCATGCTGTCGGCAGGCAGAACCTACATCATGACTCAGCCCTGGTTATGCATATTTCCCGGCATCGCTATTTGTCTGGTAATTCTTTCTGTGAATATGATTGGCGACTGGCTGAGAGTATTCTTTGATCCCAAAGCAGAGTAGACGCAATATTAAATTTAGGAAAGGGTGGATAATATGGCCCACTTTTTAGAAGTAGAAAATCTAAAAATAGGATTTGAAATAAAGGGACGTACCGTTGTGGCGGTAGATGATGTTTCCTTTTCGGTGGATAAGGGAGAAACCTTGTGCATAGTGGGTGAGTCCGGTTCCGGAAAAAGTGTTACCTCTATGGCAATTATGCAGCTTTTGGCAGTACCTCCCGCCAGGTATCTGGGCGGAACTATTTACTTTGATGGGGAAAATCTGCTGGAGAAAACGGAAAGAGAAATGAATGCCATTCGCGGAAAAAGGATTGCCATGATTTTTCAAGAACCTATGACAGCGCTGAATCCGGTGCTTACCATCGGTTATCAGATGACAGAGACCATCCGTACCCACATGGGATTGCATAAAAAACAGGCAATACAACGTGCGGAAGAATTACTGCAGGAAGTAGGAATCAATGATGTAAAGAAAAGAATGAAACAGTATCCCCACGAACTTTCCGGAGGCATGAAACAAAGAGTTATGATTGCCATGGCATTATCCTGTAATCCGCAGCTTCTTATTGCAGATGAACCAACCACTGCATTGGATGTAACGATACAGGCACAGATTCTCAGTCTGTTAAAAAAGATAAAAAAAGACTTTGGAATGACAGTGGTATTTATTACGCATGATCTTGGTGTGGTAGCAGGGATTGCGGATAAAGTGGCTGTTATGTATGCCGGAAAAATTGTGGAAACAGGAGAGGTTCATGAGATATTTGCAAATCCCAGACATCCATACACCCAGGGACTTATCAGTTGTATTCCGAAACTGGATACCAATGATACCCGGCTGACAACTATTCAGGGAATGGTTCCGAGACTGGTTGATATGCCGGCAGGTTGCCGCTTTTCTACAAGGTGCCCTTATGCGGATGAAAAGTGCAGAAAGCAGACACCGGAATATCAAACAGAAGGAACACACAGTTATGCGTGCTACAAAGTATGACAGGAGGATAAGAAAATGAAATTCGATCCGATTGTGAAAGTTGAAAACTTAAAACAACATTTTGAACTGTCATCCAGGCAAAAGATATATGCAGTAGATGGAGTAGATTTAGAAGTCCACAGAGGAACCATATTGGGCATTGTGGGGGAATCCGGATGCGGAAAGTCGACGCTTGCCAAGACCATTATGCGTTTATATAAGCCTACGGCAGGGAAAATATTTATCAATGATGAAGAGTGGACCAATGTGCCGGAGGCTCTTTTAAGAAGTAAAAGAGTGGCTGTTCAAATGGTATTTCAGGATCCATACGGAACCCTTAATCCCCGGATGAAAATAGGGGATGCCATTATGGAGCCCATGAAGGTTCATAAGATTTGTACTTCTAAAAAAGAACTGATAAAACGCAGGGACGAATTATTGCGAATGGTCGAGTTAAACCCGGCAGATGCAGATAAATATCCCCATGAATTTTCGGGTGGCCAGAGACAGAGGATCGGTATTGCCCGGGCATTGTCTACGAATCCGGAACTTTTAATCTGTGATGAACCTGTTTCGGCATTGGATGTGTCGGTGCAATCACAAATTTTAAACTTACTTCTTGATTTGAAGGACAAGCTGGACCTGACAATTATTTTTATAGCACATGGGCTTAATGTCGTAAAATACATATCTGACAGAGTAGCTGTTATGTATCTGGGAAAAATTGTGGAGATAGCTGACAGTGAAGAATTATTTGCCAATCCCCGGCATCCTTATACACAGATTTTGCTTTCTGCCATTCCTATACCGGATCCGGACTGCCAGGTTACTCCGATGGAAATGACAGGAGAAATTCCCAGCCCCGCCAATCCGCCGTCCGGATGCAAATTTCATACAAGGTGCCCTTATGCAACAGAAAAATGTAAAGAGGAAATGCCGGAATTGATGGATATAGGAAAGCATCATTTAGTGGCATGTAATCGGATGGAATATGAAAAATAAAAATATATTACTTTTATCTACCGGAGGAACAATCGCATCAGTGCCCGGAAAGCATGGCTTAAGTCCGGAAACCAAAGGGCAGATGTTGGTTGAATGTCTGCCGGAGGACCTGAAAAAAGAATATGTAAAAGTAACTTATGAGGATATTCTGTGCATAGACAGTTCCAATATGCATGCAAAAGAGTGGATAACCATAGCGGAAAAAATACTGAAAATACAAAATGAGTATGATGCGGTAATCATAACGCATGGTACGGATACCATGGCATATACGGCATCCATGCTGAGTTATCTGCTGGTCGGATGTCACATCCCCGTAATACTTACCGGAGCGCAAAAGCCATTGGGCGTCCGGGGGACAGATGCACTGAAAAATATTCAGGATGCATTCCGGGTAGCGTATACAGCCGAATACCCCATGGTAATGGTCGTGTTTTTTGGCAGAATTATTCTGGGAAATCATTCCTGTAAAGTGAATGCTACTTCCTATGATGCATTTCATAGCGTGTATTCGGAATACATTGGGAGAATAGAAAAAAAGAAAGTAATATGGAATAAAGCCTTACTGGAAAAGATTTTACAGAACGAAGCACCGGTGCAGCATATGGGAATTTCCGATCAGGTAATACTTGTGAAACTGTATCCCGGCATCAGTGGAGAAATTTTTTCATGGATTAACGACAAAGAATACCGCGGAATTGTTTTAGAAAGTTTTGGATGCGGCGGAATTCCCAGTATGTACGGCGATGTTCTGAATCAGATAGGTGAACTGGTTCACGATGGAAAGGTAGTTGCCGTAAAAACACAGTGCTATTATGGCAATACCAATATGGATATATATGAAGTCGGAAAAAGGGCATTGATGCAGGGAGCTGTGTGCATCAGCAATATGACAACGGAAGCGCTGGTCACAAAACTTATGTGGGCATTGGATTTTTGCAGTGGAGAGCAGGCTGTCCGGCTTTTGAAAAAAGACGTTTGCGGTGAACTTACACATGTGAGAAGAAACAGATAGAGAAAGGTGTGGAAAAAGTATGAAAGTAGCAGTTTTAGGACTTGGAAAAATAGGGCACAATACAGCGGCACTGATGGTAAACAGAGGATTTGAAGTATCAGGATTTACAAGGGATGAAAAAAAGGCGGAAGCAATTAATGAGTACGGAATTACAGTAAGCGGAGCACTGGAAGGGAATTTCAGGGTAAATGCGACTACGGATATAAAGGAAGCTATTACCGGAGCCAGATTTCTTATTGTGACTACAACAGCAAAAGGACATAAACCCATGGCGGAACTTCTGAAAGGAAACCTGGAAGAAGGACAGAGAATTGTCATTATAACAGGTAACTGGGGAGCCTATGAATTTTACAGTGTATTAAAAGACGAGCTTAAGGAAAAAAAGGTGATTGTAGGAGAAACAAGCGGAAATCTTGCAGCATCGCCTACTCTTACATATCCCGCTACAACTTTTATGAAACCATCTAAAAAAAGTATGAGCTTTGCAACGATACCGGCAAAAGAAGCCCCGGAAGTTGTAAAAGAATTAAAACAGGCTTTTCCTGAATTTTATGCAGTAGAAAACATACTGGATACTTCTATGAACAATACCAATCCACCGGTGCATGTTCCTTTTTGCATTTTCAACATTACCAGAATGGCAAATGCGGAAGATGTACAGTTCTATGGGGAATGCCTACCGCCTATCCTGCTTGATTTTACAATGAGGGCAGATGAAGAAAGATGTGCGGTATCTAAGGCAATAGGCGGAGTTCCCAAGTCTATTCTGGAACTGATGAACACGGCGTGGAATGTGAATTATGATAACATTAAAGATTTAGGATTAAATAATCAAAGTCTGAAGAGTGTGAAGCTGCCCAAAACACCATATCACCGCTTTTTAACAGAGGATGTACCATATGGTTATATGGCAATCAGCCGGCTGGGAAAGAAATATCATGTACCAACACCGAGAATAGATTTGCTTGTGGAGGCTTATAAATATTTGCTGGCGGATAAAGCGGAACTGGACGGACCGGAGTTTGATGTTGACATGGAAGAAGTGATTTAGCTTTAGCAGCATAAATAAGTTGTAAATAAGTTAAAAATAGTGTTTACATTTTTGTATTTTGTGTATATAATCAAGTCAAATTTTAGCAAAGGCGCTATGTAGAAATACATGGCGCTTTTTTCTATGGAAAAATACAATAGCATAACAGTTTCTTTATGGAGAAAATACAGCAGCAAATTATTTTCCCAAAAAAAATCAGCAGAAAGGCAGGTTTTTCATATGGAAGAACAGCAGAAAAAAAGCACGGCGGAAGTGCTGGTGGAATGCTTGAAGGAAGAAGGCGTGGACACCATATTCGGCATTCCCGGAGAAGAAACGCTGGATTTGATGTTTGCCATAAAAAAAAGCGGCATTCATTTTATAGATACGAGGCATGAACAGGGTGCGGCATTTATGGCGGATGTATACGGCAGACTGACCGGTAAAGCAGGTGTATGCCTGTCCACCCTGGGACCGGGAGCCACCAACCTGGTAACCGGCGTGGCAGATGCGTTCCTGGACGGTTCTCCGCTGGTGGCGATTACCGGACAGGTAGGAACCGACCAGATGCAGTTGACGAGCCACCAGTATCTGGATTTAACCACCATGTTTGCGCCCATTACCAAACGAACCAAGCAGATTATCCGGCCGGATACCGTGGCAGAAATTACCCGACTGGCGTTTAAGTATGCGGAAAATGAGAAGCCGGGCGCCACGCATATTGATTTGCCGAAAAACATTGCCAAGATGCCGGCTGATGTAGCCCCTTTAAAGAAGCAGGAAAAACTGGTGGAGTATGCTTCGGCGAAAGCGGTTGAGGCAGCAAGTGAACTGATTAAACAGGCAAAAGTGCCGGTGATACTTGCCGGTAACGGTGCGGTTCGGCAGCATGCGTCCGAGGCATTGACGGAGTTTGTGAACAAGCTGCATATTCCGGTGGTAAATACCATGATGGCAAAAGGCATTGTTTCCATGGACAACCCTTACAGTCTGTGGACCCTTGGGATACCCCAGAAGGATTATGTCAATAAAATATTTGAGGTGGCGGACCTGGTTATCGGTGTGGGCTATGACATGGTGGAATGCGCACCGTCAAAGTGGAATGTCCGCCCCGGCACCAAAATCATACATATTGCCTGTGAGCCTGCCGATGTCAATAAACGTTATCAGCCGGATGTGGAGCTGGTGGGCGATATTTCCAACAGCCTGCAGAAAATTTTAAATATCACGGAAAGAGAAGAAGAACCGGTATTTGCCCTGCAATTAAAGGAACAGATGGTAAAAGAGCAGGAAGAAATGGCGGTGGATGACTCCTATCCCATGAAACCGGCAAGAATCTTGGCGGATGTGCGGAAAATCATGGGAAAAGAGGATATTGTGCTTTCCGATGTGGGAGCCCACAAAATGTGGATTGCCAGACATTACCACTGTTACGAGCCCAATACCTGTTTGATCAGCAATGGTTTTGCCAGCATGGGCTTCTCCGTACCGGGCGCCATCAGTGCCAAAATGCTTTATCCGGAGCGAAGGGTACTGGCAATCTGCGGAGACGGCGGATTTATGATGAATAACCAGGAACTGGAAACGGCGGTGCGTGAAAAAGTGTCCTTTGTTACCCTGATTTGGGAGGACGAGGCTTACGGCCTTATTAAATGGAAGGAACAGGAACAGTTCGGCGACAGCTGCTATGTGGATTTTACCAATCCCGATTTCAAAATGATGGCGGAATCCATGCATTGCAAGGGCTATGAAGTGCATTCGGCACAAGAACTGATACCGACGCTGGAAGAAGCATTTGCCCAGAAAGTGCCTGCGGTTGTCGTGGTAAAAGTGGATTATAGCGAAAACATGAAACTCAGCGCCCACTTAAAAGAGATTATGCTTTGACAACCGGACGGATAGTCTTTATAATGGGAAACAGATATTTAGGAGACTATTACGAAAGGCATGGTAGGATAATGGATAGAGAAATGGTTGTGGTTCTCGATTTCGGCGGTCAGTATAACCAGTTGATAGCCCGCAGAGTCAGAGAATGCAATGTATATTGTGAAGTGCATCCGTACAACCTTCCTTTGGAAAAGCTGAAAGAAATGCATCCCAAGGGGATTATTTTCACAGGAGGTCCCAACAGCGTATACGGCGAAGAGTCCCCGCTTTGTGATAGGGAAGTGTTCAAACTGGGTGTGCCCGTGCTTGGTATCTGCTACGGTTCCCAGCTCATGGCGCATATGCTGGGCGGCAAGGTGGCAACCGCACCTGTCAGCGAATACGGCAAAACTGAGGTTACGGTGAACAACAAGACCAAGTTGTTTGAAGGCGTATCCGAAAAAACAATCTGCTGGATGAGCCATACAGATTATATTGAAAAGGCACCGGTTGATTTTACCATTACGGCACATACACCGGTATGCCCCGTTGCGGCAATGGAAAATGTGGAGAAAAATCTGTATGCGGTACAGTTCCACCCCGAAGTAATGCATACACAGGAAGGTATGAAGATGCTTCACAACTTCGTCATGAACATCTGCGGATGTACCGGAAGCTGGAAGATGGATTCCTTCGTGGAAACAAGCATTCAGGCAATCCGTGAAAAAGTCGGAAACGGCAAAGTGCTTTGTGCCCTGTCCGGCGGTGTTGACTCTTCCGTAGCAGCCGTAATGCTGGCAAAGGCAGTCGGCAAGCAGCTTACCTGTGTATTTGTAGACCATGGTCTGCTCCGTAAAAACGAAGGAGATGAAGTAGAAGCGGTATTCGGATCCGACGGCCCCTACGACTTAAACTTTATCCGTGTCAATGCGCAGGAGCGTTTTTACAGCAAACTGGCGGGCGTTACGGAACCGGAACGCAAGCGTAAAATTATCGGTGAAGAATTCATCCGTGTATTTGAGGAAGAAGCAAAGAAAATCGGAGCCGTGGATTTCCTGGTACAGGGAACCATTTATCCCGATGTAATTGAAAGCGGTCTCGGCAAATCGGCCGTTATCAAGAGCCACCACAACGTAGGCGGTCTTCCCGACTATGTAGATTTCAAAGAGATTATTGAGCCGTTACGGCTTTTGTTTAAGGATGAAGTCCGTAAGGCAGGCCGTGAACTCGGCATTCCCGAATACCTGGTAAACCGTCAGCCGTTCCCCGGCCCCGGTCTTGGTATCCGTATCATTGGCGAAGTTACGGCGGAAAAGGTCAAAATCGTTCAGGATGCTGACTACATCTACCGCGAAGAAATCGCCAAAGCCGGCATTGCACCGGAGCTTGGTCAGTACTTTGCAGCACTGACCAACATGAGAAGCGTCGGCTGCATGGGTGACGAGCGTACCTACGATTACGCTGTGGCACTTCGTGCCGTAACCACCTCCGACTTCATGACCGCAGAAGCTGCCCAGCTTCCCTGGGACCTCCTCGGCAAAGTCACCAACCGAATCGTAAACGAAGTGAAAGGCGTCAACCGCGTAGTCTACGACTGCACCAGCAAGCCGCCCGGAACGATTGAGTTTGAATAAGGGGTTGTTGAAGTGCTTATCAGCGAAAGAATCTTCCTTTTAATGGATAAGAACGGACTAAGTCAGAAAGAATTTTCAGAGCAGACCGGAATTTCCCAAAGTACGATCAGTGATTGGAAACGGAAAAAAACAAATCCATCTGCGGACAAAATACTTAAAATATGTGAAGTATTACATATTACGCCAAATGAATTATTAGCAGAGGGAACAGTTCATGATGATGGCAGGATGGATTATGTATTTGCACTGAATAAAGACGAAGCGGTTGTTCTGGAAAGTTTCAGAAGTCTGGAAAGCCGACAAAAAGAACGACTATTGGGCTATATGACCGCTTTGAAGGAAAATAAGTGACACCTTAAATCGTATGTCAGGGATGTCTTGACATACGATTTCTTTTGGAATAATATACGTATATACGTTACGTATATACAATCGAAGAAATGGAGAGAGAATATGGGAGATGTAAGTATTATTGCAAGACGACTTGAGGATGGTCATGTTCAGTATGGATGGAGCGGAAATGGCGGATATTATAAAGTGGTAGGGGTACGACTTCTATTATGGTATCTGGAGCCGGAAGATGTGGAATATCTTTTTGGATTGGGGCAGACCGCATTAATTGGAAAACGTGGAAGCGAATACGGAGGATACCGTTGGCTTGAAACACATAACCTTACGGGTGAACCATTTTGGTTAGACTGTTCGGAACGAAGTATTTTCAGTAGAATTGCATTTATTGATTATGGATATTTTTATGATTTGGATCACAAATGGTACTATATCATTCCGGGACCGTTTAGGATTAAGATGCCTTTAGAGTTGATCGATCAGAATGTAGATGAACAAAACTATGAATTTGATTTTTGTGAAAAAGTTCAAGATAAAATACTACGTTATATTCTGGGGGATTATAGAGAAAAAAATCCGGAGTTTGCTGAGTTTTTGGATAAAGAAGGATATTGCGTAGAGGATATCCTTGAAAATATAAGCGAAGATGGCTTGTTATCGGTTCTGGAATTCTATCACAAGTATCGGAAAATATTTGATTATTTTGATGACTGGATTCTTATTAAAACAAATGAGGAAGATACTGAAGTCACAGATATTGTTATGAAGAAAATGAGTGAAAATCATGTTGAGACATGTGAGTGGTAAGATCCGGAGTTTAGCTTAGATAGATAAACCTAAGATAGGAGATCAAACATGATAACCAACGCTTTTTGACAACTCAGAAGCCATATTCGTACCGAAGCTGCCTTTGTGCTAACTTGAAAAAGTAAATATCAGTGCAATAGAAAAATGTTTGTATGTGCGAATTTTAATTTAGGAATGCGAGGTAAGGAATCTTTTTATAAATAATGCTTTTGCAAAACGAACAATGATTATAAACCAAGAAAATATAATGGGATTTCATTATAAAAATAATGACATCCCATATCTTCTATGTAGTCTAATGTGTCACGATAGCGTTCGTCCAAAAACCAATCATTAAATATATAAATAAATTCCACATCAAAATGTAAAGGATTAAATAGCTTTTGATATTCAAGTTTTTTGAAATGACAACCAGGTAGTTTTTCATCAACGGAGCCAGCACAATTTTGAAATTTTTTCTCTATAATGTAGACCGTGTTATTTTCAAAGTTGACAAAGGCTTCATCTGGTCTCCATTCTTTAGAATTATAGTCATGATAGTGAATACCGTGTGGGTTAAGAAAATAGGTATACAATTTTTTTTGAGGAACAGACATACCTATTTGCTGTGAGCCGCGATAAATAGTATGATTAATAATAGTGTAACCAGCATTACATAATGCATCATCTAAAGATGTGGTTTGTTCGAAGTGTAGACCATTTTGATTTGTGCGAGCTCCACCACCATGGATATTAGGGTTTCTGGGCATAACCTATACCTCCTTAAAAAATTCATTAATTTCAACACTAAGTACATTTGCAATCTGATTAAGCACAGATATAGAAAGACTCTTATCACAGCCGACAGCCTCGATCTTTGATAGATAGCTGATACTGATTTTTGCCCGCTCTGCAAGTTGTACTTGTGTTAATTTGGCTTGTTCTCTGTAATGTTTTATATTTGCACCTATAACACGATATAGGTCAGTATCGTTTTCAAAATGCATATCAGCACCTCTTTCACTATTTGTGAATAT
>CAVHWP010000026.1:0-35379 GCA_963639875.1 Bacteroidaceae bacterium
AAATGCTGTAAAACCAACGATTATAAGTTGATTTTTATTTAATCAGCAGACACTATTTACAGAAAACGGACATGGGAAAAGAGGATTTTTGACAACAACGGTAGTAAATGATTTTGTACAAGAATATCCTCCATTACGAATTAAACCGAATGCAGATTGCCATGACAGATTGATAGTTTTAGATTATAATTTGCCTACAGAACAGGCATTTCATTGTGGCGCATCCAGTAAAGATGCCGGAAAGAAGCTATGTGCTATAAATGTGATATCAGAAACAAGTATAATTCATCCTGTAATAGATAAATTGCTATTAGTATAATTCATCCTGTAATAGATAAATTGCTATTAGTTTCGGATATACAGATATAGACAAACATATGGAGTTTCACATTCGACCTGAGATGGGAATGTAGGGAAAAAACAGGCAAACAAAGTTTATGCATTTTAACAGAAAGGTCAATACTGGAGGGAAACAATGCTGCTTATAGGTACAAGAATTCAGGAATACCGGAAAATAGCGGGACTGAATCAGGAAGAATTTGCAGAAAAAATAGGTGTCAGCCGGCAGGCAGTGTCAAAGTGGGAGAGGGACAAAGTCTACCCATAGTTTCCCGGTTGCAACCATTTGCGTCTTGCGATAAATAAGTTTCTGCTTCCATAATGAATGACGGAAATGCAATCATTTAAGGAGGACTTATTTATGAAAAACAAAAAAGTAATACTGGCAGGAATTCTTGCAGTGATGATGGGACTTTCTCTTGCCGGTTGCGGTAATGACAAGAAGCCTGCCAAGGAACAAACGGAGCAGACCGAGGAATCACAACAGGTAACGGAGCCGGAAGAGGACGATGAGGAAGATGTTTCCTGGGAAGACGAAGAGGGGGAGTCCGAGGATGCTGCATGGGAAGATGACAGCGAGGAAGAAGCAGAATTTGTAATGCCCGTACAGGACGATTTCACTCTGGCACCGGGACTCAGCGAAGAATATGCCGACCTTGACAACAGATCTTTTGTATATAACGGTACAAAATTTACACTGGGTGAATCCACACTGAAGGACTTAATAGACGCCGGCATTCCGTTTGATGAGAATGACCTTAATAACAGCGGCAACAATGTAAATAAAAATTATGAAACAGAGAGATACACGGCAGATATTAACGACTATGTAACCATGCAATTTAAGTTTGCCAACTTTACCGACAGCGAACAAAAAGCGGAGGATTGTGTTCTTTCTTATGTAAGATATTCCCATCTTTATGTGCCGCAGCCGGATTATGATGCAGATATGAATGCTGAAATTACGGAAGCCATGCTTGATGGAGCAAAACAGGTTCATTTTTCTTTCCCGACAACCATTACCAAGGAGGAGCTGTTGGAAAAATGCAGTGAGAATGCAGGCGAAAGTGACAACTATGTCAAGTATCTGGTAGACTCAGAAGTCTATATGGGAAGCAGCGGTTACCAGTTCCAGTTTAATGAAGTTACCAATCAGCTCAAAGAAGTATCCATAAGCTGGCTTCCTTAAGCGGTAAAATAATTTCATAAAGTAAGAAGCAATCTAAGGCCGTTTACTTTCAGAAATGAAGGTAAGCGGATTTGTTTGTCAGAAAAATGACAAAATCAGATTGACTATCCGCAATCATTGGTTTATAATAAGGACAAAATGAGAATGTCATACGAGGAGGAGCATGGAAATGGAGAAGATTACAACACTGGAAGCTGCATTGCAAAGAATAGAAGTATTGCAAAAAGAAAATGCAGAACTTCAAAAAGAACTGGAATATTATAAAAATCGTAAACAGAGTGGCAGACAGAAGCATAATGCCAAATGGATGGCAATCTACAACGATTTTGTCCTTGGGTACGAGAGCGGAATGACTATGATAGAAATTGCAGAGCGGAATAATGTCAGCGAGAGGACTATTTACAGGTATAAGGCGTACTATGACAAAATAAAGGATAATGAAGAAAAGCAAGGGAACTAACGGAGGATACCATATGCTAAACGAATTACACCTGGCAATGATAGATTTATATCGTGGCGATGCAAAAAGAATTCAGCATTTCTGTAAGGTACACAGTTATGCGAAACTGATTGCGGAAACGGAACATGTGGATGAAAAATGTTTATTTATTCTTGAGGCAGCGGCGCTCACCCATGATATCGGCATTCATGCATGCGAAGAAAAATATGGGAACTGTAATGGAAAACTGCAGGAAAAAGAAGGTCCTTCCATAGCTGCAAAGTTACTGGAAGAACTGGGATTTGCGGATGAGGTATCAGAAAGGGTGCAGTATCTGATTGCCCATCATCATACATACGACAACATAGACGGAATGGATTATCAAATACTGGTTGAGGCGGATTTCCTTGTGAATATTATGGAGGATAATCTGTCCAAAGAAGCGGCACAGCATGCATATGACAGTATTTTTAAAACAGAGTGCGGAAAGAAAATCTGCAGGGAGATGTTTGCTTTATAGTTTGAAGAAATGAAATGAGACAGTTTTTTAGTTGGTGCAAAATTTGCCTGCACCCATATAAAGGAGGAAAAAGATGATTTTTATATGTTACCCGAAATGTTCCACTTGCCAGAAGGCTAAAAAATGGCTGGACGAGAACCGGATAGAATATACGGAACGCCATATTGTGGAGGAAAATCCGACGTATGAGGAGCTTAAAAGCTGGTATACCCGAAGCGGACTTCCCCTCAAGAAATTTTTCAATACAAGCGGCATGTTATATAAAGAAATGCAATTAAAGGACAAGCTCCCGGATATGGGTGAGGAAGAGCAGTTAAAGCTTCTGGCAACAAACGGAATGCTGGTGAAAAGACCTCTCATTGTGGGAGATGATGTGATACTGACCGGCTTTAAGGAAAAAGAATGGGCAGAGAAACTGAAAGGCTGACCCTATAGTTATCAGCTTTATGAAGAAAAATAAATCACCCCAAGACCACCTATGGCTCAAAAACAACCACCTATGGAAAAAGTGTGGCGAATAATTCTTATTCCAATATACTACAAAGCAGAAAGGAGGAGGGCTATGAAATTGAATATAAAGATTGATACGAACGTAGAAGAACCGGAAGCGTTGATTACAACTGCCAGGATGACAGAAGAAGTAAACCGTGTTGCGGATTTTATCAGCGGGCTGGATAATGCGGCAACGGTCATTTTAGGTATGAAAGATGGAAAAACAGAATTGCTGGAACAGGATACATTGGTCAGAATTTATACGGAAAACGGTAAAGTATTTGCCAGAACAGACTGTGATTTGTACCAGGTCCGGCTGCGTTTGTATGAATTGGAAGAACGTCTGGACAATCGGTTTGTCAGGATTTCCAATTCGGAAATTGTAAATCTGAAAAAAGTAAAGAGCCTTGACTTGAGCTTTGCAGGAACTATTTGTATGGAACTGTCGAACGGGGAGGTTAGTTATGTTTCCCGAAGATATGTTTCCAAGATGAAAAAAATATTGGGATTATGAGGTGATGACCATGAAAAAAGAGTTATTATTCCGCTGCCTGGGCGGCGCTTTGGGTGGAATTGTTATCAGCTATTTCATAGAGATTGGAGTGTCCATAGCAATAGGGGATGGAAATTTCTATCCGTGTGTACCGGGACTTGCCGAACGGTATGGAAGCGAAATTATGGCGGTAATTATTCAGACCCTGTTAAGTGCCTTGCTTGGTATGGGATTTGCAGGTGCGTCCTATATCTGGGACAGGGACGACTGGAGCTTGTTGAAACAGACCGGGATATACTTTGCGGTTGTAACGGTTTTAATGATGACAATTTCATATGTATGCGAGTGGATGGAGCATTCCGTGAAGGGATTTGTCCGTTATTTTGCCATATTCTTTGCTATATTTGTGGCAGTGTGGATAATACGATATTCCTTTTGGAAGCTGCGGATAGCTAAGCTGAAAGGTAAGATTTTAGAGAATAAATAAAAATTGCAAGAAAAGCAAGGAGAACCATGAAAGTAGAAATCGAAAAGGCAGCCTCAAAAAAAGAGGAAATGGCTCTGATTAAAGTATACGAAATGACGGATGACATTCAGAGTGCAGTGGATATTCTGCATAATGACTGCAGGACTGTTCCGGTTATGCAGGGAACGGAAACCCTGCTTTGCAGGACGGACAAAATATATTATCTGGAGTCCGTGGACAAACATACCTATGTATATACCAAAGACTGCTGCTACGAAACCAGATACCGCCTGTATGAACTGGAAGATATGCTGCACATGCAATGTCTGCGTTGCTCCAAGGCGATGATAGTCAACATCCGGAAAATAAAATCCGTGAAGGCGGAGTTGAACGGACGTATGATTGCGGAGCTTCTGAACGGGGAGCAGATTATCATTTCCAGAGCATATGTGAAAGAATTAAAGAGAAAGCTGGGTATTTAATATGAAGAAAATAAAAATTATTTTTAATCAGGCATTAATGATTTCTACGGCAATTCTGTTTGGTCTTGGCGTTCAGGCGCTTATCCGGCATCTGCAGGGCAAAGAGGCTATGATAGAATGGCCCTGGTATATTCCGCTTTCCATTATTATTACGGGTTTTTTATGTGCTCTGCCTACCTGGTTTTTACTGGAAGATGACCGCTCCACTAAATGGTATCGGCTATGCAAAGCGGTGCATTTTCTGGTACTTGGGGGTATTGTGTCCCTGTGCGGGCTGCTGTTTCAGTGGTATACCGGTATCAAAGAATATATCCCCATTATGGTCATGTACGTGATTATTTATGGGTTTGTCTGGATAGCTAACCGCTGGTTGGTGAAAAGAGATGAAATCCGGATAAATGAGGCAATCAGGGAAATTCAGGATGAAGAATAATGGCAGGTAAAAGGGAAAATATCTGATAAACTTATAAAACATTATAAAGCATCAGAAAGTGCAGCTTGGTCACATGTATTTGCATGTTGGTCCTGCGGCACTTTTTTTCTTGTTTGTTTTTGATAATATGAAAATGGAAACAAGGAGGATGCTTATGAAGGCAATTACAGTAAAAGAATTAACCAAGAAATATAAGGAACATGTGGCGGTGGACCATTTGTCGTTTGAAGTGGAGGAGGGGGAATTATTTGCATTCCTCGGAGAAAACGGAGTGGGCAAATCCACTACCATCAATATTCTTTGCACGATACTCGAAAAGAATGCGGGTGATATTGAAATTCTGGGACATGAACTTGGCAGAGAGGATGATAAAATTCGGGATGACATAGGCATTGTTTTTCAGAACTCGGTACTGGATGCCAAACTGACGGTAAAAGAAAATCTCTATACAAGGGGATCTTATTACGGTCTGATGAAAAAGCAGATAGCAGAACAGTTGGCGCCGTTTATGAAAGGGTTTGAGCTGGAAGAAATCTGGAACCGTAAATACGAGAAGCTTTCCGGAGGACAAAGAAGACGGGTAGACATTGTAAGAGCGCTTATTCACAATCCCAGGATTTTATTTTTGGATGAACCGACTACGGGGCTGGACCCGAAATCACGGAAATTGGTGTGGGACTACATTGAATATCTGCGGAAGGAGAAGCATATTACCATTTTCCTGACAACCCACTATATGGAGGAAACCAAGGACGCCAACCATGTGCTGATTATGGATAAAGGAAAATGCATTGCTGCAGGAACCCCATCGGAATTAAAGAGCCGCTTTACCTCCGCCAAACTTATCTGGTATACGGATAAAGGAGAGAAAGCGGAGAAAATCCTGGAAGGTCAGGATTTTACTTATGATGCCGGCCATTACAACGTGTTAATGCCTGAAAAGGGGGAAAACATCACGGAATTTCTGTACCGGAACAGGGAGAGTATTACCGATTATGAAATTATAAAAGGTACTATGGATGATGTGTTCTTAAATCTGACGGGAAAGGAGTTAAGTGAATCATTATGAATAAATTTATCGGATTAACCAAGCGCAATTTATTGATATTTTTTAAGGATAAACAGTCCGTTATTTTCTCACTGATGACATCGATTATCGTTTTTGTTTTATATTTGCTGTTCCTGAGGGGGACATTTGTGGATGCCATACAGAGTGCGATGAAAGAAGCACCGGGACTGGCGGATTTGGTGCAGGATAAAGATGTGGAAATGTATGCAAATCTGACACTTCTGGTGGGGATTTTGGGTTCCGCCCTGATTACGGTGCCGTTTAACTGTCTGACGGTGGTCGTAAGAGACAAGGAAAATAAAGTGGATTATGATATTTTGTCCACGCCCATTCGCAGATGGCAGGTTATTCTTTCTTATTTTACGGCAGCAGTCATATCGGCGGTTATCATGACGGGAATTATTCTGACCGTGGGGCTCCTTCTTCTGGGAACGCAGGGCGATTTATATATGGGAGTAAAAGAGATTGCGCAAGCCTACGGCATTGTGGCGCTGGGCTCGTTTTCCGCGACGGCTCTGTTTATGATAGTGGTCCTGTTTTTCAAATCCTCTTCTGCATGCGGTGCCTTTTTCAGCATGGTTTCGGCAGCAGCGGGTTTCGTAATCGGAGCCTACATTCCCATATCCCAGTTTTCGGACGGCGTGCAGACGGTCTGCAATATTTTCCCGGCAAGCCAGGTTACCATTCTGTTGCGGAATGCTTTACTGAATGCCCTGCTGGGGCATATGGATACCGCCATCGGCGGGCTGGACACCGGAATGTTCGTGGAAAGTATCAAAGAAACATTTTCCTTTGATGCCAGCCTGTTTGGGCAAAACTATGGCATGAGCTCCATGATAATCTACGTGGCAGCCTTCATGGCACTTTGCGTGGCGGTTATGATTTTGGTGTACGGAAAAACTTATAAGAAAAAATAAAAGAAGTTGCCTTATCCCACGCCGGAATTTATAATAGAAGCAACGATAATAATTATACATAACAGGGGTAGCAGGGGGTGACGGGATGCATTATGTGAATGTAAAGGGAATATTATCGGCGAAAAATGGGATGAACCTGTACCGCGGCTGTTCACACGGATGCATTTACTGTGATTCCAGAAGCAAATGCTACCATATGGAGCATGCTTTTGAGGATATTGAAGTAAAGGCAAATGCCATAGAGCTGCTGGAGTACAGTCTGTCTCATAAACGAAAAAAGTGCATGATTGGCACCGGTTCCATGACGGACCCGTACATTCCGTTGGAAACAGAATTGCAGAATGTGAGATAGGCGCTGCAACTTATCGATAAATATGGGTTTGGCTTTACGGTTATTACGAAATCCAACCGTATTCTGCGTGATTTAGACCTTCTGCAGAAAATAAATGAAAAGACAAAATGTGTGGTGCAGATGACCATGACCACATATGATGAGGACTTATGCAGGAAAATAGAGCCGAATGTGAGCACTACCGCAGAACGGTTTGAGGTACTGAAAACTTTCCGGGATGCCGGAATTCCCACAGTTGTATGGCTTTCCCCGATTTTGCCGTTTATCAACGACAATGAGGAAAATCTGGTTGGCATTCTGAACATGTGTATAGAAGCAAAAGTGCGGGGAATTATCTGCTTCGGAAGGGGTGTGACGCTCCGGGAGGAAACCGGGAATATTTTTACGAACAACTGGACCGTTTGTTTCCGGGAGTAAAAGAAAAATACATACACACCTATGGGTATCAGTATATGCTTGACAGCCCCCATAACGGCTATCTTATGCAAATCTTTCATGATACCTGCAAAAAACACGGTATTATGCATGATAATGAGCAGATATTTGCGTATCTTTCTGCATTTGAAGAAAAAGAAAATTTCAGACAGCTAAGTCTGTGGGATTAAAAGGGAGAGAAGGGTTATTTGAATAATATAGGAATGTTGAGGGAATTAGAACTGAAAGACCGGTTGTATACGGTAAGGCAGCAGAAACGGGTTCTGGAAAACCGGCTGGAAAAATATACTTTCCGGTGTCAGATTATCTCGAATTCACGGCAGGAAGCCCACAGGCAGATTAGAGGGGGAATAGTGCCACCTTATTTTATGCGGGGTTTATAGCCGGCATGGTACTGATGCTTTTGTATTGCATAAAAGTTACATTGCAGGGCGGAGCAACGGGAAACAGGGAGGTAGGATTTATGTACCTTATAGCAATTCCAGGCGTTTACTATGGCGGAAAACAGATTATACCCAAACTCAAGAACATGCTGATGGTATTTTGCAACTGCTTCATTTTAAAGAAAGAAGAAGGAAAGAACGGTGCTTCGTTTTGAAAAATAAGATAGAAACAGAGAAAAAAAGTCATTGTCTGTAATGGGACAATGACTTTTTTTGCTTGCATCAATATAGATTTGTGAAAGAATAATCTCACAAAATAGTCATTGGTTGGTTTACGGAGCCTTTACAAATGATTTACGAAACCATGGTTGTGATAAACAAAAATGAGACATAAGATTTTATCAGTTCTTTTGAGTATGTGTGCACAGGACATGGAACATAAGGGAAAACAAATACAAGGACAAGGAGAAAAGTATGAAAAAAAGAATTCGGTTTATTGCAGGAGTAATGGCAATGATGCTTACACTCGGAGGATGCGGTTCCACAGCAAATACGACAAATAAGAAAGAAACTACTCAAACGACATCTGCCCAGACCCAGACAACACAGGATAATACGGATGCACAGAAGGATACAGGTGAAGGGAAAGAGTTAGATGTTTTAAGAATTGGTCTTGCTGCTTTACCAACACAGTTAGACCCGGACAGGTCCATCGGTATTGCCAGCATTAAGCTTTTTTATAATATTTTCGACACACTTCTCTTTACGGATAAAGAGGGAAATATCACAGGACAGCTGGCGGAAAGCTGGGAATGGCTGGATGATACAACACTGAATGTTAAAATCCGGGATGGCGTTACTTTCCAGAATGGCGAGGAATGCACCGCAGATGATGTTAAATTTACCTTCGATAGAATTTTAAGCGGTTATGGCGACGGTACCATTGCAGTTTTATATGAAACATTGGATTCCGTTGAAAAAATAGACGATCTTACCGTGCAGTTCAAACTGAAAAAGCCGGATGCTGCCTTTGAACAACGGTTGGGGTCTATCTGGGGAGCAAGTATTGTACCCAAAGATTATATTGAAGAGATTGGCGATGAAGCTTTTCAGACAGCACCTATTGGCACAGGTCCCTATAAATTAACACAGTATTCCCCTGAAAAATACGTTCTGGAGCGTTACGATGGTTTCTGGGGAGATAAGCCTGCAGCGAAGAAAATAGAGTTTATTTCTTATCCGGAAGCATCCGCACGTATGACTGCTTTAATTACAGGAGAAGTAGATATTATTAATGATGTGCCTTCTGATGCCGTAGATACCATTAATGCTACATCCGGGGTAAGCGTGGTAGGAAGTTCCATTAAGAATATCCATATATATGTATTTAACACCAAAAATGAAGACAGCATTATGTCTAACCAGAAATTCAGACAGGCATTGACCATGGCAATAGACCGTCAGACACTGGTAGATACTCTTTGGTCCGAATATGCAAAGGTTCCCAACGGACATCAGTTTGAAAGCTATGGAGATTTATATATTGAGGACTATCCCGGTGTACAGTATGATCCGGAAAAAGCCCGTGAACTGGTAAAAGAATCCGGATATGACGGCGAAGAAGTCATCTCCATTGAAATGGCAGACGGTTATTATACAAACGGTAATCAGGCAGGTGAAGCCATTGTCAGCATGTTTGCGGACATCGGTGTAAAAGCAGAAGTGGTTTATACGGATAAATTTACTTTCAGTGCAGACATCAGAGCATGGTCTTCCGCTTCCCGATTCGATAATCCTCTTGGTGCATTGTGGCTCCTTTTCGGAACAGGATCCGCTCCCGCTAACCCGGAAAAAGGAAGCTGGACACCGACGGACGAATTTGTGGCAGCGGGAAATACATTAATTGACAGCAAGGACATTGAAGAACAGAGACAGGCAGCGAGAACTTTAATGGAAGTATTCGATACTTATTGCCCCGGAACCTATTTATACCAGGCAGAAGATTTATATGGTATCAGAGATGGCCTTGAATGGGACATGACATATTGCGAAAACCAGATTATGCCTTTCCGTGCAGATGATCTGAAGGTTGTAGAATAATTACAGCAGTACTTCCCGGCAGATATCTGTCGGGAAGCAGACTTTGAAAGGAAGTATATTCACTTGGAAGCCATTCTGAAAATAAAAGGGTTAAAAAGCTATTACTATTCGGGCCAAAATGTGATTCCGGCAGTAGATGGCGTGGATATTGATATTTATCCGGGCGAGATTGTGGGAATTGTAGGAGAATCCGGATGTGGAAAAAGTACTGTTGTGCGCAGCCTTATGGGATTGCTGGATCCGGTTTCTTCCAGGAGAGAGGGAGGACAGGCCATCTATCTTGGTAAGGATTTATTTCAAATGAAAGAAAAAGAACTTTGCCGGGTCAGAGGAAAAGAAATTTCTATGATTTTTCAGAATCCCTTGTCTGCACTGGATCCCGTCTACACAATAGGAGATCAAATCACAGAGATTTTACGCATTCATGAAAAAATTTCTAAAAAAGAAGCCTATGAAAGGGCCATTTTTTTATTAAAACAGGTAAAAATTCCCTCACCGGAAGTGAGAATTCAACAATATCCACACGAATTGTCAGGAGGTATGCAGCAAAGGGTTATGATTGCAATTGCTTTGGCATGTAATCCCAAAGTACTGATTGCAGATGAACCGACAACCGCGTTGGATGTAACGATTCAGGCACAGATACTCTCCTTGTTAAAAGAACTGCGGGAGCAGTTGGGGATAGCGGTTATCCTGATCACCCACAATATGGGAGTTGTAGCCGCTGCCTGCGACCGTATGCTGGTAATGTACGGTGGTGCGGTGGTAGAAGAAGGAAAATGTACAGAAATATTTGCTCATCCATGTCATCCCTACACCAGGGGACTGCTGGCAGCAATTCCCAGTATTAAAGAGAGAAAAGAAAAGCTATATACCATACCGGGACAGATTCCCAGAATGAAGGTACCGGTACAGTATTGCCGCTTCTGCAGCCGTTGCAGATATGCACAGGATGCATGCCGCAAAAAAGAGCCCGGCATGCAGGGAGAGGACGGACATTTTTACCGGTGTTTTTATACTCCCGAGCAGCAGGAGAAAGATAAATGCGAATCAGGGGAGGCTGCTTTGTGAAAGAAAAAATATTGGAAGTCGTTGATTTGTGTAAGGAATATCCGGTGAAAAAAGGTGCGCTTGTGCAGAAAGAAATTGGCAGAGTGCATGCTGTGAATCATGTTTCTTTTGAATTATTTCAGGGAGAAACATTAGGAATTATCGGCGAATCAGGGTGCGGAAAAACAACATTAATACGCATGCTGATCGGATTGGAGGAAGCAACCGGCGGTTATGTGCAGTTTATGGAGAAAAAAATGCATAGGCATATGCCGTCTTCGGTCAGAAAAAATATACAAATGGTATTTCAGGATCCCTATGCATCACTGGATCCGCGCATGAGCATTCAGCGCATTCTGGAAGAACCGTTAAGAATACATGAACATATGACCGGAAAAGAAAAAAAATCCGTAATTATACCCTTATTGGAGCAGGTGGGGTTGGCAAAAGAAGATCTGAAAAAATATCCACATGAATTTTCGGGAGGACAGAGGCAGAGAATAGGTATAGCCAGAGCCCTGGTGACAAATCCACAGGTGCTGTTGTGTGATGAGCCGGTTTCTGCTTTGGATGTGTCTATTCAGGCACAGATATTAAATTTGCTGAAGGATTTACAAGATAAAAAGAAGCTGACATATGTATTTGTATCACATGACATGAGTGTTATCAGTCATATCAGTGACAGAGTCCTGGTGATGTATCTTGGGCAGGCAGTAGAACTGGCAGATAAGGAAAGCCTGTTTAAGAAACCTCTTCACCCTTACACACAGGCGCTTATGCAGGCAGTGCCGGTACCGGATCCCCGGGAACAAAATCAGTGTAAAGGACTGGAAGGGGAAATCCCCAGTCCGATGAATGTACCTCGCGGTTGTCCCTTCTGCACACGCTGCAAAAAAGCAGTTGCCGGTTGTAAAGAAAACAGGCCCCGGATGGTAGAGGTAGCAGAAGGACACAGTGTGGCCTGTCATTTATATACAGATGGAGGAAATAAATGAAACGTTATATTACAATGCGTGTCCTAAAGGCAGTACTGACAATATGGGCGGTATACACTCTGGTCTTTTTCCTTACCAGAGTAACCGGAGATCCCATTGAATGGCTGACCATTGCGGGGGCCAGTGATTCTGCAAAAGAGATTCTGAGAACAAATCTGGGACTGGATTTACCGCTGTGGCAGCAGTACATAAAATCATTTGTCGGCCTTTTCACGGGAGATACGGGCATGAGTTATTACTATGCACGTTCTGTTTCGGATCTTTTTGCAGAGCGCATCATTCCGACACTTTCCTTAGGAAGTATCGTACTGGGACTTACCATTGTGATAGGAATTCCTCTGGGAGTTCTGGCGGCAGTGAAACATAATACTCTGTTAGACAGAATTACCATGAGCGGCGCCGTGGTGGGCAGTACATTACCTAATTTTATATTGGGAATTTTATTGATTTTTATTTTTTCTTTAAGGCTGAGAGTGTTGCCGAGCGGCGGTATCGGAACCCCAAAACATTTTATTATGCCTGTAATAGCTTTGTCGGTAGGGCCGATTGCCAATGTCGCAAGACTTACCAGAAGCTCGCTTCTGGATGTGATAGGGCAGGATCATTTAGACTGTGCCAGGGCAAAAGGTATGCGTGAGTGGAAGGTGGTTATAAAGCATGGTCTCAGAAATGCTTTGATTCCGGTAATTACCATTTTAGGTGC
Source organism: Bacteroidaceae bacterium (assembly GCA_963639875.1). Lineage (GTDB taxonomy): Bacteria > Bacillota > Clostridia > Lachnospirales > Lachnospiraceae > Acetatifactor. The sequence continues at coordinate 12,858 of CAVHWP010000026.1, forward strand.
GCAGTTAAGCGCCATGATCGGCGGCTCTGTTGTTGTAGAAACGGTTTTTGCATGGCCCGGTATTGGAACGCTGATTGTTTCCAGCGCACAGCAGAGAGATTTCCCGGTAGTGGTATTTGGTGTTTTGGTAATAGCGGCATCTGTAACATTTGTGAATTTGCTGGTGGATCTTTCCTATGGTTTATTAGATCCTCGCATACGCAATCATTAAAATGTGACAAAGTTTGCAAGTTACTGAAAGGTATGGTGATTAATACGGAAATGAGGCAGATTATGCGGAAAAGGAAGCTTGGGAAAAAAAGGTGGATTGTTCCACCAATGATAATTTTTTTGATGGTGACACTGGCGGTAATCATTGTTACTGCCCTGCTTGCACCGGTTATTGCACCGATTGACCTCGGAGCGAGTGATCTTACACAAAGATTAAAAATGCCAGTGTTTAAGGATCCCACATCGCCGTATCTTTTCGGTACGGATAATCTGGGCAGGGATGTGGCCATCAGATTACTTTATGCCACAAGATCAACGGTAATGATTTCCTTTACGGGAATGATTATTGCGACGATAACAGGTACCGCACTGGGGATTATTTCCGGTCTGGGCGGAAAATGGATAGATGCGGTATTGTCTTTTCTTACAGATGTACGTTTATCCATTCCCACGACCTTTATCGGGATTATTTTTGCCTGTATCTTAGGGGCAAAACCGGTTACAACCATTCTCGTTATGGCCATTACCGGATGGTCCTCCTATTGCCGTCTGGTAAGAAGTCAGATTTTTCAGTTAAAAAATGCAAAATTTATTGAAGCAAGTCGCTCAATGGGTGCAAGCGGCGTGAGAATTGTGTTTGAACATATTCTGGTAAATATCGCTTCTCCTCTGATTGTGCAGGCAACTATGGAACTGGGAGGCTTCATTCTGCTGGAAAGTACACTATCTTTTTTGGGACTGGGAATAGAGCCGCCGGAAACATCCCTTGGAGTTATGGTCAGTCTGGGAAGAGATTACATGCTGACACATTGGTGGCTGGCGGTGCTGCCGAGCATTGTCATTGTAGTCCTGATTCTGGACATTTCCCTGATCGGAGACTGGCTGCGCGACAGACTGGATCCTAAATTAAAAAATGCTTCATAAAAGAAAACGGAAAGGTATGGTGATTAAGATGTCAGAAAGAAAATTTTGTGCACACAGAGGTTTTAATGCCGTTGCACCGGAAAATACGCTGCCGGCTTTCGCTGCTGCGGTAGCTCTGGGAGCAGATGAAATTGAATTTGATTTATGGCCTACGGCAGACGGGCAGCTGGTAGTGTGCCATGACCCGTCGGTAGACCGGACTACAGACGGTAAAGGTACCATTTGTGATATGACGTGGGAACAGATTAAGAAGCTGGATGCCGGAAAGAAATTTCATCCGGAATATGCGGGAGTGCATCTTCCTTTGTTTGAAGAAGTCCTGCAGCAATTTGCACGTAAGGTAGTTATGAATATACATATTAAATCAATCGGTATCCCTTTTCCTGAAAATCAGGTAATGATGCAAAGGGGGCATGAGCTGATGAAAGTTTATACGGAAAATATGCCGCTTCCCATGCCGCTCAGGGAACCGGAACCGGTAGTGCTTGAGGATTTGGAAAACAGAAGATTTCCGGCCTATGATGAGAAAACGTTCCAAAAAATTCTGGAACTACTGGACAAATATCAGTGCAGAGACACGGTTTATATTACCGGGGAGAAAGATGTTCTGGAAACGGCAATAAAAATGGCGCCGGATATCAAAAGATGCTGCCTGGAGGGACATATGAATTACAGTATTGTGGAAAATGCCATCAGATATCAGTGTAGCCGGGTACAATTCTGCAAATTATTTCTGACACAGAAGATGATTGACAAGGCCCATGCAAACAATATAATCTGCAATTTATTCTGGTCTGATGATGCGGACGAAGCAAGGGCGTTCTTTGATATGGGAATCGACGTTATATTAACGAATCATTTTTTACGCACGTTAGGAAATTAAGGTTAATAATATTGCAGAACCCCGGATTATCATGTAAAATGTTCATGAGAATTTTGGGGAAGGTAGAATCCAATGAATGAAACAAAAAAAGCTTCCGGAGCTATTTACATAGTACCGATTGTATACGTGCTCGGCATGTACCTGATGCCGGTTGTTATTATGGTGTTTGTAGGACCGACCATCGCAATCTTACTTTCGGCAATAGGCTGGCTCGGACTGCTGGGAGCGGCGCCTTTTTCTGTTGCCTATATTGTGCGGGCGTACAAAGAAGGGGTACATGGAAAAGCCCTGTCGGTTTTTGCCGCCATATTCCAGTTCTTTTTTACCATGGATGTTATTTTTGTAATCATATTAGCCATAAAGGACAGAGTCTGCAGCAAACAGCAGAAACAGCAGTATCAGCAATATCAGCAGTATATAAGATAACGGCAGGGTTATAAAACCTTGCCGCCGTTTACCGTCAGTTTGAAGCTCATTCCCAAAATTTCTGCAGCTTTCCGGCACATCATCATACGTCCCAGAAAGATTTCAAAATATTCATACATGGTGCATATCTTTTCGTCTATCTGCAGGTTTAAGGAAATCACTTTCTTTTCCGTATTTATTTTTAACTTGGTATCGGTTACCGCATAATTTACCCGGTCATGTTTGTCGAAAGTTGCTTTATTTTTCTCACGGACACGGCTTCGGCGTACGTCTGTTTTATCGGCAATGATAAGGGCGGCGGAAATCGGGTCGGTTGCACCGCCGGTGGACTCATCGTGGTGCCCGATGGCGGAAACTATCAGAATACGGTCATCTACGCTTAAATCGGTCTGCTTTAAGATATCGTTTGCAAGCAGCGCACCGTATTCGGCATGATGCGTCCGGTTCACTGCATTGCCGATATCGTGCATAAATCCCGCTATTTTCACCAATTCCACTTTTTGTGCGGAATACCCCAGTTTTTTCAGAATGTAAGCAGCCCGTTCCGCTACCAGACTACAGTGAATGGCGGAATGGTCCGTGTAGCCCATTACCCCTAACACATCATTTCCTTTTTTCAGGTACGCCAGTACCTCTTCGTTTTTCTTTATTTCCTCATATGTCATATAGAAATCCCCATACCTTTCTTTCATCTGTATATCAGCGTAATCGCATCGGTAGGGAAAATCTATCCGGGTTTCGTAAGGATTATGTAAAATTTATGTGAAGTTCAAAGGCACAGAATTTTTTTCACATCTATTTTACCATAAACCAGTGAGGAGTTGTTTTATTTTGTAACAAAAAAATCCTATATTTATGCGGGTTCTGGCATATCCTATGCAAAAAATCCTGCCGCATTGGAAGCAGAAAGGACAAGAAAGACAGCGGAAATTAGCATTTTTGTTCAGCATGGCAGGATACAGTGCTGCTTTTGTTATATTTTGTGGGCTGGAAAAGTATTTTGCCATGTGTGGCGGCATCCTAAAAAGAACAGCCGCCCGTTAAGTCGGCTGTCACTTACAGATGAAAGGGGAAGACCTCCCCTTTCATTTTTTTAACGGAAAGAATTACATTTTCCTCTTTTGGATAAAAACGGGTGCTCAGCACCTTTTCTCCGCCGTTTAAGTAAATTTCCAGACTGGACATGTCGGCAAGAATGCGGATGTCGCGGCATTCCTTTAGACGGCATTTACGGAGGGTTCTGCCACCGCTGACAGACATGTCGGTAAACTGCAGGGTAAACAGACCGTCCTCATAGGTCATGGTGCAGAAATCCGACAGGGCAAGGGAAAAAGCAGCCCCGGTCTCTCCGTAAAAGAGAAATGGCAGGGAAACCTCGGCGGATTTTTCTTCGGAAACAGGGAAACCTGTGCCAGCCCAGGATAAAATTTCGGGTACGGGATTTTGCAGCAGCACGCCATCCTCCCGCCTTGTGATTTCTCGCGGAACCGTAAGGCAGTGCTGCCAGCCTAAGGGCACGGTCAGGTTTTCATAGGCGGAGTCGCCGATACCCATCCAGCCCACCAGAATTCTTCTGCCGTTCGGTGTTTCAAAAGTCTGGGGCGCATAAAAATCAAAGCCATAGTCCCATTCTTCAAAGTTTGTCAGGTCATTGTCGTAGATAAAATAGCCGGATTGGTACAGATTTTGAAATTTTTCCTCATAAGTGGGCAGTCCCTGCGGGGAAATGCTTAAGTAGCGGTGGCCGTCCACCCGGAAACAATCGGGGCATTCCCACATATAGGCAAAATCCGGCACAGCGTCATGACCGGCATAGCGCCAGTTTTTCAAATCATCCGACTCATAGAACAGGACACAGCCTTCGTCCGTTTTCGTTCTGGCACCCAGAACCATATGGTATTTGCCGCCCTCTTTCCAGACCTTGGGGTCGCGGACATGGCAGCAGCAGAAATCGGGATAGTCCGCATTGGTGAGGAGGACTTCCTTTTCACTCATGGTGTGGCCGTCCTTCGTGGATACGTGGATGACATTGGCGCCTCTGCCGGCGGTGGTGTAGTCGTAGTCACCGTCCTCCAGCACATTACCGGTATAAAAAATTTCCAGGGAATCGCCGCAGACAATGGCGCTGCCGGAATAGGCGCCGTCCTTATCCGCAGGCATATCAGGGCGGATAACCATGCCGGTGTAAGTCCAGTTTACCAGATTGGTGCTTTCAAAATGGCCCCAGCCGCGGTCACCGCTGCCTGCAGCATCAAACGGTGAGTACTGGAAGTAAACATGATATTTGTTATCAAAATAAGAAAGACCGTTAGGGTCGTTCATCCAGCCCTGAGGGGGTTCCAGATGCAGTTTCTGACGATAGGAATTGGTGTTCATAAGTACCGACCTTTCTGTTTGTTTCAGCAAAATATTCTGATTTTGAAACCATTATAAACAAAAGAGACCGGAAGAACCAGTCCTTTTAGAAAGAAAATCCCGGATGAAAAGCTGCGATACATAAAAAGTACGGCAAAAAAACGATAAAAATTTGAGTAGTCACGGAAAACAATTCAAGATAAAATAAGGAAGAAAATGTGCAGTGGGAATTTTTAGGCACATATGACAGAAAAGGGGGCCCGGTTATGGAAAGTGAGAAATTACCGGAAGCGCTGCATACGGCGGAAAAACTGAAGGACACCACCAGACACTGTTACACTTCGGGCGGCAGGCACGAAAGCGTGGCAGAGCATAGCTGGCGCACAGCCCTTATGGCATACTGGATTTCGGATGAATTTCCCGAAGCCGATATGAACAAGGTCATAAAAATGCTTTCTCTTTATAAGGAAATGGAAGAAAGGCAGACCATAGAAGCCAAAATCTACAAGGCAATGGACAGTCTGGAAGCCGTGATTTCCCACAACGAGTCCGACATTAAAACCTGGGCACCCAACGAATACGAACTGAACCAGGTGTACGGAAATGATAAGGTGACTTTTTCGGAGTATCTTTTGAAACTGCGTGAATGTATCCGTCGGGAAACTCTTGAAAAGATGGAAAAACAACAATGAGACAATGGAGGATGTATCAATGAGTAATGTAAAAGGTGTCAGATTAACACCCGCAAAATTTGCCGTGGATTTAAGCGACGGCAGCGAAAGAGGGTTTTATGTGAACCAGGATTATATCCTGCAGAAGCTTCACAGACCGCACAGAGGCATCAACCTGATGTACTGCTATTACCCTCTGGATGAAGCGTGGCCCGCAAGAGCACAGGATGCTTACGCCGATAAGGAAATCAGCTTTGCATGGGATTATCCTTACGACAATTATTTCCCCTTCAGAGGCGGACTGAACGGCAATATGGATGGGGAGCCTTTTACCTGCATGCGCGATGTCAGACGCCACGGACAGGATGTTATCCTGACCCTGACCTGCGACCCCCATGTAACGGATGAGCACATTATTGCGATTGCGAAAAACCTGCGTACCTTCGGACGCATGATGCTCCGTCTGAACCATGAAGCTACCGGCGACTGGTTCTCCTTTAACAAACGTGCTTCCTATCAGGAAGTAGCGGATTTCTTTGTCCGTTTCCATAAGATTTTGAAAGAATATGCGCCCAATGTGCAAACCATTCTCTGCATCGGCGGAGCAGAAGACCCCAATTCTCCCGAAATCACCAAGGAGAAGGAATTTGCGGAAGCAGTCCGCACCACCGATATCTGGTCCGTGGACAAATACATGGCGCTGAACTGGGGCTGGCCCTACGAAGTGGCGGAAAAAGACAATTTCTCCCACAAGAAGGAATCTGCGGAATATGTATATGAAATGACGAAAAAAAGCTATGAGCGTTACAAAGAGCTCTGCGGCGGAAAACAGAAGCCCATGGTAATGTCCGAAATGAATGCCGACGGCGATGTCACCGGACCTTACGACCAGGTGAAAATGGTACAGGATTTCTGCCGTTTAATTAAGGAAGACCCGGAAAGATGGTTCAGCGGATTTACCTTCTACCAGTTCCGCGATGACGGACGTCTGGGATTGGAAATTACCGACCCCAACAACCCGGATGTAGGTGTGGAACAGCCGCTGCTTGCCGCTTACAGAGATATTATCCAGGATGAATTTTTCAATCCCGGTGTGGTTTATGAAGGCGAAAAAGAACTTCCCGTGACTCTCCGCTGGGGCGGCTCCGAGGATGCAGAAGGCGTGGAAATGGAGCTTTCCTTTGACGGTGACCCGGTATTTGCGGAAGCCAACTTCAAAGATGACTTAAAAGACGCCAACCTGATGCTCGAAATTAACGGACGCTGGTTCTACAAGGCACCCGGCGTGACCTTTGTGGATTTTATGCCCGCATTCTTCGATAAAAAGCTGGATGGTCCCTGCACGATGGAGCTGCGTATTTTCGCACCGCCCGCAACCGGTGAAAACGACCCTTCCCAGGGCGAAGACTGGCAGGAGAACTACTACTACACCTTAAAGAGCCTGCCCGATGTAAGACTTCGCTTTGAGCCCGTTATTGCATAGGATTTCAGACAAAAATTTATTTCATAAATAAAAATCCTCCCTATAGGCATTGCCCGCATAAGCAGGCAGTGCCTTTTTATTTCCGAGCCTTTTTATTTTAAATACATATTGACAACTTTCTTTGTCAATGATAGTGTATATGACAAGGATAGTTGTCATAATGACAAGAATAAATGTCAGGAGGAAAACAAATGGAAGGACAATTTGAGAAGAATGGAAATCCCTACGCACCGCAGGAAAATTATAAGAAACCTATGAGAAAGGCTTACTGCCGGATGGAATGGAAAATTTTCCTGTATGCCATAATTGTTATGGCAGCCCAGAATCTATATGCATGGGTGATTCCCGAAGTGTTTGGGGAAAGTGTTTATGCTACGGAATGGTATACCTGGGGCGTGATGATTATTCCCATGTATATGATTGCTTTCCCGATTTTATATTTAATAGGCGGTAAAAAAGACTGCGTAAAAATCATGCAGCACAAAATGGGCTTCGGCAAATGGCTTATTGCGGCACTTATGTGTGCCGGCATCTGTGCCGTCGGTATGGTTATTGGTACGATTCTGGATACCGTAATCAGTCTGCTTACCCGGAGCAGCTCTTCGGGTACCGTTACCCTGCAGAACCTGATGCTGAATTCCAATATAGTTGGACGTGTCATTACGGTAGGTATTTTAGCTCCTGCGGTGGAGGAAATGATTTTCCGTAAGTTCATCATTGACCGCACTGTAAAATACGGCGAAGGTATGGCAGTTCTTACATCAGGTCTTATGTTCGGACTGTTCCACGGCAACTTCAGCCAGTGCTTCTTTGCGGCAGGCTTAGGTATGCTGTTTGCCTATATCTATATCCGTACCGGACGCATCCGTTACACCATCTTTCTGCACATGGCAGTGAACCTGACCACATCCATCGGCTCCGTAGGCATCCTGCAGTGGGTAGGATACGATGAGCTGTTATCGGCGGAAACAAGCGGCAACTTAGAGGCGTTAATGGGAGATATGCTTCCGAAACTCATTGTGTTATATGCATGGCTGGGATTTCTGGCGTGCCTTGCCATTGCCGGTATTGTCCTTTTAATCGTAGCACTTGCCAAAAAGAAGTTCTTCCTTGTAAAACCGCCCAAGCATGTGGCAAAAGGCAAATTTGCGGCGGCATGGATTAACTGGGGTATGCTTTTATTCATGATTTATATTCTGTTTATTTTCATCACGAATTACATGTGATTTTAAGAAAGAATGTGAGGAATGCATATGCCTTTGAAAAATCATTTGAAAGAATACAGGGCAAAAAAGAACATTAACCAGCAGGAGCTGGGAAGCATGGTGAATGCCAGCCGCCAGACCATCAGCCTGATTGAGAGGGGAGATTATTCTCCTTCCGTTACCCTGGCACTGAAGATTGCCAGATATTTCGATGTGCAGGTAGAGGACATTTTTGAATATGAGGAAGGAGAGGAAAAAGAGAATGAATGAGGAAAGATTAGAAGAAACCAGACAGGAAAAAAATACGGAAAGACTGAAAAACATAAAAACAGAGGATAAAAAATTCTATTGGAAATTTATAATACTCCTTTTTATCGGCGCTATCATAGGAGGGACAGCGGGAGTTATGATGGGCTTTCTGGAAGACTACATGGCGGCAAATGAGCTGTCCTTCCCGGAACTTTTATCTCTGGTGCAGGGAAGCCTGGTAATTCCTTTCCGGTACATTACGGTGGCATCAGGTGCCGTATTCTGGATAGCATCGGAATGCTTTTACCGTAAGGCGCGGAAAATCCAGAAAGAAAGCACGGATTTGGATGAGGATTACGACAGAATAGATGATACGCTGAATGTTTCCCTGGCACTTGCCAACGTAATGGCGATTATGAATTTTATCTGCTTCGGCATTGCCTCCTACTGCATGCACGCCGCAGATGACATGTACACCATGACGATGACCATTGTTTTCTTTCTGCTCTATGTATACGGTTCCTTCCATATGCAGCATGTGGCTGTCAATATGGCAAAGGAGATGAACCCGGAAAAGAAGGGCAGCCTTTACGATAAGAAATTCAAGAAACAGTGGTATGACAGTTGCGATGAGGCGGAGCGCCGTCAGATAGGAATTGCTTCCTATCATACCGTGCAGGTGACGGGCATTGCCTGTATGGTATTTATGCTTATCTTCATGATGCTTGGCATGGTAATCGAGATTGGGCTGCTGCCCATGCTGGTACCGGCATTTATCTGGATGATTCAGGTGATTACCTATCATGTTTCCTGTAAAAAGGCACAGAAGATGATGAAAGACTGACAACAACCGGAAGGCACAGGCCTGTGCGGACAAAAGCGCACGGTTCTTATATGCAAGTAACGCACGGCTGCATACAGCTTAAGTGCGTGGAAAAGAGGGAATATGGAAGAAATATTGAAGGTGCAGGGCTTGAAAAAGACATTTAAGCTGTCCGCCAAACAACAGAAAATCGAAAAGACCAAAGAAAAAGTAAAGGTGGCGGTCAATGACCTTTCCTTTACCGCATACAGAGGAGAAGTGTTCGGGCTTTTAGGCCCCAACGGCGCAGGCAAGACCACTACACTGCGTATGCTGGCAACCTTAATCAAACCGGACGGCGGGGATGCCGTACTGGACGGCGCCAGCATTGTAAAGGAGCCGGAAGAAGTGCGCAGCAAGATTGGATTTCTGACCAGTGAATTGAAGCTGGAGGATTTCTTTACTCCCAATTATCTGTTTGATTTCTTTGCGGATTTACACGGTATGGATGCGGAGAGCAGAAAACAGAGAAAAGAGCTTTTATTTAAGCGTTTCGGCATTGATGAATTTGCCGAGGTAAAGGTAGGCAACCTGTCCACCGGTATGAAGCAGAAGGCATCCCTTGCCATCTCGCTGGTGCATGACCCCGATATTATTATTTTCGACGAGCCCACAAACGGTCTGGATGTTCTGACCGCCAAGGTGGTGACCGACTTTTTGCTGGACTTAAAGGCACAGGGCAAGACCATTATCGTGTCCACCCATATTTTCAGCCTGATTGAAAAAATCTGCGACAGAGTGGGAATTATCATCAACGGTCACATGGAAGCATGCGATACTCTAAATGCCATCTGCCAGGGAATGAGCTTAGAGGACAGATTTTTCGAGATTTATAAAGAGAAAGCAGGTGATATCGCATGAGAAAAGATATGCTGACCATTATTAAAAAGGAATTTGCCCGCTTTTTCGGGGACAAAAATTTATTCTTTACTACCGTTATTATGCCGGGTCTTGTGATTTACATTATGTATACCATTATGGGGCAGGGCATGATGAAGCAGTTCATGGCGGATGAGACATATGTGGCGGATGCTTATGTGGTAAACCTTCCGGATGAACTGAAGAACTCCTTTGAGGAGCTTTCCGCAGACTGGAAGGATACGGCGGAAGCGGATACGGATGCCGTAAAACAGAAAATCCAGGATAAAGAAGCGGATGTACTGGTGGTATTCCCGGAGAACTTTTCCGGGGAAATCGCAGCCTATGATGTAAAAAGCGGCGTGGCTGCGCCCAATGTGGAGATTTACTACAATTCCACCAAAACCGACTCCGAACAGATAAAGAGCACGGTAAACGACCTTCTGGACAGCTACGAAGCATCCATGACAAACAAGTTTGACGTAAATGCCGGGGATGGTGTGTATGACTGCGCCACCAAGGAAGACGTGGTAGGTCAGATATTCTCCATGATGCTGCCCATGCTGTTAATGATTTTCCTGTTCAGCGGCTGTATGGCGGTAGCACCCGAGTCCATTGCCGGGGAAAAGGAAAGAGGCACCATCGCCACCCTGCTTGTTACTCCCATGAAGAGAAGCTCTCTTGCACTGGGCAAAATCATCAGCTTAAGCGCCATTGCACTGCTGTCCGGTCTGTCCAGCTTCCTGGGTACCATGCTTTCCCTGCCGAACCTGATGGGAATGGACGCAGGCTCCGGCATGGATGCCAGTGTATACAGTGTGGCGGATTACGGTCTGCTTCTGGGACTGATTTTAACAACCGTCCTGCTTTTAGTAGCGGTAATTTCCATTATTTCCGCCATGTCCAAGAGCGTAAAGGCAGCGGGCACCGCCATTTCTCCCCTTATGATTGTCGTAATGGGCGTCAGCCTCATTCCCATGTTCAGCGGCGGCGGAGAGAGCAGTATTGCCTATTCCTTTATTCCGGTATTTAACAGCGTGAGAAGCATGTACGATATTTTCTCCTTCCAGTGCAGCACCGTGAATGTGGTTCTCACCATGGTATGCAATCTGATTTATGCGGGCATTCTTACCTTTGTCCTGACCAGAATGTTTAATGATGAAAAAGTGATGTTCTCCAAATAAATTCGGGAAAAAGAGGCAGAATAAAACCGATAATCTTTTTTGACAGATTTTGTAATGTGTGCTATTCTTAAAAGAAAGCGTTGACGAAGAGAGTACCCTTGGAATGGTCTTGCAGAGAAGTCTCCCGGACATGGTTTCATGCAGGCTGGAAGGAGACGGACACGGACTTTGGGGAACATGGCTTCCGAGCAGTGCACTGAGCCGGCGGCTTGCGGGATGTCCCCAAGGCAGGACGGTTAGGATGCAACAGGTCCGCCTGTTACAGCGGAGAGTGCTAACGGGCACTTGCAGAGGTCTTTCCTGTGAAGGAAGGATAAAGAGAAGTGGTACCACGGGTCAAGTTCCCGTCTTCTTGTACGAATCACGTATGGGAAGGCGGGTTTTTATATTAGAAAATGTTCCGCGGCATGCGGAAGCAGGCGCCTTACCATGCGAAAGCATAGAGAAGTATGCATGAAAGTTTTAGGGAGAAAGGAAGTAAAAAATGAGCAAAGAAAAGTATTACATCACAACAGCCATTGCCTACACATCGGGCAAGCCTCACATCGGAAACAACTACGAAATCGTGCTGGCGGACAGTATTGCCAGATATAAAAGAGCCGAGGGCTACGACGTCTATTTCCAGACCGGTACCGATGAACACGGTCAGAAAATCGAACTGAAAGCCAACGAAGCCGGTGTAACACCCAAGGAATTTGTAGACAAGGTAGCCGGACAGATTAAGGATATGTGTGACCTTTTGAACATTTCCTACGACCACTTTATCCGTACCACCGACGATTACCATGAAAAACAGGTACAGAAGATTTTCAAGAAATTATATGACCAGGGCGATATTTACAAAGGCTCCTATGAAGGTCTTTACTGTACTCCCTGCGAGTCCTTCTGGACAGAGTCCCAGCTTGTGGACGGCAAGTGCCCGGACTGCGGCAGAGAAGTAAAGCCCGCCAAGGAAGAAGCTTATTTCTTTAAGATGAGCAAATATGCAGACCGCCTGATTGAGCATATCAACACCCATCCGGAATTTATCCAGCCGGTTTCCCGTAAGAACGAAATGATGAACAACTTCCTTCTGCCGGGTCTGCAGGATTTATGTGTATCCCGTACCTCCTTCAAGTGGGGTATTCCGGTAGATTTCGACCCGAAGCATGTGGTTTATGTATGGCTGGATGCGCTGACCAACTATATCACCGGGATTGGCTATGATGCAGACGGAAACAGCACGGAGCAGTACAAGAAATACTGGCCTGCGGATTTACACCTTATCGGTAAGGACATTATCCGTTTCCATACGATTTACTGGCCTATTTTCCTGATGGCGCTGGGCGAACCCCTGCCCAAGCAGGTATTCGGACATCCCTGGTTACTCATGAGCGGCGGAAAGATGAGCAAGTCCAAGGGCAATATTATCTATGCGGATGACCTGGTAGACTTCTTCGGCGTGGATGCGGTTCGTTATTACATGATTCATGAAATGCCCTATGAAAATGACGGCAATGCAACCTGGGAGCTCATTGCGGAGCGTACCAATACAGACCTTGCCAACACCCTCGGCAACTTAGTAAATCGTACCATTTCCATGAGCAACAAATACTTTGGAGGCGTGGTTGCCGACAAGGGCGCCGTGGATGAAGCACTGGATGGTGACTTAAAGGCAGTGGTAACCGGCACTTACGACAAGGTAAAAGAAAAGATGAGCACCCTGCGTGTGGCAGATGCTATTACGGAAATCTTTGGTATTTTCAAACGCTGCAACAAATACATTGACGAAACAGAACCCTGGGTACTGGCAAAGGATGAGGCAAAGAGCGACCGCCTTTCCACCGTGCTTTACAACTTAGTGGAAAGCATTACCATCGGCGCATCTCTTTTGCAGCCCTATATGCCCGAAACCGCTGAAAAGATTGTGAAGCAGTTGAACACCTCTTTAAGAGATTTCAGCGACCTTAAGAAATTCGGCCTGTATGAGAGCGGCAACAAGGTAACGGCAGAGCCGGAAATTCTGTTTGTCCGTCTGGATATGAAGGAAGTGGCGAAGAAGGAAGAAGAACTGGCACAGGCTATGATGGCTGCCAAGGCAAAGGAAGAAGAGGAAGAAAAAGGTATCGATATCGAAGCAAAGCCGGAAATTTCCTATGAGGATTTTGCCGCAATGCAGTTCCAGGTAGGTGAAATCATTGCCTGCGAAGCAGTACCCAAGTCCAAGAAGCTTCTGTGTTCCCAGGTTAAAATCGGCAGCACGGTAAAGCAGATTGTGTCCGGCATCAAGGCTTACTACTCACCGGAGGAAATGGTGGGCAAAAAGGTTATGGTACTGGTGAACTTAAAGCCCGCCAAGCTGGCAGGCGTTCTTTCCGAAGGCATGCTGTTATGCGCAGAGGATGCGGAAGGCAATCTGGCGCTGATGAAGCCGGAGAAGGATATGCCCGCAGGTGCGGAAATCTGCTAACCGGCAAAGCAGTTATGAAATAATGGGCACGGTAAAAAACGGTATTGTATAGAGAAAGATGGGGTTATCTATGAAAAAAGAGGAGTTTACGTTTGCGTCCCGGGACAATGTCACGAAAATCCATGCAGTCAGATGGCTGCCGGAGAGTGAAAACATTCAGGGAATTATACAGATTGTGCACGGCATGGCAGAATACGTGGAACGGTACGAGAAACTGGCGGAGTACCTCACCGGCAAAGGTTATCTTGTGACGGGAGAAGACCACTTGGGACACGGAAAATCCGTGCCCGAAGGTGGGGTTAAAGGATATTTTTGCGAGCAGGACCCGGCCACGGTTGTAGTCAGGGATGTGCACAGACTGAAAAAAATGACGCAGGAGCTTTATCCGGGCGTCCCCTATTTTATCCTGGGACACAGCATGGGCTCCTTCATCACCAGAAACTACATTTACCGTTACGGCGCCGGTATTCAGGGAGCCATCATTATGGGTACCGGCATGCAGTCCCCCCTGTATGTGTCCTTCGGGAAAGCCGTAGCTTCTCTGGTAGGAGTATTCCATGGTAAAAATGTACCAAGTAAGTTTTTAGACAAGGTAACCTTCAGATCCTACAACAAAAAGGTGGAGTCGCCGCGCACAGGCTTTGACTGGCTATGCAAGGAAACGGAGAGAGTGGACAAATATATTGCGGACGACAACTGCGGCTTTTATTTTACACCCAACGGTTTCAAGACCTTAAGCACGCTGGTTTCCCGTGCCTGCAGTATGGACAATATGAAGAAAATCCCCAGGGATTTGCCGTTGTTTGTGATTTCCGGCGAAGACGACCCTGTGGGCGGTTACGGAAAAGGGGTAAAAAAGACCTACAATGCCCTGATAGAAGCGGGTGTGGAGGACGTTACCTTAAAGCTGTACCCGAAGGACCGTCACGAGCTGATGAATGAAACGGACCGGTACGACATTATGGAAGATATTGAAAATTGGGTAAAACAACACCTTGTGAGATAAGGTCCCATTTGCTATAATAGTTTAATTAACGTTTAGAACGGAATAAGGCTTTTGAAGGAATGGAGATTTATATGAGTAATATCCGGGATATTCCTTATACGATCAGATGGGCAAAGCCGGAGGACTGGCCGGAAACCATGCAGATGGTCTGGCGGACTTTTATGCGCTTCGAAGCAGCCGATTATACAGAAGAGGGCGTTATTAATTTTCAGGATTTTCTGACAAACGGAAAGATTTACCAGATGTTTTTGAACGGGAGATATCCCATGCTGGTGGCATTGGATGGTGAAAAAATTATAGGAGAGATTTCCGTAAGAGGAAGGAATTTTATTTCTCTGTTATTTGTAGACGAAGAATATCATATGCAGGGAGTGGGCAGGGCACTGTTGGAGACAATGGCAAAGTATCTCAAGGAAGTACGGGGAGAAATCTATATGTCCGTCAAAGCGGCGCCTTATGCGGTAGCTTTTTACCGTAAAACAGGATTTCATGCGTGCGCACCGGAGGAAAGCTTCTCCGGTATCCGGGTGACTTCCATGGAGAGATTTTTGTAGGAGGAAAGCACAAAATGAGTAGAATTTTTGATTTGGATAGTCCCCTGATGAGGATACTTAACAAGTTTGCGGACCTGATGTGGTTAAACATCCTCACCCTTATCTGCTGTATTCCCATTGTAACCATCGGACCGGCACTTTCCGCAGCACATTATGTGGAACTGAAAATGTACCGCAACGAAGAGGGGTATATTACCAGAGATTTCTTTAAGGCATTCAAGGTGAATTTCAAGCAGGGATTTATTCTCGGCGTTATCAATTTACTGCTGCTGACGGTTTTTGTGACGGATATTTTTCTGATGAATGAAAATTCCAACATCCATATCCCGAAGGTGGCACAGGTTCTGATTATGGCAGCAGCCATTATGTATGTTTTTTATCTGGTATGGGTTTATGCCGTGCAGGCGAAATTCATCAATACAATAAAAAATACCATGAAAAATGCATTTGCCATCAGTATGATGAAATTCCCCTTTACCATAGCCATGGTAGTGCTGTACGCCTGCCCGTGGGTGCTTTTATGGGTTTCCAATTTCTATCTGTTCCCCATTGTGTTCCTATTTGGAATTTCCGTGCCCGTTTATTGCAGCGCAGCGCTCTACAGTAAGTTTTTCAAACAGTTGGAAGACAAGATTTTAGCAAATCAGGAAGAGGAACAGGGAACTTCCGAAGAGGAGCCTTCTGATGCGGAAGAGGAAAAAATCTTCAGTGACAAGCCGGTGTTTGAAGAAAAGCAAGAGGATAAATAATGAACGATAACCGGGTAGGCAGGATTTTTCGAAGGAAAGTGCTGCCTACGGCTATTCTTGTGCTGGTAATTTCCGGGCTGCTTCTCCGTTCTCTTTCCGTCAGCAGGGAGCAGGAGAAGGAAAAGGTTACGGACAATTTTGAAGCACAGGCACTCGCCGTGGGACAGCAGATTGACAAAGCCTTTCATTCTGCGGAAAAGGCTGTGGAAGTGATAGCACGGTATCTGGAGTATGAAGATGCCGGTGATGTGAATCAGGTGATACAGGCATTCCTTGATACCACCAAATTAGAAGACATTTTTATTTATGACACAGATGGTACCGGATACCGTGCCGGCGGCAAAAAGCTGACGGAAGAAGAACGGGCGCGGTGTGCAAAAGCCGTGGAAGCGAACCGGGAAAGTAATAGAAACGGCAATATTTATGCAGGCAGGGAATTCTTTTATGCGGCATCTTCCATTGAAAAAGATGGGACAGCCACAAGGTATGTAATCTGTGCTTATGACAGAAATCTGATTGCCGAACAGAATGTGGCAAAAAATTTCGGCAGCGATGCTTTTTACCTTATTCTGGATAAGAATGCCAAAGTGGTATATCTGGATGAACAAGCACAGGAAAAGGGCAATCCCTTCTGCGTGGCTTCGGATGATTACATACAGACCCTGAAGACCCTGACAGACAGCAGCTTTCAGACAGAGGTCTTAAAATCCCAGATGAAAAACAGTCTGACGTGCACGAAAACATATACCGGTGGGGACTATTCCTATACCCTGTTTGAAGTTCCGATTCTGGACGGCGATTATTTTCTGGTAATTGGGGCTGAGCAGACCTACGTGGATGAACTGGTGCGCACAAGCGGGAGCCCGTTGCATTCCATAGCCGTGCAGATCATGGTATCCATTTTTGTGTTTATCGTGATACTGACAGTTATTGATGTGGTGGATAGAATTCATGACAATGAAAAAAAGAAAGCGTTAGAGGATAAAGCCGACACGGATCTGCTTACCAACCTGAACAATAAGATAGCGACGGAACGGAAAATCAGGGAGCATCTGGCAGCCCATCCCGATGAGATGGCGGTGATGTTTGTGGTCGACATTGACAATTTCAAAAAAATAAACGACACTATGGGACATGCATTCGGAGATGAAGTGCTCAAAACACTGGGAAAACATATCTGCGGAGAGTTCCGTGCCAGTGATATTATCGGACGTACCGGCGGCGATGAATTCATGATATTCTTATGCAACATGAAGGAAGACACTATCATTAAGAAGGAAGCAAAGCGTCTGGAAAACTTCTTTCAGGGATTTCAGGCGGGCAGTTATGTGAAGTATTCCGCTACCGCCAGCATCGGAGCAGCTGTATATCCCAAGGATTCCCAGTCCTTTGAAGGGCTGTATAAAGCAGCCGACCAGGCGATGTATGTGGCAAAAAAGAAGGGAAAGAACCAGCTGGCATTTTACGGGGAAGAGTACACGGAGTCATGAAACTCGTTGGACAGATTGTATATTAAAACAGAAAAAGTTTGTACAAAGTGCCCGATTGGAACCGAAGCATAAGCAATTTTTACAAACCCCAACGAAAACTTTGTGAAATAGTGTTATAGCAAGAAAAGGATTTTTTCGGTATACTAAAACAAGGTTAGGCCGAATGTATTTATTTGTACAGCAAGAAAGGAGTCATAAAATATGGCAAGTTTATCATTAAAAAATGTCTGCAAAGTATATCCTAACGGTTTCGAAGCAGTTAAGAACTTCAACCTTGAAATTGCAGATCAGGAATTTATTATTTTCGTAGGACCTTCCGGATGCGGTAAGTCCACCACTCTTCGTATGATCGCTGGTCTGGAAGATATTTCTTCCGGTGAATTAAGAATCGGCGACAGAATCGTAAACGATGTAGAACCTAAGGACAGAGATATTGCGATGGTATTCCAGAACTACGCTCTGTATCCTCATATGTCTGTATATGACAACATGGCTTTCGGACTTAAGTTAAGAAAAGTTCCGAAGGATGAAATCGATAAGATGGTAAAAGATGCAGCTAAGATTCTTGACTTGACTCCCCTTCTGGACAGAAAGCCTAAGGCTCTTTCCGGTGGTCAGAGACAGCGTGTTGCCATGGGTCGTGCAATCGTTCGTAATCCTAAGGTATTCCTTATGGACGAACCTCTTTCCAACCTGGATGCAAAACTTCGTGTACAGATGCGTATCGAAATTGCTAAATTACATCAGAGATTAGGTACCACCATCATTTACGTAACACATGACCAGACCGAAGCTATGACACTGGGTACCAGAATCGTAGTTATGAAGGACGGTGTTATCCAGCAGGTAGATACTCCTCAGAACCTTTACGAGAAGCCTTGCAACCTGTTCGTAGCAGGATTCATGGGCTCTCCGCAGATGAACTTCTTAGATGCAACTGTAGAAGTAGCAGGCGATGTAGCTAACTTAAAGATTGCTGGTCACAGCATTCCTCTTCCTCCTGCAAAATCCAAGAAGCTGATTGACGGCGGTTATGACGGAAAGGTTGTTACCTTCGGTATCCGTCCTGAAGATGTATATGATTCCGAAATGTACATCGAAGCTTCTCCTAACAGCGTATTCGAATCTACCATCAAGGTTTACGAATTACTGGGTGCTGAAGTATATCTGTACTTCGATCTGGAAGAGTTCCCTGTAACTGCAAGAGTAGATTCCCGTACCACTGCAAGACCTGGCGATACCGTAAGATTTGCTCTGGATGTTGAAAAAATTCACGTATTCGATAAGGATACCGAGCAGGTTATTACCAACTAATAAACAAACACTTCGGGGGTGCATATGCACCCCCGTTTTTGCATTTACGGATAATAAAAAGAAAGAGGGGATTTCGGTTTATGATTTCAAACCAGATTATTCAGACGAGCATTGACGAATTAAAAGCGATTACAAAGGTTGACCTTTGTGTCTACGACATCACAGGCAGTCTGGTAGCGGCTACAGCGGAAAAAGGCAGCCTGTCCAATGACTTTGTGACGAGCTTTGCCCAGTCACCGGCGGACAGTCAGGTGATTGGCAATGAACATCTGCTGAAGGTGCTGGATGAGGGGGAAGTTGCGTATATACTGGTAGCAAGAGGAACTTCGGACGATGTTTACATGGTGGGCAAAATTGCTGCCTGCCAGATTCAAAATCTGATTATTGCTTATAAAGAGCGGTTTGACAGGAACAATTTCTTCCAGAACCTGCTTTTAGACAACCTGCTTCTTGTAGACATCTACAACCGGGCAAAGAAGCTGCACATTGAAGTCAGCGTTCCCCGTCTGGTTTATCTGATTGAAACAAAATCGGAAAAGGACGGCATTGTCACCGAGCTTCTGAAGGGAATGTTTTCCGCACAGAACGGCGACTACATTACTTCTGTGGATGAAAGCAGTGTGATTTTGATTAAATCCCTGGAGGATGGTTATACACAGGATTCCCTTCTGGAAATTGCCAATACCATTGTAGATATGATGAATACGGAGGCTATGCTCAATGTTAAGGTTGCATTCGGTACCGTGGTTCCGGAGCTTAAGGATGTTTCCAAATCCTATAAGGAAGCGAAAATGTCTTTGGATGTAGGCAAGATTTTCTATGCGGAAAAGGATGTTATGGCATACAGTACACTGGGAATCGGACGTTTGATTTACCAGCTTCCCATTAATCTGTGCAGAATTTTCATCAAGGAGATTTTCGGTGACTCCATTCCGGAAGAACTGGATGAGGAAATGCTCACAACCATTAATAAGTTCTTTGAAAACAACCTAAACGTTTCCGAAACATCCAGACAGTTGTTTGTGCACCGGAATACGCTGGTTTACCGTATTGAGAAAATGCAGAAATGCACGGGACTGGACATCCGTACCTTTGACGATGCTCTGACCTTCAAGATTGCTCTCATGGTCGTAAATTACATGAAGTACCTGGATACCATGGAGTATTAAATTTTTGCAAATAAATTACACGAAGCTGGTTTATTTTTTATGAAAGAAAAGACAAAATCATTTTTACACAAAACGGGGATTTTATCCCTGACGCCCATGACGCTGCTGCGTTTTTTTGCCGGACTTGCCATTATACAGCTGGCTGTCGCCTCTTTCCTGCAGATAGGAATTGGGTCGGACTCCTTTACCGTATTCATGCAGGGACTTTCCAAGGTATGTTCTGTCAGCGTGGGAACGGCAAATTTCCTGCTGACACTGGTGCTTTTAATCATTGTGTTTCTGCTGGACAGGACGCAGTTTAAGATTGGCATGGTATTTGCGGTGGCATTTGCGGGGCTGCTTCTGGATGGTATGACCAAGGTGGTAGCCGTTATTTTACCGAAAGAGCCATCCATACCGGTTATTGCACTGGAATTTGCCCTGACCTGCGTGATCGTATCCATAGGCTTCCCCCTGCTTAAATCCGCAGGAATAGGTGTGGCGCCCAACGATGCGTTGTACCTTGCCATCGCAAACCGCACGAAAAAGCCCTTTGGACTTATCCGGGTACTGGTGGATGCCTGTTACCTTGTCTGCGGCTATTTCTTCGGCGGCGTTATCGGCATCGGCACCGTGGTCTGCGTCATCGCCATCGGCCCCATGATGCAGTTTGTGATGAAACATATTATTAAACAGAAGGATTAGGGTATCTTGCTGCATTAGGGGTGGAAAGATATTTCATTGTGAACAAATGGGGAGATAGATGGAAAAATAACAGGATAAACAAAAGCTGACTGTCGAAGGACAGGTTCAGGATATGAAAGAAAAAGACATAAAATTTGAAATCTGTTCTGAGGAGGATGCTAAAAAGTTTTTACAGTATAACAATTACTATTTTAAGCTTAAATCCTATGCTCGAAATTACAATATGAATTCGCAGACAAAGAAATATTTTAATTTGGATTTTGCATATCTGGTAGAGTTATCTTTCTGAAACGAAGAAATCAAAAAAGCCCATTTTACAGGGGACAGAGGGTGTGGAAGGTTGTCAGATGTGTTGGATTTCAAATGGTATGCAACATGAATATCAATGATGTGTATAGGACATCTTCAGAGAAATCTGAGAATGTCCTTTTTATTTCGCTTAAATCTTGTTAATCGCATCTACAAGCTATTTAATATCAAAGTGGGTATATACTTTCTCGGTTAAAGTCATTGCACCGGAGTGCCCCACAATCTTTTGATAATCGTCTGAGTGATACCGGCTTCTGCTAACATGGAGATACATGTATGTCTGCAGAAATGTGGTGTGCGGTCAATCATAAGTTGCTCCATCAATGGATGGATGCAGATGTCATAATAATTTCGGTATTGGAAGTGCTTGCCATTCGGTGTATGGATAAGATACTCGCATTCTGGATTATCTTCACCCCAAGTATAGTAGAAAGATAAGACTTGATTTACGACAGGAGCGTGAAAAGGAACAGTTTGTTAAGCAGTATGATGCCTTAGCCGTGAGGGTAGCGATTAAGCAGATGAACGGTAAAAGAGGTTAATGAGCGAGCGGACAGAATCGAGGCTTATATCAAAGTTCAAAGTAATACTTTAGTGGATTGAGAGAATAAGACAATAAAGTTGGAGAGAAAAGTAGAGATTGCGGAGATGGTTGAGAAGGTAGGAAGAGGAACATCGGAGACGACGCTCCTACTTCAAAATACTACTAAGAAATACTATGAAATATCACAAAAACACATTGAAAACACAGAACATATGTGCTACTCTATTGATAGAGTTTTAAGGAATAGGAGAGCTAATGCTATGGATAATTATATGGAAGATTGGATTGGAATTGAAGCGGCTGCCAGTTATTTGGATGTGACAAAGGATACTGTTAGAAACTGGATTAAGAAGACGGATATGCCGGCACATAAAATAGGTAAATTATGGAAATTTAAGAGAGTTGAATTAGATGCTTGGATAAAAAGTGGACGCAGTGCCATAGAATAAATTTTGATAGAAAGAGAAAGGTGAAGGAGATAAAGGTATGTCTAGATTTACAGAAAGTAAAATTGCTGTAGAAGCAGTTAAAGTAATAGAAGAATATGGCGAACTCACTATGGGGGAACTGATTGGAATTTTGATTGAACGTATGCAACCATCGGGGCATGATATGGATATTATAGCGAATAGAAATGATACATATTTTTCTCAAAAAGTAAGAAATTTACGTTCACATTCTAATAAGATGTTTTTTAAAAATGTATATTATGACTGTGTAATAGATAAGTATGTATCTTATGAGTGTAAAAAATTGAAAGATGTCCTTGAGGAAAAAGTTTATGCAGAAAAGCTTGGTCAAAAGAAGAATAGGGCAGCAGTATTCTATGCCCGGAAAATTGATTTTGAAAGAATTAATAAAGAGAGAAAATTGATTGGTAATGCAGGTGAAGAATTGGTTTATAATGACCAAATTGAGTTTGTAAAAAAGCATGCACCGGAATA
>CAVHWP010000027.1:0-34869 GCA_963639875.1 Bacteroidaceae bacterium
GGGGAATAGATTATGTTTATTTCATATATTACATCATTTTTAGAATTCATATGTTATTATATTTTCATGAAGGCATATGTCTCTAAATCCCACATTCCCACAAAAACTGATCTTTTTGCGGCCATTATAATTCCTCTTATTCTAAGCATCATACCGGAAGACTATGCCGTCGCTTCCTTAATAATCGGACAAATTGTATACATTTTTTATTTCTTTTGCACCAATCGTAACAGCAAAGGTCTTAACAACCTTTTTCTATATATTCTCACTTACGATACCCTTCTCGCCATACAGTTTTTTGCGGCACTCCTTTTATCCTTATTTCCCGTTGTTATACATTCTCCATACCTTGGAATCTGGGGGAATTTTCTTGTGATGTGCCTTTCACTGCTTCTGTGCTTATGTAAACCTGCTAAGATATTCTCATTTATTTCAGAAGCTGCTGTACCATTTCGCTTTGTATTATTGAATACTCATTTAATTCTGGTTAGTATTCTCCTCTTTCTCAAGACAAACCCAAACAGGCTTTACGCAAATATAAGCGCCATCATAATTACTACTTTTATACTCATTGTTTCCAATGCCATTGTCCTGTATTACGACCAGAAAATGAATCTGCAAAGGCACGAGCTCTCATCATATCAAAAAAACTTACCTATCTATGAGTCTTTAATAAACGAAATCCGCAACAGCCAGCATGAATATTCCAACCGTCTGCAAAATCTTCAGACTCTGTCAAGTACCTGCACCAATTATGATGAATTAAAAAAATGCATCCAAACTTATACATATGAATACAGCAAACCCCTGCACGCCTATCCTCTCTTACAGATTGACAAACCTCTTTTAGCTGCGACCTTGTATAATCTTTCCTGTCAAGCTGAGAAGAAAGATATCGGCATACAGTTTGATGTAGTATCTGACAAATTAGAAAGTCATGCCAGTGAAGTTGACCTCTCAGACTATTTAAGCATTTTAATGCAGAATGCTATTGAAGCATGTTCACCAGGAGATAAAATTTATGTTCATTTATCCTCTGCCGATGGTCAAACTCAGTTTGAAATCAGAAATCCGGTACCGAAGTTTATCAGTTCTGATGAAATAACAAATTTCTTTAAAAACGGTTACACAACAAAAGCACTTATTGAAAAAAAGGATAACGTTCCACATGGTGCAGGGTTAAACAACTTGTTAAAGTCTGTCACCAGAAAAAAGGGTACCGTAGGAGCAGACTGCATAGAACACGCCGGTAACTATTGGATGATTTTTAACCTACAGATATAATAGCTTCTTCTATCATCCTGACAATTATCCGTAAAGCTTATCTCTCATTCAGATACAGCTGTACCCGGTTCTGGAGACGCTCTGCTGCCTCCTTGGCGGAAATGCTTCCGTCAAAATAGGGGGTCAGTTCATCCAGAAGGATCCGGTAAACTGCATATATATGGGGATTGTCCGGTTTGGCATGGTCACGTATAAAATAAATCCAGTCTGTCATTTCATCCGTATAAGGTATCTGCGTGCCGTAAAAATCATTCTGATAGGACTCCCTCACTTCCTTGGTCACTTTCTTTTGGTAAGCATCCTTCCGTACCGGAAATTTTCCGAGAGTTACACTGCCGTAGCCATCCTTTATCATATCCCGGCTGCTGTACATGCCATACCGTTCCTGTTCCCTCTCGGATATGAGAAAACGCAGAAAAGTATCCACACCCCCCGGATTCTTCGTGGCTGCATTTTTATACACGGCGTTTGTGCTTACATAAATACCGTTCCCGTCTTTGCAGGGAAAACCTATCAGGGAAGCGTTGCCGCGGAAACTGCTGTAGATCGTTTTTATGGTAGAAATATCTGTCATAGAGCTGCTCATGGCAAATGCTTTTTTGTCCGTGTTGTCACGATCCGCATATTTTTCTGCGAACTCCAGCATCCTTAAAAATTCCTCACTGTCTAAATGGCTTTTTCCTTCCTCCCAGTCAATATAGGTGGTATCGTCGTTGTCATACAGGATATAATATACTAGCAAATCCACTCCGCCCATGTTTTCTTCTATGATATCCGCATCCGAGTTTTCCACCAGCTCCGTAAATTCCGGCAGGGTAATGGCGGTTCTGTCCCCCAAATCTTCCATGCGGTAGCTGCTTAAGAAAAAGCTGCATTCGTAAGGGATTCCATATAAGGTATCCCCTATTTTCTGGTCCTCCAGTACTCCGCTTCCAAACTGCTCCGGGTCATCCACCAGTTCGTCCACAGGCTTCAGATACCCCTTTTCCGCATAATCTCCCGCATCCAGAAGCAGTCCGCTTGTAAACATGTCCGGTCCGTTCCCATTACTCAGTTCCAGATTGATGACCTGTTGGAAGTCTGCCCATTCCTGGCCTTCCTCCGGTACCCGGCAGGTCACATAATATTCCCTGCTCTGTCTGTTAAACCGGGCTATCAGCTTCTGCAGCTGGACTGTGGGAGAGTAATCCGCCAGCACGATTTCTTTTTTTTCGGGAAGGAAATCTGCCTGATGCAGGGTAAGCAGCACCAGCTCCGAGTCCATATCTGTCAGAAGCTCCACATCTCCCTGCTCCGTACATTCCATGCCGTAAATTTCCGAAAGCAGGTAGTCATTCTGTACAAAGGCAAATACCTTCTGCAGGGTTCCGTCCGTATATTTCCACATATTCTGGGTATCGGCAAAATAAAGGCTTCCGTCTTCTGCCATGGCTGCCCGGTATTCCGTCCCGATGCCTTCTATATTCTCCGCCACGGTCTTCCCGTCCGTCGCCCTCTTCACAACCGGATTTTTTCCGGCATCCAGGCCGTACCAGCAGACATCCTCTCCTTCTTTCCCCTGCAGGATTCCGTAAACCATCCCCGGCACCGCCACCTCGTCTGCCGGCTTCATGTTCGCATCATAACAGTACAGACGCAGGTTATCGTTATCCGCCAGATAAAATCTTCCTTCCCGGTCCGCATATTTATAGGATTCCGCCTGCATACACAGTGTTTCCTCTTTGTCGGTAAGTTCCCCCGCAATCCTCTGGATTTTCTCTCCGTTTATTTCAGCCAGATAGGATTTTTCCTCCCCGTACACCACCTGGTACATTCTTCCGTCAAGTCCTCCGAAGGGTGGGGTATGGGCTGCTATCCGGTACGACTCCCCTTCGTAAAAAACGGAATCTCCCTTCTCATCAAAGAGCCCCCAGTTTTTCTGCTGCCTGTCATAGACCTGCAGGTAACTATACAGCCCGCTATTGTCTGCATTCAACACCCAAGAAAAATAGGATATATAGTCTTTTGTCAGAAAAGCCCGTTCCCTGTCACAGAATTCTCCCGCTTCAAGGGGCAGAAGATCCTCCGGCTCAAAGAAGCTTTCTTCTTCCACCGAATAATAAATACCCAGATTCTCCGTGTCTGCTCCCTGTTGGGAATTACCGCTGCTTCCGTTTTCTTTCCCTCCGCAGCCCGCAAGCAGCAGGCCCGTTGCCGTAAGCAGGGAAACCGTTACTTTAAGATTGCTTTTCATCCTTTTCATTTTCGTTCTCCTATGATACGATTTTTTTGTGCAAACGGATTCGAAAATGTTACATTTCGAATCCGTTTATATCATTTATTGCATGTCTCTAATTACTGCACACTGTGGGATACTTCTGATTGTGTATAAGAGTTAAGTACAGTTCCGCAAATCTTACATTTTGTTTCATATTTATAATTGTATACCGTAATCGTACATGTTCTATACAGAATTACATTTCCGTTACTATCCTTAATCCACGGATGCTGGTGTGTTCCCGCATTGGATGCCGATATAACGGTTCTGTTAGTAGAACCTTGTACATGAGGCGGACAGACTGTCTCTGCATTAGCAGGAAGTGCCACCGCAAACATCATTGCTGCTGCCATAACAATAGGGGCTAATTTTTTGGTTACTTTTCTCATAGTGTGTTCTCCTTTTTCATCTGGTTTTCTTGTTTCTGTAATTCGTCCTTTAAGCACTGTGGCATTGCAACTTCTCCCCACAGCAGCGAGCATGCACTGTCCTTTGCAATTAAATGTGCCATGCTTTCTAACATATTAGAGATTGTTTCACATGCGTCCATAATACCCTCCTTCATTCTTTTGTACAGCAATACAGGCCCGTTAAATTGCTTATTTTTTTTATAAACTAATTTCATATTTCAGGCAATACACCCATATCAAAACAGCACAAACAGCATATATAACGACATGAACAACATTTTCTTCTTCCGAAGCATTTGCACATAAAAAACACATACTGAAAATAATAATCCATATAATGCAGGGTTAAACAACTTGTTAAAGTCTGTCACCGAAAAATTTTGTTTATTGGCAGGAATTCTTGAATTTTAGACACCGGCGATGCCGGCAAAGAAAATTAGAAAAAAAGAAGTAACTGCTTATGGACGTATTATACCGTATATTTATAAACCATGCAAGGTTTATTTGTCCTGTTTTATATTTTCAAAGTAAAAGGACCGTATCGTAAGGTAACCCATCAAAGTCTGACTATGAGGGGCACCTCGCGATACGGTCCTTCTTATTTTCCGGCAAAACAGCGTTATTTACTGTTTTCCGCTGCGGTACTGCATGGGGGTGCAGCCGTAGGTCTTCTTGAAGAGACGGTTGAAATGCTCCACATTTTCATAACCGACCTCCGTTGCAATCGCCTCCACGGTCTGGGTGGTTTCCTTTAATAAAAGGCGTGCCTTTCCGAAGCGGATATCCTTTACGGTATCCTGAAAGGTTTTGCCGGATTTTTCCTTGATGTACTTGGAAAGATACGGTGTGGAGAGGCTGAACTTGTCAGCTAATTCGTCCAGTGTTACGGTCTGGTAATGCATCTGGATATAGTTGAGAATATCCACAATTCTTTCTTCCCTGCCGCTTACCGCATGCTTGCTCTCGGCAATCTGGTTGCTTGCGGTAACCAACGCGGCAATGGAGCTCTTGATAATATCTTCGTCAATACCGACGCCCCAGTAGGTTCTGCCGTCGCAGACCAGTCCCACGAAGGCTGCTGCCTTGGAAGAAGAACCCTTGGAAATTGCATGTTCTTCATAATAAGTGAGTTCGTAGTCAATTCCGAAGTAAACCTTGATAGCGTTGCTTACCGCATCCAGCCGACCGTTACCGGAGGTTTCGATAATACGCTTCTCCTTGTTCTGTTCGATGGTAATTTCCGCGTGGATACCGTCTGCCTGTTCAAACCGGCAGAGTGGAATGTCAAAAATAGGCTTTCTGGTCACATAATTGTCTTCAAACAACTGATAAATCTCTGCGGGAGAAAGCTCCTTGTGGTTTTCATCGGAAGCATGTTTTACTAAGTAACGTACCTCGTCCTTCATCTTCTCGGGTAAGGAAATACCAAAGTTCTGCTTTAAGATAAAGGCTATGCCGCCCTTGCCGGACTGGCTGTTGATACGGATAACATCGGACTCGTATTCGCGGCCCAAATCCACCGGGTCGATGGGCAGATACGGAACGGTCCACTTCTTGCCGCTCTTGCCCTCGTTTCTCCATGCCATACCCTTGGAAATCGCATCCTGATGGGAGCCGGAGAAAGCGGTAAATACCAAATCGCCGGAGTACGGAGACCGTTCCGGCACCTTCATGCCGGTCAGCATTTCGTAGGTTTCCCTTGTCTTCATGATATGGGAGAAATCCAGTCCCGGATTGACGCCGTGGCAGACCATGTTAAGCGCTACGGTAACAATGTCCACATTACCGGTTCTTTCGCCGTTTCCGAACAAAGTACCTTCCACACGGTCGGCACCGGCTAAAATACCGAATTCCGCATCGCTGACACCGCAGCCCCTGTCGTTATGGGGATGTACGCTCAGTGCAACGGCATCTCTGTACTTTAAGTTTTTGTGAATATATTCTACCTGGCAGGCAAATACATGGGGCATTGCCACCTGCACGGTGGTAGGGATATTGATGATAACCTTGTGGTCCTTCGTCGGCTTCCATACATCCAGAACGGCGTTGCAGACCTCTACCGCATAGTCAACCTCTGTCTGGGAGAAGCTTTCCGGGCTGTATTCAAAGGTAAAATTGCCATCGGTTTCATCGGCAAGGTCTTTCAAAAGCTTTGCACCGTCAACGGCAATCTGCTTGATTTCCTCTTTGCCCTTCTTGAACACCTGCTCTCTCTGTGCCACAGAAGTGGAATTGTAAAGATGGATAACGGCATGGGGCGCACCCTTTACCGCTTCAAAGGTCTTGCGGATAATGTGCTCTCTTGCCTGTGTCAGTACCTGGATGGTAACGTCATCCGGTATCATCTTTCTCTCAATCAGCTCTCTTACAAAGTTATATTCGGTTTCGGAAGCAGCGGGGAAGCCCACTTCAATTTCCTTAAATCCAATATCTACAAGCATTTTAAAGAATTCCAGCTTTTCCTGTAAGCCCATGGGCTCAATCAGCGCCTGGTTGCCGTCGCGCAAATCCACGCTGCACCAGATAGGCGGCTTTTCAATACTGTCCTTCTTTACCCAGTCGTAGGTTACGACAGGGGGCATAAAGTAAGATTTCTCATACTTTTCCTTAATGCTTTCTGTTGTCATTTCTTTATCCTCCTTTTTTGCAAATAAAAAATCTCTGCGAAAATGCTTCTGCACTTTCGTAGAGACGTAAATTTACGCGGTACCACTCTACTTCATGGTTTTCCATGCCCTCTTTGGCACATTTGAATGTCTGCCCGCCTCCTTATACGGTAGGCTTCCCGTCCGGCCCTACACAGAAAAGCATCCGAAAATCCTTTTCCTTCAACCGGCAGCTCCGGGGCCAGTTCTCTGTCTGCTTCGACTGCCTCACACCACCCGGCAGCTCTCTGTATCCCACTCGCAGATACTCTTCCCTTTCAACGCTTTTGCTTTTTAATTATTCATTTAATCTATCCGTTTGACCTATTTTATCCGGTCTTCTTGGAACTAAGCACAATAGTAGCACATCCGGCATCTATGTGCAAGGGGTAATTTTAAGCAAAGGCATTGATTTTATTTAACATGCTTGGTTTTACACCACAAAAATGATATTTCGCCTCATTCCAGGGAATACGCCCATAAATTTTTAATCTGCGGATACAGAGTCTTAAACGTCCATTCCTCTTCGCTGCGCAGCCTGCTGTTGGGGTCATGCACCAGAAAGCCTTCCTCATCGTAGCCGTAAATCACGATAAAATGTCCTTCCGTGGTGAAATCCCCGGGGCGCATGGAGGCTATGATGGGATGTCCTTCGTCCAGTTCCGCCTTCATGGTATTTTCATCCAGCGCCATTTCCGTCCCCTGCACGGAGTATTTGCTTCCCGCATCCGTAAGGAAGCTCCACAGGGTTCCTTTCCCCTGCACATAATAATTGTGCCGCATGGCGTAGTCTGCCAGCACGTCCGGTGTCGCCGTCTCATCCCTTGTCAGGGAAAAAATCACCATGGACAGGCAGGTGGGCGCGCAGCCGCTGATTCCGATACAACTGTCCCCGTAAGGCGCATAGCCCCATCTTTCATCCCACTGTAAAAAAAGCGGACTGTCTTCTTCCTTTTCTTCTTCGTCAATTCCTCCTGTGACACTACCGTCAGAATTTGCATATCCGTCCACAAAATCCTGCAGCTCCGGGTTGTTCTCCAAAAGCTCCTCCATCCTTGTCTGTATGGCTTCCTTTGTTTCCTGCTGCACCGGCACGGCAAAAATTTCACTGTGCTTCATCTCCGGATAACATGCCATAAGCCCTGCTGCCGCGCAGGTTCCCAAAATTACGATGATGATTTTCTTCCCTATTCTCTGAAACAGATTTTTCTTTTTGCAAACTACCCTCATGGTTTCTCCCGTTCCGCACCGCAGCGGCATCCACCGCTATCTCCCGTGCTTTTGTTCTGTAAACACAGTATAAACGGCAATTTTTCACATTCCCGGTAGTTTTCTTTAAGAATTCATTAAGAAGAGTTTGCGGTTTTCTGAATGTCACTATATAATAGGAATATCTTGCTTAAAAAGGAGAACACAAATGAACAAAACGAAACACAGGCTTTTTTCCCGGTCTTATTCCTGCCTTTGCATCGGCGTCCTACTGCTGTCCCTGCTGTTCGGCTCCGTATCCCTTGCAGCGGAAAATTACACCGGCAAAGAAACCGATATTTTATTTTTGCACGACACCCATTCCCACTTAAACAGCTTTCTCACCGTAGAAGACGGACAGGCTGCCGAAGTGGGCGGTTTTGCCAGCATCAAAACCCTGATTAACGAAGCTAAGGAGAAAAATCCCGATACCCTGGTTCTGGATGCGGGCGATTTTTCCATGGGTACTCTGGTGCAGACCATCTACGATTCCGAAGCCGCAGAGCTACGTATGCTCGGCGCCCTCGAATGTGAGGTGACCACCCTCGGAAACCATGAATTTGACTACCGCTCCGCCGGTCTTGCCGGCACCTTGCAGGCAGCAAAGGAAAGCGGCGACCCCATTCCCGCCATGGTCTTAAGCAATCTGGACTGGGACACCATGGAAGCCGAAGGCCTCACCGAAGAACAGCATCTCTTAAAGGATGCTTTCGATGATTACGGTATGAAAAATTATGTGGTGCTTACCAAGGGGGATGTAAAGATTGCCGTATTCGGCATCTTCGGCGTAGACTCCTTAGCCTGCGCTCCCACCTGCGTTCTGAAATTCCGGGACGCTTCGGAGGCGGCAAAAGAAACCGTTGCGGACATCAAAGCCAACGAAGATGTGGACATGATTGTGTGCATTTCCCACAGCGGCACCAATGAAAACGAAAGCAAGTCCGAGGACGAAATTTTAGCGAAAAATGTGCCCGACATCGACCTGATTGTCAGCGGGCACACCCACACCACCTTAGAGGAGCCCATTCAGCACGGCAATACCTATATTGTTTCCTGCGGAGAATACGGCAAAAATTTAGGTACCCTTTCCATGGTGCAGAAAGCGGACGGCCGCTGGGAAATGACCGATTACAAGCTGCGTGCCATTACCCCCGCCATTCCCCTTGATGAAACAACCCAGGCAAAAATCGACACCTTCATGGATATGGTGGATGCTTCTTACCTTGAGCAGTTCGGTTACACCCGTACCCAGGTGCTGGCGGAAAATGATGTGGTTTTCTCCACCTCTCCCGACCTGTATACCGTACACACCGACCACAATTTGGGAAATCTGTTATCGGACTCCTTCCTGTATGCGGTAAATTCCGCCGACACCGGCGATGACCACCCTGCGGATGTGGCAGTCGTTCCCTCCGGCTGTATC
Organism: Bacteroidaceae bacterium; assembly: GCA_963639875.1. GTDB lineage: Bacteria > Bacillota > Clostridia > Lachnospirales > Lachnospiraceae > Acetatifactor. The sequence goes on from CAVHWP010000027.1 coordinate 9,268, forward strand.
CGGGATACTTTTGCACAGGGCGACATTACCGTAGAGGACGTCTTCAACGCCTATTCCCTGGGTATCGGTCTGGACGGTGTGCCCGGCTATCCCTTAATCAGCGTATATCTGACCGGCGCCGAGCTGAAGACCGCTGCGGAAATCGATGCTTCCGTATCCGATTTCATGCCCTCCGCCAGATTATACATGAGCGGTCTGAACTTTTCCTTCAACCCGCACCGTATTATTCTAAATAAGGTAACAAAGGTAAAAATCGTCGATGCTTCCGGAAACGAAGCCGACTTACAGGATGACAAACTGTACCGCGTGATCTGCGACCTTTACAGCGGCCAGATGCTGGGCGCCGTTACGGATGTTTCCTATGGCATTCTTTCCATCCAGCCCAAATTTGCGGACGGAACTCCCATTGAAAACATTGAGGACGCCATCATCACCACGGCGGGCGGCAGAGAATTAAAGGCATGGGCTGCCATTGCCGGATACCTGGACTCCCTGCCCGATACCGACGGCGACGGCATCGGCAATGTGCCGGAGAGCTACAAAAATGCCCAGAACCGCAAGGAGGTCCTGGACAGTAAAAACATTGTGGATTTGGTAAAAAATCCCAATAAATATGCGGTTATCATCGTGTTAATCGTAATTGTCATCCTTGTGCTGGTATTCCTGCTGTTCTTCCTGCCCATCCGCGCCATCCTGCGCCGCCGGAAGCGGAAGAAAGCCGCTGCCACAAAATAATAACTACCATTCCGAAGATATATACAGAATGTTGTTGCCCTGCTTCCCGGTCTTCTGTACGCAGCCGACTTCCGCTAAAATATTTAACACCGTCTGTGCCAGCGGTCTGCGGATATGCGCCGCTTTCGCAAAATCGGCGGAGGTAAACGGCTCTGTTAAGTCGTAGGGAATAAACTGCATATAGTCTTCGGGGCGGTCAACACTGACCTCTTCCACCAGCTCTTTCGGGATTCTGTCATACCGGCAGGATCCCTTTTTTCTGTCCCTGCTCCAGCCGTTTAGCAGCCGGTACTCTTCCATATCCAGAAGCACAAACTTAAAATGCAGGTTTGGTTCTTTCAAGAACATTTTGATTTTATAAAGCTCCTTAAACGCCTGATAGGCAGTGCCTTTCGCCGGGGATTTCCGGGGTGCGGAAAGCTCGCCCGACTCTTCATCTATCCAGATGAGCCACTTATACCGGGGAATGGGGTAGACAATCGTCACCGGATAAAGCGGCAGAAATGCCCGAAGCTTATCCCGCATCCTGTCAAACTGCCTTGTCTGGATTTCAATGATTTCCTTTCCGGTGTAAATGTCCGCCACATAATTTTCTATGGGGATTTCGTGCATGTCCTCATCCGGCGCATAATAATTTTTGAGAATGGCATGCACCGTCTTTTCCGATAAGGTCCCGATGCCGTGCCGTTCCCTGTCTATGCCGATTATTTTGTTTTTTGCCGTTTCAAATGCTTCATTCATACTTTTCAGTATAACAAAACATTTCCTATTTTCAATGAAATTTCCCACTATCTTTGCGGGAGACGTGGTATACTATCTGCATCAACAAAAGAAAGTGAGAAACCCTATGAATCCTATGCAGCTTTTTCAGATGAAAAGTATGTGGGACAAGTTCTGTGCCAATCATCCCCGTTTCCCCCAGTTTTTATCCGCTGTGGCAAAGGAGGGAATTGCGGAAGACACCATTATTTCCATCGAAGTAAAAACACCCGAAGGCAAAACCTACAATGCCAACTTGAAGGTACAGCCCGGGGATATGGAGTTAATTAACACCCTAAAACAGATGAAACTGTAAAAAAACAGGTAAAAATCCACTAAATAGTAGGCTTTTTCCTTTTCTCTTTTCTCTTTACAATGGAAATACAATCGCTGATTTTATAAACTTACCGGGATTGTAAAGGAGGATTACACATTCTATGGAAAAGAAAAAAGGAAACGCTCTGCCGGTTGTACTTTTTGCCGTAGCCGGCATTGCCCTGATTGCTTTGGTAATCATGATTTTAATGGTGCTGAAGGTAGGACCTTTCGCAGAAGGCTCCGCAAAGGAAAAAGAAAGAGTTTTACATACCTCTGCCAACGGCATTGAAACCATGGACAACGGCTATATGCGCAAGGATTTAAGCGCATCCGAACTCACCGTTCTTATGGGCAACGGTATCAACTTAGGAAACACCATGGAAGCTTACGGACACATCTCTTTAGGCACCGAAGCTCCGGTTTCCAGCTATGAAACCCTCTGGGGTCAGCCTGTTACCACACAGGAAATGATTACCGGTATGAAAAACGCCGGTTTTGACACCCTTCGTATTCCTGTTGCATGGACAAATGCCATGGATTACGAAAGCGGGGACTACACCATCCGCGAGGATTACTTAAACCGTGTGGAAGAAATCATCAACTACGCCCTCAACGAAAACATGTATGTTGTTATAAACGACCACTGGGACGGAAGCTGGTGGGGCATGTTCGGTTCCGCATCCGAGGAAACCAGACAGAAAGCCTGGGATTTATACACTTCCATGTGGACACAGATTGCCGAAAGATACAAAGAATATTCCGATTATCTGATTTTTGAGTCCGCCAACGAAGAGCTGGGCAACCGCTTAAACGATACCGACGTAGCTGCCGACTCCGGCGCACTTTCCGCAGATGAATGCTACGAAATGACTCTGAAAATCAACCAGAAATTCGTAGACATCGTGCGCGGCACCGGCGGAAACAACGAATCCCGTTTCCTGTTAATTGCCGGTTACAACACCGACGTGGACATGACAACCGATGACCGTTACATCATGCCTACAGACCCTACAAACGAAGTAAACAAGCTGATTGTTTCCGTTCACTACTACACTCCCTGGGGTTACTGTGGCAACGAAAGCCTTTCCCTGTGGGGCACCAAGAGAAACTACGGCGAAATGAACAGCCTGCTGGAATCCCTGACCAAGTTTACCGACCAGGGCTATGGCGTCATCATCGGTGAATACGGTGTACTGGTAAAGAGCGACGGCACCCTGAAAAAGAATGCCGCTCTGTACTACAAGAACTTCTTAGACAACTGCGACCTTTATAATTTCTGTCCTCTTCTCTGGGACTGCAACAACTTATACAACAGACAGGACTGCAAGATTATCGACGATGAAATTGCCGCTCTGTATAAAGAAAGAGCTTACGCAAACGAAGCTGCCATGACCGATGAGGAAAAAGCGGCAAGACCTGACCAGATTAAAGCGGAAATGGACCAGGCATATGCGGATGCGCCTGCTGCCTTTGATGACGATGCCATTGATTTGGATGACTCCACCTCCGTTGCATGGATTATGATTAACAGCAGCGACTGGAATGTTATGTACAGTGTCGGCGACGTATACGACCCCGGCGCCAAGACGGACGGTCTGGTTGCTACCGATGTGGAAATCACCGGCGAAGGCACCTACACCGTATCCCTTGACTTTACCGGTGTTCCGGGCGGCTATGCAAACGGTATGGCATTCTCCGCACTGGCAATCGGCAACGGCGAGCTTCTCTATCCCGGCTACACGGTAAACATTACCGAAGTACTGGTAAACGGCGAGCCTTACACCCTGACCGCAAAGCCTTACACCACATCCGATGATGCAAGATGTACCCGTGTAAATCTTTACAACGAATGGGTAACACAAATTCCTGACGAAGCACGTACTCCGGACGGCGACACCACCGGCATTTCCCCGGTTGTCGTAGACAATGCAGACTTAACCCATATGGAAACCCTTTCCATCACCTTTGAGTACGCACCCGGCAACTAAATCATAAGTAAACGAAAGAGCTATGATACCATTCCGTATCATAGCTCTTGTTGTTACACCAGCCGCTTCACTTCGCAGTTGCCCTGCAGGTTTTTCCAGAAATCCGCAAGCGGTGTGTTTTCATACTGTGCAATGATGCTGCAGTTCAGACCGCCGTGCGCCACCACAAGAACATTTTTCTCCTGCACAAACTCCGGCGTCAGCACCTCTTTGATAAAAGAGCCGCTTCTGGCAAAAACCTCCTTCAGGCTTTCCGCTCCGCCGCATGCCTCGTAGTGCGCCGGGTCATGGAACAGCCCGTAAACCGGACAGTCCGGGTTCTCCAGCGCCCCTTCCATGCCCTCGAAATCTCCAAAGCTCATTTCCCGCAGTCTTTCGTCTATCTGAATAGGCGTATCTCTTCCGGCGAGAAAAATTTCCGCCGTTTCCTGCGCTCTCTGCAGCGGTGAACAGAAACAGATATCAAAGGAAAGGTCCTTATACCTTTCCCGTGCTTCCGCAGCCATCTGCCTGCCCTCGTCATTCAAAGGAATGTCTTCGCTGCCCTGCAGCCTGTGTACGGCATTCCAGTCCGTTTTTCCGTGTCTCATAATATATAACATAATGACTTCCATCCTTCCTTACTGTTTCTCAAAAGCGTGAACCCAGTCAGATTTTAAGAGGAACAGGGAAAATACAATCGTACTCAGTGACCAGGTCAGCGGATATGCCCAGGAAATCACGGAGAATTTGGGCACAAAATGCAGGGTCGTGGTCACATAGATAATTCTCACGCCGCACCAGAACGCCAGCATGGTGATCATGGGCACAATGGATTTGCCGCAGCCGCGCAACACTCCCGCCGCACAGTGGGAAAAGGCTAACAGTCCAAAGAACAGGCAAATGATCCGGGCGTGTCCTTGTCCGATGGCAATGGCTTCCTCCACATTCACAAAGAACCGCAGCAGTTGCGGCGCCCACAGGTAAACAATAAGTCCAATCACTTCCGCAAGGGCTACACCGGATATAATGCCGAATGCCGCACCCTTCCTGGCTCTGTCGTATTTTTTTGCCCCAAGGTTCTGGCTGATAAAGGTGGGCAGGGAAATGGACATACTGGTAATCGGCAGGAATGCAAAACCTTCGATTTTACTGTACGCGCCCACGCCGGACATGGCGTAGGAACCGAAGGAATTGATGTTGGTCTGCACCACCATGTTACCGATACTGATAACGGAATTCTGGATACCGTTGGGAAGTCCCTGCACAATGACCTCACTCATGAAATCCGGGTAATACCGGATGGACCTCCATCTTAATTTGCCCACATCCTGTATACGGCACATTTTTATGATGCAGAGTGCGGCGCTGACGCCCTGAGAAATGACGGTTGCCACACCGGCGCCTGCCACGCCGTAGCCCAGCTTTGCCACAAAAAGCAAATCCAGCACTACATTCAGAGCGGAGGAAAGCATCAGATAATAGAGCGGGTGAATGCTGTCGCCCAGCGCCCGCATGATTGCCATGCCGATGTTATACATAATAATAGTAGAAACGCCGCCGAAATAAATCCGCAGATACATCAGGGCATCCGGCATAACCTCTTCGGGTGTCTTCATAACCCGGAGCAGCCAGGGAGCCAAAAGCAGCCCCAGCACGGTTGCCACCACCGAAGCAATGATGCCGAACAGGAAGTTGGTGTGCACCGCCTTGTCCACGGCATCCATGTTCTTGGCGCCGAAATATTTGGAAATCACCACACCGCCGCCGGTTGCCACGCCGCTGAAGAAACCGATAATCAGGAAAATCATGCTGCCCGTGGAACTGACCGCCGCAAAGGCGTTGTTGTTGGCGAAGTTGCCCACTACCCAGGCATCCGCCACATTATAAAGCTGCTGCAAAAGTTGGCCTAAAAAAAGCGGGATTGCAAATGCAAGCAGCCCCCTTCCAATCGGACCCGTCGTCAGGTCTTTACTATTTTGACTTTTACTTATCTTACGCATCTTATACCTCATTTCTATTATCCATTGTAAGCCATTTCCCATCTTTTCTCAAGTATATTTGCAATTCCGTCCAATTTCCGTCCAAACAGGATTTGACTTTTCCGCATAAATCCTCTATTCTAAAGTTTGGATATTATTACTGAACGGAGGACGCAAAAATGGAAAAAATTGCAAGTTTCACGATTGACCATATAAAGCTGCAGCCCGGTGTTTATGTGTCCCGTAAGGATAAAGTCGGTGTGGAAACCATCACCACCTTTGACATCCGTATGACCAGCCCCAACGAGGAGCCCGTCATGAATACGGCGGAAGTTCACACCATCGAGCATCTGGCAGCTACCTTTCTTAGAAACCATAAAAGCTATAAGGACAAAACCATTTATTTCGGTCCCATGGGCTGTCGCACCGGTTTTTACCTGCTGCTTGCCGGGGATTACAAATCATCCGATATCGTTCCCCTTATGATTGAAATGTTTGAATTCATGAGAGACTATAAAGGCGAAGTACCCGGTGCCTCTCCCAAGGACTGCGGCAACTACCTGGATATGAACCTGCCCATGGCAAATTTCCTGTCCGGACGCTTTCTTGACAACGTACTTTACAAGATTGACAACAGCCGTCTTGTATACCCGGAATAACCATAGAAAGGAATTTACCACATGAAAAGAATCGGAATTATCGGTGCCATGGACTTAGAGGTTGAGTACCTGAAGAGCGAAATGCAGATTAGCCGTATCGTAGACAAAGCCGGCATGGAATTTTACACCGGCACCTTAAAGGACGTGGATGTCGTTATTGTCCGCTCCGGCATCGGCAAAGTAAACGCCGGACTCTGTGCGCAGATTTTGGCGGATGTTTTTCAGGTAACCCACATCATCAATACCGGCGTGGCAGGTTCCTTGAATGCCAAACTGGATATCGGCGATATTCTTATTTCCAAAGATGCACTCTATCATGACATGGATGTCAGAATTTTCGGCTATCAGTTGGGAGAAGTTCCCCAGATGGGCTGCCGTGAATTCAAGGCAGACAAATCCATGATGGAAGCCGCCGTATCTTCCTGCAAGGAAGTCAACCCCGATATTCACGTAGAAGTCGGACGCATCTTAAGCGGTGACCAGTTTATTTCCGACAAGGCAAAAAAAGAAACCCTGATTGCAGATTTTCAGGGCGACTGCACCGAAATGGAAGGCGCTGCCATTGCGCACAGCGCTTACTTAAATAAAATTCCCTTTGTCATCATCCGTGCCATTTCCGACAAGGCAGATGACAGTGCGGAAATGGATTACCCTACTTTTGAAAGAGAAGCGGCAAAGCATTCCGCAAAATTAGTGGAGCACATGATTACATTATTATAAATGGAGGAATAAAACATGCCTAAATTAAACGAAAACTACTTAAACCTGAAGCAGAGCTACCTGTTTTCCGAAATTGCACACCGTGTAGCGGCTTATCAGGAAAAAAATCCCGACAAAAAAATCATCCGTCTCGGCATCGGTGATGTAACCCGCCCCATCGGCAGCAGCGTCATCAAAGCCCTTCACGAGGGTGTGGATGCCCAGGGCAATGCCGCTACCTTCAAAGGCTACGGTCCCGAACAGGGTTATGATTTCCTGCGCAATGCCGTTGTAAACTATTATGCGGAAAACGGCGTTTCCATTGATGCCGGCGAAGTATTTATCTCCGACGGCGCCAAGAGCGATACCGGCAACATTACCGATTTGTTTGCACAGGACAATGTCATTTTAATTCCCGACCCGGTTTATCCCGTTTACGTGGACACCAACATCATGAACGGCAGAAACATTACCTACATCAGCGCCAATGCGGAAAACAACTTCCTGCCCATGCCGGACCCCGCACAGCATGCAGACATCATTTACATCTGCTCTCCCAACAACCCCACCGGCGCCGCTTACAACAAAGAGCAGTTAAAGGTTTGGGTTGACTACGCACTTGCCAACGATGCCATCATCCTGTACGACTCCGCATACGAATGCTTTATTACCGATGAAACCCTTCCCCGCAGCATTTTTGCGATTGAAGGCGCCAAGAAATGTGCTATCGAATTCTGTTCCTTAAGTAAAACCGCAGGCTTTACCGGTACCCGCTGCGGCTACACCATTGTTCCCAAGGATTTAAAATTTGCCGCATCAAACGGTACGGAAATGTCCTTAAACGCTATGTGGAACCGCAGACAGACCACCAAGTTCAACGGTGTTTCCTATATCGTACAGAAGGGCGCCGCAGAGGCATTCTCCAAGGAAGGTATGGCGCAGTGCCGTGCCAATATCGCTTATTATCAGGAAAATGCCCGCATCATTGCAGACTGCATGGAGAAGAACAACATCCGCTACTTCGGCGGTATCAACTCTCCCTATGTATGGTTTGAATGTCCTATGGGAATGGAATCCTGGGAATTCTTCGATTACATGTTAAACAACATCCAGGTAGTCGGTACTCCCGGCGCCGGTTTCGGTGACAACGGCAAATACTTCTTCCGTCTGACCGCATTCGGCACCAAGGAAAATACCATTGAAGCTATGGAGCGCTTCGACAAAATGCTTCAGAAATAATTTCAGAAATGAAAAATAAATTATAAAACTTCCTGCAGGACTCCACCATTCATGCGGTATACCTTATCCGCAACGGACATGGTGGAGTCTCTGTGTGATACGAGAATTATCGTCTTGTCCTTCTTCTGCTGCAACAGCGCCTTCAGAATAATACCCTCGTTTATGCTGTCCACATTGCTGGTGGGCTCGTCTAACAAAATCAGGCTGCTTCCCGACAAAAAGGCTCTCGCCAGTCCCATTCTCTGTCTTTCACCCGCCGAAAAATTGCCGCCAGCAAGACCTACCGGTGTATCCAGTCCCTCCGGCAAAGAAGCAATCAGTTCCTTTAAGGAAGCCTTTTCACAGGCATCCCACAGCTCTTTTTCCGTGGCATCCGGCTTGGCAATCCTTAAGTTTTCCGCAATCGTATTGTCAAATAAATACGTGTTCTGGCTTACCATGGACACATTTCCAAGAAGACTGTCCGTATTGATTTCTTCCATCGGAATGCCGTTGTAGCATATTTTTCCCTCCGTATAGGGGAAGAAACGCAGCATCAGCTTTAAAAGTGTGGATTTTCCGCTGCCGCTTTCTCCGATAATACCGATAATTTCGCCCTTTTTCGCCTGCAGACTGCAATCCGTCAGAACCTCTTCCCGCTTCTTTTCCTGTCCGTCCGCCTTCTCATAGCCAAAGGAAAGATGCTCCACGGAAAGATTTTCATATACAAAATCCTTACCGTCCGTAACCGGCTCCACGACCGGTGTTTCTTCCAGCAGATTTAACACTCTGTCGCCGCTGGCAAAGGTCTGGGTCAGATTGCCCGGCAATGCGGAAATCGCAATCACCGGTCCAAAGCTGCCGTACACCGCCACCACGCCGATGACCAGACGTCCGAGGCTGAGTTCTCCCCGGCTTAACAGGAAAAGTCCCACCAGCAGGGTCAGTATGACAAAGAAAGATACCGTAAATTCTGTTACCGCCGTTGCCACTGCGGTTTCCTTTTTCAAACGTCTGGTTTCCGCAAGCATCCTATCAGAGCGTCTGTCCACTTCTTCCGAACGCGCTCTGCCCGCACCGTAAAGCACGATTTCCCGGATGCCCTTAATGCTGTCCAGAAAATACGCACCGAAGGAGGAAAACTCCTGCCTGTATGCCACGCCCGTCTTTTTCATGCGTCCCGAAAAGGCAAACGGCAGCACCAGTCCGATGCAAAGGTAGGCAAGCAATGCGCATAAAGACAGATACCAGCTTGCCGTCACACCGATTACCACCATAACAATCACGGAAACGATTACCGCTATGCACACCGGCGAAATGGTGTGGGCGTAAAACACTTCCAGTGTTTCAATATCTGCCGTAATCATGGCAATCAGGCTTCCCTTTTCCTTATTTTCTAACTTGGCAGGACAGAGTTCCCGGAGCTTTCCGAATATTTTATCCCGAAGAACCGCCAGCAGCCGGAAGGCGATATAGTGGTTGCTGTACTGCTCGATATAACGGAGTCCGCCGCGCAGAAGCCCGCTTCCGATGCAAAGCGCGGCAATCCATCCATAGGAAAGGGAAATGTTTTCCCCCAGTGCTTTGGCAATGCCCATGGCGCCCCAGAAGGTAACACCCATGGCACACAAAAATCCGGCACAGCCGTTCAATACCGCCAGCCCTACCGTGGCGGACAGCTTCCCGCCCAGAAGTTCCAGCAGCTTCACCACAATCCTGGCGCTGCTCCGGCGCCTGCCGTTTTCCGTCTTTCCCGCAATCTGCATTCCCGTATTCTGCTTCTCTGCATTCTGCCTGCCGCTTTCCTGCATTTCTGCTGCTTTCATTTCCTGTCCGCTCATGCCTGCTCCTCCTTTCCTGCCTCCGCATTTCTTTTTCCCGTCTTTGCCAGCGTCAGGTAGCCTTCTTCCAATTCCTTCTGCGTCCTAAACAGCGCGGCATAGCCTTTATCCGCCCTCATCAGTTCCTCATGAGTGCCGGTTTCCTTCACTTCTCCGCTCACCATAAAATAAATCCTGTCCGCTTTGACCACATTGGCAAGCCGGTGGGAAATGACAATCACACAGGCGCTTCTGCTCAGCTCCCGGATGACTTCCATAATAATATCTTCGCTTTCCGTATCAATATTGCCGGTGGCTTCATCAAAAAGATAGATTGCCTTTTTCTTTGTCAGATTAACCGCCAGCGCCAGACGCTGCTTCTGTCCGCCGGAGAAATTTTCCGCATCTTCACTGACAACCGCATCCAGCCCGCCTTTTTCCTCTATCATGGAAAGCAGACGCACCTGCTTCAATGCCTGCCGCATTTCCTCCTCCGTGGCATCGGGATTTGCCAGTAAAAAATTCTCCCGCACCGTATCATGGAACAGATGATTTTCAAAGCTTACATGGGCAAGCCTTCCATAATAAGCTGCCCTGTCATACTGCGCCAGTTCCGTGCCTCCGAGCAGAACCTTTCCTTCGCCTGCACGGATAATGCCGGTAATCAGCTTCGCCACCGTTGTTTTGCCGCATCCGCTTTCGCCCACCAGAGCAGTCATGCCCTTATCCGCAAACTTCATGGAAACATGCTGCAGTGCCTGCCTCTGTCCGTCATAGGAAAAGCTTACATCCTGTAAGGCAAGCTCCGTCTGTTCCGGTATTTTTTCACCCCATACAGGCTCCTCCGCCTTGAGAAGTTCCATCATGGTTCTGCCAGCGCTGGCGCCGTTCATCGCCACATGAAATGCACTGCCGAAAGCCCGCAGGGGCAGGAAAAATTCTGCTGCAATCAAAATCAGGAACAACGCCTGGGCAATATTTTCCCCGCCGGCTGCTCCCATTAAAGCAAACGTGATGCCGAGTCCCGCTCCGCCGTATGCCACCAAATCCATAATCGTAACACTGGCAAGCTGCATAACCAGAACCTTCATGGTAATTTTGCGGAACTCCTCCGCACTTTCGTTCATGTAGGCATGCTGTCTTTCATCCGCCCGGTAAATTTTCAAATCCTTCAGACCCTGCACACTGTCTAAGAACACATCTCCCATGGAGGTGTATTTTCCCCAGTATTTGGCAAAAATTTTCTTGGCAAACTTAGAAACCGCCACAATGGAAACCGGAATAAGCGGCACACAAAGAAGGAGCACAACCGCTACCTTCCAGTTGATGCTCACACAGATAATAAACAGAATAACCGGCGTCAGCATGGCATAGAAAAACTGCGGCAGATAAGACGAATAGTACAAATCCATCTGCTCTATGCCTTCCGTTGCCAGCTGGGTAAGCCCTGCGGGTTTTATGCTGCCCGTGCTGCCGGTTCCCAAAACAAGCAGCTTGACATACAGCCTGGCACGCAGACTCTTTTTCACATTCCGTCCCAGCGTATCCTTCAGAACGCCCGCCCTTACCGTAGAAAGAAAGCGCAATAAAATACAGCCCAGCGCTACCAGTAACGGATATCCGTAAGCGCTGCCGGCTGCTCCCCCTATGGCAAGATGAATACAGAAGCAAAGGCAGGCTGTCACACCGATGTTGCAGCAGGAGCCCACAAGCATCCAGCCCACCGCCCTGAAAATATATTTTTTGTCACTGCCCAGCAGCTCCATAAGCTGTTTATCTATCATGTTTTCCAATCCTCTCCGTTATTTTGTATCTCTCTGTTTTTTGCAATTCTTTTTATATCTCTCTTTTGTTTGCAGTTCTTTTTTGTTTTGTATCTCTCTTCTTTTTCAGTTCTTTTTTGCTATTTTGCATTTCTCTTTTGCTTCTTCGTTTCTATCAGGTGGCGGCACGCCAGCACCGGATGATGAAAAATCATCCTCGGACCTGCATACCGCATTACCACCCGGATTTTCTCCCGCATATCCGGCTTGTAGCAATGAATTTTGCAGTTGGAGCAAAATGGCTTATTGTCCCCATGAGGGCATTTACTCCTTCTGAATTTTACATACTCCAAAAGCTCCGTACACTCCGGGCAAAGCTCGCCTTTTCTGCTTCCATGACATCCGTGACAGTATAGCTCAATCATCAGTGTCACAACTTCTGTTTCTTTTTCCTGTTTCATATCCTAAACCTTTCCGCATCCAGTTTACTGTCAGTATTGCCTTTTCCGGGCTTTTTCATGAAAATCTGCCCTCCCGCAAGTTAGAATTTGCTAACCGCAGGGCAGAAAATACGTCACATCTGGTGACGTACCACCGCATACTCGTCCCCGTTTGTATAATAGGGACACTCAAATTTGCTGCCGCTTAAAAAGCGGTACATCTCGTCCTCATCCAGATTGATGGCACAGGTATAGTACTCTTCGTCATCATCGTATTCGTAATTTGCACAGGTATCACAGCTTGTCTGCATCTTTTCTCTGTCCTTCCTTGTTCCCTTCCGCGCATCCTGCGGCAGGTTTCGTTTTATTTGCATCGGTCTTCTCATCCGCTTTTATTCGGTCTACTATTCTGCGCACACATTCAGCCCTTATGCAGATAATCGTAAATCTCCCTCTTGCCAACGCCGCGGTCCTTCGCCACCTGCTTCATGGCTGACTTGGAGTCCATCCCGGTCTTTTCATAGTAAGCCATATGTTCCTCAATGCTCATGTCTTCCCATGCCGCAATCTGCTCCCGCTTCTTTTCTTCCCGGCTTTTTCCCGCAATCACAAGCACATATTCGCCGCGCGGGTCCTCTGTCTCATACTTTTGAAGCGCTTCCGCTATGGTTGTGGGTATAATCGTTTCAAACTTCTTTGTCAGTTCCCTGCAAAGCGTGATTTTACGGTTTCCCAATGTTTCTGACAGGTCTGTCAGTGTCTTTACCAGATGGTGGGGCGCTTCGTACAATATCATGGTACGGCTTTCTTCCGCTAATTCCGCCAGGATTTGCTTCCGCTCTTTTTTATCCGCAGGTAAAAATCCTTCAAAGCAGAAGCGTCTGGTAGGCAGTCCCGACAAAGTCAGCGCCGTAATGCACGCAGCCGGTCCCGGCAGACTGGTAACGGTAATTCCCGCCTCCTGGCATTTCTGCACCAGAACCTCTCCGGGGTCGGAAATAGCCGGCGTTCCGGCATCCGTAATGAGCGCAATATTTTTTCCTGCCTGCATCTGCACGATAAGCTGGTCTGCTTTTTCCACCTTATTGTATTCGTGATAACTGGTCATGGGCGTATGAATATCAAACGCGGACAACAGTTTTATGCTGTTTCTGGTGTCCTCTGCCGCAATCACATCCACATTTTGCAGTGTCTCTATGACTCTGGGCGTCATATCCCCCAGATTGCCGATGGGCGTTGCACATAAATAAAGCATTCCAGCCATAATTTCCAAACCTTTCTGTTTTCCCTGCATATTCTATATACGTCTTCCGGGATATATTGTCACACCGTTTTATCCTTAATATCCGTATATATCGTATATCTCGCGTGTATACACGCCGGGCTTCTCGTAAACAATCAGAGGGCTTTCCACCGTCATGCGCGGTTTTGCCCCTTTTATCCCTTCAATGAGAACCATATTCGGCTCCTTATCCACATAAGGGTACACCAGCTTCATTCTCTTGGGCTCTATTTTGTATTCCTGCATCACGGCAAAAATTTCCGCCAGCCGGAAGGGTCTGTGCACCATGAAAAAATGGCCGCCGGGCTTCAGTACATGCGCACCCTGTCCAACCACATCTTTAAGCGTACATAAAATTTCATGCCTGGCAATGGCTTTGGGCGCATCCGGGTTCTGCAGACCGTGTTCTTCAATCATATACGGCGGGTTGGAAGTAACCACATCAAAAGAAGCAGCCTTAAAAAGACTGCCTGCTTCCTTGATATCACCGGTTACAATATCGATTTTGGAAGAAAGACCGTTTAATGCCACACTCCGTCTTGCCATGCCGGCGCTTTCCTCCTGAATTTCCAGTCCGGTCAGATGAGAAGCTTTTGTTTTTGCCTCCAGTAAAATCGGAATAATACCGGTTCCGGTGCCAAGGTCCAGCACCGTCTCTCCAGGCTTTACCTTCACAAAACCGGATAACAGCACCGCATCCATACCGAAACAGAACTTCTCCGGGTTCTGTATAATCTGATACCCGTTTCGCTGCAGGGTATCCAGACGCTCCTTATCCTTCAGAATGACTGTTGTCGTTTTGTCTTCCATCTTTCTTTCCATTTCTGTTAAAAGTACGGTTTCTATAAAACTTCTGCTGTTTCTTGAAGTCGTCACTCTTGTTATTCTGCGGTCTTTCATTCTCGGGACGGTTGTTTCTGTCCGCCTTCTGCGGTCTGCTACCCCTGTCCTGACCCGGTTTATTGGAAAAATCCCTGTCCTGGCGTTCTCTTCTGTCCGGACGGTCGCCGCGTCTCTCAAATCGCTCGGTACGTTCCGGACGCTCTGCTCTGTCACCCCTGCCGTTGTCCTGACGGTTCCGGTTATCCTTGCGGGGACCTCTGTTCTGTCCGTTTCTCTTGTCGCGGCGGTTTTCGCTCTTTCCGCCGTCTCTGTCTTCCAGCTCCGCATTTTCCTCGGAGGTTTCCTTGATTTCTTCCTCCTCGAGCTTCTCCAGTTCCTTTAACTCCTCGGCAGAAAGGTCCAATTTCTCTTTCTTGCCGTGCTTTCTCTTAAACTGAAGCTCTTCTACTTTATATTCACGGACTTCCTTCTCATCGTTTACATCCACAACCACCTTAACAAGCTGGCGAAGCACATTGACACTCTGCACTTCTCCCTTGGTGCCGTCATCCGCCGTAACAAAATCACCCACATTGGGAAGCTTGCGGTTCAGCTCTTCGTAAGTATCCTCCTCATGCTTCAAGCAGCACATCAGTCTGCCGCACACACCGGAAATCTTGGTGGGATTTAAGGAAAGGTTCTGCTCCTTCGCCATTTTAATGGAAACCGGAATAAATTCCGATAAATGGGTATGGCAGCACAACGGTCTGCCGCAGATGCCGATACCGCCCACAATCTTGGTCTCGTCACGCACACCAATCTGGCGCAGCTCTATTCTGGTTTTGAAAACACTTGCCAAATCCTTTACCAGTTCACGGAAATCGATACGGCCGTCCGCCGTAAAATAGAATAAAACCTTATTGTTGTCGAAAGTATATTCCGCATCAATCAGCTTCATTTCCAATTCGTGCTTCTTGATTTTTTCAAGGCAGATGCGGAATGCTTCTTTTTCTTTACGCTTGTTGTCCGCTTCCTGCTCAATATCCTTCTGGGTGGCAATACGGAGCACCGGCTTTAAGGGCTGTATTACCTTGTCATCCTCTACTTCTCTCGGTGCGCTTACTACCGTACCGAATTCAATACCTCTGGCGGTTTCCACAATCACATGGCCGCCTCTCTCTATCTCAAACTGCAGAGGGTCAAAAAAATAAATTTTGCCCGCTGTACGAAATCTCACACCTATAACTTTTACCATCTATAAACCTCACTTTCTACAAAACGGCACAAAGCCGTCTTAGAATATAATACTAACCGTTTTCCTTCATGTCAAGCAACAGCAGTTCCATGGTCAGGTCAAAGTTAACATTGGCCTCCAGACGCTTCTCTGCTTTTTCCAGGGCTTTGATAACCTTCTCAATTCCTTCGTAGGAGGTTCTGCCCGCTACTTTTTTGATGTTCTGGATTTCTTCCCGGAATACCAGGTGGTTGGCATCATTGGTTGCCTTGAACAGAAGCACATCCCGATACCAGATGGACAGAATATCCAGATAGTCGTTCACATCCATCTTGTATTCATTGATTTTCTTAATGGCTGCCACCATTTCATTGACATCCATTTCCTGAATGTACTTTAAAAGAGAAAGTGCTTCCTCTTTCACCTTATCAAAATCTTCGCTCATGGCAAGCTGTCTTGCTTTGCCCACGTTTCCTCTGGCAAACGCCACGCAGACTTCCGCCTTATAATCGGGTATCTGCATTTCCTTCATCAAATAATTCTTAATCAGCTCTCCCGGCACCGGCTTCATGTTCAGCACCACGCAGCGGCTTAAAATCGTCTGCAGCATGGCATTCACATTGGTGGTCAGAAGAATAATCACGGCATAAGCGGGCGGTTCTTCCAGTGTTTTCAATAGGGCATTCTGTGCCTGAACCGTCATCTTTTCCGCTTCGTTTACAATGTATACTTTTCTGGGGCCACTGTACGGTTTAATGGCAATATCTCCGTTAATCTGGGTACGGATATCATCCACACCGATGGAATTGGGCTTTTCATGGGTCACACGGATAATGTCGGGATGGTTGTCTGAAAGCGCCTGCTTACAGGAATGACACTCCCCGCAAGGCTCCGTTCCGCCCTTTTCACACTGCAGCGCCATGGCAAAAATCTTGGCAATAAATTCTTTTCCCGCAAATCTCTCGCCGTTAATAATATATGCATGGGAAATTTTTCCCGACGAAAGAGCCATCTGCAAGTGCTCTTTAATCTGTTCCTGTCCGATAATGTCCTTAAAATTTGCCATACTTCCCATCCCTTCTTTCGTCCTGTAATCTTTCTCCCGTCAGGATTATCCGTGCATAGAACCTCCCGGTTCTTTTCCTGCGTCCTGCCCCGCTTAATCTCAGGTGAAAATATCCAGCAGAAGTCCCTTGATTTCTCCTATTTTATTCAAAATGGCAAGGTTGTCCTGCTCGTCCTTCACCAGCTCCTGTGCAAGCTCGTCCAGATTTTCATCAATCAGGCGGATAATGCCGTACACTCTGTGCCGTCCCCGTTTATCCAGAAAATTCTCTCTGGAAAAAGAATGGGACCTGTAAACGACCTCGTTCAAGAAATCCTTAATCAGACCACGATATCGTTTCATATCCCGTATGTCTCTCTTCTTATATAAACGATCGCCCTGCATGGTAATTTCTTCCATGAGGGACTGTATTCTTGTCTGCAGCTCCGACTCTTCAATCCGGCTTGCCAGTGTAAATTTGAAAGTGCCGTCGCTCTGCTGCACATCCTTTGCGGGCTGTGCCTGCTGTACCTGTCCCGTACGGTCTACTTTAATCTCCATACATCACTCCCCCTTCGGTTCTGATGTAATCTGCAATTTCCTTAATGCAGCGTTCCAAATCATCGTTTACAAAGGTGCGCTCTATGTGGGCGTCCTTTATCTTTTCTTCGGAAAAATCCACTGCATCCGCTAAAAAACGCCTGCACATTTCCTCATACTTCGGCTCATCCTGCTTCCGTTCCCTGTCAAGCGCCCGCTGCAGCCGTCCTCCGTCATCCAAAGTAATCAGTACCGGTTTTACCTTATCCCCGCCAAAATAATTCCGGATATGTAGGAAGGACTCAATGGTGCCGATGGAAATATAATTGCTCTCCCCGTTGTCCACCTGTCCGTCATCCACCGTAAAATAACGCCACAACCCATGAACGGTGTGATACTCCCGGTGCTCCACTACTTTTCCGCTTTCCAGAAGTCCGGCAAATCCGGCATCATCCGTGAAAAAATACTCCACACCATTTGTCTCGTTCACCCTTATCGGCCGTGTTGTATAAGAAACAATGCTCTTCAGATGCAGGCTGCTGTCATCCAGCAGCCTTTTATAAATCGTATCCTTTCCGGTCGAACTTTTCCCCATAATATAAAAGATTTTACCCATTGCTCCGCCCGTTCTGTGTTTTTATACTACTTCCACTACGTGAATCATATCCGTCTTGCCTGCGATACCAAGAGGAACACCTGCGGTAATGACAACTGTGTCACCCGGCTTTACCAGACCTGCCCGTTTGCTCTTGAATACGGCTTCTTCAAATAAGGAATCCGTTGTGTGTTCTTTTCTAATGAGTACGGGATTGACACCCCATAACAAGTTAAGCTGTCTGCAAACCTTCTCGTCCACGGTGCAGCCGATAATCTGACATCCGGGCTTATAACGGGCAATCATGTTTGCCGTAAAACCGGACATGGTAACGGTAATAATAGCTGCTGCATTCAGGTCCATAGCCACCGTACAGGTTGCATAGGAAATAGCGGTGGTAATATCCAGTGTTCTGTCATCGGTAAGCTGCTGCTTCTGAATTCTGCAGCGGTAGTTGATATCCTGCTCGGTACGCTCCGCAATACGCGCCATGGTCTTAACCGCTTCAACCGGGTACAGACCGGCAGCGCTTTCTCCGGAAAGCATAATAGCGGTGGTACCGTCGTAAATGGCATTGGCAATATCCGTAGCTTCCGCTCTGGTCGGGCGGGGATTTTTAATCATGGATTCCAGCATCTGGGTAGCGGTAATAACATGCTTGCCCTGTTCTACTGCCATCTTAATCATCTTCTTCTGCAGTACCGGCACTTCTTCCATGGCAACTTCTACACCCATGTCGCCGCGGGCTACCATAATACCGTCGGATACTTCAATGATTTCCTTTAAGTTGTCAATTCCCTGCATATTTTCAATCTTGGCAATAATCTGCATGGGGCTGTTGTACTCTTTCAGGATTGCACGTACCTGTAAAATATCTTCCTTGGTACGGGCAAAAGAAGCCGCGATAAAATCAAAGCCATGCTCAATGCCGAAAATAATATCGTCTCTGTCAACCTCGCTGATATAAGGCATGGATAAAATGGCACCCGGCACATTGACGCCCTTGTGGTTGGAAACAAAACCGCCGTTTACAACTTTACATACGATATCGCTGCCGGTAATCTCTTCCACAACCATCTCAATCAGACCGTCGTCGATTAAAATTGTCATGCCGACTTCAATATCATTCTTGAGATTTTTATAGGAAATGGTGGCTCTTTCCGCCGTACCCATAATCTCATCCGTGGTCAGTACAAATTTCTGGCCGGACTTTAACTCTACCTTACCGCCTTCAAAATCACGCAGACGGATTTCGGGTCCCTTGGTGTCCAGAAGAGTAGCTACCGGAAGATGCAGCTCCTCACGTACTTTTAAGACACGATTGTATTTCACAAGCTGCTCTTTATGTGTTCCGTGGGAAAAGTTGAAACGAGCCACATTCATGCCCGCTAACATCAGCTCCCGTAATTTCTCCTCGCTCTCACTGGCAGGACCAATTGTACAGATAATTTTTGTTTTTCTCATGTTTTGTCTCCTCACTTTCCGTCTTTTATGCGATTGTACTCACATATATGTTGTTATCTATTTCTTTTATACCCTGCACATGAAATCCCTGCTGTCTGTAAGCAGTAATCTCCGTCAGAATGTCTTTTGTAAATATCTCTCCGGGCACTATAATAGGGCTTCCGGGGGGATATAAATTCACATACTCACCTGCGGTTTTTCCTTCCGCATCCTTAAGCAGAACCCACTCTTTCGGCGCATCCCAGGCTCGTGCAATGCCCATCACCGCCTGCGTCCTTTTCTGTATACAAACCGGCGTGACGGCATCTGCCATTCTGTTTTCCTCTGCGGGCTGCGTGCCTGTATCCGCTATTTTGGCTCTCTCCGCAGTAATATACGCATCAATTTCCAGCAGCGCTTTTGTCAGCCGCTCATACCCTTCTTTCGTATCGCCGACCGTAAACATGGCAAGCACATACCTGCCCGCCGCCATTTCCGGCTGCAAATGATATTTATGAAGAAGCATTTCGTAGAGCTGCTCTCCGTCCAGAAAGCCGGTTCTATCCATGACTGCCAGTTTACCCGGGTCGGAATTTTTTTCTTTCATGAAAACCAGATTGCAGCATGCAGAAAGACTCTCTGTCATCCCTTTCCAGTATTCCCAGAAATCCCCAAATAATTTCTCACGGTTTGCGCTCGTTGTCACAATGGCATCTTCCATGGCTGCCATAAAAATATAAGATGGGCTGGAGGTCTGATAAATTCCCTGAAATCTCCGCAGCCTGCTCCTGTCCACAAGATTTCCATTTACATGCAGGATAGCTGTCTGCGTCGGTGCCGGCAGCGTTTTGTGAAGACTCTGTATCACCAAATCCGCTCCCTGCTTTACACTGCTTTCCGGCCACATGCCGTCAAATCCCAGATGTGCCCCATGGGCCTCATCCACAATCAGGGGAATATTTCTTTTATGCGCTGCCTCCGCAATGCTTTTCACATCCGCGGCAAGCCCTTCGTAAGTGGGGCTTACGATAAAAACAGCCTGCACATCCGGCGTTTGCTGCAAAGCTTCTTCCACTTCCTTTGCCGTTGCCGGCAGATTGCAGCCAAACAAAGGATGAACACCCGGACACAGATAGGCTATCTGCAAGTCCCGCAGATAGGCTGCATGATAGGCGGACTTATGCGCACCGCGCACCATCAGTATTTTTCCACCGGGACTGACCACCGTACTGATTGCCGTCAATATTCCTGCCGTGCTGCCGTTTACCAGAAAAAAGCTTTCCTCCGCGCCGTAAACTACCGCTGCTTCTTCCTGTACCCACTTCAAAATCCCCCGCGCATCGTGCAGATTGTCAAAGCCGTCTATTTCCGTAATATCTATCTGAGCAAACTCCCGCATTGTGTCCGTTTTGAGTCTTCTTTTGTGCCCCGGCATGTGATAAGGATAATAATCCGACTCTCCGTAGGCAGAAAGCTTTTCAAAGAGTTCACTCATTTTCCTGTGTTGTATCCTTTCTCTTGGCTCCATGCCCCTTCAGAAAATGGAAAGTTTCCAGAAGTGAACACCATTTATCCGCTGTTGTCACAATCCATGACTCCCTGCAGGTAGGCGGCACAAGGGTAAGCGGCCACATATGTTTCACAATAATGTCCCTTTCCCGTGGCGTCAGATTGTATTCCTTTTCGGCGTTTTCAAGCGCTCTCCTCGGATGACAGAATCCATGCAGATTGGTAATTCCGACATGCGGATGCTTATGCCAGTCATAAAGAAAATAATCATGCAGCAAAGCGCCTCTCACCAGTTCGTTGCGCTTACAGTGAATCCCCATTTTCGCAAGCTTATCACTGATAGCCAGACTGTACTTTGCCACATTCATGCAGTGGCTGTTGACCGTCATATCTCCGTGCTGCACATGAAACTTCGTCCGGTTAAAATTCTTCGACTGGATAATATCGGAAGCATTCTTTTGGATTTCCCGGTAAAGATTTCTTTGCTTTATGTAATTTTGTTTCCATCTTTCCGCACGTCGTGCGTTTCTCGTCTTTACTTTATCCATAGGCATATTATAGCATCTCTTATCATAAAAACATAGCCAAATATATCAATCTTTACACAAAAATCACCTGCACAAGGAGCATATATACGATAGTTCCCACGCCGATGCTTAACAGTGTATTCTTTTTCCAAAGATGCAGAACTACCACGAGCGCCACGGCAATCAGTTCCGGCAGTCCGTGGTTGCCGAAAAATAACGTCACTCCTTTTAAACAATACACAACCAGTGTTGCCATAATGGCACAGGGCAGCACTCGTCCCAGATACTGCACAATCTCCGGCACCTTTCGTTTTCCAAACACCAGAAAAGGGAAAAAGCGGATTGCCATGGTTGTCAATGCACTTACCGCAATAATTAAAATAGAATGTGTCATGCCTTTGCTACCTCCTCTTCTTTCGGCTGATTGTCCGCCTGTTTACGGAACACAATCAGCAGTATGGTACTGCAGGCAAGCGCCGGCAGTAGAAAGCTGTCCGGTCCGAGCAGCGCCAATGCCAGAAGCGCCGTTAAAAATCCTGTCAAAGTGGAAAAATGCTTCTTATTTTCCAACCACTGATTTACGACGATTACCACAAACAACGCCGTCATGGAAAAATCAACTCCGGTGCTGTCAAATGAAAGCCACTGTCCTATCAGTGCTCCCAATACCGAACCGGTTATCCAGTATATATGGTCAAATAAGGAAATCAGAAACGAAACCTTCTTTTCATTCAGTCCTTCCGGTACTTTCAAACTGCATAAAACGGAATATGTTTCATCCGTCAGGGAAAACGCCATATAAGGGAATGCTTTTCCCATCTCCCTGAATTTTTCAATAAAGGACAGACCGTAAAAAAGATGCCGTCCGTTAATAAACAGTGTCATAACAAACGTATTCATCAGACTCTGTGCTCCGGCAAGCAGGGTTACCAGCATAAACTGCATGCTTCCCGCGTACACAAAAATGCTCATAAAAAATGCCCAGATAAAATTATATCCGGCATCCTGCAGCATAAGTCCGAAGGCTATTCCGAGGAAAATGTATCCCAGCAGAATAGGGATGGTCTGCTTAAAAGCAAATAAGTATTCTTTTGTAGATTGATTTTTTTTCATGTGTATTTTTCTCCCAAATCATGTGCAGAGCCATTATACAATAAATTTTCTCGTCCCACAACATGACAATTTTAATCTACTCCCGGTTTTTGACAATAAAAAAGTGCCTGCGGCACTCTCAGCTCCCCTAACCCCTCATTCATGAGGGGAAGGGGTTTTTCTTTTCCTCACTTTATTGTAAAATCCTTTTATGAATATATTACAGTCCATTTTTACTGATTATTATGAACACATAATTTACGAGCTTCATCCCCGTCCTGCTGTCATCGAAAATGTCGACAAGATGATTCACTGTGGCGACCCTTCTTATGGGGGAACCATGTACGGCTGTTCCCATTGTGGTAACCTCAAGTTCGTTCCTTTTCGCTGCCACAGCCGTTTCTGTCCTACCTGCGGCAACAAGTATAATCAGCTTCGCTCCTTCCATATGTCCTGTAAACTCGTCTCCTGTGTCCACAGGCACTGCGTCTTCACCATCCCTGAAGAATTACGCATCTTTTTCCTCCAGGACCGCAGACTCCTCAGTCTTCTTTTTTCTTCTGTCCGCGATGTCGTCCTGCGCATGTTTGCCAAAATCAATAAAGCCGAAAATTTTACACCCGGATTTATCTGTGTCCTTCATATCTTTGGACGGGACCTGAAATGGAACCCTCACATTCATGCCCTTATCTCGGAAGGGGGTGCCGGCAACATCTCTCCCTGGAGAGCTGTTAAACACTTTGACTATACTTTTCTCCGTAATGCTTTCCGAAAGGTTCTTCTGGAAAAGATGGTCTCAGCCATCGGCCCCTCTTTCCGGAAAATCAAAAATGATATCTACAAAAATCATTCCGAAGGCTTCTATGTCCGTGCCAAACCCAACCCCTGCACTCCTGATATGACCATCAAATACATCAGCAGATACCTGGGACGTCCCGTTATTGCTGCCTCCCGCATTGATAAATATGATGGTGAATTTGTTACTTTTCATTACACACGGCACGAAGATAACAAAACCATCGAAGAACGCATCCCCGCCCTGGACTTCATCAAACGCCTCATCATCCATATCCCCGAAAAACATTTCAAGATGCTGCGTTACTATGGTATCTATGCCAGGCACCATAAGCAGGAGAAGAAGCTCCGCAGATGTATTTCTCCTGAAAAGCGGAAATTTTTATCAGGTATACAGGATTGGCGTACTTCCATTCTTCTTTCTTTCGGGTATGACCCTTTACGCTGTCCTGGTTGTGGTACCTCCATGTCGGTTCTGGAAGTTTACCACAAAAAAACTGCACTGTTTGAACGATATCGAAAGGTTATGGGATATGGTTAGTTCCATTCTCGCAACATAGTTTCTCCATCGTCAGACAGTGCAGTCCTACCTGAATCGAAACAAAAAACTTCATAAGCAACGTCATGGCGAAGCCCCCTTCGCTCTTTTGTTATGTCATTTTTTATTTCCAATCTATTATACACCATTTCTGACGTTTTGAGAAATTTCCTATAAAAAAAACTGCCCCGGCTGGAACCGGAGCAGTGAAGCGATATATCGAAACGATACAACGCCTTGAGCAAGCATATTGTATCATTTTCCCCGGTATATCGCAAGTATTCCGGGCATTTTTATGCCCTGAAGGAGGTATTTTTATGCCAAGGAAAAACCGATATAAGCCCCGAAAGGACGGGAGATTTTTCACCCAGGTATGCACGGGAGAATATGACGACTCCGGCCGACCTATCCGGATACCTTTGTATGCATCCAGTAGCAAAGAACTGGAGCAGAAGGTAGATGAGTTGAAAGCCAACATCAAGACAGGAAAATTTGTCATAAAGAAAAAGTACACCCTGGAAACCTATGCCAATAAATTTGTAGAGGTCTATAAATCCACCCGAGAGTATAACACCCAAAAGACCTATGAGGACATGCTCCGGCTCTACATATTCCCGGCGCTGGGTGATCTGGAACTGCCAGACATCAAGCGAACCGACATCCAGGCAATCATCAATGAACACTCCGACCATCCCCGGACCTGTGAGCTGATTAAGATTGTGTTAAAGCAGATACTGGACTCTGCCGTAGCCGACCATCTTATCGCAGAAAATCCGTGGGTCCGAATAACCATGCCAAAGTATGCTCCTCCTAAAAGGCGGATACTGACACCTCTGGAAGAGCAGGCCCTCAATACTGCTGCCTTCGACCCGGAAGAGCACCTTCTGGTAATGCTCTTGTTTGGCTGTGGGCTCCGCCTTGGCGAACTACTGGCACTGCATGTGGATGATATAGACCTGCAAAGTGAGGAAGTGATAGTGCGGCATGCTTTGATTTTCAAAAATAACCGAGCAGAGCTGAAGGATGCCCCCAAGACTGCCAACGGCTTCCGAAGAATACCTATCCCGGAATTTCTTGTAGACGAAGTGCGATTCTATGTACTCCGCATCCGGAAACAGGGCGGCACGTACCTCTTCACCTACTCTGGCGAGCCCTACAGTAAATCGCACTTCTACGATGCCTGTGAAGTCATTGTCCGTAAAATGAATGCTGCTGTTTCCACAGATGACGTGCCGGAACCAATAACCGGCTTAACCTCCAGAGTGTTCCGCTATAACTATGCAACTATTTTATACTATTCAGGGATTACCCTAAAGAAAGCTGTAGACCTAATGGGGCATGCCGATGAGAAAATGATATTGAAAGTATATGCCCAACTGGATGAGGAGCGGGAGAACGCAAAGAAAAAGCTGTCCGACATCCGTCCTGGGATGGTGCGAACAGCCATATAAGAAAAGATTTTATAGGGAGAGCAATCTCCCTATTTTTTGACTACACTACTGACTACATACAGGGTTCTGACTACTAATTGACTACATATATTTTGACGTATTTTCAATTATTTTCTTGCCCGGAATTTTGTGCGACGTCGCACACGGAAACTCGCATAAATACTGGTTTTTTCCACAAAAAAGAGACCCTTCAAAGGTCTCTTTTTTTCGTGAAGCACGGGGGATTCGAACCCCCGACAACTTGATTAAAAGTCAAGTGCTCTACCGACTGAGCTAGTGCTCCTTATTTTTTTACATGATAAATGCCCAGAACCGGAATCGAACCAGTGACACGAGGATTTTCAGTCCTCTGCTCTACCAACTGAGCTA
>CAVHWP010000028.1:0-31873 GCA_963639875.1 Bacteroidaceae bacterium
TTGAATAAAACTTTCTCCTTGAACAATTAAATCAATAGCCTCTTTTAATTCTTCAAACTTTATATTTTTGGAAGCATAACCATCCGCTCCTATTTCAATTGCTCTGAGCAGATAGTCTATTTCATTATGTATTGTCAGCATCATTACCTTAATAGGTATTTCATTGCTGCGGATTTCCTGTAATACTTCCAATCCGTTTTTGTTCGGCATATTTATATCCAATAATAAAATATCCGGTAATTTTTCATTCAACTTTTTCAGACAATCTGTACAATCCTGTGCTTCAGAAATTACTTTCATAGAACCGTCCAATTCTAATAAATTCTTCAGTCCAGCCCTTATCAAGGCAAAATCATCTACTATCATAACTTCGATTTTTTTGTTCTTCATAGACTCCCTCCCTTATATATTTTACTCCCTGAAAATTAATGATTATGATATTGGTATTCTGACTGTAATTTCAGTTCCCCTGTCATCACTTTGAATGTCTAACTTTCCCCCTAACAGTTGTGTTCTTTCTTTCATAATGGATAAACCATAGTGGTTGGATTTATGTTCACTTTCCCCCTGAAACCCAACGCCGTTATCCTTTATGAATAAATAGTAGTCATTTACCTCCTTCTTGAATTTTACCTGTAAAACATTTCCCTTAGAATGTACCACTGCATTATTGCAAGCTTCCTGCATTATACGGAAAATAGAAAGCTGTAATATTGCGTTTTCTATTTCATCAGAATAGATTTCTATATTATAAGTATAATCAGGATATCTTTCTTTTAATTTATCAAAAAATTCTTCTACTGACTTTTGAAATCCTACATCATAAAAATGTATGGGATGAATACTGTATATGGTATCCCTCAGTTCACCCAGCATATTCCGTAAGTTTTCGTCCATTGAGATAAGTTCCACTTTTGCACGTGAAACATCCATTTCCATATATCTCTTTATCAACTCCACTTTATAAATCAGATAGGTTAAATTCTGTAAAGTGGTATCGTGTAAATCCTGGGCTATTCTTTTCCTTTCCTTTACCTGCACATCTATAATAGAATAATCCGGCGTTATTTTCTTTTCTCTTTTTTCATCCAGTGCATCTTCCAATGCTTCCAGATAAACTTTTATTTTCCTCAATCTTTCCTTCAGGTAACTGTTGGTGTTCTGAAGCTTTTCTATTTTCGCCTTGTTATTTTCAATTTCTTTCTTCTGGGTATTCAATACATTTCTCGGACTGAATACTTTGAAGTCTTCGGTTTCCTTATTATATAACTGGTCAAGATAATCGGTTGTTTCTTCTATGGAAAACTCATTTTCTTTGATTTCACTTTCCAGAAGTTCTGCTTCATCTAAAAAACTCTGATAAATTTCCAATAAAGATGTTTTGCTCTCATTTGCCATATTTACCTTCCTCCGGGTAAAAATGTCTGCAAAGCAGCACAGTCGTCAGTGTAAAGGTTCTTTTGCAGGAAGTCCTGCTTTACGTGGATATTTTTTTGGACAGGCAGCTACCTTTTCAATCGCAAACAGATTACGGTAAATATCGGAGTCGGGAAGATAAATTTCCGTCTGGCTCTTTACTTTGCCGCCCAGAATAGCAATAGCCTTTTCCGCCTGTTTCATTTCTTCCGTAATCTTCTCGGATTTATAAGAAATAAACATGCCGCCTACCTTTACAAAAGGCAAACAAAATTCTGACAGTGTTGTCATATTTGCTACTGCACGGGAAACACACAAATCAAACTTTTCCCGGAGCAAAGCCGGCTTGGCATAATCCTCTGCACGTCCATGTATGGTATCTATATCTGTAAGAGATAATTCGTCTATGACTGCGTTTAAGAATTTAACGCGTTTCTGCAAAGAGTCCAAAAGAGTAATCTTCAGATTGGGAAAAGCTATCTTTAACGGCAGACCGGGAAATCCGGCACCGGTTCCGATATCAATCACAGAAATATCACCGGATAAATCATATGCTTTCACCAAAGAAAGACTGTCAATGAAATGCTTCTTCATCACTTCATCATAATCGGTAATGGCAGTTAAATTCATAACTTCATTCCATTCCGTCAGCATTTCGTAATAGCGGATAAATTTCTGAATTTGTTCCGGTGTCAACGTGATACCTAATTCCTTTAAGTCTGCTTCAAACTGTTCGGTCCGATACATTAAAAATCCATGCCTTTCCTGTTACTATTATTTATGCTGATGATTTCTTTGCTCTAAATATACCAGTAAAACAGAAATATCCGCCGGAGATACACCAGAAAGTCTGGAAGCCTGTCCCACGGAAACCGGACGGAACTCCTTTAATTTCTGTCTTGCCTCAATACGAAGACTGGGTACATCATCATAATCAATGTCCGCAGGCAGAAGCTTCTTTTCCATTTTTTTATACTGCTCCACCTGACGGGACTGTCTTTCAATATAGCCTTCGTATTTCAATTCTATTTCTACCTGCTCTACCACATCCTTCGGCAGTTCAGGTCTTTTCTCATCAATTTCCGCAAGCAGTTCATAAGATAATTCTTGTCTGCACATAAGGTCAGCCAAAGAAACGGCATTCTTCAAAGGATTGCTTTCATGTGCTGTAAGAAATTCCTGAATTTTCTGGGAACCGCCCACTTTGGTATTTTTAAGACGTTCGATTTCTTCTTTGATAAGCTCTTCTTTATGCAAAAGCTTTTCGTAATCTTCTTTGGAAACAAGACCTGCTTCATAGCCGATTTTCCGGAGTCTTAAATCTGCATTGTCCTGTCTTAAAAGAAGACGGTATTCTGCACGGGAAGTCATCATACGGTAAGGCTCTCTGTTATCCTTCGTTACCAGGTCGTCAATAAGCACACCAATGTAAGCCTGTGACCTGTCCAGTACAATTTCTTTTTTGCCGAGCAGGGAAAGAGCCGCATTAAGTCCAGCCATCAGTCCCTGGGCCGCTGCTTCTTCGTAGCCGCTGCTTCCGTTAAACTGACCGCCTGCATAAAGACCGTTTACCTTTTTGAAAGCCAGTGTGGGATAAAGCTGCTTGGCATTGATACAGTCATATTCAATCGCATAAGCATTTCTGACAATTTTGCAATGCTCCAGTCCCGGCACCGTCCGGTACATGGCAAGCTGTACTTCCTCGGGTAAAGAAGAAGACATACCACCCACATACATTTCATTGGTATGCAGACCTTCCGGTTCGATAAATACCTGATGTCTGTCCTTATCTGCAAACTTCACAACCTTATCTTCGATAGAGGGACAATACCTTGGCCCTGTACCTTCTATAATACCCGCATAAATGGGGGATCTGTCAAGATTAGACCGAATAATTTCATGTGTTTTTTCATTTGTATAGGTCAAATAACAGGAAACCTGCTCTTTTTGAATGGACTCCGGGTCAGTGGAGAAAGAAAAAGGAACGATTTCCTTATCCCCGAACTGTTCTTCCATCTTGGAAAAATCAATACTTCTCTTATCCATTCTGGCAGGAGTACCGGTTTTGAACCGGCGAAGCTCAATGCCCATTTCCTTTAAGCTGTCCGGAAGATGGTTTGCCGGCTGTAATCCGTTGGGACCGGTATAGGTAATGGCTTCTCCGCAAAGACACCTTGCCCTTAAATAAGTACCGGTACATAAAACAACTCTTTTACATTCATAAACGGCTCCCGAATAAGTAACCACACCGGTCAATTTTTTCTTGAGCTCCTTTGTATCCTTATCTTCTTCCTCTTCCCATAAAATCTCACAGACTTCTGCCTGCTTGATGGTGAGGTGGTCCTGATTTTCCAGAACCTTACGCATGGCTCTGGAATATTCCGCCTTGTCCGCCTGGGCACGAAGGGAGTGTACGGCAGGTCCTTTGGAAACATTCAGCATTTTGGACTGAATAAAAGTTTTATCAATGTTCTTTCCCATTTCTCCGCCGAGAGCATCAATTTCTCTTACCAGGTGTCCCTTGGAAGAACCGCCTACATTGGGGTTGCAGGGCATCAGGGCAATGCTGTCCACGCTTACCGTAAAAATAACGGTTTCCAGTCCCAGTCTTGCACATGCCAGAGCCGCTTCACAACCGGCATGACCGGCACCTATGACACAAACATCTACTTTATCCATGATAAAACGTTTTTTTTCATCCGCTGACATTTTTATAACCATGCCTTTCATAACTTATCTTTATATTATAACATACACTTTTTATTTTCCCATACAAAACTTTGAAAAAATCTCATCTACTAAATCATCGGAAACCTCTTCTCCGATAATATTACCCAGAGAAGTATAGGCGCTCATCAAATCGATGGAATAAAAATCTTCCGGCATATCGTCTTTTAGACTTTTCTTAACCATTAAAAATGACTCTTTTGCCTGCTGCAGGGCTTCCTTGTGACGCAGGTTCGTGATATAAATTTCATTTTCAAAAGAAATCTTACCTTCAAAAAACATGTCCTTGATAAGTTTCTTAAATTCTTCGATGCCGGAAGCTTCCTTTGCGGAAATCTTCACGATGGGAATTTCGATGTCCTTAAGAAAATTTCGTATATCCTCTTCTGTAATTGCCTGACTTAAATCGGACTTATTCATCAGAAGAATGGCTTTTCTGTCCCTTAAAATAGTTCTGATTTCTTCGTCATTTTCATCAAAGGGAACGGAGGAGTCCACCATGTATAAGAGTAAATCCGCATTCTCCGCATATTTTTTGGCTTTTTCCACACCGATTTTTTCCACCGTATCCTCTGTCTCCCGGATACCGGCGGTATCTATCACATTCAAGGCAATGCCGTCCAGCCTTATCTGTTCTTCCAGAACATCACGGGTGGTTCCGGCAATGTCCGTTACAATCGCTTTTTCTTCACCGGACAAAACATTTAAGAAGGAAGATTTACCGGCATTGGGTTTTCCTAAAATGACGGTCTTAATACCTTCCTTTAAAAACTTGCCGTCCTTGGAAGAAGAAATCAGCTTATCGGTTTCTTTTAACAGTTCCTCTATTTTTTCAGAAAGTCTTTCCGGGTAACCGTCCAGACTGATATGTTCGGGGTCATCTAAAGCGGACTCAATAAAAGCGATTTCATAAATCACTTCACTTCTCATCTCTTTTATTTTTTTGGAAACAGCTCCCTTTAACTGGCTGACAGAGGATTTTAATGCCAGTTCATTTTGTGCATGAATGACATCCATTACCGCTTCCGCTTCGGAAAGGTCCATTCTTCCGTTAAGGAAAGCCCTTTTGGTAAACTCTCCCGGCTCTGCCATTCTGACGCCTGTCCGCAACACTCTTTCCAAAATCCGCTGCATCATAAGAACACCGCCGTGGCAGTTTATTTCCACGGTGTCCTCTGTGGTATAACTTTTTGGAGCAAGCATAACGCTTACCATTACTTCATCTAAAATATTACCCTCTTCATCCGTTACAAAACCATAGTGAATGGTGTGGCTTTCTGCATCCTTCAGATGAAATTTCCCGTTTTTGGATTTATAAAATAAATCTGCTTTTTCCACCGCTTCCGGTCCGCTGATACGGATAATGCCGATACCGGAGTCCGAAAGCGCCGTAGCAATCGCAGCAATCGTATCTGTATTCATAGTACAATCCCTTTTAATTTCTAAAAAAATAGGAGCTGCCTCCCTACAAAAGGCAGTTTCTGCCCCGGTACTACAGCTCCATCGCATTATTTTTTCAAAGACACAACAACTCTTCTGAAAGGTTCTTCCCCTTCGCTGTGTGTGGTTACATATCTATCATTCTGTAATGCTGAATGAATAATTCTTCTTTCGTAAGGGTTCATAGGCTCTAAAGAAACAGGTCTCTTTGTTCTCTTTACCTTATAAGCAATATTCTTTGCCAGGTTTTCCAAAGTTTCTTTTCTTCTCTGTCTGTAATTTTCGGTATCCAGTTTAACACGGATATAATCTGCCTGACCTCTGTTTACCACTAAGGATACTAAGTACTGTAAAGAGTCAAGGGTCTGTCCTCTTTTACCGATAAGAATACCGATTTCTTCGCCTCTCATATCAATATCAAGAGTTTTGTCAGCATCGTTGTACTTGGCATCTACGATAACTTCCATTTCCATAGCATCAAATACTTCGCTTAAGAACTTCTTTGCTGCTTCTTCCACTTCCTTTGCATCTACATTGGAAACCTTTGCAGTTTCTTTTGCAAATGTCTTTTCTTCTTTCAGAACTTCCTTAACCGGCTCTTTTACGGTTTCTTTGACAATTTCTTTTTCTTCTTTTACTCTTGCCTTGATGACAGCGGGCTTAACGCCGATTCCTAAAAATCCGGAAGAACCTTCTTCTAAGACTTCATAATCCAGTTTATCGCTTGTTACGAAAAAATCCTGACATGCCGCTGTAATGGCGTCATCCACTGTTTTTGCTGAGAACTCTTTATATTCCATCCCAAATACCTCCTATGAAATTTTAACGAAATTAGTTTTTATTGTTTCTTTCATTGTAATCTTTTACAAGATTTGCCTTTGCCATCAGACTTCCGGGCTTTGCACCGGAGGAAGGAGTCTTCTTAACTTCCTTATTATCGGTGTTGGCAGTCTTGGAGTCCGTGGTTTTTGTCGTATAATTCTTGGTGCTTACGGTACCGCCCATATTCTTGGTACTCATATTGGCATACTGCTGCAGCTTCGCCTGATTTTTCTCAAGCTTTTCCATCTTCTTGGCGCTCTTGCCGGCATTCCTGGCAATGACTTCATCCAAATCCATTTTATCAATGTGCTTGTTGATGAGAACCTGCTGTACACTTCTTACCAGGGAACCGCTAATCCAGTAAAGACCAAGACCTGCCGGTAATGTGTAGCAGAAGAAAGCTGACATAAGAGGCATAATCATGTTCATGGTCTTCATGGAAGATGCCATGGTGTCTGCCATATCGCCGTTGCCGTTTCCGGTTTCCTGCTTCGGCATCAGCATTACATTGACCCACTGGGTAACAGCTGATAATACAGGAATGGCAATGGCAATGATTAACATAGCTACGGTAATCTTGCCTGCGTTTCCGGATTTAAAGAAAGCATTGATAACGGAAGAAGGAGAGTTTGCAAGGCTGAAGCCCTTTACCAGAAAAGAATTGTACTTCTCAATCTGGCTCATACCTTCTGCAACGGTTGTGTTTCCTGCAAAATTGCTGTTGATAAATACTTCTACGTCGGAATAGTTGACTCTGTTTAACGCATTAATCAAAGTGCTTTCCGTTACGTTGTCCACATTGGTTACATAAGTAGAAGCGCCTTTTACACTTTCCACGAAAGCGGAAACCTTTCCACTGCTGATGATTTCGCTTGCCACACTGCTGAAAGCATTTCCGATTTTGGTTACATAAGAAGGAATGCTGTAAATTACTTCATACAGTGCAAACAGAATAGGCATCTGAATAAAGAGCTGCAGACAACTGCCGGTAGGAGAAACGCCGTACTTTGCGTAAACCGCCTGGGTTTCCGCATTCATCTGCATCTGGGAATCGGTATCGGTACGATTTTTGTATTTATTACGGATAGCCTGTAATTCCGGGTTCATCTTGGCAGATAATTTAGAGAACTTCTGCTGTTTGATGGTAAGGGGCATCATCAGTAAATAAACGATGATGGTAAATAAAAAAATAGCAAGTCCGATATTTGGGATACCAATCAAATCAAGCACATTGAAGAGTGCGTTCATGACTTGTCCAAGTAACCAGGCAACCTGCTTAATAATCGGTAAATTACCACAACTGGTTAAAACAATACTTGTCATCTCTTTCCTTTCTGCTGAAAAAATCAAGGAACAGGGTCATATCCCCCTTTAGAGAAAGGATTGCACCTGCATATTCTCCAGGCAGCAAGCGCTCCGCCTTTCAGGGCGCCGTATTTTTCCACCGCTTCCAGTCCGTACTGGGAACAGGTAGGATAATAGGGACATTTTGTACGCTTCATGGGAGAAATATATTTCCTGTAGAATTTTATGAGACTGATTAAAAATTTTTTCATAAATATACTTTAATTATTTCGTGTAGCTTTGCCAGATGAAGAAGTGCGCTTTCGATTTCGTAATATCCAACCTCCGCCGCTCCTTTTCTTGCTACCACCACTATATCCAAACCACTATTGAATATATTTTCATGCAACCGGTAGCTTTCTCTCAAAAGCCGGGTCACATGATGTCTTACGACACTGTTACCTACTTTTTTACTGACACTGATTCCCACCCTGTTTTTACCTAAGCCATTTTCCTTTACATACATTACAAGGTATTTGTTGGCGCGGAACCTGCCGTTTTTATAAACAAACTGAAACTGATGATTTTTTTTTAGTGATTCCGAAAACTGCATTCGTTAACCATGCCTTTCTCACTAATAAGAGAAATAGGTCACATTGCTGTGACCTATGCGGATAATTTATGTCTTCCTTTTGCACGTCTTGCTGCCAAAACCTTTCTTCCGCCGGGAGTACTCATTCTGGCTCTGAATCCATGAACCTTAGATCTGGATCTCTTCTTAGGCTGAAATGTCATCTTCATACTTTAACACCTCCTCTTTCATAACCTTATATATAAAGGTATTCTGATATTCATTTTATTGGAAAATAGCATATTGATTGTACTTAATAAACAGCGCAATGTCAAGCAAAATCAAGGTTTTTTTTTATTTAAAAAATTTTTTCAGAGTTATCCACAGGCATTTTATCCACCTTATTTTTCCCTAAAAAAATCCACATATTGTGTATAACTTGTGGATAACTTTGCTTTTGGGTGTGTATCTTGTGTGTAAAACATAATTTTTTTATTTATTTTCGGGCATTTTTTATGTGATTATATTTTTCGGAGTTATACACATATTTTTCTTTCACTCTTTCCCGAAAGTGGACTTATAAACAGAGTTATCAACATATTGTGGATAACTTTGCTGATAACTTCCATTTGAATTATTTCAGGATTTATATTATTATGGTAAATAGGGCAAAGTTTCGGAAAGGCATGGTTTTAAAATGGATTTTATTAGTGAAAAATGGGATGAAATAACGGACAAAATGCGGAATGAATTCAACATTTCCAATGTTTCCTTTGAAACATGGATTAAACCGCTGAAGGAATGCTGCGTCAAGGATGAAGTGGTTTACATTATTATTCCGGATGTCAACGCAGGTATGTCCGAATATATCAACTCCAAATACAAATCCCTGTTTCAGGTCACCATCTCAGAGATGTTTGACCATACTTATAATGTAGAATTTGTGATTGAAAAAGATGTTTCTTCTTTATTAAACGGGGAAGAGTTTGCTACACCCTCTCCCGTTTACAATATCAATTATGAAGCAGCCAATTTAAATCCCAAATATAAATTCGATACCTTCGTAGTAGGAAGCAACAACAAGTTTGCACATTCCGCCTGCCTTGCGGTAGCGGAATCTCCCGGAAAAGCATACAACCCTCTTTACCTTTACGGAGGAGCCGGACTGGGCAAGACCCACCTTATGCATTCCATCGGTCATTTTCTTTTGGAAAAGGACTCCGACACCAAGGTACTCTATGTCACTTCCGAAGAATTTACCAACGAAGTAATCGAGTCCATCCGTAGCGGTAATGCGGCAGCCATGACAAAGCTCCGCGACAAGTACCGTACCGTGGATGTGCTGATGGTCGATGACGTACAGTTTATTATAGGTAAGGAAAGTACACAGGAAGAATTTTTCCACACCTTCAATGTCCTGCATGCTGCCGGCAAACAGATTGTTCTTTCATCCGATAGACCTCCCAAGGAAATGGAAACTTTGGATGAACGTTTCCGCTCCCGTTTTGAATGGGGACTGATTGCCGATATCCAGCCGCCCGATTACGAAACCAGAATGGCTATTCTTCGTAAAAATGCAGAAAACTGCTCCATGCAGATTGACGAAGACATCATCAACTATATTGCCACCAACATCAAGTCCAATATCCGGGAACTGGAAGGCGCCTTCAACAAGATTATCGCTTTCTCCAAATTAAATAAGGTAAATCCTTCCTTAGAGCTTGCGGAAGAAGCCTTAAAGGACATCATTTCCCCGGACAAGCAGAAGGAAATTACACCGGAGCTTATTATTAATGTAGTTTCCGAACATTTCGGTGTGAAGCCGGAGGACATTGTTTCCAAGAAGAGAACCGCAGACCTGGCTCTTACCAGACAGATTGTCATGTATCTGTGCAGGGAATACACGGACCTCTCCTACCAGAACATCGCCAAGATATTAAACAAAAAGGACCACACCACCATTATCCACGGTGTGAATACCATTGCCGACGGCATCAAAACGGACGAGGACTTAAACAACAAGATTGATATTATTAAGAAGAAACTGAGTCCGGTTTAACTTTTTTTATCAACACTGCTCTTCTTTTTTAAGAAAGTTGTCCACCTCTTTCAGTGGTTATACTGTGGGTAACCTGTGTAAAAAGAAGAAAGGCATGTGAATAAGTTTTCTGACCGTTTTAAGGGCTTCAGAAACGGTGTGAATAAGTTCAGAGTTATCCATATGCTGTTTTGGGCTTTTCCACCATGTTGTACTATCATTTTTTCCTTATAAATGCTATAATAAAGAGAGTTTTACACATATCAACATCCATTACTAAGGATACTCTTAAATATTTATATATTTATTTATAAAAGCGTACGCTTGCAGTTACTTGTTTTCAGAGAAGGGAGTTATACACAATGAAGTTTATTTGTTCCAAACAAGGTCTTTTAAATGGATTGCAGATTGTTTCCAAAGCGGTTCCCAATAAAACTACCATGTCTATTCTGGAATGTATTCTGGTAGAAGCAAAGGACGGTACTATTAAATTTACCGCCAATGATATGGAATTAGGTATAGAAACCGTGATTGAAGGTAATATTCTGGAAAAAGGTACCATTGCCCTGGATGCCAAGATTTTCCTTGATATTGTAAGAAAGCTTCCTGACAATGATGTTATCATTGAAACAGACGACAGCTTTAAGACCATTATTACCTGTGAAAAATCTAAATTTACGATTATTGCCAAATCCGGAGAGGACTTCTCCTATCTTCCTTCCATTGAGAAGAACGACTGTGTGGTAATTTCCCAGTACACCTTAAAGGAAGTGGTCAGACAGACCATCTTCTCTATTGCGGACAACGACACCAACAAGATTATGACCGGTGAGCTTTTTGATATCAACGGTTCAGAACTGAAGGTTGTTTCCCTGGACGGACACAGAATTTCCATCCGCAAGATTGATTTGAAGAATGAATACGCTCCCAAGAAGGTTATCGTTCCCGGCAAGACCTTAAACGAAATCAGCAAGATTTTACCCGGTGATGCGGATAAGGACGTAAACATCTTCTTTACCCAGAAGCATATTTTATTTGAGTTTGAAAATACGGTTGTGGTTTCCAGACTGATTGAAGGCGAATACTTCAAGATTGAGCAGATGCTTTCCAGCGATTACGAAACCAAAGTAAGAATTAACAAGAAGGAATTCTTAAGCTGTATCGACAGAGCTACCCTTCTGGTAAAAGAGGGAGATAAAAAGCCCATTATCATTACCATAGGCGACGGCTCCATGGAATTAAAAATCAATTCCATCATCGGCAGCATGAACGAAGAAATCGACATTGAAAAGAGCGGCCGTGACATGATGATTGGTTTCAATCCCAAGTTCTTAATCGATGCCCTTCGTGTCGTTGATGATGAAGAAATCTATATTTATCTGGTAAATCCGAAGGCTCCCTGCTTCATCAAGGATGCAACCGAGAGCTACATCTATCTGATTTTACCTGTAAACTTTACGACAGTCAGCTAAATTGTGAAAAAGCAATTTCGGGTATCTGACTTGAAAGGAAAAAAATGGAAACTCTTTATTTAAGAGATGATTTTATTAAGCTGGGACAGGCTCTGAAAGCGGCAAATTTATGTGAGTCCGGCGTGGATGCCAAATTTGCTGTTCAGGACGGTCTTGTAAAAGTAAACGGCGAGGTGGATGAGCGCCGCGGCAGAAAGCTTTACGACGGAGATATCGTCGAATTTGAAGGAAAACAGATTAAAATTAGTAAAGGATAAAGACTTTGATTATTAAGAGACTGGAACTGGCGGATTACAGAAATTATGAATTTCTTGATATTCAGTTCGATAAGGGAACCAACATCCTTTACGGGGACAATGCACAGGGAAAGACCAATATTCTGGAGTCCATTTATGTAGCAGCCACTACAAAATCTCATAAAAGCAGCAAAGACAAAGAGATTGTAAATTTTAATAAAGAGGAAGCGCATATCCGCACCTATCTGGAAAAAGATGGTGTGGAAACCAGAGTGGATATGCACCTCCGCAAGAATAAATCCAAGGGAATTGCCATTGACGGTAACAAGATAAAAAAAGCGGCAGATTTGCTTGGGCTTTGCAATGTTGTGTTTTTCTCACCGGAGGATTTGAGCATCATAAAAAACGGTCCCGCGGAGAGAAGAAGATTTGTGGATATGGAACTGTGCCAGTTGGACAGCTTTTATCTTTACAATCTGAACCATTACAATAAGATTGCCAATCAGCGCAATAAGCTGTTAAAGGATTTATATTTCCGCCCGGATTTGAAGGATACCCTGATGATTTGGGACTCCCAGCTTGTTTCTTTCGGCAGCAAAATCATCGAAAGAAGAAAAGTGTTTGTGGAGCAGTTAAACGAAATTATTTATGACATACATAAGAGGCTTTCCGGTGATAAGGAAGAGCTTAAAATTGTATACGAACCGGATGTGGAGATTGAAAATTTCGAGGCGTCCCTGCGGGCGGCTCAGGATAAGGATATCAAGTTAAAGCAGACTACGGTAGGTCCTCACAGAGATGACTTTTCGTTTTATGCAAACGGCATTGATATCCGCAGGTTCGGTTCCCAGGGACAGCAGAGAACAGCGGCTCTTTCCCTGAAATTATCGGAAATAGAGCTGATAAAAAAGATTACGAAAGATACGCCCATCCTTTTACTGGATGATGTGTTATCCGAGCTTGACAGCAACAGACAGAATTTCCTCTTAAACGGTATCGGCGATATACAAACCATTATTACCTGTACGGGTCTTGAGGAATTTGTCAACAACAGAGTGGAAATGAATAAGATTTTCAAGGTTTTAAACGGAATTGTTACTTCAGAAAATTAAATTTTGAAGCGGCAGCCGCCTTCGGCGGCGGATTGGAGGATAAATGAGTAAGGAAGTCTTAAACAATACAGCAGTGGAAAATGAATATGGCGCCGACCAAATTCAGATTTTGGAAGGATTGGAAGCTGTAAGAAAAAGACCGGGTATGTATATTGGTTCTACCTCTTCAAGAGGTCTGCATCACCTTGTTTATGAAATCGTGGACAATGCGGTGGATGAAGCTCTTGCAGGTTATTGTGATACCATCGAAGTCATCATAAATCCCGACAATTCCATTACGGTTATCGATAACGGCCGCGGTATTCCCGTCGGCATTAACCACAAAGCCGGTATTGCGGCGGTAGAAGTGGTATTTACCATTCTGCATGCGGGCGGTAAATTCGGTGGCGGAGGATACAAGGTTTCCGGCGGTCTGCACGGTGTAGGCGCATCCGTTGTAAATGCTTTGTCCGACTGGCTGGAAGTAGAAATCTGCCAGGACGGAAAGGTTTACAAGCAGCGTTATGAAAAAGGCCATACCTGCTATCCGTTAAAGCAGATTGGCACCTGTGAAAAAGAAAAGACCGGTACCAAGGTTACCTTTAAGCCGGATGCCACTATTTTTCAGGAAACCACCGTTTATGATTTTGATGTTTTAAAGACAAGACTTCGGGAAATGGCTTTCCTTACCAAGGGTCTGCGCATTATTTTAAGGGACACCCGTGTTGCGGATGATACCCATGAAAATGCCCAAATACAGACACTTCTGGAAAGAGCCTACGAAGACAGGGAAAATGACAACAGCGAAAATATGGAAGTTTTCCCCGATGACGAGAAGGAAAGAGAAGAAGAAAAAGAAGAGTTCAAGAATAAAAAAGAGCGTGTCATGGAGTTCCATTACGAAGGCGGTATCAAGGAATTTGTTACCTACTTGAACAGAAGCAAGGAAGCTCTTTATGAAAATGTGCTTTATTTTGAAGGCACCAAGAACAATGTATACGTGGAAGTGGCTTTCCAGCACAACGACTCTTACACCGAGTCTGTATACAGCTTCGTAAATAACATCAATACCCCGGAAGGCGGTACCCATTTACAGGGCTTCCGGAATGCCATCACCAAAACCTTCAACGATTATGCCAGAAGCGCCAAGCTCTTAAAGGACAGTGAGGCAAACCTTTCCGGCGAAGATATCAGAGAGGGTCTGACGGCAATTATCAGCGTCAAGATTGAGGAGCCTCAGTTTGAAGGTCAGACCAAGCAGAAGCTCGGCAACTCCGAAGCAAGAACCGCTGTGGACAATATTGTTTCCGAACAGCTTACTTATTACTTGGAGCAGAACCCCAACATTGCCAAGACCATCTGCGAAAAATCAATTCTGGCGCAGAGAGCAAGGGAAGCGGCAAGAAAGGCAAGGGAGCTTACCAGAAGAAAAACGGCTCTGGAAGGCATGTCCTTGCCCGGAAAACTGGCAGACTGCTCCGATAAGGACCCGAAAAACTGCGAAATTTACATCGTCGAAGGAGATTCCGCGGGCGGCAGCGCCAAGACGGCAAGAGCCCGTGCAACCCAGGCAATTCTTCCTCTCCGGGGAAAAATTTTGAATGTGGAAAAAGCGAGACTGGACAAGATTTATGCCAATGCGGAAATCAAGGCTATGATTACCGCGTTCGGTACCGGTATTCATGAAGACTTTGATATCAGCAAGCTCCGTTACCACAAAATCATCATCATGACCGATGCCGATGTGGACGGCGCCCATATCAGCACCCTGCTGCTTACGTTCCTTTACCGTTTCATGCCGGAGCTGATTAAACAGGGACATGTTTACCTGGCGCAGCCTCCTCTTTACAAGCTGGAGAAGAATAAAAAAGTATGGTACGCCTACAGCGATGAAGAGCTGAACAAAATTCTGGAAGAAGTAGGCCGTGACCAGAACAATAAAATCCAGCGTTACAAAGGTCTGGGCGAAATGGATGCGGAACAGCTCTGGGAAACCACCATGGATCCGGAAAGAAGAATTCTTCTCCGCGTCAATATCGACGAGGAAACCGAGTCGGAAATCGACCTTACCTTTACCACTCTTATGGGCGACAAGGTAGAGCCCCGAAGAGAATTCATTGAAGAGAACGCAAAGTTTGTTAAGAATTTGGATATCTGATAGAGAAAAATGTATCCTGATAAAGCCCTTTTAGGGCAGATTGAGAGGGAATATGCAAGACAATATTTTTGACCAGATTCAGGAAGGAAACCAGTTTGACAAGGTTCATGTAGTGGACCTTAAGAAAACGATGGAAACCTGTTATATTGATTACGCCATGAGCGTTATCGCGGCAAGAGCCCTTCCCGATGTAAGAGACGGATTAAAGCCCGTACAGAGAAGAGTGCTTTATTCCATGATTGAACTTAACAACGGTCCTGACAAGCCTCACCGTAAGAGCGCCCGTATCGTCGGCGATACCATGGGTAAATATCATCCCCACGGTGACAGCTCCATTTACGGTGCATTGGTAAACATGGCGCAGGACTGGAACTTCCGTTATCCTCTTGTAGACGGTCACGGCAACTTCGGTTCCATGGACGGTGACGGCGCGGCGGCAATGCGTTATACAGAAGCCCGCCTTTCCAAAATTTCCATGGAATTGCTTGCAGATATCAACAAAGATACCGTTGATTTCACCCCGAACTTCGATGAAACCGAGAAAGAGCCTGTTGTTCTTCCCAGCCGTTTTCCCAACCTTTTAGTAAACGGCACCACCGGTATTGCCGTAGGTATGGCGACCAACATTCCGCCTCACAATCTTCGTGAAGTGGTAAAGGCTGTTGTAAAAATCATCGACAACAGAGTGGAAGAAGGCAGAGATACCGAAATCGAAGAAGTGCTGGATATTGTAAAAGCACCGGATTTCCCGACCGGCGGTCTGATTTTGGGTACCAGAGGCAGCGAAGAAGCTTACCGTACCGGCCGCGGCAAGGTAAGAGTGCGTGCGGTTACCAATATTGAAACCCTGCCCAATGGCAAGACCCAGATTATTGTAACAGAGCTTCCTTACATGGTAAACAAGGCAAACCTCATCCAGAAGATTGCCGAGCTTGTAAAATTAAAGAAAATCGACGGCATTACCGACCTCCGCGACGAGTCCAACCGTGAAGGTGTCAGAGTGGTTATTGAGCTGAGAAGAGATGTCAATGCCAACGTAATCTTAAATCTGCTCTACAAGCACACCCAGTTACAGGATACCTTCGGCGTTA
Organism: Bacteroidaceae bacterium; assembly: GCA_963639875.1. Classification (GTDB taxonomy): domain Bacteria; phylum Bacillota; class Clostridia; order Lachnospirales; family Lachnospiraceae; genus Acetatifactor. The sequence goes on from CAVHWP010000028.1 coordinate 16,347, forward strand.
TTATGCTGGCACTTGTCAACAACGAGCCCAAGGTTATGAACCTTCTGGACATTCTGAAAAATTACTTAAAGCATCAGGAAGATGTTGTTACCAGAAGAACCAAATACGATTTGAACAAGGCGGAAGAAAGAGACCATATTTTACAGGGTCTGTTAAAAGCCCTTGATTACATTGACGAAGTGATTTCCATTATCCGCAGCAGCGCCAATGCGCAGGTTGCAAAGGAAAGATTGATGGAGCGCTTTGAATTAAGCGACGCACAGGCACAGGCAATCGTTGATATGCGTCTGCGTGCTCTGACAGGTCTGGAAAGAGAGAAGCTTGAGAACGAGCATGCGGAGCTGGTCAAGAGAATTGCCGAATTAAAGGCTATTTTGGGAGATGAAAACATCCTGCTTGGCGTTATCAAAACAGAAATTACCGCCATTGCCGATAAATACGGCGATGACAGAAGAAGTAAAATCGGCTACGACGAATTAGATATTTCCATGGAGGACCTGGTTCCCAGAGGAAATACCGTCATTGCCATGACAAAATTAGGCTACATCAAGCGTATGACCGTGGATAATTTCAAAGCCCAGAACAGAGGCGGCAAAGGAATTAAGGGTATGCAGACCATTGATGAGGATTACATCGAAGACCTTCTCATGACGACTACCCACCACTACCTGAATTTCTTTACCAATCAGGGCAGGGTTTACCGCTTAAAGGCTTATGAAATTCCCGAAGCGGGCAGAACCGCAAGAGGCGTTGCCATTATCAATCTGCTGAATTTAAATCCGGGCGAAAAGATTACCGCCATGATTCCCATCAGCAACTATGACGACAACAAGAACCTCTTTATGATTACCAAGAAGGGCATCGCCAAGAAGACTCCTCTTATGGAATACAGCAATGTCCGCAAGAACGGTCTGGCTGCCATCAATTTAAGAGAAGATGACGAACTGATTGAGGTAAAGGTAACCGATAAGGACAGCGAAATCTTCTTAGTTACCAAATTCGGTATGTGCATCCGTTTCTTAGAAACCGATGTAAGGGCTACCGGCCGTACCTCCATGGGTGTTATCGGTATGAACCTTTCCGACGGTGACTGCATCGTAGGCATGCAGCTTGCCTCCCAGGGCGATTCCTTACTGATTGCTTCCGAAAACGGTCTCGGCAAACGTACTCCCATGGATGAATTTACTGTACAGAAGCGTGGCGGCAAGGGTGTGAAGTGCTACAAGATTACCGAAAAGACTGGAGACGTGGTCGGCGTAAAGGCAGTAAATGACGACAACGAAATCATGATGATTACCACAGAGGGCATCATCATCCAGCTTCGTGTGCAGGAAATTTCCACTTTGGGACGTATTACTTCCGGTGTGAAGCTCATAAACTTAAAAGACGGCGTGAAGGTTGCACAGATTGCAAAAGTGCGGGAGAAAATCGTAAGCGACGACAAAGAGTTTGAAAACATCGAAGATGCCATTGAAGCCTCCGAAGAAGCGGATTTTTATGAAACCGAGGACTCCGAAGAGGATAAAATCTACAAAGGTGACGAAGAAGACTCCTCCGAAGATGACGAAGAATAAGATTTGAAAAATTTTTGATAAGCATTACAAAAGAACAGAGGGTAAAGGGAGAAAGTGATGTTAGAGTATTTAAGAAAAAAGTCCTTTAAGAAATCGTTATGGCTGACGGGCATCGGTCTGATTGCCGGTATTGTACTGCTGGTTATTTTCGGACCGGATTGTCTGAAGGTTCTGAAAGGTCCCATGGATTTTAAGGACCTTACCGCAGATGATTTGGAAAAGAAACCTTATGTGGTCATTGACTACGATTTCAACTACGGCTGTTTTGCAGAAGAAACTTCCACACAGACCCGGAACGGCAGAAAAATTTCTTCCCGGAGCGCCGGCATGGTATATGCCATTACCATCCCGGATATCAGAAGTTACTTTGAGTCCGGCGATACCATGGAATTCATGGGTATTTACTTCGGTTCCAAATATTATGACGACCTGGAAGTCATTGAAGACAATATAAATGATTTCAGTGAGAAGTATGACGAGTGGTACAACGATTACAGCATGACCAACGAGGAGCTTTTCTCCACTCTGGACAAATACCTTACCGTAAAAGGTCAGGTGCTTCCCATGGACAAAAGCATGCTTTATTACTACAAGGATATGTTTGAGGAGTACGGCTATTCCAGTGATGAAATCATGGAATTGTGCCATCCTTACTACATAAAGGTAGACAACATGCAGCACGGCAGCGTCGTCAGTGTATGTATATTTGCAGGTCTTGGTCTGGCTCTGATTATCCTGATGATTGTTCTGATGGTATATGCGGCAAACGGCGGTTACTTAAAGAGCATGAAGAAGGTTCTGGCTAAAAAAGGTTCTGCGGAACTGGAAAGAGTCTGTGCCGAGTTTGACTCCGGTGTTGATTTCAACAAGGATTTGAAGGTGGGAAGAACCTACATCATCGACAGCGGCTCCATGGTGCCGAAGGTTGTCAGTCTGCAGGATTGTATCTGGGCTTACATGCAGGTAACCAAGAATAAACAGTATTTTGTTACGGTTTCCACCACGTATTCCGTAACGTTCCGCAGCAAAAACAAGGAAATCAACAGTGTCCTGGTAAGGAACAAGGATGATGCCATGAGACTTCTGGATTTGGTACATCAAAGATTTCCCGGCATTATCTTAGGATACTCCAACGACCTTGAGTTTTTGTATAAATCCGATATGAATCAGTTTTTAGCTCTGTATCAGCAGAATGAGGAAGCGTCCAGGGCGCAGATGTAAAGTTTTTCTGTTTAAAGTTTTTCTGAAATATTCTTCTTGCAAAAAGAAACCGGGAATGGTAATATATTTCGGTATTGTATTGTATCTTCCATGAGGAAGAATGATAACAAGGAGGAAAACTAAATATGAACAGCAAAACAAAAAAAATTGTAGGAATTGGACTTCTTACAGCAATTGTGGTTGTACTGCAAAGCCTTGCAGTCGGAATCAAATTCGGTCCCTTTAGTGTTACCTTTGTATTGATTCCCATTGTAGTAGGAGCGGCACTTTATGGATGGATTGCAGGAGCATGGCTTGGATTTGTTTTCGGTGCGATTGTACTTTTTACCGATGCAGGAGCATTTTTGGCAGTCAGCGTTCCCGGTACCATTGTAACCTGTTTGTTGAAGGGTATTATGGCCGGTCTTGTGGCAGGACTAATCTACAGTGTGCTTAAGAAGGTAAATGAGTACGTAGCAGTACTTGTAGCAGCAATTTCCGCACCCATTGTAAATACCGGTATTTTCTTACTGGGTTGTCGTCTGTTTTTTTATGAAACCATTAAAGGATGGGCTGTTGCATCCGGATTTGAAAATGCAGGTGCATATATGATTTTTGGTCTTGTAGGATTAAATTTCCTGGTAGAAATGGCTGTGAATGTATTACTTAGTGTTGTGATTGTACGAATTATCAACATCGGCAAGAAAACCTTATTATAATTTATAAATCATAATGAAAGACAAGGGTGTCTTTGGGTATAGGCTCAAAGACACCTTTTGTATATAGAAAATGTAAACAATAGTAAAAAAGGTTGGAGGAGAAGAAGATGGCAAAGTATATTTTTGTAACAGGTGGTGTTGTTTCCGGTCTGGGAAAAGGCATCACGGCGGCATCTCTTGGCCGTTTGTTAAAAGCAAGAGGACTTAAGGTAGCTTCCCAGAAGCTTGACCCTTACATCAATGTGGACCCGGGTACCATGAGCCCTTATCAGCATGGGGAAGTATATGTAACCGAGGACGGTGCGGAAACCGATCTTGACCTCGGACATTACGAAAGATTTATCGATGAGGACTTAAACAAGTATTCCAACCTGACCACCGGTAAGGTATATTCCAATGTTATCGGCAAGGAAAGAAGAGGCGAATATTTAGGCAGCACGGTGCAGACCATTCCGCACATTACCGATGAAATCAAGCGTTTCATTTATAATGTAGGCAAAAAAACGGATGCGGATATCGTCATTACGGAAATCGGCGGCACCATCGGTGATATCGAAAGCCAGCCCTTTATCGAAGCTATCCGTCAGGTAGGACATGAAGTGGGCAGCGACAACTCCCTTTACATTCATGTAACCCTGGTTCCTTATCTGAAGGCATCCGGCGAACACAAATCCAAACCCACCCAGCACTCCGTAAAGGAACTGCAGGGACTTGGTATTTCTCCCGACATTATCGTACTCCGTACGGACGAGCCCATTACGGACGAAAGCATTTTCCATAAAATTTCCGGCTTCTGCAATGTAAAACCGGACTGTGTGATTGAAAACCTGACACTTCCCATTCTTTATGAAGCGCCCCTGATGCTGGAAAAGGCAAACCTTTCCTCCATCGTCTGCAGAGAGCTTCATATTGATGCTCCCAATCCGGATTTAACAGAGTGGGAAAACCTGATTGAAAGAATTAAAGGACTGAAAAATACCGTAACCATCGGACTTGTCGGAAAATATGTGCAGCTTCATGACGCTTATCTTTCCGTTGCCGAAGCACTTCGTCATGCCGGTTATGAAACCGAAGCGGATGTGAAGATTTCCTGGATTGACTCCGAAACCTTAAAGGAAGACAACTACGAGGAAATTTTAAGCAAAGTGGATGGTATCATTGTACCGGGCGGCTTTGGCGACAGAGGTATCGAAGGCATGCTGCTGGCAGCCAGATACGCAAGAGACAAGAAAATTCCTTACTTCGGCATCTGCCTTGGTATGCAGATTGCGGTTATTTCCTTTGCAAGGGATGTGGCAGGTATTGCGGATGCCAACTCCGGTGAGTTTGACTTTACCTGCGCTCACAAGGTAATTGATTTTATGCCGGGACAGAGCGATGAAATCGACAAGGGCGGCACCCTTCGTTTGGGCAGCTATCCCTGCGTGATTAAGCCGGGCACCACTATGGAAAAATGCTATGGTAAAACGGAAATAAGGGAAAGACATCGTCACAGATATGAATTTAACAACGAATACAGAGAAAAATTAGCGGAGTGCGGTCTGATTTTAAGCGGAACTTCACCGGATGAAAGACTGGTAGAAACCGTAGAACTTGCAGATTCTCCGTTCTATGTCGGTGTCCAGTATCATCCGGAATTCAAGAGCCGTCCCAACAAAGCGCATCCGCTGTTTAAGGGATTTGTGGAAGCATCACTTAAGAATAAAGGTGTCAATCACCTGAACTAAACCGTCTTCTTCGTTGGAGCCGGTTACAAAATCGGCAGCTTTCTTTACCTCGTCGCGGGCGTTTGCCATGGCAACGCCGACACCGCCGTAGGTAATCATGCTGATATCGTTGTAGCCGTCTCCGCAGCAGACAGACTCTTCTCTTTTTAAGCCTATCAAAGGCAGCAGCCGGTCGATGGATGCCGCTTTGTCAATGTCTTTGGGCATTACTTCAATGAAATAGGGTTCGGAACGGTAAATGCTTAACGTATCCTTGAACTCTTCCTGAAGCATGGCAATGTAAACCTCGGCATCCTTTGGCGGAGCTGTCATCAGACATTTATTCACATCAAAGGTAATATAGTCTACAAAATTGTCAACTTCCTTTACCGGAAGCTGATTTAATTTTGCCTCCCATTCAATATACTGGTCGATGCCGTTTCCTAAAATAACCGTGTCCTTTTCGTAGGTAATAATGCCACAGTTGTGGGTTTTCGCAAAAGCATACAGCTTTGGAATGACCTCTTTCGGCAGCACCTTCTGGTACATGACCTCTTTGGTCTTACAGTTCATAATGCGTCCGCCGTTGTAGGAAAGAAGATAGCCGCCGTATTCGTCTAACTTTAATTCTTTCACAAAACGAGCAGCACCGGGAGTGGGTCTCCCGGTGGCTAACATGAGCACATGGCCTGCTTCCTGCATTTCCATGAGCTTTTCCTTTGTTTTGGGTGTAATTTCTTTCTTATCGTTTACCAGTGTTCCGTCAATATCCAGAACCAAAATCTTTTTGTTCATTTTAATACATTCCTTTTACTGCCTGAGATTTCAAGTCTTTTTTAGTATGCCGGTTTCTCTGTGTTTTAACCGTGGTTCTGCGCATCTACTACGCTGCCGCCCGCATATTTTTCCCGAAGTTTCGGCTTTTCAATCTTGCCGGTAGGATTTCTGGGAATATCCGCAAAAATAACCTTGCGGGGTCTCTTGTAGCGGGGAAGCGCCTGACAGAGAATGTTGATGTCTTCCTCTGTTAAGGTTACGCCCTCTTTCGGTTCAATAATCGCACAGGCAATTTCGCCGAGACGCTTGTCGGGCAGACCGATAACCGCCACATCATGCACACCGCCGTGGGTACGGATGAAGTCTTCAATCTGTACGGGATATAAGTTTTCGCCGCCGCTGATGATAACGTCCTTTTTACGGTCTACCAAGAAGATGAAGCCGTCCTCATCCTCCTGAGCCATATCGCCGGTAAAAAGCCATCCGTCCTTTAAGACTTCGGCAGTTGCTTTTTCATCGTGATAGTAACAGGTCATGACGCCGGGGCCCTTGACGCAGAGCTCGCCGACTTCACCGCGGTTTACGGTGTTGCCATCCGGGTCCACAATTTTCACTTCCCAGCCGTAGCCAGCCTTGCCGATGGCGCCGACTTTGTCAATATTGTCCACACCCAGGTGTACGCAGCCGGGTCCGATGGACTCGCTTAAGCCGTAGTTGGTGTCGTATTTATGGTTCGGGAAGTATTCCTTCCACTTTTTAATCAGACTGGGCGGAACGGGCTGTGCACCGATGTGCATCAGACGCCACTGGTCCAGTTTATAATCGGAAAGCTTCACTCTGCCGCTGTCGAGCGCCTCTAAAATATCCTGCGCCCAGGGAACCAGAAGCCAGACAATGGTGCACTGTTCCTTGGAAACCGCATCTAAGATATATTCGGGCTTTGTACCCTTTAAGAGAACTGCCTTGCCGCCGGAAATCAGACTGCCGAACCAGTGCATCTTGGCACCGGTATGATAAAGAGGAGGAATGCACAAAAAGACATCGTCCTTTGTCTGACCGTGATGGTTCTGCTCTACGCGGGCAGCATGCATCAGACTTTCGTGGTTATGTAAAATTGCCTTCGGGAAACCTGTGGTGCCGGAGGAAAAATAAATTGCGGCATCGTCTTCGTCCGTCAGAGGAATGTTCGGTGACAGGGAAGAACAGTTTACGGTCATGGAGGTGTAGTCCTCCGCAAAGGTCGGGCAGTTGTCGCCTACATAGAAAAGCAGGCGGTTTTTGCTGATACGGTCTGCAATTTCTTCCACACGGCCGATAAATTCGGGACCGAATACCAGAATGTCCACATCCGCCAAGTTTACACAGTACTCGATTTCATCGGGTGCGTAACGGAAGTTCAAAGGCACGGCTAAAGCGCCGGTCTTTAAGATACCGAAATAAATGGGCAGCCACTCTAAGCAGTTCATAAGCAGAATGCCGACTTTATCTCCTTTTTTAATCCCCCTGCTCAAAAGCAAATTCGCAAAACGATTTGCCTTTTCGTTCATAACATGCCAGGTAATCTCACGTCTGTAATGGGTCGTGGGATTTGGCTCCATAAGTTCATATTCCTTCCAGGTAACGCGGCGGACTTCCTTGACCTCGGGATTGATTTCCACAAGGCAGATGTCGTTGGCATATTCCCTGGCATTGCGTTCCAATAAATCTGTGATTGGCATTTCCCTTCTCCTTAAAATTTAATACTTTAACGCATTTAACAACTAAAGTAAATTATATATAATATTTCGTTTTTTGTAAAGGGCGGCAGCAAAGAAAAGCGCTCGCCATAAGGAGGATGGTAACCACCCAGGAGATAGGAAAAATGATGAAAAGTGTGCTCAAAGAGGGGTGCAGCCGGAATACGGTAAAAATCCAGACAATGCGCAGCAGACAGGTGCCAACTACCGTAACGGCGGCAGGCAGTGCGGAGTGTCCGCAGCCCCGTAAGACTCCGGCGGGTACTTCATAGAGTCCGCAGACAGGCTCAAAGCATAAAATCAGCATAATTCGCAGACCCGCGGCTTCTATGACAGCTTGGCTTGTGGAAAACAGACCGGAAAAAGGGCGGCGGAAAACCGTCAGGGGTACCGTAATAACAGCGGAAAACAGGACGGAGAATAAAAGACAGAGAATTAAGATTTTACGGCATCTTTTCCGTTCTCCCGCCGCAAAATTCTGTCCGGTAAAAGTGGTAGCTGCCTGTCCGAAGGCGGTAATCATATAGTAGCCGAAATATTCAAAGTTCATGGCAATGGTGCTTCCTGCTGTGGCAACGGTGCCGAAGCGGTTCACGGAAGCCTGCACAAAGATATTGGCAAGGCAGAAAACTGCACCCTGTACGGCGGAAGGGATGCCGATTTTTAGGATGGCGGATAAAAATTTTCCGTGAAAGGCCAGCTTCCGGATAGAAAAATGAAAAGAGGAAGTGTCCCGGTGCAGGGAGAAAAGTACCAGAAAAGCGGAAAAGGCTGTGGAGATGCCGGTGGCGATAGCAACCCCTGCCACATTCCATTTCCAGACAATCACGAAGAACAGATTGAGGAGCACGTTTAAGACCCCGGACAACATAAGGGCAAGGAAGGGCAGGCGGCTGTTCCCTTTTGCCCGCAGCACGGCAGAGGCAAAATCGTACAGCATGAGAAAGGGAAAGCCGCCAAAATACAGGCGCAGATAAAGAACTGCCTGATTTAGTATTTCCGCGGGAGTCTGAATAAGGACAAGCAGGGGTCTTGCAATAAACTGTCCCAAAACAGCACCAAAAATACCGGTTATCAGGGAAAACAGCAGGGAGGTATGTAGAATATCGGAAATTTCAATCAACCTGTTTTCTCCGATACATTTTGCAATGCAGACATTGGCTCCCACGGACAGTCCTGCGGAGAGCGTGACCAGAAGCGCCACAATTTCGCCGTTGGTGCCGACCGCAGCCAGTGCGTTGGAGTCGGCAAAGTGCCCCACCACGGAGGTATCGGCGGCATTGAAAAGCTGCTGCAGCATACTGCTTAACGCAATGGGCATGGCAAAGAAAATCAGTTTGCCCGCAAGCGGACCGTGGAGCATATCGATAGAGCTTCCTCTGCCGGCGGAGTGCTTTATTGTTGTTAAGATGGTTTTGAGTTTTTGATTGAGAGATTTTTTCTGGGTGCTCATAAGATGTCCTTTTTATTTTGTTTTGTGTGATACGGTAAAAGCATTTCTTCTTGTAAAAGAATAGCGGATATCTTAGAATAATAAAAACGAATTTAATCAATGAGATAAATCGAAAAAAGGAATACAAAATACAAAAGGATAAATAAAAAACAACAATATAAAAATCAATTTCATGCGGAAATAAAAGCAAGGAAAAGAGAGGTGACTTCATTTGGACAATAATTTGCTGAAATACATGGCGTTTGTGAAAACCGTGGAAACCGGGAGCTTTACCAAGGCGGCGGAAAGCCTGCATTATGCCCAGTCTTCGGTGAGCAAGATGATTGCCGATTTGGAAAAAGAATGGAACATGGTTCTGCTGGAACGGGACAGAAACGGCGTGCATCTGACGACGCTCGGAGAGGAAATTCTGCCCTATGCGCGGCTTCTTATCGAAGACCATGAGCGGCTTCAAAACCGCATCAACGATATACACGGCATCCGGACGGGCTGCATCCGCATCGGCACTTTTTCCAGCGTTGCCATTCACTGGCTGCCGGATATTTTTGCGGAATTCCAGAAGCAGTATCCCCTCATAGACTACGAAATGCTTTTGGGTGATTATGATGAGGTGGAGCGCTGGATAGAGGAGGGGCGTGTGGACTGCGGTTTTCTGCGCCTGCCCACGAAGCTTCCTTTTGCTACCATTTCCCTGAAAAGGGACGAATACATGGCGGTTTTACCGAAAGGACATCCCCTTTCCGAACAGGAAAAAATCAGGGTGGAGCAGCTTAATGACCAGCCGTTCATGCTGCTGGAGCACGGCGGCAAAACGGAAGTCTCCGATTTTCTGGAAAAAAGCGGCGTGCATCCTCATATCCGCTTTACTACCTGGGAAGATTATGCCATTATGGCTATGGTGGAAAAAGGTCTGGGCATCGGTATCCTGCCGGGCATGATTTTGCAGAGGATACCCTACGACATAGAAATCCGCCCCTTTGAAAAGCCGTATTTCCGGGAAATCGGAATGGCTGTGAAGGATAAAAACCGCATGTCGCCGGTGACGGAGAAATTTACGGAGTACCTGAAAACCGCGCCGGTTTTTGCAGAATAAAAAGGAGAACAGAAAAATGACACAGAAAGAAGCATTCCTTCCTTGACTCTACAACGGTTGCAGAGTTTATACTGTCTGTGGTAAATTGAATAACAGTGGAGGTAATTATGGAAAAAAATCTTACGACGGGCAGTGTATTCAAAAATTTAGTTTTGTTTTCCCTGCCCTATCTTCTCTCTTATTTTTTACAGACCCTTTACGGAATGGCTGATTTGTTTATCATTGGACAGTTTGAAGGAGTAGCCAGCACCACGGCGGTTTCCATCGGTTCCCAGGTCATGCATATGCTGACGGTTATGATTGTGGGACTTGCCATGGGCACCACGGTAAGCATCGCACAGAATATCGGCGCCGGGGACAGAAGAAAAGCGGCGCAGGCAGTGGGAAATACGGTTGTTCTTTTTGTTTCCGTGTCCGTTGCTCTGACGGTGCTGCTGCTTTTACTGGTGCGTCCCATTGTTTCCGTTATGTCCACACCCGCAGAGGCGGTGGAAGGCACGGTTGCATACCTGACCGTCTGCTTTATCGGCATACCTTTTATAACGGCATACAACATTATCAGTTCCATATTCCGCGGCATGGGTGACAGCAGAAGTCCCATGTATTTCATTGCGATTGCCTGCGTGACCAACATTGTGCTGGACTATGTGTTCATGGGCGCCCTGCATCTGGGTCCTGTGGGCGCAGCGCTTGGAACCACGGCTTCCCAGGCGGTCAGTGTGGCAATTTCCCTTTTTGTCATCCGGAAACGTCACAGTATTCCCTTGGAAAAGAAGGATTTTAAGCCGGAAAAGGCGGTAATCGGCAAGCTTTTGAAAATTGGCGTTCCCATTGCCGCGCAGGACGGACTTATTCAGGTGGCGTTTATTATTATCACCATTATTGCGAACCGCCGTGGATTAAACGATGCGGCAGCGGTCGGTATTGTGGAAAAGTTCATCAGTTTTATCTTCCTGGTGCCTTCCTCCATGCTTTCCACGGTTTCCGCACTGGGCGCCCAGAATATCGGCGCCGACAAGCCGGAGCGGGCAAGACTCACTCTCCGTTACGCTATTTTGCTGGCGGCAGGATTTGGACTTGTGGTTTCGGTTCTCATACAGTTTTCGGCGGAGCCCATTGTGGCGTTGTTTACGGATAAAGAGGCAGCAGACGGTGCGGAGGTCATACGGCTGGGCGGTCAGTACTTGCGAGGTTACATATGGGACTGTCTGTTTGCGGGAATTCATTTCAGCTTCAGCGGTTATTTCTGCGCCTGTGGAAAATCAGGGCTGTCGTTCCTTCACAATATCATTGCCATTATGTTTGTGAGGGTGCCCGGCGTTTACCTGACCTCCAAGCTTTTCCCGACAACACTGTTTCCCATGGGACTTGCCACGGCAGCCGGTTCCCTTTTGTCCGTGATTATCTGCGTTGTTGCGTTTGCGGTGATTACGAAAAAGGCAGGGCGGAAAACGGAAGCAATCGGAGGATAATGTATGAGTGAAAAAAAGCTGTTTTCCATAGGGGATGTGGCGCGCTTGTTCCACATCAGCGTAAGCAGCCTGCGTCATTATGAAAATGTGGGACTCCTCACGCCGGAGTATACGGACCCTTCTTCGGGGTACCGGTACTACAGTGTGGAGCAGTTTGAGATACTCAATACCATCCGCTATCTGCGTGCACTGGACATGCCGCTTTCCGAGATAGCGGATTTTCTCAAAAACAGGGATGTGGACCGCATTGAGGAAAAATTGCAGAAACAGAAGAAAGCCGTTCTGGAAAAGCAGCGGGAACTGGAGCGCATTGAGAGAAAAATTGACAACCGTCTGAAATGTCTTAAGGATGCGCAGACGGCAGAGCTTTCCGTCATTTCCCTTGTCACGCTCCCGGAGTGCCGGATGGTCTGGGTGGAAGACTCCCTCAAAATAGAGGGCTTTCTGGATATGGAGGCGCCCATCCGCAAGCTGGATATTTCGGAAGCGGAGGCTGTCATCTTTTTAGGAAAAGTGGGTGTGGGTATTTCGGCTGCCCACCTGCAGGAGGGCAAAATCGGACAGTATGACGGGCTCTTTCTGTCCTTGGACAGGGAGGACCATTACACGGGAAAGACGATTTTGCTGCCGGAGACATTGTGCGTCCGCATCCGTTTCCGCGGCAGCCATACGGAAGCCGCCGCCCAGTACCGCAGACTTTTAACATACATTGCCGAGCACAACATGACAATCACCGGATTTTCCAGGGAAATCACCCTGATTGACTACGGCATCACCAACGACACCCGGAAATTCGTGACGGAAATCAGCATTCCGGTTGAGGTGGACAGCGGAAGCTTTAAGCAGGCTTGATACATCCATGACATAATTTTAATTTGTACATTTTATATTTAATTACTATGACGAAGTGGCTGCGGAACATGTGGAAGACGTGGAGCTGATGTCGGGAGAGCGCGTGGCGGTCCGTCTCCAGAATGAATATTTGAAAGAGAATGATGACGGCACTTATCTTTTGAACATCGGCAGAGTGCAGGATTACGATTTGACCTAATTGAACAAAGTAAGCGTCCGGGTAGCCATTATCTATGGGCTTTCAATCCTTTATTCTTACACAGGATTATACCCGATTCGCTATGTAAAAGCCAAAATAGACAGTGTGTATGTGGTGGGGCAAGATAATTGCCCCTCGTTCTTGTTGAGTAATCGCTCATTTACATACTCTCATATAACTGTTCCAATTCTTCCTTGCATGTCAGGAAAATCCTTCCAAGCTTTGGATCAAAATGCGTTCCAAGTGAATCTTCGATTATTTCATATGCCTTTTGATAAGAAAATGCTTCCTTGTAACATCTTTTGCTGACCAACGCATCAAAAACATCCGCCAATGCCATAATTCTTGCTTCTATCGGGATATCCTCTCCGCTTATTCTTGTCGGATATCCCTGACCATTCCATTTCTCATGATGATAATGAGCTACATTCTTTGCGATTTGAACAAACTCCTTATCCTCCACTCCACGCATAAGACTTTCGACAATGCGGGCACCTTCCGTTGTATGCCGTTTCATCTCCGCAAATTCTTCCTTCGTATATTTGCCGGGCTTTCTAAGTACAGCATCCTCAATAGAGATTTTTCCCAAATCGTGCATTGGTGCAGCCTTAGCGACTAATGACAAAAAGGCAGCATCAAATCCGAATTCATCGCAATGCTCCATTAACCTGTCAGAAAAAATTCTCACAACCGCACTTGTTCTCTTAATATGTCCTCCTGTATTATTATCCCGATTTTCAACCATATCTGCCATTCCTAAAACCATCATGTCCTTTATGTGCAGAATATGTGCTGTCTTTTCATTTACTTCCTTCTCCAAATTAAGATTGTATTCTTCTATTGTTCTGTAATATTTCTGTTCAACTGTTCTGTCCGTAAATTCAAGAAGATAACCTATCCTTCCTTTTTTTGCGTATGTTATCTCACGAATGCTAAGCTGATAGAAGGAGTTTTTCACATGAATAATTTTACTGTTTCCTACAGTTCCATTACATTCAACAAGGTATTTTATTACGTCGTCATACAAAAAACTGTCCGATGCTTTTACTGCTTTATCTACTTCCCATTGATTTATTTCCGGGAACAGCTGCTTTATCATTGGATTCGCACTAATGAATCTATATTTATCATCAAATACAATGTATCCATACTCTTTCATTTTATCAACTGTAGCGATGATATTGGATGACATATCGTACATATTTAAGTAATTAAATTGTCTGATTAACATGTATATGCCAATCAGATATCCCACAGATAATAAACTAATGGTTAATCCTGTAAGACGCTCCAAAATATAAATTATTATTATCGCCAAACATGTCACACTCATCGTAGTAACAATTCGAAATGAAATATAATGCCTTTTTTGAAATGCCATATACATAAATAAAAGCATAATAATAGCATATACAACCATCATAATCGGATAAAGTATATGCATTGGTCCGTAGGTTTTAATCAAATAACTGTAACCATTCCCATGTGCCAGTTCAACATTCTTATAATAAATATCATATTTCCCAATAGTTAATACAAATCCCAAAACTATTGTGGAAAACGTAATCATGAAACCTGCTAATATGCGAGGAATTTTTATATCACATAATCTTGCCAATACCAATACCGCAAGTACCGGTGTATAAACCCCACCTATATAGAGAAATTTGTTTGCCCAAATTGCCATTTCCAGACCTTCTGATGCAGCAAGAAAATAACGCCCTGCACAATTAACAATGATTGAGCAAAAAAACAGCATAAACAAAGTATCAATGTTCTTATTCTGAATAAGGCATTTTAATGCAAGTAACAATGATAATGCAAAAACAATAAAGTAGAACCATACTACCATAATACCCTCCTTCCGATCAGGTATAAACTCTTAGCTTTTCAACAATAAAAAATAGCTTTCAACAACAGGAAAGTCCAGTGATGAAAACTATTCACTATAAAACATACTATTATTCACAGACTTTACTCCTATATACAAAGAAACAGCCTGTGTTATTCTAAGTCTATTTCTTCCGCGCATCGTTGTCAAATCCTTTCTCAAAATCTGCATTATTTATACCATATATTGACGCTTTTGTCAATTTTACATCGTCATTTTATCTCTTTATAGACCATTTTGGTGCATTTTCAACAATCATTACCCCTATCCAAAAAGGCAGGACCATATTGCTGTAGTCTTGCCTTATATAAGAATCACCGGCACATTCAGAACCAGGAGTTGTTTTTAAATTCTTTTCAGCCTCCCAGCAATCAGTCCTTTCTTGAAAATGTATTATAAGCATTCCATCCAGTTCCAACTGCCATTTTCATAAATTATTAAGAAATGGATGGCGGAGTAATAGGAAGAAGCGGTTACGGAAGTAAATAATGTGGTTAAAATTTCATCGACATCTGAACTCATACACGTTGTAATATAGGCAATCTAATTAAGAAAACAGTGTTAATAACGGAGTAAACGAATATGAAAGCAGATGAAGTAATCAGTCAGGTTGCAGACCTTTGCAGGAAATATAATGCAAAAGAAGTGATTCTTTACGGCTCCAGAGCAAAAGGAACTGCCGACTCTGTATTCTGTGGACCTTGTAAATCATTGGATGCGTTGGCGGAGGCAAGAAAGAGAGTCTTTTCAGGCTAATTTAATTTCTGATGAGAAGTGGATGGAAATGCTGAAAATCAGAAATGAACTTGCACATGATTATGATGGAGATATTGTGAAAGAGCATTGTAACGAGAT
>CAVHWP010000029.1:0-31680 GCA_963639875.1 Bacteroidaceae bacterium
GCCGTAGTCTAATGGATAGAACGGAGGCCTCCGACGCCTTTAATGCAGGTTCGATTCCTGTCGGCTGCATTTTACATCACTCTGATTTTTTTAAAGGTAAGGTGACAGGATGAAAGAAACAATCAAAAAGAGGGCTTTGCTGGTTCGTGACTTTATACTGGCACGGGGGAAAATCGTATTTCCCATTTTACTGATTGCGGCGGTAGCCATTACGGTAGCCATCGTTTTACAGGTAAAGGGAAAAGAAAAAGAGGAACAAAACGTAGCAAATGGTACGGCAGCCGTTTCCGACGGAGACGCAGCGCCGATGGAGATACCGGATGTTGCATTGGAGTTAAATGCATATCCAGAAGTAAACAGTCTTTTAAGAACGTATTATGATGCCAAGGCAAGCGGTGATGTAGATACCATCGAGTCCATCCAGAACAATTTAGACGACATGGAAAGAATTAAAATTCCCGAACTTGCCAATTATATTGAAAGTTATCCGCTGATAGATGTGTATACCAAGCCGGGACCGGAAGAAGGCTCCTATCTGGCGATTGCGTATACCCATGTGGTTATTTCCTATTATCCGGATGATTATCTGCCCGGTTATGAGACATTCTACATCTGCAAGAACGAAGACGGCAGCCTTTACATCAACAAGGGCGTTGTGGATGAGAGCATTTCCGAATACATCCGTCAGGTCTGCCTGCAGGATGATGTTGTAGAGCTTTACAACAAAATTACCGTAGAGTACAACGAAGTCTGTCTGGAAAAACCGGAGTTTTTACAGTACCTGCAGCTTATCGAACAGCAGGTGCAGCAGGCGGCAGCCGTTATTCTTGCCAATGAAGTGGTGGGAGACGTAAGCGGCGGTGATGTGAGCGGCGGTGATGTGAGCGGCAATACAGATGTTTCCGCAAACGAAGGCACGGATACAACCGTAACGGAACCCGAAACACCGGCAGGCCCCATTTATGCAACCGCCAATACCACGGTCAATGTCAGAAGCTCTGACAGTGAAACCGCAGATAAGCTCGGAAAGCTTGCGGGCGGCACCAAGGTTGAGGTGCAGGAGCAGAAGGTCAACGGCTGGACCAAGATTGTCTACGAAGGCAAGGACGGTTATGTGAAGTCCGAGTTCTTAAACGTGGCAGAAAGCGCCGGCAATGTGGATACCATCGGTACCGTAACGGCAACGGCAAACGTCAATGTCCGTGCGGCAGCCAGCGAAACCGCTACTAAGTTAGGCATTGTAACCGGCGGCGAATCTCTGGAGCTGGTGGCAAGAGAAGGCGACTGGTGCAAGGTTATTTACAATGGCCAGATTGGCTATGTAAAAGCGGAATTTGTACAGTAATACCGTAGAGTTATTCCGTACCGTTCAAACATGTAATTTCATAATGTAAAGTATAATTTCTTCCGGGATGTGTCATACTGTGGAAAACGGCGTTAGCCGCAAGAAGGAGCAGACATGAAACCGGAAGAAATTTTTATTTACAGGGATATTCAGAAAAATACGGAAATGGCGATAAAAGCCATTGATACATTGAGCGACAAGGTATATGAGGATGATTTTGCTCTGCAGATATCCAGACAGTCCTTAAAATACAGTGATATCCGCAGCCGCGCCATGGACAAACTGCTGGCGGCGAGAGCGGAGCCGGTGCATACCAATTACATGGCGGATTTTATGCTGAAAAGCGCCATTCACATGAACACCCTGTTAAACACCAGCACCAGCCATCTGGCGGAGCTTATGATACAGGGCAGCAACCGGGGAATTACGGATATGTGCAAGAGCCTGAACCATAATGCCACGGGGGACTCCCTGGCTATGGAGCTTGCCAAGGAGCTGATGGATTTTGAAGAAAAAAATATTGAGGTCATGAAGCGTTATTTGTGATTTTGTACAAATTGCACAAAAAAGCACGTTAAAACTTCTACGTGTTAATGAAATAAAGTGCTTTGCAAAATCTGACACTTGTACTATAATAGGTTTTGGGACAACGGTGTCACCAGCACAGGGCTTTACTCTGTGCTTTTTCTTGTAACCAAAAATAAGGAGGAAGTAAAAAATGTCATACGTTGATGAGGTATTTGACCTTGTAGTTGCAAAGAATCCTGCCCAGCCTGAATTCCATCAGGCAGTAAAAGAGGTTCTGGAATCTCTGCGTGTTGTAATCGAAGCTAATGAAGAAGCTTACAGAAAAGATGCTCTTTTAGAGAGACTGTGTACTCCCGAAAGACAGCTCCTGTTCCGCGTTCCCTGGGTAGATGATAAGGGACAGGTTCAGGTAAACAATGGTTTCCGTGTACAGTTCAACAGTGCAATCGGACCTTACAAGGGCGGTTTAAGACTGCATCCTTCTGTAAACCTTGGTATTATCAAATTCTTAGGATTTGAACAGATTTTCAAGAACTCCTTAACCGGTCTGCCTATCGGCGGTGGTAAGGGTGGTTCCGACTTCGACCCTAAGGGCAAGTCTGACAGAGAAATCATGGCATTCTGCCAGAGCTTTATGACAGAGCTCCATAAATATATCGGTGCAGATACCGACGTTCCTGCCGGTGATATCGGTACCGGTGCAAGAGAAATCGGTTATATGTACGGACAGTACAAGAGACTGACTGGCCTTTACGAAGGCGTGCTGACAGGTAAGGGACTTTCCTACGGCGGTTCTTTAGCAAGAACAGAAGCTACCGGTTACGGTCTGCTTTATCTGACAGAAGAAATGTTAAAGTGCAACGGCAAGGACATCGCTGGCAAGACCATCGCTGTATCCGGTGCCGGAAACGTAGCTATCTACGCAATCCAGAAGGCACAGCAGTTAGGCGCTAAGCCTGTAACCTGCTCCGATTCTACCGGCTGGATTTACGATCCCGAAGGTATCGATGTAGCACTCCTTAAGGAAATTAAGGAAGTTAAGCGTGCAAGACTGACCGAGTACGCTGCAGCAAGACCCAGCGCTCAGTATCATGACAAGAAGGCAGAAGGCACCAACCAGTGGAGCGTTAAGGTTGACATCGCACTTCCTTGCGCAACCCAGAACGAATTAAATCTGGAAGATGCCAAGACTCTTGTTGCAAACGGTGTATTCGCAGTAGCAGAAGGCGCTAACATGCCTACTACTCTGGAAGCTACCGAATATCTGCAGAAGAGCGGCGTTCTGTTCTGCCCCGGCAAGGCTGCCAACGCAGGTGGTGTTGCTACCTCCGCACTGGAAATGAGCCAGAACAGCGAACGTTTAAGCTGGACCTTCGAAGAAGTAGATGCGAAGTTAAAGAACATCATGGTTAACATCTTCCACAACCTGGATGATGCTGCCAGGAAGTACGGCATGGAAGGCAACTACGTTGCCGGTGCCAACATCGCAGGCTTCTTAAAGGTTGCAGATGCTATGACCGCACAGGGTATTGTGTAGGATAAAAAACAGAGCATTGTATTAAAAATTTCAGATACCGGACTCAGGTGCAACAGCCTGACTCCGGTATTTTTATTTTAATTTAATATTTCCTTTATTTACAAACAACCCGCAAAGTAGGTATAATCTCCTTTGTGAGGCTTTCCTGCGGATGGTTCGCGGCGGAGGTTTCTAAAGAAGAGGAGAGAAAAATGCTTGAATTAAAACAGATAACGAAAGACTACACCGTTGGGGAAGAGACGGTCAAGGCGCTGAAGGGCATTGATTTACAGTTTCGCAACAACGAATTTGTGTCCATCTTAGGTCCCTCCGGCTGCGGTAAGACGACTATGTTAAATATCATAGGCGGTCTGGACCAGTATTCCACCGGTGACCTTGTCATCAACGGAAAATCTACGAAGAACTTCAAGGACAGGGACTGGGATACTTACCGGAACCATTCCATCGGATTTGTATTCCAAAGCTATAATCTAATTCCGCACCAGACCATTCTGCAGAATGTGGAGCTGGCGCTGACTCTTTCCGGTGTATCGAAAAAGGCACGCCGCACCAGAGCACAGGAAGCACTGGAAAAAGTAGGGCTTGGCAATCAGCTTTATAAAAAGCCCAACGAAATGTCCGGCGGACAGATGCAGAGAGTCGCCATTGCCAGAGCCATTGTAAACGACCCCGATATTATTCTGGCGGATGAACCGACCGGTGCGCTGGATACGGAAACCAGTATTCAGGTTATGGATATTCTGAAAGAAATTGCTTCCGACAGACTGGTTATCATGGTAACCCATAACCCGGAGCTGGCGGAAAAATATTCCACCCGTATCGTAAAAATGCTGGACGGTAAGATTTTAGACGACTCCATGCCGCTTACGAAGGAAGAATACGAAAAAGAAGCGAAGATAGCAAAAGAAAACCAGAAGGATGCGGGCAAGAAGAAGCCTTCCATGTCCATGTGGACTTCTTTTGGACTTTCCTTAAAAAATCTGTTTACCAAGAAGGGAAGAACCACACTGACCGCTTTTGCGGGAAGCATCGGTATTATCGGCATAGCCCTTATTTTTGCGGTATCCAAGGGCATGACTATGTATATAGACAAGGTGCAGGAACAGACCCTTTCTTCCTATCCGCTGTCCATTGAGGAAACGGTGGTGGATGTGAGCACCCTGTTAAATACGTTTATGGGAAAGGCACAGTCTACGGAAGTGCATGAAAACGATGCGATTTATCCCAAGGCACTGTTCTATGATATGCTGAATGCCATGAATTCCATGGAAACCGAAGAAAACGATTTGAAATCCTTCAAGGAATACATTGAAAAAGAGCGTGCGGATGAAGAAAGTGTCCTGCATACGGCAATCAGCGGCGTACAGTATTCTTACAGCACGGATTTCCTGATTTATACCAAAAATGTGGACGGCAATATTATCCGTTCCGATACCCAGGAACTCATGCAGGATTTGCTGATGGAATATATGGGAGCGGATATGTCTTCCATGATGACCATGCAGGAACAGAGCCCGTTCGGCACTTCTTCCATGATGCAGTCCCAGTATTTATTATGGAAGGAACTCATTCCGGGCGACAACGGCAAGTTAATCAATCCGGTTATGGAAGAACAGTATGATTTGATTTACGGCAACTGGCCGACCAGATACGATGAAGTCGTTCTTTTTGTGGATGAAAACAATGAGCTGGATGATTTGACCCTGTATGCGCTGGGACTGAAATCCAAGGATGATATTGATGCCATTTTCCAGTCCATGAAGGACCAGACAGAAGTGGACTACCCGGAAGAAAAGTGGAGCTACGAGGATATCTGCAACATGGATTTCCGTACAATTTTAAGCTCCGACTGCTATACCTATGATGAAATGAGCGGTACCTATACGGATTTAAGAAATACGGATGCCGGACTCAAATATTTATATGACAATGCGCTTACCCTGCACGTAGTCGGTATTGTAAAGCCGGATGAAAATGCACTGGGGGCTTCCTCCAACGGTTCCATCGGCTATACCAGCAAACTCACGGAGTACGTGATTGAACATGCGAAGGACTCCGATGCCCTTAAGGCACAGCAGGACTCCAAGGATATTGATGTACTGACCGGACTTCCCTTCAAGGATGCGGACGGTACGGTAGAGGATACGGTGAAAGCCGATAAGTTTAAGGAATACATTGCCACACTGGACGAAGCCGGCAAGGCACAGGCCTATATGCAGATTAAGAGCATTGCACCGGATGATATGGTGGCGCAGTCCGTTTCCGACACCATGGGAAATATGACGAAAGACGATATGATAACCGCCATGACGCAGGCCATGCAGGAACAGATGGCAGTGGATGCGCAGACCATACAGGACTATATCAGTGCCATGGACGAAGAGGAGCTGCGCAATTTATTTGCCCAGTCGGTTGAACAGCAGGTACGTGCCCGGTATGCGGCATCCGTGATGGAACAGTTCGCAGGGGTAACGCCCGTACAGCTTGCAGCCATGCTGGACAGCGAATTGGAGCAGTATACCACGGAACAGTGTGCGGACTATTATGAAGAGGTGCTGACTTTTTCCGACAGTACCTATGAGGACAACTTAAAGACGCTGGGTTATGTGGATATAGAGTCGCCTTCCGCCATCAATCTGTATGCAACCACCTTTGAGGACAAGGATGTGATTGAGGACGCCATTGCGGCTTATAATGAGACAGTGGATGATTTGCAGGAAATTCATTACACAGACTATGTGGGACTGATGATGTCCTCCGTTACCACCATTATCAATGCCATTACCTATGTGCTGATTGCCTTTGTAGCGGTTTCCCTGATTGTTTCTTCCATCATGGTAGGCGTCATTACGCTGATTTCCGTGCAGGAGAGAACAAAGGAAATCGGTATCCTGCGTGCCATCGGTGCATCCAAGAAAAACGTTTCCAATATGTTTACGGCGGAAACGGTTATCATTGGTTTCATATCGGGAGCCATGGGTGTCCTGATAACCTATATTTTATGTATTCCCATCAATGCCATTCTGCATCATCTGACGGGAATAAACGATTTGAGTGCCTATCTGCCGCCTGTAGTAGCAGCCATTCTCATTCTGATTAGTATGCTGCTTACTCTGATTGCCGGTATCATTCCTTCCAGAAGTGCGGCAAAGAAAGACCCGGTAGTGGCGCTTCGCAGTGAGTAATCACAAAAGTATATAACGGAAAAGAAAAAGCATGTAAAATGGAAACGTTTTATGTGCTTTTTTGCATTTCCGGAATGCCGGATGAGGAAGCCGGAAAGTTACCAGTGGCAATTTTTCAAAGCCTCTGCTATAATAAAAGAATGGACGAAACGAAGATTAGAATAAATAAATATCTTGCCATGAACGGGGTATGCTCCCGGAGAGAAGCGGACAGACTCCTTTCGGAGGGAAAGGTTACCGTAAACGGCAGAATAGCGAAGCTTGGCGAAGAAGTCTGCGAGCATGACTGCGTAAAGGTCGGAAACAGAAAGGTGGAACCGGCGGCAAAAAAGGTTGTGCTGGCTTTTTTTAAGCCCAAGGGGGTGACCTGCAGCGAAAAAGACCCTCATGCGGAAAAACTGATTATGGATATGATTTCCTATCCGGTCAGGGTGACGTATGCCGGCAGACTGGACAAGGAGTCCGAGGGACTTTTGCTCTTAAGTAATGACGGGGACCTCATTCAGGCAATGATGAAGGGCTCACATGGGCATGAAAAGGAATATCAGGTCAGGGTGGACAGAGAGATTACGGATGACCTCTTAAAGAAAATGGGAGCCGGTGTATATCTGAAAGAACTGGAAATGACCACACGACCCTGTAAAATAGAGAAAACGGGAAAGTATACTTTTCAGATTATTTTAACCCAGGGATTAAACAGGCAGATACGGCGCATGTGCCGGACGTTCGGCTATGAGGTACGTGAGTTAAAGAGAATACGCGTCATGAATATTACCTTAAAAGGGTTAAAACCGGGCGCATACCGGGAGCTTACGGAGGAAGAACAGAACAGGCTGTATGCGGACTGCGGATTAAAGGAAAAGTAAAGGAGTCAGAACATGGAGACCGGCAAAAAGGAAAGAATGCAGGAGCTCATAAAAACACTGAATGAGGCATCAAAGGCTTATTATGCCCAAGACAGAGAGATTATGAGCAATTTTGAATATGACAGGTTATATGAAGAACTGGAAGGGCTGGAAAAGGAAACAGGCATCGTTTTATCGGGAAGTCCTACGGTAAGCGTAGGCTACGAGTCGGTGGAAGAACTTCCGAAAGAGCGCCATGAAAGCCCCATGCTTTCTTTGGGTAAGACCAAAAACCGGGAAGAACTGAAAGACTGGCTGCAGGGAAAAGAGGCCATATTAAGCTGGAAGCTGGATGGACTCACCGTGGTTTTAACATACAGAAACGGAACACTTTTTAAAGCAGTTACCAGAGGAAACGGAGAAATCGGAGAGGTCATTACCGGAAATGCCCACACCTTTAAGAACATTCCCTTAAATATTGCATTTAAGGGGGAGCTGGTTTTAAGAGGCGAGGCGGTTATTACCTATTCGGATTTTGAAAAAATAAACGAAGAAATTCCCGAAGCGGAAGCCAAATACAAAAATCCCCGAAATCTGTGCAGTGGCAGCGTCAGACAGCTTAACAACGAAATAACAGCAAAGAGAAACGTGCGCTTTTACGCCTTTACACTGGTCAGTGCGGAGAATGCGGATTTTCACAATTCCAGGGAGGAACAGTTCCGTTTTCTGGAAAAACAGGGATTTGAAGTCGTGGAACGGAAAATGGTAACACCCGATACGATACTTTCCGCTATTTCCGAATTTGAAAATAAAATTCCGACCTATGATGTACCGTCCGACGGACTGGTGCTTACGTATGAAGACATTGCCTACGGAAAATCCCTGGGACGGACGGCAAAATTCCCGAGGGATGCCATTGCCTTTAAGTGGGCGGATGAAATTCGGGAAACCACCCTTACGGAAGTGGAGTGGAGCGCCAGCCGTACGGGGCTTATTAACCCAGTCGCCATTTTTACACCGGTAGAACTGGAGGGCACCACCGTAAGCCGTGCTTCCGTGCACAATGTGAGCATTGTGAAAGAGCTGAAGCTCGGCATCGGGGACAGGATTACGGTTTATAAGGCGAATATGATTATTCCCCAGATTGCGGAAAACCTGACACAGAGCGGCAATCTGCCCATTCCGACAACCTGCCCGGTATGCGGCGGAGAGACCAAAATCCAGAATATGAACGATACGGAGACCCTGTACTGTACCAATCCGGAATGCGCCGCCAAGAAAATCAAATCGTTTACGCTGTTTGTCAGCCGGGATGCCCTGAATATGGAAGGGCTTTCCGAAGCGACACTGGAAAAGTTCATCAGCATGGGATTTATTCATGAATATGCGGATTTGTTTCATCTGGCAGAGCATCGGGATGCCATTGTGGATATGGAGGGATTTGGCGAAAAATCCTATGCCAATCTTGTGGACAGCATTGAAAAAGCAAGGAATACCACCCTGCCGCGCCTGATTTACGGTCTGGGAATTGCCAATATCGGTCTGGTGAATGCCAAAATGTTGTGCCGGCATTTTGATTATGACCTGGATGCGCTGCAGAGTGCAAAGGAAGAGGAATTGAGCGACATTGAAGGTGTGGGAGATGTCATTGCGGGAGCATTTGTTTCGTATATGAACAATCCGGCGAACCGGGAAAAAATAGACCACCTTTTACCGGAACTTCATCTGGAGAAGCCGGAGAGCAGCGCGGAGAACCAGAATTTAGCCGGTTTGTCCTTTGTGGTAACCGGAACCCTGAATTCCTTTGAAAACCGCAATGCCCTGAAAGAGGAAATTGAAAAGCGGGGCGGAAAGGTGACGGGAAGTGTCACTTCCAAAACAGAGTGTCTGATTAACAATGATGTGACATCTTCTTCCTCGAAAAATAAAAAAGCCAAGGAACTGAATGTTCCCATTCTTTCCGAAGAAGATTTTTTACAGAAATATTTCAGCTAAACGACAAAAAGGGAGAGTTAAAAATGCCTATTAAAATTCAGAGCGAACTACCTGCAAAGGAGATACTGGAAAACGAAAATATATTTGTGATGGACGAAAACCGTGCGATGCATCAGGACATCCGTCCCTTACAGGTTTGTATTTTGAACATTATGCCTGTGAAACAGGATACGGAATTACAGCTTTTACGGGCACTTTCCAATACACCGTTACAGGTTGACGTTACTTTTCTTAACGTGAAAAGCCATGTGTCCGTCAATACATCGGCAAATCATCTCAATAAGTTTTACACTACCATAGATGAAATCCGGGACAGAAAGTTTGACGGTCTGATTATTACCGGGGCGCCGGTGGAGGACATTACCTTTGAAGAAGTGGATTACTGGCAGGAGGTCTGTGACATTATGGACTGGGCGCAGGAGCATGTGACCTCCACTCTGCATATCTGCTGGGGCGCACAGGCTGCTTTTTACCATTATTACGGCATTCAGAAAAGACAGCTTTCCGAGAAGCTTTTCGGTGTGTATCCTCACAGGGTGGCAAACCGTAAAATCCCGCTGGTGCGTGGATTTGATGATGTGTTTTATGCGCCGCACAGCCGCCATACCGAGACACCTGCAGCAGACATTCATGCCTGCAAAGAGGTGACGGTACTTGCCGAGTCGGACGAAGCGGGCGTCTTTCTTGCCATTGCGGAAAACGGCAAAAAGATTTTTGTAAACGGACATCCGGAGTACGACAGGTATACTCTGCACAACGAATATCTCCGGGATTTAAGCAAAAATCTGCCCATACACATTCCGTACAATTATTACCCGAATGACAATCCGGAGGAAAAGCCTTTGCTGCAGTGGCGCTCCCACAGCAACAATCTCTATTCCAACTGGCTGAATTATTACGTTTACCAGGCTACACCGTATGATTTGTCCGAAATTCGTTGAAAATGCTTGATGTCCTTTTTTATTGTACAAAATATAAAGGTGTGAAGTCTTGTTAATGGAACAGGACTTCACACCTTAGGGCGTTTATGGGTTACATTTAATTAATTTGTTCTTTGGGGTCATGTGTTTCTACAAATTTGATGATTTCGATTATTTTCTCGGCTTTCATGCCTTCTTTTTCCAGAGCGGTTATAA
The DNA here is from genome assembly GCA_963639875.1 of Bacteroidaceae bacterium. Classification (GTDB taxonomy): domain Bacteria; phylum Bacillota; class Clostridia; order Lachnospirales; family Lachnospiraceae; genus Acetatifactor. Next base: position 10,572 of record CAVHWP010000029.1, read on the forward strand.
GGTTCACAATTTCTTTTCCGGTCATATATTCTTCTTCCATTCAATCACCACCTTTTCAAGTGGTTTTATTATACCATAGTGTAAAGCCCTGTTCAATTATCAAGGTTCGTTTGCTTAAGGGGTTAAAAAGAATTCAGATAAAAAGAGTTGTTTCGTAGAACTGTTTTTAAAAGCATAGCGGAAGAGAGAATATCTGTCAAGAAATTTTCTGCCTGCAATATTATACTGCAGAGTCTTTTCTCGTGTGTAAGCGGGGATTGCATGTAAATTCATACAATGTTATAATTTGTATCATATATAAATGGAACAATAAAAAAGTACGGAGTGAAAATGATTATATAAAAGTTTGAAAGAATAGAAAAAGGAGCAAGGGGAATGGATAAGGATAAAAGATTTGCGGTTTTAATTGATGCGGACAATATTTCGCCGAAATACATAGATATTATTCTGACGGAGACGGCGAATTACGGAACAGCAAGCATCCGCAGGATTTACGGGGACTGGACGGACAATTCCAAGCATAGCTGGAAGGAATGCCTGCTTCAGAATTCCCTGACACCCGTTCAGCAGTACAGCTATACGGTAGGGAAAAATTCTTCCGACTCTGCCATGATTATAGATGCCATGGATATTCTGTACGGAAATCATGTGGATGGATTTGTCATAGCCACCTCGGACAGCGATTTTACCACACTGGCGCGTAGACTCAGGGAGGACGGCAAAATGGTAATCGGTATGGGTGAGAGCAAGACGCCGATGCCGTTTATCAAAGCCTGCGAGCAGTTTAAGACACTGGATGTCCTTTACGAAGGCAATGGGGAAGAAGCGGAAAAGGCGGATACCCAGAAGGGTGATAAGGCAGAACAGGTGGTGCCGATTACCAGCTTAAAAACTATCCGCAAAACAATTATGAGCATTATTGAGGAGCAGACCGAAGACGGCGAATGGATGAATTTAGGGGAATTGGGCAATATTTTACAGAAAAGATATCCTGATTTTGACTGCCGTGTTTACCATTTTTCCAAATTCAGCAGTATGGTGTCTTCTTTCCCGGATGTTGAACTCCGGAGAGAGGGAGACAACCGGGTATGGGTGCGCAAAAAGCCGGAAGAGGTGAAAAAGCCGAAGCAGACAACAAGAAGCCGGCGAAGCAGAACGGATAAAAACAAAAGTCAGGATGCAGGATGATAAAAGAAAAGAAGACAGCCGGGAGTGCCGGATATAAAAAAGAAAGGGGATTACAGGTATGGATTTGAAAGATTTCCGCTATGTGGGAGAGAAGCCCAACTTAAAGAAAATTCCGCAGAACGCTTATGGATTTGGCGTGGAGAAGGAAGACAAGGAAAAGTATGTAACGAAGCTGAACGAAAACATTCAGGAAATTGCCCTTTTGCAGGATAAGCTTTATGCAGAAGGAAAGGAAGGCGTGGTATTTGTACTGCAGGCTATGGATGCAGCGGGAAAGGACGGCACGGTGAAGCATGTATTCAGCGGTGTCAATCCGCAGGGCGTCCGGGTTATCAGCTTCAAGCAGCCGTCCAAGGAAGAACTTTCCCATGATTTTTTATGGCGTGTGAACAATGTCCTGCCGGAAAGAGGCATGATTGCAGTGTTTAACCGTTCCCATTATGAAGATGTTCTGGTTACGCAGGTGCATCATATGGAAGACGGATATGCCATGCCGAAAAGATGCACGGAATGCGGACATGAAGAGTTTTATAAAAAGCGTTACCGTCAAATTAAGGACTATGAAAAATATCTGTATGAAAACGGCTATCGTATGGTAAAGGTATTCTTAAATGTTTCTCTGGAGGAACAGAAGAGCCGTTTCTTAAAACGAATTGAGGACCCTACAAGACACTGGAAGTTTGCCACAGGGGACCTGGAGGAGAGACAGTACTTTGCGGAATATCATAGAATTTATGAAGAAGTGATTGAAAAAACGGGAACGGAAGAATGCCCCTGGTACATCATTCCGGCGGACCAGAAGTGGTTTGCAAGGTATCTGTTTTCGGAAATTGTCAAGAAAACCCTGGAGAGCTGCAAGCCCAAATATCCCACGGTTTCGGAAGCCATGGTGAAGGAAATGACGGACTGTAAGGAAAAACTGGACGAACAGTAAATTGAAAGGACTGCTACATACGGTAGCAGTCCTTTCGTTTTGCCTTTATTTCAAATTCTTATTCGCGGTGGAGAGCATCAGCTTAATACGGTTAAGCTGGTTTACTTCGCTGGCGCCGGGGTCGTAGTCAATGGCTACGATGTTGCTTTCCGGGTACTGGTGGCGGAGCTCTTTGATAACACCCTTACCGACTACGTGGTTCGGCAGACAGCCGAAAGGCTGGCAGCAGACAATGTTGGGAACATTGCTGTGAATTAGTTCCACCATTTCACCGGTTAAGAACCAGCCTTCACCGGTCTGGTTGCCAATGGAAACGATGGGCTTCGCATATTCTACCAGGTCACGGATGTGAGCAGGGGGTGTAAAGTGCCTGCTCTTTGCAAATTCCCTGGCAGCGGCGCCGCGCAAACGTTCGATAGCCCAGATGCCTAAGGAAGAGATGCGGGCGGTTTTCTTACTCATGCCGAGCTCATCCGCCTTGTAAATCTGGTTGTAGAAGCAGTAGAGCATAAAGTCGATTAAATCGGGCATAACCGCTTCGGCACCTTCGGACTCCAGGAGTTCTACCAGATGGTTGTTGCCGGCAGGAGAGAATTTTACTAAGATTTCTCCTACGATACCGACTCTCGGTTTCTTTAAGTCTTCTTTAATAGGAATGGCATCAAAGTCACGGATAATGGCACGACAGAGCTTGTTGAACTTAAAGAAGCTCATATGCTTTGCGGTTACAAAATCCTGTGCTACTTTCAGCCATTTTGCATGAACGGCATCCACACTGCCTTTTTCCTGTTCGTAAGGGCGCATGCGGTAAACGCAGCGCATGAAAATGTCTCCGAAGGTCGCGGCATAAGCGGCGCGGAGCAGCATTTCTGCATTTAAGTGGAAGCCGGGATTGCTTTCAATACCGCCTAAGTTTAAGGAAATGACCGGAATCTGTTCCATGCCGGCTTTCTTGAGGGCACGGCGGATAAATCCAATATAGTTGGTGGCACGGCAGCCGCCGCCGGTCTGGCTCATGATAATGGCGGTACGGTCTAAGTCGTATTTACCGGAAAGCAGTGCCTGCATAATCTGACCGACTACTAAAAGGGAAGGGTAGCAGGCATCATTATTTACGTATTTCAGTCCCACATCCACGGAATGCTTGTTGTCGTTGTCCAGTACCACAAAGTTGTAACCGCAGGCGTTGAATGCCGGCTGCAGAAGCTCAAAGTGGATAGGTGACATCTGGGGACAGATAATGGTGTAATTCTTACGCATTTCTTCGGTAAAAGGCACCTTTACGATAGCGGAAGAATGTAAGGTTCTCTTTTTGTTCTGCTTTTCCCTTACCTTTAACGCGGAGAGAAGGGAACGGATACGGATGCGGGCAGCTCCTAAGTTGTTGACCTCATCAATCTTTAAGCAGGTGTAAATCTTGTCGGAGCCGGACAGGATATCGTTTACCTGATCGGTGGTAACGGCATCCAGACCGCAGCCGAAGGAGTTGAGCTGGATTAAATCCAAATCGTCCCTTGTCTTTACATAGCTTGCGGCAGCGTACAGACGGGAATGGTACATCCACTGGTCGGAAACGATTAAAGGCCGCTCCGGGTGTCCCAAATGGGAAACAGAGTCCTCTGTCAGCACGGCAATGTCGTAAGAAGTAATCAGCTCGGGAATACCGTGGTTGATTTCAGGGTCCACATGGTAAGGACGGCCGGCAAGCACGATACCGCGTTTGTGGTTTTCTTCCATCCACTTTAAGGTTTCCTCGCCTTTTTTCTGCATGTCCTTACGGGCAGCAGCCTGTTCCTCCCATGCCTTTGCCACAGCGGCGCGAAGCTCTGCGGCGGGAATTTCCGGGAATGCTTTTGTCAGGGAAGAAAGAATGGTCTTTTCGCTGGCAAAGGACATAAACGGATTGCGGAAATCCACTTCGCCGCGGCCGATTTCTTCCACATTGTTCTTGATGTTTTCGGAATAGGAAGTAACAATGGGGCAGTTGTAGTGGTTGTTGGTGCCTTCCACTTCGTCACGTTCATAGAAAAGCGCCGGATAGAAAATAAAAGGCACATTCTGCTTAATCAGCCAGGTAACATGACCGTGGGCAAGCTTTGCCGGGTAACATTCGGATTCACTGGGAATGGACTCGATGCCCAATTCGTAAATCTTACGGTTGGAAGCAGGTGAAAGTACAACCTGATAACCCAGTTCCGTAAAGAACGTGAACCAGAACGGATAGTTTTCATACATATTAAGGACCCGGGGAATACCCACCTGTCCGCGGGGCGCCTTGTCCGGAGAAAGAGGCTCATAGGAGAAGAGTCTCCTTAATTTGTACTCGAAAAGGTTGGGAATGTTGTTTTCGTTCTTGGCTTTTCCCAGACCTCTTTCACAACGGTTGCCGGAGATGTACTGTCTGCCGCCGGAGAATTTGTTGATGGTAAGACGGCAGTTGTTGGTACAGCCGCGGCACTTTGCCATACTGGTTTCAAACTGCAGGGCGCAGATTTTATCAAAGGAGAGCATGGTGGTTTCGTAGCCTTCCTCGTAATGGTCCCTGGCAATCAGTGCAGCGCCGAAAGCACCCATGATACCCGCAATGTCGGGACGGATGGCTTCGCAGTTCGCAATTTTTTCAAAGCTTCTTAAAACGGCATCGTTGTAGAAGGTACCGCCCTGCACGACAATGTTTTTGCCGAGCTCGGAGGCATCGGATACCTTGATAACCTTAAACAGGGCATTCTTAATAACGGAGTAGGCAAGTCCGGCGGAAATATCCGCTACGGAAGCACCCTCCTTCTGCGCCTGTTTTACTTTGGAGTTCATAAATACGGTACAACGGGTACCCAAATCAATGGGATGCTCCGCAAAAAGAGCCGCCTTGGCAAAATCCTGAACGGAATAGTTTAAGGATTTGGCAAAGGTTTCGATAAAGGAACCGCAGCCGGAGGAGCAGGCTTCGTTCAACTGCACGCTGTCTACGGTATTGTTCTTGATTTTGATGCATTTCATATCCTGTCCGCCGATATCCAGGATGCAGTCCACGGACGGGTCAAAGAAAGCAGCCGCATTGTAATGGGCAACGGTTTCCACTTCGCCGTCGTCCAAAAGGAATGCCGCTTTCATCAAAGCTTCGCCGTAACCGGTGGAGCAGGAGCGGGCAATTTTTACGCCTTCCGGTAGCTGGGAGTAAATTTCCTTTAAGGAACGGATGGCCGTCTTTAAGGGGCTGCCGTCGTTGCCGGAGTAGAAGGAGTATAAAAGGGAACCGTCTTCACCGACCAAAGCAATTTTCGTGGTGGTGGAACCGGCATCGATACCGAGGAAAGCATTTCCTTTATAAGATGCCAAATCACCGGTTTTTACATGGTGCTTGCTGTGGCGTTCGGTGAATTCCTTATAAGCGTCCTCGTTTGCAAACAGGGGCTCCATACGTTCCACTTCAAATTCCATTTTGATTTCGGAAGAAAGCTTGCCCACCATGTCTTCCATGGTATAGGAAACTTCTTCTTTGGCATTTAAGGCAGAGCCGATGGCAGCAAAAAGATGGGAGTTGTCCGTATCAATGACATGCTCCTCGTCTAAGTTTAAGGTGCGGATAAAAGCTGCCTTTAATTCGGATAAAAAGTGAAGCGGGCCGCCTAAAAACGCCACATGGCCGCGGATGGGTTTACCGCAGGCAAGACCGCTGATGGTCTGGTTGACAACCGCCTGGAAAATAGAAGCGGACAAATCCTCTTTGGTAGCACCTTCGTTAATCAGGGGCTGGATATCCGTCTTGGCAAATACACCGCATCTGGCGGCGATTGTGTATAGAGAGTGGTAATTCTTGGCATACTCATTTAAGCCGGGTGCATCCGTCTGCAGAAGGGAAGCCATCTGGTCAATGAAGGAGCCTGTACCGCCGGCGCAGATACCGTTCATACGCTGCTCCACGTTGCCGCCTTCAAAATAAATAATTTTGGCATCTTCTCCGCCAAGCTCAATCGCCACATCGGTCTTGGGAGCCAGTTCCTTTAAGGAAGTCGCAACCGCAATAACCTCCTGGGTAAAAGGCACCTGCAGGTGGTTGGCAAGGGTAAGACCGCCGGAACCCGTAATCATGGGGTGAACGGTGAGGTTGCCCAGCTTGTCATAAGCTTTTTTCAAAAGGGAAGAAAGCGTTTCCCGGATGTTGGCAAAGTGCCTTTCGTAATCGGAGAACAGAATGTTGTGCTGCTCGTCTAAGATTGCGATTTTGACGGTGGTAGAACCGATATCGATACCTAAAGTGTATGTCATGTGTATCATTCCTTTTCTAAAACTTGTTACGATAAATAAAATGGATGCATCCGGCAGACAATCCGCCGGGTGCGCAAACAAAGTTAATTATACGACAAGAACCGACAAATTGCAACGCAGAAACCTTCTAAAAACTTTATTAAAAATAGGTAAAAAAAGGGTCTGCAGGTTTACTTTACATGCCGGAAATGCTAAAATGAAGTATCTGACGGCTGACAGAAGCCGCAAGAAAGGCATGGATATTTTATGAAACCAATGAGTAAATTTGAAAGAAAATTCGGCAAATATGCCATTCCCCACCTGACCAATATACTGATTATCTGTTATGCGGTGGGATATTTCCTGTATTATTTTGCCAATCCGCTTTTGGACTATCTGACCTTAAATCCCTATGCCATCCTGCACGGACAGGTGTGGCGGCTGGTGACCTGGGTTATCGTTCCGCCCACATCCTCAAGCGGCATGCTGGGGCTGTTCGGCACCCTGATTACCCTGTATTTTTACTGGTCCATCGGAAGTACCCTGGAACAGGTGTGGGGCACGTACCGTTATAATGTATATTTGCTTTCCGGTATTTTATTCACCATTGTGGGAAGCTTTGTGGCATACGGCTGCGCATGGGCATTTTACGCAGATAAATGGGGTCTTAACGTGGCATCCAATGCAGAAGTGATTTTCAATGCCGGCAGTTCCTGCTTCAGCACCTATTACATTACCATGTCGCTGTTTCTGGCATTTGCGGCGACATTCCCCAATGCACAGGTGCTTCTCATGTTCTTTATCCCCTTAAAGGTAAAGTGGCTGGGCGTTATGTACGGCGTAATTATTCTGTTTGAATTTTTCCAGTCCTCCGTTGTCAATTTTTACACGGAAGCGGGCACGGTGGTATCCCTGGATTTCGGCATTTTCGTAAAGATTTCCATTCTGTTCTCGCTGCTTAACTTCATTCTGTTCTTCATTACGTCACGCTCCAAAATGAGCATGAATCCGAGACAGGTAAAGCGGCAGCAGGAGTTTAAGCGGGAGGTAAAGAGAAATACTTATACTTCCAAGGTGACCAAGCACAAATGTGCCATCTGCGGCAGAACGGACGAAAGCAACCCGGAACTGGAATTCCGGTTCTGTTCCAAGTGCAACGGCAATTACGAATACTGCCAGGACCATCTGTTTACCCATGAGCATGTAAAATAATGCGCAATGCCAGGGAAACGGGAACGAACCCGGAAGCAAAAAAAGAAATGAGGATTGAATATGGAACGTGAGCTTTTATTCACAGACAAATTGCAGGAGCTGCGGGAAACGGCGAAAGCACAGGGTAATTTAATCACAGAGGACCAGCTGCAGGAGGCTTTTTCCGAGCTTTCTTTTGACGAAGAACAGCTTGCCATGGTGCGGGAGTATCTGGCAAAGCATAAAATCGGCATCGGCAAGCCGGTGGATACCGAGGAAAATTTGACCGGGGAAGAGAAAAACTTCTTAGAGATGTATTTAAAAGAACTGAAGGAGCTGCCCACCGTCAGCGACGGGGAAAAGCAGGCTTTAACTATGTCCGCCATGGCAGGCGACAGTCTGGCGCAGGAAAAACTCTGTACGGCGTACCTGCCGCAGGTAGTGGATGTGGCAAAGCTCTATGCGGGACAGGGCGTGTACCTGGAGGATTTAATCGGAGAGGGCAATGTAGCGGTTGCCATGGGCGTTAAGATGCTCGGCGCACTGGAAAAGCCGTCCGAGGCGGAAGGCATGCTGGGGAAAATGATGATGGACGCCATGGAGGACTATATCTCCGAATATGCGGAAGAAAGCAAAAAAGACAAGCACATTACCGAAAAAATCAACCAGATTGCGGATGCGGCAAAGAAGCTGGCAGAAGAATACGGCAGAAAAGTGACGGCGGAGGAACTGGCGGCGGAAACGAAATTTTCCCGGAAGATTATCGAAGAAGCCTACCGCGTCAGCGGCGACAAGATAGAGGATTTGGAGAAGACACATGAATAATAACGCAATGGACATGGATTTCAAGTATATCATGCAGGATGTGACCCATGTGTACATCGGCGCCAGATATACCTACCGGGAGCTGATAGAAGCGGAGGATGTTCCCTTCAAAATCAAAAAGATGATAAACCAGTACATAGAGCCGGAGCTCCATGGTGAGAACCTTTCCATAGAAAGCCATTTTTATTACATGGACGGTTCGGGCTTTGCCTACCAGACATTTCTGCAGTTAAAGACCCAGGTGCGCATCAGTATCATAAAGGGAAACAAGTACCACACAACGACGATGAAGCTGCAGGATTTTGTAAAGATACCGCCCGAAGAAAAAGAAAAGGACGGCATCAAGATACAGGAAATTATCATAGCCAAACTGGCGCTCATGACATTGTAAAGAAATAAGCTGCTGCGGCAGCGGAATGAGAGGGAAGCATGAAGAAAATAGAAGATTTACAGGCATACGAGCTGATAGAAAAGAGAAGAATTGAGGATTTGAATTCCGAGAGTTATCTGCTCAGACACAAAAAAACAGGAGCCAGAGTAGCCCTGTTATCCAACGATGACGAAAATAAGGTATTTGCCATTGGATTCCGGACCACCCCGACGGACAGCACGGGTGTGGCGCATATTTTGGAGCATTCCGTACTCTGCGGTTCCGGCAAATATCCGGTGAAGGACCCCTTTGTGGAGCTGGTGAAAGGTTCCTTAAATACCTTCTTAAATGCCATGACCTATGCGGACAAGACCGTATATCCGCTGGCAAGCTGCAACGATACGGATTTCAAAAATCTGATGGATGTCTATCTGGATGCGGTATTCCATCCCAATATTTATAAGGAAGAAAAGATTTTCCGCCAGGAAGGCTGGCACTACGAAATGGAGGACGAAAATGCGCCTCTTACCATAAACGGCGTAGTTTACAATGAAATGAAGGGAGCTTTTTCCTCCCCGGATGAAGTACTGCAGAGAGTGATGATGAATTCCCTGTATCCGGATACCACCTATGGCGTGGAGTCCGGCGGTGACCCGAAGGATATTCCCAGCCTGACCTATGAGAATTTCCTGGCATTCCATCAGAAGTATTATCATCCCTCCAACAGCTATATCTATCTGTACGGCAACATGGATATGGCGGAGAGACTGGATTATCTGGACCGGGAATATCTGTCCCATTACGAAGAAAAGAAAGTGGACTCCGAAGTTAAGCTGCAGAAGCCGTTTGCAGAGATAAAGCATGTAGCGGTGGAATATCCCATCGGCAGTGACGAAAACGAAGCGGAAAATGCTTATCTTACCTACAACGCCACCGTGGGCGATACTCTGGACAGAGAGCTTTATATTGCGTTCCAGGTACTGGACTATGCCCTCTGTACCGCACCGGGAGCACCCTTAAAGAGAGCACTTTTGGAAAAAGGCATCGGTACGGATATTTACAGCATTTACGAAAACGGCATTAAGCAGCCCTATTTCAGCATGGTATCCAAGAATGCGGATGAAAAGCAGGAAAAAGAATTTGTGGAAACCGTGGAAGAGGTGCTTGGAAAAATTGTAAAGGACGGTTTCGATAAAAAGGCACTGTATGCGGCGCTGAACCATTATGAATTCAAATACCGGGAAGCGGACTTCGGTTCCACACCCAAGGGACTTATGTACGGACTGCAGATGTTGGACAGCTGGCTGTATGATGACACGAAGCCGTTTATCCATGTGGAAGCCAACGCCACCTTTGCCGCCCTCAAGAAAAAGGTGGAAGAGGGCTATTTTGAAGAACTGGTAAAGAAATACCTGATTGAAAATACGCAGAAATCCATCCTTCTTCTGCTTCCGAGAAAGGGTCTTACGGAAAAATCCGACAAGGAGCTGGAAGAAAGACTTGCCGCTTATAAAGCCGGTCTTTCCCAAGAGGAAATCGCTAAAATTATTGCGGACAGCAAGGCTCTTAAGGACTACCAGGATTCGGAAGACACCGAAGAAGATTTACAGAAAATTCCACTTCTGAAAAGAGAGGATATGAAAAAGGAAGCAACCAAAACGGCCAATGAGCTTAAGAGCATCGGCGATACTCCGTTTTTGTACCATGATATTTTCAGCAACGGCATTGCCTATGTCCGTCTGATTTTCAAGCTTACCGACCTGACGGAGGAGCAGTTCCCCTACGCAGCGCTCTTAAAGGACGTTATGGGACTGATGGACACCGAGCATTATTCCTATGCGGATTTATTCAACGAAATGCACATTGAGACCGGCGGCATGACCATTGTGACCAATGTGTACGGCAGCAATAAGGATGCGGAAAAATATACCGCCACCCTTGAGGTGAAAACCAAGGTATTGGAAGACAATATGCCCAAGGCATTTGCCCTGATGAAGGAAATGATGCTGCATACGGATTTCTCCGACAAGAAGAGATTAAAGGAACTTTTGGCGGAAAACAAATCCAAGATGCAGGCGCAGATGACGGATGGAGCGCATATAACGGCGATATACCGTGCCCTTTCCGGCATTTCCGTAACCTCCGCCTTAAACGAAATGCTCACTGGCATCACCTATTACCGGCTGCTCGAAAAACTGGATAAAAACTTTGAGGCAGAAAGCGATGCCGTAATAGCCAAACTGCAGGAGGTCTGCCGGATTATATTCCGTCCGGAAAACCTGATGGCGGATTTGACCGGCAGCAAAAAAGCGGCAGAAGAAATTATTTCTTATGTGGATGCCATAAAAAAAGACCTTTACCACGTATCTGTAAAAGAAGGAGGTTTTACACCTGTTTTAAGTAAGGTGAAAGAAGGCTATAAAACCCCCGGACAGGTCCTTTTTGTATGCCGTGCAGGCAACTTTAAGAAAAAGGGACTTCCTTATACAGGTACGCTCCGTGCACTGAATGTCATGATGGGTTACGATTATCTGTGGAACCAGGTAAGAGTCAAAGGCGGCGCTTACGGCTGCATGTGCAGATTCGGAAGGTCGGGTGACTGCTACTTTGTTTCCTACAGGGACCCGAACCTTTCCAAAACCATTTCCGTATACGAACAGGCGGCGGATTACATTGCTTCCTACGAGGCGGATGAACGAACCCTGACCCAGTTTATTATCGGAGCCATCAGTGAGATGGATACCCCCATGAACGCCGCATCCAAGGGACTCTTTTCCCTGACGGCTTACATGGCTGACCTTACGGACGAAGACCTGCAGAAAGAGAGGGACGAACTGCTTGCCACATCGGCAGAGAACCTGCGCCGTACCGCAGAACAGGTAAGAGCCTTTATGGCGGATGAGTGCCTGTGCGTGGTAGGCAATGCCGAAAAGATTTCCGGGGAAGAGAAACTGTTTGACAAGGTCGAAAATCTGGTAGAATAGCTGCCGGAAAAAGGGAGGGTCCTTATGAAAAAGAAACTGGTATTACTGACACTGAGCGCACTGCTGTTGTTTTCGGGATGCGGAGCCGCATCCTCCAAGAACAGCCAGAGTATTTCCGCATCACCTGCGGAAAACGGTTATGCGACGGACGGATTGTATTTTGCGGATGACGCATATGATGAAGACTACATGTATGAAGAAAATACCGCGGATACGGCATCCGGCACCACATCGCAGGAAAATGTCCGGGACGGCAGAAAGCTTATCCGCACAGCGGATTTGTCGGTGGAAACACTGGAATTTGACAAGCTGCTTTCGTATGTAAAAGACAGAACAAACGAGCTTGGCGGCTATGTGGAAAACATGAACGTGAACAACGGCAGCGGTTATGATACCTATTACAGCAGCCAGACTTCCGGTTACAGAAGGGACCGCAGCGCCAGCCTGACGCTGCGGATTCCCAAGAGTAATCTGGATGCTTTCCTGGGAGATGTGGCGGAAAACAGCAACATCACCAGCCGCAGCGAACAGGAACGGGATGTCACCACCAGTTATGTGGATTTGGAGAGCCATAAAAAAGTGCTTCTGATGGAACAGGAACGGCTGATGACGTACTTAGAGCAGGCAGAGTCCATAGAGGAAATGATGACCATTGAATCCCGGCTGTCCGATATCCGTTATCAGCTGGAAAGCATGGAAAGCCAGCTTCGTACCTACGACAGCCAGATAGAGTACAGCACCGTATCCCTTTACATATCCGAAGTAGTGGAACTGACACCGGTGGAAACGAAGGAACAGACCACCTGGGAGAGAATAAGCGAGGGATTTTTACGAAGCCTGCGCAATGTGGGAAGAGGCTTTAAGGAATTCTTCATCGGTTTTGTTGTTGCACTGCCGTATCTGTTGGTAACCGTGCTGATTGTGGGAGTATTGTTCGGTATTATTTATGCCATTGTAAAAAAGAGCAATGCAAAGCACGCTAAGAAGATGGCGGAAAGACAGGCGGCTTATTACCGGAATATGCAGGCGGGAGCTACAGCACCGTCTATGACAGGACAGCAGGCGGGAAGTACGGCACCGGTTATGACAGGACAGCCGGTACAGCAGGCGCCGCAGAACGGACCGCAAAATAAACAATAATAAGAAGAGGAACAGTTATGGAAAACAACGCTTTTAAGTCGGGATTTGTTACGTTAATCGGCAGACCCAATGTGGGAAAATCCACCCTGATGAACTGCATTATCGGGCAGAAAATTGCCATTACCTCCAACAAACCCCAGACGACCAGAAACCGGATACAGACGGTATATACCTCGGAAGAAGGACAGATTGTATTCCTGGATACGCCGGGTATTCACAAAGCGAAAAACAAATTGGGTGACTACATGGTAACGGTAGCCGAAAAAACACTTTCCGAAGTGGATGTGATTTTGTGGCTGGTGGAGCCTTCCAACTTTATCGGCGCCGGGGAAAGACATATCATCGAGCAGTTAAAAAAGGGAAAGACGCCGGTTATTTTGGTCATCAACAAAATCGATACCGTGAAAAAGGAACAGCTTTTAGAATACATCGATACCTACCGGAAAGAATATGATTTTGCGGAAATCGTGCCGGTTTCTGCCTTAAAAGCGGAAAATATCAAAGAACTTCTGAAATGTATCATGAAGTATCTGCCTTACGGTCCGGCATTTTACGATGAGGATACCGTAACCGACCAGCCGGTGAGACAGATTGTGGCGGAGCTCATCCGGGAAAAGACGCTGCGTCTGCTTTCCGATGAAATTCCCCACGGTGTGGCGGTCAGCATCGAGAGCATGAAATACAAAAAGAATATCGTGGATATCGAAGCTACCATTTTTTGTGAACGGGATTCCCACAAGGGTATTATTATAGGAAAGAACGGCGCCATGCTTAAAAAAATCGGTTCCACGGCAAGAAGAGATATCGAGGATTTGCTGGAAAAACAGGCAAATCTGCAGCTTTGGGTGAAGGTCAAGAAGGACTGGAGAGATAGTGATTTCCTTCTGAAAAACTTTGGCTACCAGGAAAAAGATAAGGCGTAGGAACGCATAGAAAATTTCATTTTGTAAACCCTAAGTCCTATCAAAGAAAATACTTTGAGAGGACTTAGGTATCATATGAAGAACGAAGAAAATTACTGGGAGCAGTTCATGGCGAGCGGACGGATTTCGGATTATCTTTCCTACGTGGAAAAGAGGGAAGAGGATAAGCTACGTAATGTGGCTTTGGGAGAAGCTTCTTATGCAGGATTTTTATGTAGTGACAGGGATGGTGATAAGCCAGATGCCTGTCGGTGAATTTGACAGAAGGGTTTGCATTTTAACCAGGGAAAAAGGGAAGATTACTGCTTTTGCGAAAGGCGCAAGACGGCCGGGAAGCAAATTTATGGCAGCAACCAACCCTTTTTCTTTTGGTAAATTCAAGCTGTATGAAGGAAAAAGCTCTTACAATATCATGGAAGTGGACATCAGCCGGTATTTTGAAGAACTGCGGCAGGATTACATAGGTGCCTATGTGGGTATGTACTTTCTGGAAGTGGCGGATTACTATACCAGAGAAAACAATGACGAAAAAGAAATGTTAAAGCTTTTGTACCAGAGTCTACGGGCACTGGAGCACCCGGCAATTCCGAAAAGACTGGTGCAGTATGTATTTGAAATCAAATCCCTTGTGGTAAACGGCGAATATCCCGGCGTGCCGAAGGATGTGTCGTTACAGGAGTCCACGGTCTATGCCCTGCAGTTTATTGCGGCAACACCGGTGGAAAAACTCTATACCTTTACGGTAAAGGAGGACATTTTAAAAGAACTGGGCATGGTGGCGCAGGAATACCGCAGCCGTTTTATGGACCGGCAATTTAAAAGTCTGCAAATATTAGAAACTCTTTATTGAAAAACCAATGTAATTTCGCTATAATATAGCATGGTATTTTAAAAATATGAAAAGAAAGGCAAGATTATGAAGACAAAAATAAGTAAACATACCGTATTTACGGCCATGTTCCTGCTTGCTTTCTGTCAGATTTTTCTGCTTGCCGGGTGCGCTGAGCAGACCAAGGCACCCACGGAAACCGGTCTTAAGGTGGAAAAAAGCGGAGAAATCGTAAGCACGATAGTGGAATCCTTTGAAAAAGAGTATTACACGCAGGCATCGCTGCAAGAGATGATTGAGGATGAAATCGCATCCTATCAGAAAAACGGAGCAATTACCTTAAATAAGGTAGAGGTACAGGAAGCGGAGAACGGCAACACCGTTACCGTGGAAATTACCTACGCATCCGGGCAGGATTATGCGGCATTTAACGATACAAAGCTGTTCTTCGGCACCGTATCCGAAGCGCAGGCAGCCGGATATGCCATTCCGACGGATTTAGTCAGTGTGAAAGAGGACAGGACGATTACCTCGGAAGAACTGGACGGCATGAAAGAAAAGTATGTATTTATCACAAATGAAAGCCTGCCGGTGACTTTACCCGAAAAAGCGGCGTTTGTGACACAGGATACAGAGATTATCAGCAGTAACTGCATAAAAGCACGGGAAGAGGGAGCAAAGCTCACCTACGTGATTATGAAATAGGGAGGAAGAAAAAAGTGGAAAAGACAATGGAAAAAATCGTAGCACTGGCAAAGGCAAGAGGATTTGTATATCCCGGTTCCGAAATTTACGGAGGACTTGCCAATACCTGGGACTATGGTAATTTAGGTGTAGAATTAAAGAATAACGTAAAAAGAGCATGGTGGCAGAAATTCGTACAGGAAGACCCTCATAACGTAGGTGTGGACTGTGCCATCTTAATGAACCCCCAGACATGGGTAGCCAGCGGTCACTTAGGAGGCTTCTCAGACCCTCTTATGGATTGTAAGGAATGCCATGAGCGTTTCCGTGCCGATAAGCTGATTGAAGATTTCTGCGCAGACAACAACATCACCCTTGAGGAGAGCGTGGATGCATGGAGCCAGGAAAAAATGAAGGCATTTGTGGAAGAACATAATGTTCCCTGTCCTACCTGCGGCAAGCACAATTTTACCGATATCAGACAGTTCAACCTGATGTTCAAGACCTTCCAGGGTGTTACTGAGGATGCCAAGAACACCGTATATTTACGTCCCGAAACCGCACAGGGTATTTTCGTAAACTTCAAGAATGTGCAGAGAACATCCCGTAAAAAAATTCCTTTCGGTATCGGCCAGATAGGTAAGTCCTTCCGTAACGAAATTACACCCGGAAACTTTACCTTCCGTACCAGAGAGTTTGAACAGATGGAGCTGGAATTCTTCTGCGAGCCCGGCACCGATATGGAATGGTTCCAGTACTGGAGAGCATTCTGCCGTGACTGGCTTCTGTCCTTAGGAATGAAGGAAGATGAAATCCGTCTCCGCGACCATTCTCCCGAAGAACTCTGCTTCTATAGCAAGGGTACTACCGATATTGAATTCCTGTTCCCCTTCGGCTGGGGCGAACTCTGGGGCATCGCAGACAGAACCGATTACGACCTGACCCAGCATGCAAACGTATCCGGACAGGATATGACTTATTTTGATGATGTAAAGAATGAAAAGTACATTCCTTATGTAGTAGAGCCTTCTCTTGGCGCTGACCGTGTGGTACTGGCATTCCTTTGCGCCGCATACGACGAAGAGGAATTGGAGGGCGGCGATGTGCGTACCGTTCTGCATTTCCATCCCGCACTGGCACCGGTTAAGATTGCCGTACTGCCTCTTTCCAAGAAGTTAAACGAGGGCGCTGAAAAGATTTTTGCAGAGCTTACCAAGAAGTACAACTGTGAATTCGACGACAGAGGTGCTATCGGCAAGAGATACCGCCGTCAGGATGAAATCGGTACTCCGTTCTGCATTACTTATGACTTTGACTCCGAAGAGGACAACTGCGTAACCGTACGTTTCCGTGACTCCATGGAGCAGGAGAGAGTGGCAATCGCCGATTTAGATGCTTATTTTGCAGATAAATTTACATTCTAAGACAGAGTTTCTTAGAGGAGATTTCTAAGAGAACAGAAATAGGAGACAAACAACAATGAGACAATTCACATCTGATGAACTGAGAAAGACCTGGAAACAGTTTTATATGGACCGCGGACATGTGGATGTAGGTGCCGTATCTTTAGTTTCCGATGGTTCTACCGGTGTTATGTTTAACGTAGCGGGTATGCAGCCCCTGATGCCTTATCTTTTAGGCCAGAAGCATCCCCTTGGTACCAGACTCTGCAACGTACAGGGCTGTGTGCGTACCAATGATATTGATTCCGTAGGCGACAAGAGCCATGTTACTTTCTTTGAAATGATGGGTAGCTGGAGCCTGGGAGATTATTTCAAAAAAGAAAGATGTCAGTGGAGCTTTGAGCTTTTAACCGATGTATTCGGATTTGATGCGGACCATCTGGCAGCAACCGTATTCGCAGGGGATGAAAATGCACCCCGTGATGAGGAAGGCGCAAAGTACCGTATAGAGTCCGGCTTCAAGAAAGAAAATATCTATTACCTTCCCGCAGATGACAACTGGTGGGGACTGGAGTACGGTCCCTGCGGTCCCGACAGCGAAATGTTCTACATCGCAGACAGACCGGACTGCGGTCCGAACTGCGGACCCGGATGCAGCTGCGGCAAGTACACAGAGCTTGGCAATGACGTATTTATGCAGTACGAAAAGCACCATGACGGACATCTGACTCCGTTAAAGCAGAAAAACGTGGATACCGGCTGGGGACTGGAGCGTATTTTAGCTTTCTTAAACGGAACCAAGGACGTATACCGTGTGGATTTGTTTGCTCCCATCATTGCGTATATTGAGGATGCGGCAGGTGTGAAATACGAGCAGGATGAAAAACTCACAAGGTCCATGAGAATTCTGGCAGACCATGTCCGTACCAGCGTTATGTTAATCGGAGATGAAGCAAAGCTTCTTCCTTCCAATGCCGGTGCAGGCTATGTTCTCCGCCGTTTAATCCGCCGTGCGGTAAGACATGCCCGTACCTTAAAGCTGAACAAAGAGCATATTTTAACGATTGCCGGCATGTATATTGATGACATTTACAAGGAAAGCTACCCGCTTCTTACAAAGAACCGCGAGTTTATCTTAAGCGAACTGAAAAAGGAAATTGAACGTTTTGAAAGCACTCTGGAAAACGGTCTGAAGGAATTCCATAAGATTTTGGAAAACAAGAGAGCGGAAAAAGCAACCGTTATCGACGGCAAAGCAGCGTTCTATCTCTATGATACCTTTGGTTTCCCCATTGAGCTTACCGTGGAACTGGCAGAAGAAGAAGGACTTACCGTGGATGAAGCGGGATTTGCCCAAGCGATGGAAGAACAGAAGCAGAAGGCCCGTGAAAATCAGAACTTCTCCGCTAAGTTAAATGTGGGAGCAGGTCTTTTTGATGATTTGGGAGAAAATGTCACAACTGAATTTATCGGTTACGATACTCTTACCGGGGAAGATACCATTCTTGCCCTTGCGGATGAAACGGCAAGAAAAGAGGTGCTTTCCGCAGGGGAAACCGGAACTGTTGTAGTGGCAAAGACTCCGTTCTATGCAACCATGGGCGGACAGAAGGGCGACATCGGTACCATCACCACAAAGGACGGTACCTTTGCAGTAGAAGAAACCGTAAAACTGTCCGGCGGCAGAGTCGGTCATATCGGAAAAGTGACTTCCGGTACCGTAAAAGTCGGTGAAAAGGCAACTTTAAGCGTGGACACCGTAAACCGTAACAATACCTGTAAGAACCATTCCGCAACCCACCTTCTGCAGGCAGCGCTGCAGGCAGTACTCGGTGACCATGTAGAGCAGCAGGGCTCTTATCAGGATGCCGGAAGAACCCGTTTTGACTTCAGCCACTCCCAGGCAATGACCGCAGAAGAAATTGCCAAAGTGGAAGCTCTTGTCAATGAGAAAATCCGGGAAAGCATCGATGTGGTAACCGATGTAATGAGCATTGAAGATGCCAGGAAGAGCGGAGCTATGGCTCTCTTCGGGGAAAAATACGGAGAGACCGTGCGCGTGGTTTCCATGGGAGATTTCTCCAAGGAACTCTGCGGCGGTACCCATGTAAAGAATACCGGTGTTATCGGTTCCTTTAAGATATTATCCGAAAACGGTGTGGCAGCAGGCGTACGCCGTATCGAAGCCATTACCGGTGACAATGTGCTGGCATACTATAAGGAGATGGAAGAAAAGCTTCTGGCAGCAGCCAAAGTTTTAAAGACCACTCCGGATAATTTAGTAGAAAAATGCGAACATGTGATGGCAGAAATGAAGAGCCTTTCTTCCGAAAACGAATCCCTGAAGGCAAAGGCTGCCAAGGATGCGCTCGGTGACGTTATGAACCAGGTGAAGGAAGTAAAGGGCGTTAAGCTTCTGGCAAGCAGCGTAAGCGGCGTGGACATGAACGGACTTCGTGACTTAGGTGATTCCCTGAAAGCCAAATTGGGAGAAGGCGTTGTTGTTCTTCTTTCCGATATGGACGGCAAGGTAAATATGGTAGCCATGGCAACCGACGGAGCCGTTAAAGGGGGCGCTCATGCAGGCAACTTAATCAAAGGCATTGCCGCACTTGTCGGCGGTGGCGGCGGCGGCAGACCGAATATGGCACAGGCAGGCGGTAAGAATCCTGCCGGTATTCCCGCAGCAATCGCAGAGGCTGAAAAAGTGCTGGAAGGCATGCTGTCATAATGTAATAAATAGAAATCAGGAAAGAGGCTGTTTTGACAGCCTCTTTTTTCGTGCGTAAAATGGCAGCACAAAACCCATACCAACAGTATAAAAAATAAAATCCGTTTAGTACGACCGGTATGTCCACTCGGGAAACAGCGGTCCTTGACACAGGAACAGCTTGCGGAAGTACTGGGAGTGACGGTGGGCGCCGTTTATAAATGGGAAGCAAAGCTGTCCCAGCCGGAACTGACAATGATTATGGCTATGGCAGATTTCTTTGATACTTCGGTGGATGTGCTGCTTGGCTACGAGATGAAAGACAACAGGCTACAGCGGCAGCGGAAAATCCACCCTGCTGCAGCTTTTAATGGCGGGCAATACCATGTTCCGCGATTTCCCTAAAGAGGAGATTGCGAAAGCCATACAACGGGCGCACTTAAACAAAATCATAACGGAACGGGAAGAAAATTATCTTTGCGGAGAGGGTGGCAACGGTCTTTCGGGCGGGGAAAAGCAACGTATTTCCATTGCGCGGAGCCTGCTTAAAAAATCTTCCGTCCTGCTGGCGGATGAGGTGACGGCGGCGCTGGATGCACAGACGGCATATCAGGTAACCAGCGATATTCTGGATTTGCAGGGAATGACGCGGATTATGGTAACACATACGCTGGAAGAAAATCTGCTGCGCCGGTATGACGGTATTCTTGTCCTGAAGGACGGACGCATCGAGGAAACCGGCTGTTTTGACGAACTCATGCAGAAAAAGGGTTATTTTTATGCCCTGTTTACCGTAGCACAGTAAACGGGGCATGGGGTAACGTGAAAAAATACCTTGCATAGTTTATAAAGTTACGATATACTGCCTTCATAAGCAGATACTTCTTTTTTCTATATTTCTTTGTCAGTGAGAGCTGGCGTCTAAAATTTCAAGAATTCCTGCTTAGAACCCAATCAACAATCAAATAATCTAAGGAGGAAAAAATAACCTGAATTATTCACGGAACAATATCTGAACTGATAGCTGTACCATGAAATTGAAAATTGATCCATGCAGTCATAACAACGCTCAATTTTTCCGTCAAAAGGGTGCAAAATTCCTGTGTCAGAGTTCAGAGCAGTTGTTATGCTGTCAAGGTTCGTTAATAGTTGCTATTCCAGCTGTACATTTAGCTTACCGATATTAGAAAGTGTCTCATAGAATTCATTTTTATAAGGGCAGCTACTACACAGCTTGAATGTGATATATCTTGCTGAACGAACTACTTTTGCAGCAATCTTCAGCAGTTTTAAACGGACGGTATCAATGCGTTGCTTTCGCATATTTGCTGATAACGCCAATCGTCTAAACCAATTAAATATGTTATACGCAAGAGCGTGTACTTGAAGTCTGTTGGCATTTACTATTCTGGTGTGACTGCTTACGGAAGCAAAATCAAAGCCGGATTTGCTTTCTTTGATAAAGTTTTCCATCAGTCCACGCTTACAGTAAAATTTGATAAGATACTCCGGTGATGAATCCATGTTTGTGACAACAAATGTGTACATGTAAACCATCTGGTTCACCGGCTTTTCAACCTTGCATACCACACGTCTTTCATAGGACCATGAGCCTGCTTTGTACATGAATTCACCATAGGCTACCGCGTAATCAACTTTGTTGTTTCTGGTGATCTCATCAAG
>CAVHWP010000030.1:0-31285 GCA_963639875.1 Bacteroidaceae bacterium
GGGAAAAGCAGTATAAATTATATTTTTGATATTAAAAGTGATGGAAACTATGTATATGTAAACGGACAAAATAATGATGGCCAGGGAATTGTTCTTGTGCTGAACCTGGACTTACAAGGAAAGGCATTTTTTTTAGCAGACAGCGGCTGGACACTTGTTCCGATGCGGGAAAATAAGGTAAAGCTGGTGGACAATAAAGATGGTTCTCTATATGGTTATAAAGAGGAACGGAATAAACTGGACAAAGAAGGAAAGCTTCCGAAAAATGTGATGGACTTTTCCGTAACCAGAGGATTTTGTCCGGGAAATGCCGAATATGATTATTTTTATTATACCAATGGTTATAAGAATGAGGACAGCGGTATCAGAGAAGATTACCTGATTGGGGTAAAGGGCGGCAGACAGGAAAAGATATTTGATTTTACTGCCATGGGAATTGCTGATTGTTATGTAATGAATATTACACCGGACACACAGGAAGGCTTTTATGTATGGGCTATAGCATCGGAGGAGAAAACGGTTCTGTATCATTTTACCCCCAGTGAGACTGTTGGAGATTATTCCGGAAAAGCCGGGAAAGTCTGCTGTAAAATAGGCAGTCTGTGGCCTGCGAGTGGTTTGCACATAGAGGAATTTAATAATCAGTCGGAGGACTACTATTTTGAAATGGTCGTCTATGGGGATATGTATGAGGACAGAGATATCGCCATTACGCATCTGTTCTTGGACTGCCAGGATGGCAAGTTAGATGGTATTCTTCTGGATGATATAGAGGATGAACTTGTGAAAAATGACGCCCTGTATGATTTGGAAAATTATTTTGCACAGAGTAAGGTGGTTTCCAAGGACTGTTTTATCACGCACTATCTGGAAAGTGTGACGGATGAAAAGGGCAGGATATACGCCCTCTACCCCGATTTTAAGGCATTTGGCTATGCCTATGACAAAGAAATTGATTTTTCAGACCTTATGCAGTATGAAAGCCTGTGCGGAGAGAGTAATTCCTTCTTGTCCACACAGGGAGCAGGCGTAGATTTGGCATGGCTGTTAGAGTATTCCGGCAACCGGATTGTCGATGAAGAAAATAAGGAAATCCATGTAAAAGAGGAAGCATTCCGTTCCATGCTGCAGTTCTTAAAAATACAGAGTACCGACCAACATAAAAACTTTGACCCGGTTATGCAGTATTGTGAAAGGGAGTCTTGCGCTACAAGGGCAAACTTATCAGAACCCAGCGATTATCTGTATTTTAATGAGCTGTTTCATAAAAATGCCGTATTCAGCAACGTGGGAGCGGACGGGCTGATAATCGGAAGCAGGGAAGGTCTTCTTGGGGTATGCAGCAAATCGGAGAACAAAGAGGCTCTCTTTGCCCTGTATGATTTTCTGTATGAACCGGAAAATTATCACAACTTTTTCTCCTGGGGAATGATTATGCCGGTTATCAGGGAAGAGTATGAGCTCAGGAAAGACTATTTCCTTGCTACAGAAGCTTATGAAGATAAGTACGGAAAGTATAACAGAAAGTATGATTTCCAGATTGGCATGGGAGCGGCGGAAGTGATTATTCCGGTCGGCTCCATTTCCGAGGAGGAGGCGGAAGCGGCGGTAACGGCTTTGCAGGAAGTAAAATACGTGAAACCTATGAAAGCAGCCTATGAGAATATCATTCTGGAAGAAGCGGAAGCTTATTTTGCCGGCAATCAGGACCTGGACAGGACATGTGACAACATGGAAAACCGGCTGCGACTTGCGCTGGAAGAAAATAAGGACTAAAAAAATCCCCGGCAGACCAGTTCTGCCGGGGATTTTTGTGTAGATATTGAGGTTTACACTGCAAACTGTGCCATATACAGGTCGTAGTAGGCGCCTTTCCTGGCAAGCAGCTCTTTGGCGGTTCCCTGTTCCATAATGCCGCCTTCGTCAATGACGAAGATGCGGTCAGCCTTCTGGATG
This sequence comes from Bacteroidaceae bacterium, assembly GCA_963639875.1. GTDB lineage: Bacteria > Bacillota > Clostridia > Lachnospirales > Lachnospiraceae > Acetatifactor. The sequence continues at coordinate 1,957 of CAVHWP010000030.1, forward strand.
GTGGAGAGGCGGTGGGCAATGACAAAGGAAGTTCTTCCCTTAAGCAGTGTCTCGATGCCTTTCTGCACCAGAAGTTCGGTTTTCGTATCGATGCTGGATGTTGCTTCATCCAGGATAAGAATACCGGGCATGGATACGAAGGTACGGGCAAATGTCAGAAGCTGTTTCTGGCCGACGGAGAGTCCGCCGCCCTGCTCGCTTAATTTGATGTCGTAGCCGTCCTTTAACTTCATGATGAAGTCATGGGCGCCGACCGCCTTGGCAGCCTGTATGATTTCTTCTTCCGTGGCATCTAACTTTCCGTAGCGGATATTTTCCTTTACGGTGCCGGAGAAGAGGAAATTGTCCTGGGTCATAATGCCCATGTGGCTTCTTAAGCTGTGAAGCGTCATGTCCTTTACATTCAAGCCGTCGATTTTTACTTCCCCTTCCGTTGCATCGTAGAAACGGCTGATTAAGTTTACAATCGTGGTCTTGCCGGCGCCGGTGATGCCGGAGATATCCACGGCATCCGGACTGTTTTTGATTTCGGGCTCCGTGTCCAGTACCTCAAAAATACGTTCCGCTGCGGCGATGTTGGTAATAAGCTGGTTGTAGAAGCTGCTCAAGTTGGTATCGCACGCCTCTCTTAAAGGCGGATAAATGCTCCTTCACCAGCACGGAGAAGGTCTTTTTCGTTTCTTCCTCCGCCGTAAAGTTCTGGATGATGCGGATACCCGAGATGTCCTCGTGAATGAACGCATTCAGGTTGGAAGCCTTTTTCCGGAAAATACGCCAGCGTTTGTGGGAGAAAAGCTGGATAACCGTAAGCCCGACGATTAACACCGGAAGGGTGGAAAGGCTTGCAAGTGCAAGCAGAGGGCTTTTTACCAGCATAATCACGACAACGCTTGCCACCTGAGACTGGTAAGCTTCGTAGTACAGCCCCTTCTTTGCCAAAAGCTCTTCGTGGGTGCCGCACTCCCGTATCTTACCGTTTTCAAGGAAAAGTATCTCATCCGCATGCCGGACGGCGCTGATACGCTGTTTCTGTCCGCCGGAAAGTCCGCCCCCCACGTTCGCCGATAACGGTATCGTAACCGTCCTCAAATTTTTCGATAAACTCACTGGCGGAAGCGGCGGAAGATGCCTCCCTTACCACATCGGGGGTAATGCTGTCTTTTTTACCCAGACGCACATTTTCGTCAATGGTATCGGAAAAGAGGAACACATCCTGCATAACGGCGGAAATGCTGCTCCGCACCTGTTTTAAGGTAAGCTCGCGGATGTCCACATCATCCAAGGAAATACTGCCGTCGCTGCAGTCATACATACGCTGCATAAGCTGTACGATGGAAGATTTGCCGGAGCCGGTGGCGCCCATGATGCCAAGAGTGTGTCCGGCTTCCACGGTAAAGCTGATATCGGACAATACCGGCTTTTCCTCCCTTACAAAGCTGACGTGGGAGAAGGAAAGTTTTCCTTTTACTCCGGGCAGTACAACCGGATGTTCCGGGTTCTTAATGGTGGGCGTTTCCGCATAGAGCTTCCGTATCTTTTTATTGGAAGCAACGGCAGAAGATAAGCTGTTGGTCAGCCAGCCTAACATTTCCATGGGCCACACGATATTGGTGGAGTACTGGAAGCGGCAGGATTTTGCTGACTAAGGAAAACAGCGGGTGGTACTTTACAAAAATTTTGGACTGCTGCATGTTCAGTTCATAATAGCGGGTGTTGTGGGAAAGGAATTTGTTGATTTCAAAATCCTCTCTGGCAAAAGCCCGCACGGTGCGCACACCGGTCAGGTTTTCTTCCGCAACGGTATTTAATTCCGCATTTTCCTCGCTGATGGCTTCGTATATGCTGTCCAGCTTCTTTTCCAGATAAATGGCGAGGCAGGCGCACAAAACCATGCAGACGATGGGAATTAACGCTAACTTCCAGTTGATGCGTATCATACAGAATAAAATCAAAGATGTGTGTACGGCAACCTCAATCAGGAGCATTCCCACATAGGAAATACCGTCCCAGATGCGGTCTACGTCATCCTTGATACGGCTCATCAGCTCGCCGGTGCCGGTACGGTCAAAGAAATCGGCGGAAAGACTCTGGATGTGGTCGAACAGCTCCTTACGCATATTGGATGCGATGGTGGCGCCGGTCACGTCGAAGGTGTATTCCTTGATGTAGCCGAAGATAAAACGGCCGATGCCGATAGCCAGAAATCCAAGGAGAATACCTTTCAGGGCGGCAAGGTTGCCGTTCCCGATAACATCGTCGATGATGCGTTTGGTAAGCTCCGGTGAAAGCATATCCAGTCCGACATGGATAACAAGGGCAAGAGTGGCTAAAAGGTAAGCCGGCAGATGCTCTCTGATATGCGTTGACAGTTTCTTCATGTTTTCTTTCTCCTCCTTTTTAATCCCCTCGGAAAGACGGCTGCGGCAAAGTGTCATCTGAACTTTCAAGTATACTTTTCATCTATCTGAATAATCGGGTAAAAATTTTCGCCCATAGCCTGTATTTTTTCAGTTAAAAGCTGTTTTAACTCCTCGTCGGAGAGAGAAAAACGGTAGGGCTTTACCACATCGAAAATGATATTGGTGTGGGTGGGACCCTTTACCGTGCGGAAATCGTGCAGGGTCAGAACCGGGTCGATATCCCTTAAAAAGCCGCAGACCTTTTCCTTCATGGCATTGACCTCCGGGTCATGGATGCAGATGGGGTCCATATGGATGACCGCTTCGCAGTGCAGTTCTTTTTTCAACTGCCGTTCGATGTTGTCGATGGTGTCGTGCAGGGCAAGGATATCTCCGTCCGCGGGCACCTCCGCATGCAGGGAAATGATGACGCGTCCGGGGCCGTAATTATGTACCATTAAATCATGGAAGCCTAAAATGTCCTCATAGGAATAGACGATTTCCCCTATCCTTTTGACAAATTCCGGGTCGGGCGCTTCGCCCAGAAGCGGATTTATGGTGTCCTTTGCGGCGGAAAGACCGGTGGTGAAAATAAAGATGCCCACCAAAATGCCGCACCAGCCGTCCAGTTCGATATGGGCGTAGTGGGAAAGCAGGGTGGTGAGAAGGACGGCGGAGGTTGCCACCATATCGCTTAAGCTGTCCTTGGCGGTTGCCAGCATGGCTTCGCTGTGTATTTTTCTGCTGATGCTTCTATTATATAAGTACATATAGCCCTTCACCAGAATGGAAAGCAGCAGGCAGAGGACGACCAGAGGATGAAAAGCGGTTTCTTCCGGATGCAGCAGCTTTTCCACAGAGCTTTTTAAGAGCTCAAACGCCATGATTAAAATGGCGGCGGCAACCGCAAGCCCGGACAGGTATTCGATTCTGCCGTGTCCGTAGGGGTGGTCGGGGTCCGGCTTCTGACCGGCTAATTTGAAGCCAATCAGGGTAATGACGGAAGAAGCCGCATCGGATAAGTTGTTGAAGGCGTCCGCCGTAATGGCAATGGAACGGCTCACGGAACCGGCAAGGAACTTTCCGGCAAATAAAAGCAGGTTAAAGAAAATGCCGACGGCGCCGCTTAAAATTCCGTAGCGCTGCCTGACCTCGGGAGAAGAAGTATCTTCCCGGTTTTTTATAAAAATTTTAGACAGCAGAGTTATCATGAGAAAAATCCCCTCTTCGTAAAAGTATATTTCATCTATTTTATGTCAATGACCTAAAAAAAACAATTCTTTTCTTGCATGTTTCGCAAAGAAAAGGTATAATTTTTGCGATGTAAACAACAAATAAATAACAATCAGAAAAGAGGAGTAAGCATATCATGAGTAAAAAACCGGTTGTATTAATGATTTTAGACGGCTATGGCCTGAATGATAATAAGAACGGCAATGCCATTGCCATGGCAGATACCCCTGTAATGGACAAGCTGATGGCGGAAAATCCTTTTGTAAAGGGACTGGCAAGCGGTATGGCGGTAGGACTTCCCGAAGGACAGATGGGCAACTCCGAAGTCGGTCATATGAATATGGGTGCGGGACGTATCGTATACCAGGAACTGACCCGTATCACCAAGGAAATCCAGGACGGCGATTTCTTTGAAAATCCGGCGCTCTTAAAGGCTATGGAAAACTGTAAGAAGAACCATTCCGCACTGCACTGCATGGGACTTCTTTCCGACGGCGGTGTGCACAGCCACATCACCCATTTATACGGACTTCTGGATATGGCAAAGAAGAACGGCATCGAAGAAGTGTATGTACACTGCTTCTTGGACGGCAGAGATACCCCTCCCGCAAGCGGCAAGGAGTTCTTAGAGGCGCTGCAGAAGGAAATGGACAACAAGGGTGTAGGCAAGATTGCTTCCATCATGGGCCGTTACTATGCAATGGACAGAGACAACAACTACGATAGAGTTAAGCTTGCGTATGATGCCATGGTAAAGGGCGAAGGCGTACAGGCAGAGTGTCCGTTCTGTGCAATCAAGGCTTCTTACGATAAGGAAGTAACCGATGAATTCGTAGTACCCGCTGTTGTGGCAAAAGACGGAAAGGCAATCGGTACCGTTAAGGACCACGACTCCGTTGTATTCTTCAACTTCCGTCCCGACAGAGCAAGAGAAATCTCCAGAGCATTCTGTGAAGATACCTTTGATAAGTTTGAAAGAGGAGACAGAAAGGATATCGTATTCGTAGCCTTTACCGATTACGACCCGACTATCCCCAACAAAGAAGTGGCATTCCACAAGGTAGCCATTACCAACACCTTCGGCGAATACCTTGCCGCTCACAAGATGACCCAGGCGCGTATTGCCGAAACCGAAAAATATGCACACGTAACCTTCTTCTTCAACGGCGGCGTAGAGCAGCCCAACGAAGGCGAGGACAGAATTTTAGTACATTCTCCCAAGGTTGCAACCTATGACTTAAAGCCGGAAATGAGCGCTTACGAAGTATGCGACAAGCTGACCGGCGCCATCAGAAGCGGCAGCTATGATGTCATTATCATCAACTTCGCAAACCCCGACATGGTAGGACATACCGGTGTTATTCCCGCAGCCGTAAAGGCAATCGAAGTTGTGGATGAATGTGTAGGAAAGGCAGTAGCCGCAGTAGACGAAATGGACGGCGTACTCTTTATCTGTGCCGACCACGGCAATGCAGAGCAGATGATTGACTATGAAACCGGTGAACCTTACACCGCTCATACCACCAATCCGGTTCCCTTCATCCTGCATAACTATGACAAGTCCTATACCTTAAGAGAGGGCGGCTGTCTGGCAGACATCGTTCCCACCCTGATTGAGATTATGGGTATGGAGCAGCCGAAGGAAATGACCGGCAAATCCCTTCTTATTAAAAAATAAAATAATAAATTATACAAATCGTGGCATACTGACTAAAAAAGGAGGTATGCCATGATTTCGTTTAAAAAGATAATCGAAGTGCACGGAAGGGAAATCTTAGACTCCAGAGGAAATCCCACCGTGGAAACAGAAGTAGTGGTAGAAGATGTGGAAACCGGATGCCGTTATATGGGACATGCATCCGTACCGTCGGGCGCAAGCACCGGACGGTTTGAGGCAGTGGAATTAAGGGACGGCGAAGAGCGGTATTTCGGTCTCGGAGTGGAGCATGCGGTACAGAATATCAATGAGAAAATAAAGCCGCTTTTAATTGGAAAGAACGTACTTGACCAGAGCGGGATAGACCGTCTGCTCATTGCGGCGGACGGCACGGATAACAAGGCAAATTTAGGCGCAAACGCGACTCTGGGAGTATCCATGGCATGCGCCAGGGCGGCAGCCGCTTCCCTAAAACTTCCTCTGTACCGGTATCTCGGCGGCAGCCGTACCATTTTAATGCCCACCCCCATGATGAATATTTTAAATGGCGGAAGGCATGCTGCCAATACGGTGGATTTTCAGGAGTTTATGATCGCACCGGTGAGCGCTCAAAGCTTTAAGGAAGCTCTGCGTATGTGTGCGGAAATTTACCATAATTTAAAAGGCATCATTACCGGAAAAGGACTTTCCGCGGGTATCGGCGATGAGGGCGGCTTTGCGCCCGACCTGCCCGATGCAGAAGCGGCGCTGGATCTTTTGGTGGAAGCCATCAAGACCTCCGGCTATGAACCGGGCGCGGATGTGCAGATTGCCATAGACGTGGCAAGCAGTGAGCTGTATCAGGAAAAGACCGGCATGTACCATTTCCCCGGCGAGAGTAAGCAAAAAGGGGAGGAAATCATCCGGGATGCCGCAGAGATGATTGCGTATTATGAAAGACTTTTAGATAAATATCCCATTTTCTCCATAGAGGACGGTCTGGCGGAGGATGACTGGGAAGGCTTCCGCACCATGACGGAGCGCATCGGCAGACGGGTACAGCTTGTGGGAGATGATCTGTTTGTGACCAATGTCAAACGTCTGGATGCCGGCATCAAGCTGAACGCAGCCAATGCCATTCTGGTAAAGGTAAACCAGATTGGTACGCTTTCGGAAGCCTTTGATGCGGTGGATATGGCAATGCGCAACGGCTACCGCACTGTGATTTCCCACCGTTCCGGCGAAACGGAGGATACCATCATCGCAGACATTGCCGTAGCCTTAAATGCCGGACAGATTAAAACGGGTGCCCCGTGCCGCTCCGACCGTGTGGCGAAGTACAACCGGATTTTACAGATAGAAGAGGAAGTGGGCGCATCGGCGGTTTACGGTGTGCTGGCAAAATAAATCAGTGAAAAATGCCGGAATAAACGGCTTTGGCAGACTGCAGACAGGCGGTCTGCCAATTTTTGTAAAATCAATAAAAAAGAATAATTATACCTAAACACATGATAATATAAGATAGAAGCCAATATCTGTGAATATATTTAAGAAAATCTTTATAAAATATACATTTCAGGCACTAAAATCCTCATAGAGGATTTTTCTGGAAACGAAAAGATACTTGATTTTTCGCAGTGAAAATGCTATTCTACTACGTATCAGATGGAAATGGATAGTGAATCAACCATGATGGAGTGGGTAATAGAGGTTACCTGCTTTTTTTGTGAAAAGACAAATTCCGAAAGGCAGTGGCAGATGCTCAGAAACAAATACGCGAAGGACTACCGGATAGTGGCATATGACGGAGCGAAGGGAAAGCTGAAAGAGAAAGCGGTTTATATCGGTCCTCTTTATTGCTTTAGCGATGTACAGCGATTAAGAATTTTGGCTCTGCGGGAGAGTGCCCTGGCGCTTGTCAGCATGGTGCTTCTGTTGTTCAGTCTTTGGAATTACAGCGCCGTTACCAGACAGATTTATGTGACGGTACCCGTGCTGGCACTATTTGCGGTAGTCTATCTGTTTTTTTCATCGGCAATGAGTCTTTTGAAACTCACCACACAGTTTTCTTTTAAAAAAGAGGAGAAGGAAAAAAGCTTTGACAGGGCAAAGGAAAGCAGCATTGCCGGCATCATCGTATCGTCGCTCGGCTTTCTTGCAGCACTTGTCTATGGCATAAAGGTGTCCTTCCGCTTTTCTTTTTGGGATTTCTTTTATCTGACTTCCATGGGACTGCAGATTTTGTTTTTTGCGGTGGGTTTTTTCTTCACAAGAGGCATACAGGTGACGGAAATCGAAAATCCGGAAGCAGACGAAAAAAAGGAGACTATTTAACTACGATATCAGCAGCACAGGCTGTTTGATATACAGGGAATATCCGTAAGGGATTCCCTATTATCACATAAGGAGGATAAAGTTATGAAAAAACGTTTTTTGAAGAAGCTCTCTCTCGGTTTAGCAGCCGTTATGACTGTAGCTTCCCTCAGTGCCTGCGGCAAAGACAACACTTCTACCGACGGCGCTAACACAGAAACAGGCGCTTCTGAATCCACAGAAGCATCCACATCCACAGGCGCTGATACCTTAGTTGTCGGTAAAGACACCTTCGGTTCCAAGTTCAGCCCCTTCTTTGCAACCCTTCAGTATGACCAGGATGTATCCAATATGGTTACCATCGGTTTACTTGGTTCTGACCGTGAGGGCAATATCATTATGAAAGGTATTGAAGGCGAAACCATTGCTTACAATGGCACCGATTATACCTATACCGGTATCGCTGACTGCGACGTAACACAGAACGATGACGGTACTGTAGTCTATGATTTTACTTTAAGAGATGACATCAAGTTCTCTGACGGTGAGCCTCTTACCGCAGATGATGTTATTTTCTCTATGTATGTATTGTCTGACCCGACTTATGACGGGGCATCTACCTTCTATACTCTGCCCATCAAGGGTATGGAAGAGTACAGAAGCGGTATGGACACACTGGGCAATGTAATTCTCACGGCAGGCCGTGACAACACCGATTTTACCAGCTTCACAGAAGACCAGATGAATGCATACTGGGCTGCTATCGATGAATGCGGTGAAGCCTTTGCACAGGATATCGTAGATTACTGCGTAGCTAACTATTCCGATTATCTGGAAACCGTTGGCGGCAGTGAAGTAGCTCTTGGTATGTATGTATGGGGATTTGCAGCAGAGGTAAGTGATGACGGCACCGTTCTGACAGGTGTGGGTACCGGTACCGAATACAACACGGCGGATTTAACTGTTGCTGACTACTGGACAGAGCTTCAGGCAGCATATGACAATGATTTGGTGACCATGTCCGGGACAGAAGCAGCAGGCGACGACCTGTTTGTTATGTTAAACGATGCATATCCTGAATTTTCACAGGGTGTTACCACCGGTGATTCCGCTGCCGGCATTTCCGGCATTGAAAAGACCGGTGATTACAGCGTCCGCGTTACCATGGATAAATTTGATGCGGTTGCTATTTACCAGTTAAGCATTTCTGTAGCACCTCTTCATTACTATGGCGATGTTTCCCTGTATGACTATGACAACAACATGTTTGGTTTCACCAAGGGTGATTTAAGCATTGTAAAGGATAAGACCACCCAGCCTTTAGGCGCAGGTCCTTACAAGTTTGACAGCTATGAAAATGGTGTCGTCACCTTCACCGCAAACGAAAACTACTTCAAGGGTGAACCCAAGATTAAGACCATCCTGTTCAAAGAAACTCCCGAAAGCGACAAGCTGACTGGTGTAGCGTCCGGAACCTTTGATATTTCCGACCCTTCCATGAGCGTGGATGTATTAAAGAATATTAAGAACTACAATTCTAATGGAGAAGTTACCGGTGATGTTCTGACCACTGACCTGGTTGATAACTTAGGTTACGGTTACATTGGTATCAATGCAAACATCGTTAAGGTTGGCGATGACAAGGCAAGTGATGCTTCCAAGGATTTAAGAAAAGCATTTGCAACTATCTTCGCAGCTTACAGAGATACCGTTATCAATTCTTACTATGGCGAAATGGCTACTGTCATCCAGTATCCTATATCCAATACTTCCTGGGCAGCTCCCAAGCCTGCGGATGAGGGATATCAGATTGCTTACTCCGTAGACGTTGACGGCAATTCCATTTACACAGCAGATATGACTGACGAGCAGAAGTATGAAGCTGCTCTTCAGGCAAGTATTGGCTTCTTCAAAGCAGCAGGTTATACTTTTGATGAAGCAGCCGGTAAGTTCACCGCGGCTCCCGAAGGTGCGGAAATGACCTACGAAGTAATCGTTCCCGGCGGCGGTACCGGCGACCACCCTGCGTTCGGTATTCTGACTGCAGCAAAGGAAGCTTTAGCTACCATCGGTATTACACTTGAAATCAACGACCCTTCCGATTCCAGCGTATGGAACAACGCACTGGAAGCAAATACCGCAGAAATGTGGGCAGGTGCATGGGGCGCAACCGTTGACCCGGATATGTATCAGGTATATCATTCCGATAACTCCAACGGCAACGGAACCAACTCCAACCATTACAGCATTGAAGATGCTGACTTGGATGAAATGATTATGGCAGCACGTGACAGTGCGGACCAGTCCTACCGTAAGGCAACTTACAAGGAATGTCTGGAAACCATCCTTGACTGGGGCGTAGAAATTCCTACCTACCAGAGACAGAACGCATTTGTCATCAGTACCGAACGTGTCAATATTTCTACCATGACTCCCGATATCACTACCTTCTGGGATTGGACGAATGATATCGAAAAATTAGAGATGAACTAATTGGTGCAAACCAAATCAATATCAGAGCGGGGGTCTGCTTTTGCAGGCTCCTGTGACTGATATAATTTTATAGGCGGTGTTTTATGGGAAAGTTTATTGCAAAAAGACTGGCATTCAGTGCGGTTATTTTTTTCTTTGTAACATTTATTATCTATGCATTGGAGTGTAATCTGCCTACCAGTTATGTAGAGCAGACGGCAAGAGAACTTGCCACCCGTCCCGGCGCAACCAAAAGCGCACAGGAATGGATTGATGAATTAAATGCTCAGTACGGAATGGACAAGGGTATCGTACAGGGATACTTTATCTGGCTTGGCAGTGCCGTACAGGGCAAATTTGGTGACAGTTGGAGCCAGACTATGCCTGTTCTTAAGCTTTTTGACAAGTGTATCTGGTACAGTTTCGTAATGGGAGCCATCTCCTTTATTCTTGAGATTATAATCGCCATACCGCTCGGTGTAGTGGCTGCGCGTAAACAATATAGTCTGACCGACTATGCCGTTACGGTATTCGGTCTCATTGGTATCTCCATGCCCACATTCTTTGTGGCAACCGTATTTAAGTTAATTTTCTCCGTCAGGCTCGGATGGTTTGAATTAGTAGGCATGCAGGGCAGAAATTATGCGTCCCTTTCAAGCTTCGGAAAGACCATGGACTTAGCGGCACATTTGGTGCTGCCCATTGCCACCCTTACCGTTGTCAGTGTCGGAAGCCTGATGCGTTACACCAGAACCAATATGCTGGAGGTTTTGAATTCCGACTACATCCGTACCGCAAGAGCAAAGGGACTGCCGGAAAACAAAGTTATCAGCAGACATGCATTCCGCAATACCCTCATTCCTCTGGTAACCATGCTTGGCGGTTCCTTACCGGGACTTTTCTCCGGTGCGCTGATTACCGAAACCTTATTCGGTATCCGCGGTATCGGTTATTATTCCTATTATGCCATGATAGGCGGCGATATTCCTTTCACCATGTTCTATCTGGCGTTTGTATCCATCCTGACTCTGCTCGGTAACCTGATTGCAGATATTCTTTATGCGGTGGTTGACCCCCGTGTACGTGTAAATTAGGAGGTCAGTGCGAAATGAGTAAAAAGAATTTCAACGAAGTCTTAAAAGAAAGAGAAGCAAAAAACGAACTGCATAAAGAAGACAGGATGACACTGGACAGCACGGAACGTATCAAGGTATTAAGCCCGGGACAGTTGGTATTCAAGCGTTTCATCAACAACCGTCTGGCTATCGTGGGTTCCGTAGTTCTGATATTCATGTTTGTATTTTCTTTCCTGGTGCCGATTTTTTATCCGTACAGCCAGACACAGATTTTCTACAAGTATGATAACTCCGTAATTGATTATGCCATGGCATCCAAGAGAACGGAGTTTTCCCTGTTCTTACTGGATGAAAGCACGGACCTGCATTATTCCGTAAAAAACAATCTGACTTCCGCCATTAACAAGATGAGCGCGGCAGGCGAGCAGGAAAGCACCCTGACCGATACGGACGGCAACAGCTATCTGGTAGAAAAGATGTCAGACCATGTATATTCCCTTTTGAAGGATGAGAGAGAAGAGGTCTGCTTTATCGGCGAAGAAACCACATACGGTACCTACGACTCCATTAAGAAGGAAATCAAACTCTCCTCCGGTGTGGAAGAAATAGAAGGGGTACAGAGTGCCCTCGAAAAAGCCATTGCTTCCGGAAAGTCCGAATTCAAGGCAGGCGGCGAAACCTTTACCGTAACCGCAGGCAAGAAGAAAACCTATACCGTAAAGAAAAGCGGCGGCGGCATCACCTATACCGGCAGCAAGCCGGGTGTGGATTTTGAAGCAGCCCTGCAGGAGAATATGGACAACAGCCGCTTTACCTTCGGAGATGCGGAATATGTGGTAAACAAGGCTTCCGACGGCGTACATGTATACCGTTTGGGTGATAGCACAGCCCTTGGTTACCTGACCGATTATGTATTCGACAGCTATGACGACTCCTTCAAAATCAGCGATGAATTCAAGAAGAATGCTGTTGTGGCTTATGTGGAGAATACAAACTTTGAAGCAGACGGCGTGACCTACAAGATTGTAGCGTCTTCCGATTCTGATGAAATCGAAATTTATGATGTGGAAAATTCCGAGACTCCCACAGCAGCCTTTTCCAATCTGGTTATCCGTTCCTACAGCGGTGAAGACATACTGGGCTTTGCCTTCAAGGAAAAGGTACATGAAGTCATTGAAGACATGGCTTCACAGAATGTAAGAACCGCGACCTTTGAATGGGAGATTGCCCAGGTAGATGAAAACGGTAACTACACGCTGGATGAAAACGGCAACTATACCACAGAAACCAGAACCGTTACCATAACCGACAAGAACGGTTCCTATGTCATGACCTGTGAACAGGTGGTTTACCTGATTGATATTTTTGCAAAGCCTACCAAAGCGCATGTATTCGGTACGGACGGCGACGGCATGGACGTGCTGGCACGTATGATGTACGGCGGCCGTGTATCATTACTGGTTGCTTTTGTGGTTATTATCATTGAAACGATTTTAGGTGTTATCATGGGCGGTATTGCCGGTTACTTCGGCGGCTGGATCGATAATATTATCATGAGACTGGTAGATATTTTCTACTGTATTCCTTCCATGCCCATTCTGATTATCATGGGTGCCATGTTCGATGCCATGAAGATGAAGCCTTATGTGCGTGTCGTATGGCTGATGGCGGTGCTCGGTGTACTCGGCTGGGCAGGTGTGGCACGTCTTGTAAGAGGACAGATTCTTTCCTTAAGAGAGCAGGAATTCATGGTAGCGGCAGAAGCTATCGGCTTAAAGACCAGAAGACGTATTTTCAAGCATCTGGTGCCGAACGTTATGCCCCAGCTTATAGTTACGGCAACATCCGGTCTCGGCAGCGTTATTTTAACAGAATCCACCCTTTCCTTCTTAGGACTCGGTGTAAAGCATCCTCTGGCAACCTGGGGTACCATGATTAACTCCGTATCCACCGCAGAGGCGATGAAGAGCTATACTTATATCTGGGTTCCCGTGGGAATGTTAATCTGTCTTACCGTTATCGCTTTCAACTTTGTAGGTGACGGTCTGCGTGATGCATTCGACCCGAAAATGAAGAGATAACAGTGCGGAGGGATTTAGATTATGTCAGAGCATAAGAGTAAGAAATCAAATTATATATCCAGTAAAGAATCTGCCAGAATTTCCAGATTTAACCGCAAGCTTACCAAGCGTCTGGAAAAGCAGAGAAACCGAAAGAAAGTAAGCCCGGATACCTACATGACCAAAATGAGGGACTCCGGCAACGTAGTGGAATTTGACAATGTCTGCTCCTATTTCTTTACCGACATCGGTACGGTTAAGGCAGTAGACGGCGCCAGCTTTGTGGTGCCGAAGTGTTCCACTGTCGGCATTGTAGGAGAGTCCGGCTGCGGTAAATCCGTTACCAGCCTTTCTTTAATGCAGCTTCTGCAGAGACCCCACGGCCAGACCGTAGGCGGAGAAATCCGTTTCAACGTAGGCGAAGGGGACAGCGGAGAAGCCATTGATATTGCAAAGGCCCCCAACGAAGTGGTGCAGCATATGCGCGGCAACCGCATGGCTATGATTTTCCAGGAGCCCATGACCAGCTTAAACCCGGTATTCCGTATCGGCTTCCAGGTAGATGAAGTTATCAAGCTTCACAACCCGGAAATGAGCAAGGAAGATGTGAAGAAGCGTACTCTGGAGATGTTGGAATTAGTCGGTATCGCCAACAAGGAAGGTGTTTACGAGATGTATCCTCACGAGCTTTCCGGCGGTATGCGTCAGCGTATCATGATTGCGATTGCGCTGTCCTGCAATCCCGAGTTAATCATTGCGGACGAGCCGACCACCGCACTGGACGTTACCATCCAGGCGCAGATTTTGGATTTGTTAAAGGAACTGAAAGACAAGATGAGCAGTTCCATTATGCTGATTACCCACGACTTGGGCGTGGTTGCCAACATGGCGGACTACGTGGTGGTTATGTATGCGGGCCGTGTAATCGAAAGAGGTACCGCAAGGGATATTTTCAGCAATCCCTGCCATCCCTACACCATCGGTCTTATGAAGAGTAAGCCCGTGGTAGGACGTAAGGTAGAAGAGCTTTACAACATTCCCGGCAGCGTACCGAACCCCATCAACATGCCGGATTACTGTTACTTCAAAGACAGATGTGAAATGTGCGTAGAAAAATGCAACGGCAAATATCCGCCCGAAATCAAAATCAGCGATACCCATTCCGTAAGCTGCTATCGTTACTTTGATGAAGGAGAAGTAATGGGATATCCGAAGTCTGTGGATGTGAAGAAGCTGTAGAAAGGTGTGTATGGTATGGATAAAGATAAAAAGCATATACAGGAACCGTTAGTATCCAAAGAAGAATTGGAAAATAAGGATAATCTTCTGATTGTAAAAGATTTGAAGAAATATTTCCCGATAAAGAAAAGCATCGTTTCCGGCAAAACTTCCTATGTAAAGGCTGTGGATGGCGTTTCCTTTACCATTAAAAGAGGTACCACCATGGGTCTTGTAGGAGAGTCCGGCTGCGGTAAGTCCACCACCGGCAGAACCCTGCTTCGTCTGCAGGAAAAGACCTCCGGTGAAGTATATATCAACGGACAGGAGATTTTCTCCTTAAGCAAGGAAGAACTGCGGAAAATCCGACCTACAATCCAGATTGTATTCCAGGATCCGTTTTCCAGCCTTTCTCCGAGACTGCCGGTAGGTGAAATCATCGGTGAAGGTGTCAGAGAGCACGGTATTGTTCCTCCCAAAGAATTTGACGATTACATTACCAGAATTATGGAAGCCTGCGGTCTGCAGGAATATCACAAAGACCGTTATCCCCATGAATTCTCCGGCGGCCAGAGACAGCGTATTTGCATTGCCCGTGCGCTTGCCTTAAACCCGGACTTCATTGTCTGCGACGAACCGGTATCCGCACTGGATGTTTCCATTCAGGCGCAGATTATCAACCTGCTTCGTAACCTGCAGAAGGAATTTGACCTGACCTACCTTTTTATTTCCCACGACCTTTCCGTTGTAGAGCATATCTCCGATACGGTAGGCGTTATGTATCTGGGAAACATGGTAGAGTATTCCGAAACGGAAAAGATATTCAATCATCCGCTGCATCCGTATACGAAAGCATTATTCTCCGCCATTCCCATCCCCGATCCGGATGCCAAGATGGAACGAATTGTGCTGGAAGGAAGCATTCCTTCTCCCGCCAATCCGCCCGCAGGATGCAAGTTCCACACAAGATGTAAGGACTGCATGGAAATGTGTAAGAGCATCGCACCCCGGTACAGGGAAGTGGAAGACGGTCACTTTGTTGCCTGCCATCTGTACAATACACCGGAAATGAATAGGGTATTTGAAAAAGAAATGAATGAGGCAAAGAAGGAAGAAGATGGCAAAAAATAAGAAGAAACCTTCTTTTATAGATGACGGCAGAACCATTGCCAATATGAATGTGGAGGGCATGCCCTGGTATTCCGAACAAAAAAACAAACCGGAAAACAAAGGGGAAAATGACTTCACGGATTTGACCTTTAATGAAAAATGTGCCATAATGAGAGGGATTTTAGGTGCTGCATTGTTAATTGCAGCACTGTTCCTTCTTGTATTTTTTTTGTTTATTCTGTTTTGCTCTTATGTATGGCTGAAATAGGATAGAAAGGTGTAGGAATCATGAAAATTGTAATAGTCGGCTGCGGAAATGTAGGTACCGCCCTTGCCGAGCAGTTAAGCAGCGAGGGACATAATATTACGATAATTGACGAAAAGGAAACGATAGTAAATAACATAGCCAATACCTATGATGTTATGGGCATTGTGGGAAACGGTGCCGTATACAGTGTGCAGATGGAAGCAGGAGTTGATGAAGCAGATCTGGTAATTGCCGTTACCGGAAAAGATGAATTGAACCTGCTTTGTTGTCTTATTGCCAGAAAAACCGGCGGCTGCCACACCATTGCCAGAGTATCCAATCCGGTTTACTATAAGGAAATTGCCTATATCAAAGAAGAACTGGGACTTTCCTTAGTTATCAACCCGGAATATGCGGTGGCATCCGAAATCGCAAGACTCCTTAAATTCCCTTCCGCCTTAAAGATTGATACCTTTTCCAAGGGCAGGGTAGAGCTTGTAAAATACCGCATCGGCGAGTTGTCCGTTTTATGCAATTTATCCTTAAAGGATGTCAGCACGGAGTTTAAGAGTGATGTGCTGGTCTGCGTGGTAGAGAGAGGAGAGGAGATTTACATTCCCGATGGTGACTTTGTCCTGAAAGCGGGAGATGAGATTACACTGGTAGCGGCGTCTGCCAAGATTGCCGCCTTCTTCCGGAAATTAAAGGTGCCCACCACCCGTGCCAAGGATGCCATAATTATCGGCGGCGGTGAAACCTCTTATTACCTGACACAGATTTTGTCGGATATGGGTATCCATATCAAGATTATTGATAAATCCAAGGAGCGCTGCGAGGAATTAGGAGAAATCCTGCCTCAGGCCATGATTATCTGTGGTGACGGCACTGACAGGGAACTTTTGATGGAGGAAGGGCTTTTACAGACGGAAGCCTTTGTATCCATGACCAATTTCGACGAAGAAAACATTATGCTTTCCCTGTTTGCGAAGAGCCAGGCTAAGGCAAAAATCATTACCCGTGTACACAGGATTTCTTATGATGAAATCATTGAAAGCATGGATTTAGGAAGTATTATTTATCCCAAATATATTACGGCGGAAACCATTATCGAGTTTGTACGCGCCATGCACAATTCCATGGGCAGCAACATTGAAACACTGTATAAATTAAACGACAACCGGGTAGAAGCCCTGGAATTCTTTATCAGGGAGGACTGCCCGTTAGTGGGAATTCCCCTGCAGGATCTGAAACTCAAGAAAAATATCCTGATTTGCAGCATTAACCACAAGGGAACCATTATGACACCCCGTGGACACAGTATCATTCAGGTGGGAGATACGGTGGTAGTGGTAACTTCCGCTACCGGATTTCACGATATCAAGGATATCTTATTGTAATTGTGAAAAAGAAAGTGTTTTGGGAAAGGCCGGTTTATTAGTATGAATCATTCCATTATCCGATATACACTGGTCAGTGTATTGCAGTTTGCGGGATTTTTCCTGCTTCTTCCGTATTTTGTAGGGCTGCTTTACGGAGAAAAAGAAAGATATGCGTTTCTTCTGATTGCAGCGGCGTGCCTGCTGATTGGTTTTGTGGGCAGACTGTTCAAGCCAAAAAGCAAGGTGTTTTATGCGAGGGAAGGTTTTGTAGCCGTTTCTTTAAGCTGGATTGTACTAAGTCTTATCGGGGCGGTTCCGTTTGTCCTGACGGGAGAAATCCCTTCCTATGTGGATGCGGTTTTTGAAACGGCATCCGGTTTTACCACAACGGGTGCTACCATCCTTACGGATGTGGAAGCACTGGCACACTGTACGCAGTTCTTCCGGCTTTCGACGCACTGGGTAGGCGGTATGGGTGTGCTTGTATTTATTCTGTCAATTGTGCCTTTGTCCGGCAGCTACAATATGCATTTGGTCAGGGCGGAAAGCCCGGGACCATCGGTCGGAAAGCTGGTTCCGCGGGTAAAAAATACGGCACGGATTTTATACATCATTTACATTGCCATTACGGTGGCGGAAATCATCTGCCTGTTGTTTGCGGGCATGCCCTTGTTTGATTCTGTTACCATGACATTCTCCACGGTGGGTACGGGCGGTTATGCTATCTTAAATACCGGTACAGCAACCTACAGCAGGGCAGTGCAGGCGATTATCCTGATTTTCATGTTCCTGTGCGGTATCAACTTCAGCATGTACTATCTTCTGATTGCCGGAAAGCCGGGGGATGTACTGAAAAATACCGAGTTAAGGGCATATGTGGGTATTGTAGTGGGTGCGTCGCTTCTGATTGCCATAAACGTGAGAGACTATTTTTTAAGTTTTGGAGAGGCTCTGTTCCAGTCCGCATTCCATGTGGTTTCCATTATTACCACCACAGGTCTGGCAAGCTGCGATTATAACCTATGGCCGTCCTTCAGTAAGACGATACTGTTTCTTTTGATGATCGTGGGGGCCAGTGCGGGCAGTACGGGCGGCGGCTTCAAGGTGTCCCGGCTGGTGGTACTTATGAAGAGCGCAAAGAACGAAATCCAGAAGGTCATCCATCCCCGCAGTATTAAAAAGATGCATATGGACGGAAGAGCATTCCCAGAGGATTTAATCCGCTCCATTCTGGTGTATACCGGCATTTATGTCCTGCTGTCCTTTGTGTCCATTCTGATAGTCAGTCTGGACAATTTCAGCTTTGAAACCAATGTTTCTGCGGTTGTGGCGACACTGAACAACATCGGTCCCGGCTTTGACATGGTCGGACCCACCGGCAATTTTTCTGCCTTTTCGGATGTATCCAAGGTGGTTATGATTTTTGACATGCTGGCGGGAAGACTGGAGCTCATTCCCATTTTGGTGCTGTTTTCGCCGCAGACATGGAAAAAATAGGCTTGTTTTGGAAAAAGAGGTTGAAAAACTGTTTACTCTATGGTACAATCACTTTTGATTGATTGAGTAGAATCTATCCCACGGAGGTGTGATATGGGAGCTTTGAGAATAACTTTAACCATTATTTTTATTATTATATGTCTTGCACTGACAGTGCTTGTTTTGATGCAGGAAGGCAAAGATGAAGGATTGGGAGCCATCAGTGGTGCGGCAGAAACCTACTGGGGCAGAAATAAAGGACGTTCCATGGAAGGAAACCTGGTAAAGATTACCAGAGTTCTGGCGGTTCTGTTCTTCCTTATGGCGATTGTCTTAAACCTGAACGTTTTTTAATGCATGATGAACGAAAGCACTCTTTGTAAGAAGAGTGCTTTTTTTACATGGTAGTTTTTCCGAAACCGGAAAGCGTCCGGCACACAAACCGCCCTGTTATGGAAAGGCATGAGGATTGATATGAAAAAGAAAAGAAACACAGAAAAAATAATCACAGGTACTTTCATAGGACATGCCAAGGGCTACGGCTTTTTGCGGGAGGATGCGGAGGACGGCAGTAAAAAAACAGATTATTTTGTGCCGGAGGACATGACAAACGGTGCTTTCCACATGGACAGGGTGGAGGCAGTTCTTTTACCGGACTCGGAAGGAAGACGCCCGGTGGTTAAAATCACAAACATACTGGAACGAGGTATTACCAAAGTGGTCGGCACCTTTGAGCGTTCCAAGAACTTCGGCTTTGTGGTGCCGGACTCCGCTAAAATAGCGAAGGATATTTTTATCCCCCTGGAGCGTTCCAAGGGCGCCGTGACCGGACACAAGGTTGTGGCGGAAATTACCGATTACGGCAGGGACAGACGCAGCCCCGAGGGAAAAATCACGGAGATTATCGGGCATATCAATGACCCCGGTGTGGATATTCTTTCCATTGTAAAGGGCTTTGATTTGCCGGTTGCATTCCCGGAAAAAGTCTTAAATCAGGCGGAGCGTGCCGTGAAAGAGGTGGAGGAAGCCGACAGGGAGGGCAGACTGGATTTGCGCAATCTTCTTATGGTGACCATAGACGGCGAGGATGCCAAGGATTTGGATGATGCAGTCAGCCTTACCGTGGACGAAGAAACGGGCAGGTACCACCTGGGCGTGCACATTGCGGATGTGTCCAATTATGTGCAGGAAAATTCCGCACTGGACAGGGAGGCTCTGAAAAGGGGCACCAGTGTCTATCTGGTGGACCGGGTTATTCCCATGCTGCCCCATGCGCTGTCAAACGGCATCTGTTCCTTAAACGAAGGAGAGGACAGACTGACCTTAAGCTGCCTTATGGAGATTGACAAAGAGGGCAATATCGCGGATTATAAAATAACCGAGTCCGTCATCAGGGTAAACAGGCGCATGACCTATACGGACGTTGCCAAAATCATCGTGGATAACGACGAAGAAACCTGCAAAAAGTATGAGGAACTGGTGCCCATGCTGCTTTCCATGAAGGAGCTTTCCGCACTGCTTCGGGAAAAGAGAATGCAGAGAGGCGCCATTGACTTCGATTTCCCGGAGAGCAAAATCACACTGGATGCCGAAGGCAGACCGGTTGAAATAAAGCCCTATGAGAGAAATCTTGCCAATATGCTGATTGAGGATTTTATGCTGGCGGCAAACGAAACGGTGGCGCAGCATTTTTACTGGCAGGAGCTTCCGTTTGTATACCGTATCCATGAAAAGCCGGACGGGGATAAGATACAGAAATTAAACATCTTCATCAACAATCTGGGCTATTACATGAAGTCCGTGGGAAAGGCGCACCGCAGAGTGGCGGAAGAGGAAATCCATCCAAAGGAAATCCAGAAACTCTTAAAGAAAATTGCGGGTACGCCGGAAGAGGCGCTGGTGAGCCGGCTGACACTGCGCAGCATGAAACAGGCAAGATACAGTATGGTCTGTGAGGGGCATTTCGGACTTGCCTGTGATTATTACTGCCATTTTACCTCGCCCATCCGCAGATATCCGGATTTACAGATTCACCGCATTATAAAGGACCAGCTCCGCAACCGCATGGGGGAGGAAAAGGTCTTGCACTACGAAAGCATTCTGCCGGAGGTGGCAAAGCATTCCTCCGAGACGGAAAGACGGGCGGAGGAAGCCGAGAGAGAAACGGATAAGCTAAAGAAAATGGAATACATGGCGGAAAGACTCGGAGAGGAATACGAAGGTATTATTTCCGGCATCACGGCATGGGGCATCTATGTGGAGCTTCCCAACACCGTGGAGGGCATGGTGCATGTATCCAGACTGCCCGGGGACTATTATTTCTATGATGAAAATCTGTGTGAAATGATAGGTGAACACACCGGCAGAAGCTATTGTCTGGGAGAGCCGGTAAAAATTAAAGTAATCGGCACGGACGGCATGACAAAAGCCATTGATTTTGATATAGTGGAAGATACCGGAGAGGACGATGCGGAGGAATAACGCCGCAAAGACCGATTTGGGGAACAGAAAGGTGGGACAGCTATGAAACAGGAGGCCATGAAACTGGTTGCCAACAACAAAAAGGCGTACCATGATTATTTTATAGATGAAAAATACGAAGCGGGACTGGTGCTGCACGGCACCGAGGTAAAGAGCCTGCGTCTGGGAAAATGCAGCGTAAAGGAAGCCTTTGTGCGCATTGAAAATTCCGAAGTGTGGATTTACGGCATGCATATCAGCCCCTATGAAAAGGGAAATATTTTTAACAGAGACCCACTCCGTCCCAAAAAGCTTCTGATGCACAAGGACGAAATCCGGAAGCTGACCGGCAAGATTTCCGAAAAAGGCTTTACCATTGTGCCGCTGCAGATCTATTTTAAGGACGGCAGAGCCAAAATCGAAATCGGTCTTGCCAGAGGAAAGAAGCTGTACGACAAGCGTCAGGACATTGCCAAGAAAGACCAGCGCAGGGAGGCGGAAAAAGAATTTAAGGTAAAAAACCTATATTAAATTTGTATTAATTTTTTATACGTTTCTTGACGGAAGAAAGAAGAGTGCATATAATATAGGTAACAATAAGGGCTAGTCAAGGTTTCGACAGGAGTCTTGCAGCTGGAGAAGCTATCCGCAGGCGATGCGTCAAATCGCAAAAATAAATATAAACGCTGAAGATAATTTAGCATACGCTGCCTAATGGCAGCTGTCCGCTCTAAGGCACTCACACTTTAGAATCCGGGCATCGACTATGTGAGAAACGACACGGTCTAAGCTTTGCAGCCGTGGGCGTATCATGAAGCTACTGAGTATGGCAGGCTGTCAATTTCCTGTTGTATGAGGGAATGGGATATTCGTCCGAGATAATTGACTATGATAGTAGAAGGACAGGGAATGGGCTTTTGGACACGGGTTCGACTCCCGTCTGGTCCACTTCTTAACGGTGAAGGGTCGGTCTATTTTAGGCCGGCCTTTTCCTTTTGCAGAGAATAGAAAGGAGATACCCATGGATACCTATACCGATACAAGAGAGGAACGGACGGCGGGAGGCTTTCTGTTCCAGACAAAGGAGGATGCCGCACTGGCTTCCCAGGAGCTGAAAAAAACAGAATATCTCCGGATGCATTTATCCTATGACAATCCGGAACAGGTAAAACAGATATATGGAAAAGCCGTGCTGGAACGCACATTCAAAACCCCGGTGGGCTACGGATTTTTATGGGAACTAAGGAATTTTCTTTTGGAAAACGGCATTCCGGAGGAGGAGCTGGAGCCTATTCTCCTGCAGACTTCCTATCAGCTCAGGAAAAACAATTACGCGCCGGTGCCGAAAAAGAAGAAGCAGGAGAAAACATCCGGGAGGCCGAAGTGGGTGGTGTATTCCGTGATACTGAATGTACTGCTTGCCCTGGCGGTGGCAGCCATGTTTGCCATAGCCACAAACGGCAAGAACCCGAATATCCTGAACTACGAAAAAGCAATTACCAACCGCTATGCCTCCTGGGAGCAGGAGCTTACGGAACGGGAAAACGCAGTCAGGGAAAAAGAGCGGGAACTGAACATACAATGACAGAAGCCGGATAGAACGAAAATATAAAGACAGGTAAGAAAAGGCAGGATACAGATATGGACAGACTGAAAATACTGGTGGTAGATGACGAAAGCAGGATGCGCAAACTCATACGAGACTTTTTGGTAAAGGATAATTTTGAAGTCCTGGAGGCAGGGGATGGAGAGGAAGCCGTAGACATTTTCTTTGAACAAAAGGACATAGCTCTGATTGTGCTGGATGTGATGATGCCCAAAATGGACGGCTGGGAGGTCTGCAGGGAAATCCGCAGATATTCCAAGGTGCCCATTATCATGCTGACGGCAAAAAGCGCCGAAAGCGACGAACTACTGGGCTTTGAACTGGGGATTGACGAGTACATCAGCAAGCCCTTCAGCCCCAAGATACTGGTGGCACGCATTGAGGCTATTTTAAGAAGAACCGTGCAGCACAACGAAGAGGAAATCCTTTCCGTAGGCGGCATTGAATTGAACAAATCCGCCCATATGGTAAAGATTGACGGAGAAAGCGTGGATTTAAGCTACAAGGAGTTTGAACTTCTGACGTATTTCATGGAAAATCAGGGAATTGCCCTTTCCCGTGAAAAAATCTTAAACCATGTCTGGAACTACGATTATTTCGGAGATGCCAGAACCATTGACACCCATGTGAAAAAGCTCCGCAGCAAACTGGGAAACAAGGGTGATTTAATCAAGACCATCTGGGGTATGGGCTACAAATTTGAAGCAGGACGTGAGGAATAAATGAAGCATTCCATTAAAAGAAGAGTTGCACTGATTTTTATAGGACTGATGGCGGTAACACTGTCCATCTGCTGGATTATCAACAATACCTTTTTGCAGAAATATTACGAAGAGGAGCGCAGGAAAGCACTTATCCACACCTATGAAATTCTGGACACCAATATGCAGAGCGATTCCTTCGACGAGGATTCGTTTGAAATCGAAATGGAAAAAATATCGGGCAAGTATAATATCATGGGCGTGGTGCAGGATACGGAAGCACGCATTATCGCAACCTTCGGCAACGACATGGACATGCTGAAAGGTCTTTTGTGGGACCGGATTTATACGCCGATTAAAGACCCTTATATTTTAGAGGAAACAGACTATTATACTGTCCAGAAGGTCGAGGACTCCAAGACCAAGACGGAATACATGGAAATGGTGGGATGGCTGTCGGAAGGACAGGCATTTTATATCCGTACGCCGCTGGAGAACATCCGGGAAAGTGTGAAAATCGCCAACCGGTTTCTGTTTTATGTGGGTCTTATCTGTATTGTCATAAGCAGTGTTATCATTTTCTATGTGACCGGAAGAATTACGCAGCCCATCTTAAAGCTGGCGGAGATATCCAAGAGAATGACGAAGCTGGACTTCGACGCCAAGTACGAGGGTGAGCAGAAGAGTGAAATCGGTCTTCTGGGCGAGCATATGAACACGCTGTCCGAGACCCTCGAGAGTACCATACAGGAGCTTAAAAACGCCAATATCGAACTCCACAAGGACATTGAGAATAAAGAGAAAATCGATTCCATGCGAAAGGAATTCCTGTCCAATGTTTCCCACGAGTTAAAGACCCCCATTGCGCTTATCCAGGGCTATGCGGAAGGTCTGCAGGAGGGCATCAACGACGATGCGGAAAGCCGGGAATTTTATTGCAGCGTCATTGTGGATGAAGCAAATAAAATGAACCAGATGGTAAAGAAACTCATGACCCTGAACGAGCTGGAATTCGGCAAGGAAACGGTGAACTTCGAACGCTTCGATGTGGTTGCCCTTATCCGCAACCATATCCAGTCCGCTGGTATTCTGGCAAACGGTCAGAATATTCAGATACGCATGGAACCCAGCGACCCCATTTATGTCTGGGCGGATGAATACATGACGGAAGAAGTGTTTACCAATTACTTCACCAACGCCCTGCATTACTGCAGTGGGGAAAAGATTGTGGAAATCCGTTTCCGTAAGGAAAACGGCAAGGTACGCATCAGTATTTTCAACACCGGCAATAAAATACCGGAGGAGTCCATTCCTTATCTCTGGGATAAATTTTACAAAGTGGATAAGGCGAGAACCCGGGAATACGGCGGAAGCGGTGTGGGACTTTCCATTGTAAAGGCAATTATGGAGTCCATGAACCAGAAATACGGTGTGGAAAATTACGAAAACGGCGTGGCTTTTTATTTTGAACTGGAAATGGTGGAAAAGGAAGGAAGCTGATTTTGGAAGATATAAGAGAAAAAGCAATCCTGGTGGGTGTGGACACCGGCGTGACGGATGATTATGATGTCTGCATGCAGGAACTGAAAAGTCTGGCAGAAGCATGCCACATGCAGGTAGTGGGCATTCTGACCCAGAAAATGGAGGCAGCCAACAAGGCGCTTTATATCGGCACCGGCAAGGTGGAAGAACTGCGGGAACTGGCGAAAATGACGGATGCGGAGCTGATTGTTTTTGAAGACAGCCTGACGCCGTCCCAGCTCCGCAATTTAAAGGACGAATGCAAGCTGCCCGTAATGGACAGAACCAACCTGATACTGGATATTTTTGCAAGCCGTGCCAAGACAAGGGAAGCTAAACTTCAGGTAGAGGTGGCAAGGCTTAAATACCTTCTGCCGAGACTGGTGGGACTGCACGATGCCTTAAGCAGACAGGGCGGCGCCAGCGGCAGCATGAGTAACAAGGGTGCCGGTGAAAAGAAACTGGAGCTGGACAGACGAAAGATTGAACACCGCATTACGGAGCTTTCCAAGGAGCTGGAAACCGTGTCCACGGAACGCCAGACCCAGAGAAAGCGGAGAAGGAATTCCGGTATTCCGCAGGTTTCCTTGGCGGGCTATACCAATGCCGGCAAATCCACCCTGTTAAATAAATTTGTGGACACCTACGGACTTCCCGAGGAGAAAAAAGTACTGGAAAAGGACATGCTGTTTGCCACCCTCGAAACGGCGGTGCGCAAAATCGACGACGGCAGCCGGAAGCCTTTTTATCTGGCGGATACGGTCGGTTTTATCAACAATCTGCCCCATGGTCTGGTCAAGGCATTCCGCTCCACGCTGGAAGAAATAAAAGAAGCGGATTTGATTTTGCAGGTGATTGACTTTTCCGATGTCAATTACAAAAAACATATGGAAGTAACGGAGGAAACCTTAAAAGAGCTGGATGCAGGGCACATTCCCGTCATCTATGTGTATAATAAGGCAGACCTCTGCATGCCGGAAATTCCCAGATGTACGGACAACCGGATTTATATGTCGGCGCAGGATGAAACCTGTATCAGAAGGCTTCTTACCCTGATTACGGACACTTTGTATGCCCACCGGAAGGAAACGACATTTTTAATTCCGTACGATAAAGGAGGCATTGTATCCGAACTTCGTGAAAATGCAGAAGTGCTTTCACAGGATTACGTTGAAAACGGAGTCCGACTTGTGGTAAAATGCAGTGAGAAAGAACAAAGTAAATTTAGGATGTATATGTGCGAATAAATAAGACCGGTGCAGGTTACCGGCAGACGGTTCTGCGGGGGACGCTGGACGGAAAGAAAAGGGGATTGTAAGAGATGGCACAGGACAGACTGGAAAACCAGATTTTATATATCATGTCAATATCTGCCGACAGGCAGTACACGGAATACTTAAGCACTCTCTTGGGGCAGTACCGGAACCGCACGGTTTCCGCAGAGTACGCACAGCAGGAAGTAAACCGCACCTGGAACGTATACCAGCAGCGGATGCTTAGGGGAGAAATCCGCCCGCAGAATATGCAGCCGGTGCAGGGAGTCAATCCGCAGGCAATGCAGGGCGGCTTTGCGCAGCCCATGCCGGGAGCCAATCCACAGGCAATGCAGGGCGGTTTTGCGCAGCCCGCACAGGGAGCCCCGACATGGCAGCCTGCGCCGCCGCAGAAGAAGAACAGCATGGAATTTACCATCGGTGCCGGACTTTTAAGTGTGGTCGGCGTGGTATTCGTTTTAGTTGCCTTTGTAATGCTTGGCATTACCTATATGGACGGCTTCGTGAAAGGAATGTGCCTGTATGGCATGTCGGTTGTCATCCTGCTGGTTTCCGAACTTTTGCTCAGAAAGAAGATGCCGAAGTTTGCCGTGGGCATTACGGCGCTCGGTATATGCGGCATGTACGCCTCCACGATGATAAACTGTTCGTATTTACAGAATTTCAACGGCTACTGGGCTATGGGAATAGCCGTGGCAGTCAGCATACTGGCTCTCGTTATCAGCCGGAAAAGAGACTCAGGTGTCATGAAGGTCATCAGCTTTATCGGCTGCTATGTGTGCGCCTTTCCCATCCGCAATCTGTTTGACATGCCGGTTTTTGCCATTGTGGCGGCGATTATGGTATTAGTCAATCTGATGACGGTTTTCCTTCCCGTAAAACGGAACCGTTATGCGGTGGACAACATACACTGTGTTACCCATATGATTTTTACCCTGATTATGGCAACCGGTGCGTCAATTCTGATAGGTCCCCGGGTAGCACTGTATTATCTGTTGGCGGAAATGGCGGTACACCTTCTTATTCTCTACCGCATGTCCAAGGATGAACAGCACAGGACCGGTGCGCTTGTTATTTATTTCTGCACACAGGCGTGGCTTCTTTTACTCTACATAATATTGGAAATTATACTGTTCCACGACAAAACAGGGGAAGCCTTTGTGACCGCGGGGATTTTCTTTGCTGTCTGTCTGCTTGGATTTCTGCTTTTCCGGAAAGGGAAGGAAAAGTGGATTTTTTACCTTATGTTTGTCGGAACGGTTCTGATTACGTTTTCCTATTTTGACCAGCAGATTAACCAGAAAGAGGACACTTACTTTATGGTGGCGGGAACTGTGGCGGTACTCGGCGTGTTTTTATTGTCCAAGTGCCTTTCCAGAGTAAAATATCTGCAGGTCAGTGAAATCATAATTACCCTGTTTACGGTAATGCAGGCAATTCATTTCTTTGTATTGGAAGAGCATATATACAGTTATTGTTTCCTGGGAGCGTTTCTGCTGTCCCTCTTAGCGGTATATTATTTCAAACCGTTTTACGAGGAAACGGTTCTGCTTCTGGTTATATTGTATATAATCGGAGAATTCCACAACGAATTGCAGCCGGCAGTGGTTATGGCGCTTTTCTTTATGGGAACACTGGCATTTAACTGCATTCCGTTGTTTAAGAGCCGGTATACTAAGGTCATCAACTATATCAATTTAGGATTGATTGCCCTGCTGTATTTCTCCCTGCTATTCAGTTTTTCAAGCTTAAACTGCATTTTGATGATAGTCATCGGCATTGCCTATCTGGTGGTCTGCTTCCAGGAGAATTTCGGCATGAATTTCCGGATAAAGCATCTGATTACCGTGGGATTTTTATGCTATATGACGCTTGTGTGGAAGATGCCCTTCTCCCATCAGTCGGTGATAAAGAGTATTATTTTAATGGTCATTGCCATCGGAACCATAGTAATGGGCTTCCTGTTTAAGGAAAAGAAGTTGCGTATCGGCGGACTGATACTGACACTTTCCGTCTGCGCCAAACTGGCACTGTACGATTTCCCAGGAGCGGCAACGACCGAAAAGATGATTTTGTTCATGGTGGCAGGTGTCATTGTACTTGCTATTTCCGCTATATATATCGCATTGGAGAAAAGCCTGTCGGAATAGACGGGAGAAAGAGGAAAGAAATGAAGCGACAGAATAAATTTCTTGTAAGCACAGCGTGTGCAGTGTCCCTTCTGGCGGGAGCCGTATTGTTTTCCGGCTGCGGTGCCATGGCGATGCCCGCACTGACCGAGGAGCAGGAGGACCAGATTGTAAAATATGCGGCGGATGCGGTTATGCGGCATGTGGATACCTATAATAACCGGCTGGCGGATTTATCCCTATATGAAGAAAAAGAAGAGAAGCCGCAGGAAACGAAAGAGCCCGCAAATGCCATGGACCCCACTGCGGACACACCGGTCATCGACAAGAGCGAAGAACCGGCATCCTATAATCTGGCGCAGGTTCTGTTGCCGGAAGGCTTTTCCATGGAGTATACAGGCTGCGAAGTAACGGACTCTTATCCGCAGACGGAGGAAATGGCGTTTGTGATTGATGCGTCCCCGAATAAAAAGCTTCTGGTACTTTCTTTTACCGTTACCAATAACGGGGCGGAAAGTGTGGATGTGGATATTAACGGCAAGAAGCCGTACTGTGTTTTAAGGGTAAACGATACGGACAAATACTTTATCCAGACCACGCTGTTAAACGACGATACTACCACCTACCGCGGCATCATGGAAGCAGGCGCTGCAGTACAGCTTGTTATGATAGCGGAAATTCCGGAGGAGAAAGCGGACAGTATAGAAGCACTGAAGCTTTCCGTAACGGCGGGAGATAAGACAGCGGTAACGGAACTGCAATAGGGTATCCGGCATATGGCTATGTAACGGTTTCAGACAGGCACAATGGGCAATTTTGCTTATTGTGTCTATTTTTATAAAAAATTGCAAAAAAATGAAAAATAATGTATTGACAACCGGGGGAGAGGGTGCTATACTCAGTTTTGCTTTGAGGCGATAGCCAATAAGAAGCCAACAACAAAAAAGAAAATTAAAAGTTTTCAAAAAAAGTTGTTGACAAACGAAAGAACTCATGGTATTCTAAATGAGTTGCGGCTC
>CAVHWP010000031.1:0-30753 GCA_963639875.1 Bacteroidaceae bacterium
TAATGCATCCGTCTGCTGGGTTTAAACCAGAAACAGTTTAATCAGCAGACACTAACTAAGAAATAATAAAAGCGTATGGGCATTTCGCTCATACGCTTTTTTATTAAGACTCGACCTGAGGTCCGCGGCTGCGGTTCGGATGAAACATACGTCTGATGGCACATACGGAATCAAAACGGTAAACCAGCACGTACATAACGGCTGCCATAATGAAAGCGGTGGTAACGTCAAAGACGGAATGCTGTTTGATGAACATGGTGGAAAGGATAATGGATACGCAAAGGATGAAAGAACCGATGCGGATGCCTTTTTTATTTTCCAGATGCTTGCTCTTCATAACGGCAATGTGCGCACCCAGGGAATTGTAAACATGGATGCTGGGCCAGAGGTTGGTAGGCGTATCCGTCTTATACAGGGCAGCCACCATTCTGGTGAAAATATTGTCTCTGGGCATGACATAAGGTCTTAAGTGATGACCGTTGGGCCACAGAGTGGAAACGATTAAGAAAATGGTCATGCCGGTTGCCAGAAACAGGCAGGTTTTGTAATATTCCTCTTTGTCCTTAAAGAAGAAGAAAACCACAACCGTTGCAATGTACGCAAACCATAAAAAGTAAGGAATGACGAATACCTCACAGAAAGGAATCACGTCATCCAGCGCTACGTGGATGACCCGGTACTGGCTCGTAACCGTTTTCTCCAGATAGCAGAACCATGTCAGATAAACGATGCCGTAAATAATGGCGGGAATGGCATGGCGGTACTTGAGATAAAAACTCTTCCATTCAAATTTCTTTTTCACAATAAAACTCCCATCTTGTGCTCCCCGAAGGCTTAAATCCGGGGCGCTGCATTCTCTCCCAAAGTTACATCACAAGTATAGCTAAGTTTATTTTTTTTGCAATCCCTTTTTGCAAATCTTTGTAAAGAATTAAGAATTTCTTTATGAATAAAAGCAGTTTCTGTATTTTAATGCAAAAAACACTAAAATTATACAATCATGGGGATTGTTTTCTGCTGGCAGCTTATTTCTAAAAAGTCTGCCATTTCGTGTACTTCCCCGTCCGTGTGAACCCACAGGGGCTTGCTTGTCTTGATGGTGATTTTTTCGGCATGAAAAGCATGGATGCCGGGCACCATGTAATGCTTTCCGAAGAAAGCGGTAGGAAGGGCAAGCAGGATAACGGGCTTGGGAACATCTCCCGCCACACAGAGTTCAAACCTGCCGTCCGTACAGTCCGCATTGGGGCAGAACTTAAAGCCGCCGCCCTCAAAACGGTGAATCATGGATACAGTAAACAGAAGCCGGTCAATATGTATGGGCTCGTTGTCATCGTCCAGAAACAAATCACAGGCGGTCTTTTTGGCGGAGATAAGCTGCTTTATGGCAATACCGAAATAGGTGAGCTTTCCTAATTTGATGCGGTTGAAGAAATCCTTGATTTTGGAGTTCATGGCCTCTTCGCATACGGCGGCGTCAAAGCCGATGCCGCAGCTTACCGCAAAATAAGTGGTTCTGTTCGGGGTGCGCACACAGCCTAAATCCATGTAACAGACATGTTTTTCGTCCAGAATGAGATTTAGGGCCTGCTGCGGATTTTTCGGAATGCCAAGATCCCTTGCCAGGTCGTTGGAAGAACCGGTGGGGATGTAGCCAATCTTCATATTATTATAGGAAGAAATTCCCTGCAGGGCTTCGTTGAACGTACCGTCGCCGCCTAAAATAATGAGGCGGAGAGGCTGGTTTTCTTTTGTATATTCCCCGGTAATGGAAGAAGAAAGGGCTGCCACATCGCCTGCTTTTTGGGAAAAGTGGGCAGTAAACGGTATTTTGTTTGACTCGAGCACCGGTTTTATTTCTTCTTTCCAAATCCGCATGCCGTTGCCGGAACGGGAAGCGGGATTTATGATAAGTTCGTATTTCTGCATGGTAATCTCCATTCTTTATCCTTTACGGTTTATTGTAGCAGTAAAGGGAAGGAAAGTAAATGAAATCTTGCGTGAAGGGGTGCGCTATGTTATAATTTAGGACAAACGTTTTGATACGTTAATGTAAAAAAGCAGGAAATGGAGGAAACGTTATGTATTCTTTAGATGAAGTAAAGGCAGTAGACCCGGAAATCGCACAGGCTATTGTAGACGAGCAGGAAAGACAGAACAGCCACATTGAGCTGATTGCATCCGAAAACTGGGTCAGCAAAGCAGTTATGGCGGCAATGGGAAGCGTCCTTACCAATAAATATGCGGAAGGTTATCCCGGAAAGAGATATTACGGCGGCTGTGAATGCGTGGACGTGGTAGAAAATCTGGCGATTGAAAGGGCAAAGGAGCTGTTCGGCTGTGATTATGCCAACGTACAGCCCCACTCCGGCGCACAGGCGAATATGGCAGTACAGTTTGCTGTCTGCAAGCCCGGCGACACCATCATGGGCATGAACCTTGACCACGGCGGACATTTAACACACGGAAGCCCGGTAAACATGTCCGGTAAATACTTCCATGTAGTGCCTTACGGTGTAAACGATGACGGTTTCCTTGACTATGATAAAATGAGAGAGCTGGCTATTGCCAACAAACCCAAGTTAATTATTGCCGGTGCATCTGCCTACGCGAGAACCATCGACTTCAAGAAATTCCGTGAAGTGGCAGATGAAGTAGGTGCGGTACTCATGGTGGATATGGCGCACATTGCGGGTCTTGTGGCAGCAGGCCTTCATCCGAGCCCCATTCCCTATGCGGATGTGGTTACCACCACAACCCACAAGACACTCCGCGGACCCAGAGGCGGTATGATTTTGTGCAACAAGGAAGCAGCGGAAAAATATAACTTCAACAAGGCTATTTTCCCCGGCATCCAGGGCGGCCCTCTGATGCATGTGATTGCGGCAAAGGCAGTCTGCTTCAAGGAAGCCCTGAGCGACGACTTCAAGGTTTACCAGCAGAATATCATCAATAACGCACAGGCTCTCTGCAACGGACTGATGAGCCGCGGCATTAAGATTGTTTCCGGCGGTACGGACAATCACCTGATGTTAGTGGATTTAACCAATTACGGTCTGACCGGCAAGGCAGTGGAGAAGCTTCTTGACGCAGCACACATCACCTGCAACAAGAACACCATTCCCAATGACCCACAGTCCCCGTTTGTTACAAGCGGTGTCCGCTTAGGCACCCCTGCCGTTACCAGCAGAGGCATGAATACCGAAGATATGGATAAGATTGCAGAAGCAATCGCCATGGTTATCAAGGGCGGCGAGGAGAAAATCCCCGAAGCAAGAGCCATTGTCCAGACTTTGACCGATAAATATCCGCTGATGTAAGGAACGTCTGACGAATGAGTAATGAAAGGCATGCAGAAATGAGGTTCATTTTTGCATGCCTTTTTTGTGTGGGGGAGTGGAAAATAGAATCGGTTGGCGGTATGCCATTGTATGCGCATGGGGTATGGCATTTTGGGTGTAAGGAGAAGAAATCAGCCGGTATACCCAAGAGAAGAAAAGCGTTTGGGTATAGAGGAGAGAAAAGCGGAAGAAATACCCAAAGCGAGAAAACATTTTGGGCATAGAGGAGAGAAAAGCGGAAGAAATACCCAACAGGAGAAAGAACATTGGGTATGAGGAGGAAAAAGACGGGAGCAATGCCCAAAGGTAAAATCCTTACACAGTACATTGGATAATACAGTTGACAAGAAATGCCTCGAAAGACGATAATAGGGAAATGAGAGGTAGAAAATTATGTTTACTGTAAAGATTAATAAATCACAATTTGAATATGATGTGCATTCCCTTGTGAAGGCCTTTTATCCGGAGGAGATGGTTAAGGTCCTGACACCGGAGATGTCTTCGGAGAAGAATAAAGAGTGGGAAGAAAACATAAGGATAGAGATTGTACTTCAGGACGATGGGGCATCGGTGAAAGTGAAGGATGCGACAGACAAGAAGAATACTGAAAAGAAGAATATAGATAAGAAAAATACATACAAGAAGAATACAGGCAATGCAAAAGGCACGGATGAAAGGGAACTGCCGGGCGAAACGGCGGAAACAGAACGGTCGGATAACGCCTCCGGGGAATACATCTGGCACCGGGAAGAGGCGGAGTCCACCTATAAAAATGAGTTTAAGAAATTTTTATACAGGACTTTGTGCGACATGACGGGAAAAGAGCTTCCATGGGGAAACCTGACGGGTATCCGTCCGACCAAGATTGCAATGGGACTTCTGGAAGAAGGAAAAACAGAGGAAGAAATAGTGGAAGCCTTGCAGAAGGAACATTTTGTCAGCACGGAAAAGGCGGATTTGTCCGTGGAAATTGCGAAGCGGGAAAAGGAGCTGCTTTCCCATATTCATTATGAAAAAGGGTACAGTTTGTACATCGGCATTCCGTTCTGTCCGACAACCTGTCTGTACTGTTCCTTTACGTCCAATCCCATCTGTAAGTGGCGGGACAAGGTGGAAGAATACATTGACTGTCTGATTAAGGAAATGGACTTTACCCAAGAAGCTTTTGCAGGCAAAATTCTGGACAGTGTTTATATCGGAGGCGGAACGCCTACCACTCTGACGGCACCGCAGCTTGACCGGCTGATTTCCGCCTTGCAGGAACGGTTTGATTTCTCCACGGTGCAGGAATTTACGGTGGAAGCGGGACGTGCCGACAGCATTACGGAGGATAAGCTCAAGGTTCTTGCCGCACATAAGGTGGACAGAATCAGCGTCAACCCGCAGACCATGAAGCAGGATACATTGAAGCTGATTGGCAGACAGCATACCGTGGAACAGGTGAAAGAAGCTTTTCATCTGGCAAGGAAGACAGGAGATTTCCATATTAACATGGACATTATTCTGGGACTTCCGGGAGAACTGGAAGAGGATGTGGAAAATACCATTGAGGAAATCAAAAAGCTGCAGCCGGATTCCCTTACGGTACATTCGCTTGCCATTAAACGGGCTTCCAGACTGGCGTTGTGGATTCAGGAAAATGGGGTAAAAACGCTGCATAACACCGATGAAACCATGAAAATTGCATCCAAGGGAGCAAGGGACATGGGCATGCATCCGTATTATTTATACCGGCAGAAAAACATGTCCGGCAATTTTGAAAATGTGGGGTATGCGAAAGAAGGCGGCGACGGCATTTATAACATCCTGATTATGGAGGAGAAACAGACCATCGTGGCGCTGGGAGCCGGCTCCATTACCAAGAGAGTCTTTCCGGACGGAAGAATTGAAAGATGTGACAATGTGAAGGATGTCGGTCTGTATATGGAGAAAATAGAGGAAATGATAGAACGCAAAAGGGAGCTTTTTGCGGACTAAAAAGAGCTTTCTCAAAAGAATGGTTTCACGAAATCTGCAATGGAACTAAAGGGAAATGGAAAAAACAAAAGGGACAACCGACAGGCTGTCCCTTTTTTCTATGGAGAGTTTTGTTCAAATTTTTTCTAAAATTTATTTTCCTTCTCCGAGCTCCCGGTCTTTTGCCATGAAGAAGAGGGCAATGGTGTCGGGACCTACGTGGCTGCCGGTGCAGTAGTCATAGGAGGTGTTGATGAAACCGCGGAGTTTCACACGCTTTTGAATTTCTTCCATTACATAGAGGGAGTCTTCGTAAGAGTCTGCGTGGGCAATGCCTATAATCTGTTCTTCCGGATTTACAATGTTGTCGCAAACCAGAGAAATCAGGGTGTTTAAGGCTGCCTTGCGGCCTCTGCATTTCTTGAACTGGACAATGTAGCCGTCCTTGTTGCCGCGTAAGATGGGCTTGATGCTTAAAAGATTTCCGACTAAAGCAGCGGAGCTGCTGATACGGCCGGTTTTGGATAAATATTTTAAGTCGCCGACAGTAAAGACACCGTTCATTTTGGCAGGGTAGGTGGCAAGAATGCCGGCAGTTTCGTCAAGGCTCATTCCTTTCGCACGCATTTCGCTGGCGTAAATGGCGAGAATACCCTGTGCCAGGGAAGCATTTAAGGCATCAATCAGACGGATTTTTCTGTCTGGGAAACTTTCGGAAAGCTCCTCGGCTGCGATACGGGCGGAGTTGTAAGTACCGCTGATGTTTTTGCTTAATGAAAAATATAAAATATCGTCTCCGGCTTCTAATATAGAGCGGAACAGGTCTTCAAAATCCCCACTGCTGACAAGTCCGGTTTTGACATCGGCACCGGCGCGGACAGCATCGTAATACTCCTTGCCTTTTGCTCTTTCTTCCTCGGGAGTGAGGTCGGGGTCAAAGCAGACCACCTTTTTTCCGTTTACATAATTTACAAAGGATATTACGCGGATATCGTACTTCTTAACAAGCTCTGCCGGAATATTGGCAGCGGAATCAACAACTATCTGAAACATGACTTTACATCCTATCTTAAGTATTTTCTTCTCTATTTTATGTAGTATTTAATACTATGTCAAGTAATTTCCCAAAATAAAAAAGAAAAGTGACAAATAAAAGGAAAATGCAACAGGAAACTAATGCTTGAAATACTAACAGATAAAGTGTAAAATACTGTAAGTAAAATTAACAAAAATTGCGAGAAAACGCATAGATAGGAGCAGATATGGCGCTTTCCAAGAAGCCGGTTACCGGCATGAAGGACATTTTACCTGCAGAGATGCAGATACGTGATTATGTAATCAGTGTGATTAAGGATACTTATGGAAAGTTCGGATTTACTTCCATAGAAACTCCCTGCGTGGAAAACATTGCAAACTTAAGCAATAAGCAGGGCGGTGAAAACGAAAAGCTGATTTTTAAGATTTTGAAGCGCGGTGAAAAGCTGAATTTAGAAACCGCTGCAAATGAAAATGATTTGGTGGACGGCGGACTCCGTTACGATTTGACGGTTCCTCTGGTTCGCTTTTATTCCAACAACGCGGCAAATCTTCCCAGCCCTTTTAAGGCATTGCAGATGGGAAATGTATGGAGAGCCGACAGACCCCAGAGAGGCCGTTACCGCCAGTTTATGCAGTGCGACATTGATATTCTGGGCGAGCCTTCCAATTTAGCGGAAATCGAGCTTATTCTGGCAACCACAACGACGTTGACCAGACTGGGCTTTTCCAATTTCCAAATTCGTATCAATGACCGCCGCATCTTAAAGGCAATGGCGGCATATGCGGGATTTCCCGAGGAGTCTTACGACAGTGTATTCATTACACTGGACAAGATGGACAAGATTGGCATGGACGGCGTGAAAGAGGAACTTGTAGAGGACGGCTATGCGGAAGAAATCTGCGAGAAATACTTAAATCTGTTTGCAGAGGTGGAAAAAGCCGAGAACGGTCCCGCTTACCTTTTAGATACCTTAAAGGATTATCTGGATGCGGACGTCATGCATTCCTTTATGGAAATCATGGACAGCGTGAAAGCTACCAAGGCAGATTCTTTTGAACTGGTATTTGACCCGACTCTGGTAAGAGGCATGAGCTATTACACCGGCACCATTTTTGAAATTGCCATGCCGGAGTTCGGCGGAAGCTGCGGCGGCGGCGGACGTTACGACAAGATGGTGGGCAAGTTTACCGGAAACGATGTGCCCGCATGCGGATTTTCCATCGGATTTGAGAGAATTATCCTTCTGTTAATGGAAAAAGGCTTCAAGGTTCCGACCCAGCCGGCAAAGAAAGCTTTCCTGATTGAAAAGGGCGTTGCCGGAGAGGCATTGTGTGAAATTATTGCACTGGCGCAGAAGGAAAGAGAAGACGGACATCAGATTTTAATCGCCCGTATGAACAAGAATAAAAAATTCCAGAAGGAGCAGCTCACGGCAGAGGGCTATGAGGAGTTCCGGGAATTTTATAAGAATCCTCTGCAGCATTAAGCGGAGTTATAAAGGAGAAAACCAATGGCTGAGACAATGAAAGGATTAAAAAGGACACACAGATGCGGCGAATTATCAAATGCCAACATCGGTGAAACCGTTACCGTAATGGGATGGGTACAGAAGCAGCGCAACAAAGGCGGCATTATCTTTGTGGACCTGCGTGACCGTGCAGGTATTCTGCAGGTTATTTTTGAGGAAAGCGATTGCGGCAGCGAGAACTTTGAAAAGGCTGCAAAGCTGAGAAGCGAGTTCGTAGTTGCGGTTGTGGGCCGTGTGGAAAAGAGAGCGGCGGCAAGCAATGAAAACCTGGCTACCGGCGATATCGAAGTACGCGCCGAGCAGATTCGTATTTTATCCGAGGCAGAAACACCTCCCTTCCCCGTAGAAGCAGATACCAAGACCAAAGAAGATTTGCGCTTAAAATACCGTTATCTGGATTTAAGAAGACCCAACTTACAGAAGAACTTAAAGTTAAGAAGTAAGATTACCACAACCATCAGAAAGCACATGGATGAGGAAGGTTTCTTTGAAATTGAAACTCCCATGCTCTGCAAGTCCACACCGGAAGGCGCCAGAGACTACCTGGTTCCCAGCCGTGTGCATCCGGGTAAGTTCTATGCACTTCCCCAGTCTCCGCAGATTTTCAAACAGCTTTTAATGTGCTCCGGTTATGACCGTTATTTCCAGATTGCAAGATGTTTCCGTGACGAAGACCTTCGTGCCGACAGACAGCCGGAATTTACACAGGTTGACCTGGAAATGTCCTTCGTAGATGTGGATGACGTTATGGAAACGACCGAAAAAATGGTAGCAAGAGTATGCAAGGAAGCCATCGGCTTAGATGTGCAGCTTCCCATTAAGCGTATGACCTGGCAGGAAGCCATGGAGCGTTTCGGTTCCGATAAGCCGGATACCCGTTTCGGCATGGAACTGAAAAACGTATCCGATGTGGTAAAGGGCTGCGGTTTCAGTGTATTTACAAGTGCACTGGAGAACGGCGGTTCCGTCAGAGGCATCAATGTAAAGGGCGAAGCGGAAATGCCCCGTAAGAAGATTGATGCGCTGGTTGATTTCGCCAAAGGCTACGGTGCAAAAGGTCTGGCTTATCTTTCTGTTTTACCCGACGGCACTTACAAGTCTTCTTTTGCAAAGTTCATGACGGAAGAAGAACTGAAAAATCTGGTAGATGCCATGGAAGGACAGCCCGGAGACCTGCTTTTATTTGCAGCGGACAAGAATAAAATTGTATTCAGCGTACTGGGTGCGCTTCGTATCGAAGTGGCTAAGCAGCTTAATATGATTGACAACGATAAATTCAATTTCCTCTGGGTAACCGAGTTCCCTCTCTTAGAGTGGAGCGACGAAGAGAACCGTTATGTGGCTATGCACCATCCGTTCACCATGCCCATGGATGAGGATTTACAGTACATTGATTCCGACCCCGGCAGAGTCCGTGCAAAGGCTTACGATATCGTATTGAACGGTATTGAGCTTGGCGGCGGCAGCGTCAGAATTTTCCAGCCGGAAGTACAGGAAAAGATGTTTGAAGTACTGGGCTTTACCAAAGAAGCCGCATACGACAGATTCGGTTTCCTGATTAACGCTTTCAAGTACGGAGTACCGCCTCACGCAGGACTGGCAATCGGTCTGGACCGTTTTGTCATGCTGCTTGTGAAGGCAGACAATATCCGTGAGGTAATCGCTTTCCCGAAGGTTAAGGATGCCTCCGACTTAATGAGCAATGCACCGGATGTGGTTGAGGATAAGCAGTTGGATGATTTGCAGATTGCCTTAAACATCACCCATCCCGAGGAAGAAGAATAAATTTTACAGTTGCAGAAATTATCACTTGAGGAAAGGCATGGTTATTTCGATGCTGATTACGAGAATGAATATAACAGGGCTGATGAACCCTGAAACGGAAACAGGAGCATGTGCGTTTTTGAATGAGGAAAGAAAGGCACATGCTCTTTCCTTTCATAAAGAAAAGAACAGAGCACAGAGTGTGGGCGCCTGGCTGCTTTTTACTTACAGCCTGCATCGGTGGCTGCAGGTTCCCGGGCAGGAGAAGCAGGTGACGAAAGAAGCGGCAGATGGGATGCCGGCAGGAGTGACAGAAACACAGGGTGAAGGCACGGCGC
The DNA here is from genome assembly GCA_963639875.1 of Bacteroidaceae bacterium. Taxonomy (GTDB): domain Bacteria; phylum Bacillota; class Clostridia; order Lachnospirales; family Lachnospiraceae; genus Acetatifactor. The sequence continues at coordinate 9,967 of CAVHWP010000031.1, forward strand.
TTGATGTCACAGAGTTTACTGTGGAAAAAATTCTGGAAGACTTGCGGGCGCTGCCCTTGACGGAGCGGAAAAAACTCCTTTGGGCATCAAAAGTCTGTATTGGTAAGCATGGCAAGCCGTATTTACAAAACAGCAGCGATATTTTTTTTAACCTGTCCCATTCGGGGGACTATGTTTTGTGCGGCATAGCGGACCGGCAGATAGGCGTGGATATCCAGAAACGGCATGATAAGGACGTTTCCGGGGTAAAGGAAAAAATTCACAATGCGCAGGATAAGGAAGAGGATTTCTTTCTGCTGTTTTCCGCAAAAGAAGCTTTCTGCAAATGCACGGGAGAAGGACTGCAGCGGGATTTATCCCATATAGCGGTGGGCTGTGAAAAGGGAATGGTTAAGGATACCGTGACCGGGGATGCCAAAAGACTGTTTACGGGTATGCACGAAGGATACGTGGAAACAGCGGTTATTATTTAGTGGTGGAAATATTTTAGCATTTGAACAAGAGGAGGATTGCTGTTATTTTCGCCGGATGGCTGACGCATTCGTTCTTGAAAGGGAAAGAAACCTGCCGAAGAATAAAAGGAAAAAAGCTTTGGATGGTTATTGCATTCTATGTAGACTGTTTTTCCTCCGATTAGATGTTCTATGGCAAGGACTCGTTCCAATGCCATTTCCAGTAAATCAGAACCGGCTATGTTTAAGGGAATGTTGGAAGCAAAATTTTTACCGAGTTGGGCAATCAGGGGCATGGATATCATGTGCTGCTTCAGAGTTGCATCATATTGGGAAAATTTTGCTATTTTCTTTTGCAGGGTTTTACTTAAAGCGGGACTGTTGATGCAGATGAACTTATTGGTGAGCGTATAATAACCAACGAGGTATTTTTGATTGTTTTGTTCGGCAAAAACGAGATAGGTGACAGCGATATGTTGTCGGGCGAAGGGAATTGCTTTTGTGTGTATGAAATCTTCGACATCGGGATTAAGAGGACAGATAAAAGACGAGAGGATGTTTTGACAGCTATCCTCTCCAAGAAATTCAAGCATATCCAAAATATTTAATTGTAGGTAATTAATCATCTTTCACAACTCCAAAATAATTTTTGATTTCTTCTTTTGTTAAATCTCTGGAAGATATATTTGGAGAAGTCTGCTTATCAGCAGCGGCGGCATTTTCCAAGGCGGTGACAAAGGCTTTGGCAGTCTGTGCGTCATTGATAACGATATTATGAAATATACTTTGTGTTGCCATGCGAGTTTCTCCTTTCGTATTTTCTCAACCTTAGTATACGCAAAGGTTGAGAAAATAGCAATTGGAAAATTGTGAAATAATTATGAAAATTACATTGATGTTTTTTCCTGCTCCGCCCTGGCAGTTGCCCAGGGACCGTGGCGGTAGAACATAATGGAGAGGGCGGTAGCAATGCACCAGCCGATGGGCCATGCGCACCAGATACCGGTGGCACCGAGAGCGGTTCCGGAGAATACGAAAGCCATAACCACACGCAGGATTAAGTCGGTGAAGGTGGCAATCATGAACTGCTTCATCATACCGGCACCACGGAGAATACCGTCGGCTACCAGTTTCGCAGAAACTACAAAGTAGAAGGGGGATAAAATCCGCAGGTACATAATGCCTGTATGCATGGCAAGTTCGGTAGGCTCATCCATGAAGAGCTTCAGAACGACATTGCCGGCAAAGAAGTACAGGAGGAAAAGCGGAAGGCTTAACATCCATACCATTTTTACGCCAACCTTCATGCCCTCTTTGATACGGGGCAGTTTTCTGGCTCCTAAGTTCTGAGCAGTGTAGTTGGAAATACCGTTGCCAAGAGTGGTGAAGGAGGTAATAACCAGATTGTTCAGCTTGACGGCTGCGGAATAACCTGCCATAACGGGAGCACCGAAGCCGTTGATAATACTCTGGATGATAATGTTTCCCAGGGAAATAAAACTCTGCTGCAACGTACTGGGAACCGCAATCACTACAATGTCCTTTAAGAGCGCCCAACTGAAGAGAGGCGCTTTTTCCTTGCCTTCTATCTTACGAAGTCGGCTGAATACAACGACCATGGCAAGCACACAGCTTACGCCCTGGCAGAGGAAAGTAGCCCAGGCAACACCGGCAACGCCCATGTGGAAAGCTTTTACAAACCAGATATCTACGGCGATATTGGATAAGGAAGAAACCGCCAGAAAGTAGAACGGTGTTTTGGAGTCTCCCAAAGCGGAAAAAATACCGGTTGCAATGTTATAGAAGAAAACAAACGGCAAGCCCCAGGCATAGATGTCCAGGTAAAGCTTGGAGTCCGCAAAAACTTCCTCGGGTGTACGGATTAAACGGAGCAGCAGTCCGGAACCGGCGATACCGATTAACATCAGGAAAGCACACACGATGGCGCTGAAGATGCAGGCGGTGTAGACCGCTGTTTTCATTTTCTTGAAGTTCTTGGCACCGAAAAGCCTGGATACCACAACGGAGCAGCCCATGTTGCAGCCGAAAGCAAAGGCGATAAAAATAAGAGTGATTTCGTAGCTGTTACCAACCGCAGCCAGAGCGTTTTCTCCAACGAATTTTCCGGCAACGAGGCTGTCGGCGATATTGTATAACTGCTGGAATATGATACTGCCGAACAGGGGCAGGCAGAATTTCCATAAAACGGTTTCCGGCTTTCCTACAGTAAGGTCTTTATTCATCTTTTTATGCCTCCAATAATAGGTGTTGCTTTTTTCACATCGGCTGTATTATAATCCTATTAAAGATATATGAAAAATATGAATTTTGAATTACAGATATATGAAAATGATATGGAGTGAAGCATGAATATCAGTTACGACTATTACCGGGTCTTTTATTATGTGGCAAAGCTGAAAAGCTTTACGGCAGCCGCACAGGCGCTGATGAACAATCAGCCCAATATCACCCGCATGATGAAGAAATTGGAAGAGGAGCTGGGATGCACACTGTTTATCCGGCAGCGGCACGGCATTACCCTGACGCCGGAAGGGGAAAAGCTGTATGCCCATATTTCCGTGGCAATGGAGCATATTTTGAGCGGCGAGGAAGAAATTGCCAGGGAAAAAAGTCTGCAGGGCGGAGTGGTTACCATTGCCGCCAGTGAAATTGCCCTGCACTGTGTGCTGCTTCCTGCCTTAAAAAAATACCGGAAGGCGTATCCCGGTATCCGCATCCGTATTTCCAACCAGACCACACCGCAGGCGTTATCCGTATTGAAAAAGGGGTTGGCAGATATGGCGCTTGTGACCGATCCGTTTACCCTGCCGGAGGGAATTACCGCCAAAAGTCTTCGGAAAATCAAGGAGGTTCCGGTATGCAGTACCGCATTTTCCCTGGCAACGGGCATGTTGCTTACCGATGAACAGATAAAGAAATATCCTCTCATCGGTCTCGGAGAGCAGACCAGCTCCTTTGCCTTTTATTCCGCTATTTTTGGTAAGAGGGGATGGACGTTTTCCCCGGATGTGGAGGCGGCGACATCCGACCAGATACTGCCCATGGTAAAGTCGGATTTGGGGATAGGCTTTGTGCCGCTGGATTTCTTAGAAAAGGAAAATATGGAGGGACTGGTTATTCTGGACATGGAGCCGCCGGTGCCGGAGCGGAACATCTGCCTTTTAAAAAGGAAGGGCGAGTCATTAAGCCTTGCAGCCGCAGAGCTGGAAAAACAGATACAGAAAACTTAATAAAAAACTTACGGAAAAGATTGTTGCATATGCCCCGCTTTTTAGTTACAATAGGAATAGTGAGTAAAATTTGCACAGAATATTAGAAAGTTGGGTATACATATGGATTTTTTTGATCTTCTGACGATGATGGGCGGACTTGCCCTGTTCCTGTATGGTATGCACATGATGGGCGAGGGGCTGTCGAGGGTTTCCGGCAGCAAGCTGGAGAACATACTGGAAAAGCTTACCAACAATCCGGTCAAGGCGGTTCTGGTGGGCACCGGTGTGACGGCGGTTATCCAGTCTTCCACGGCAACCATAGTTATGGTGATCGGTTTTGTAAACTCCGGAATTATGCAGCTTGAGCAGGCGGTAAACGTAATTATCGGTGCCAACGTAGGTACGACCATTACGGCATGGTTATTGAGTTTAACCGGTATCGAAAGCACCAGTTTCATTATTCAGCTTTTCAAGCCGTCGTCCTTTGCCCCCGTACTGGCGTTAATCGGTGTTATCCTGATTAACTTCACCAAAAAGGAAAAGCATAAGACGGTGGGTACCATTATTGCCGGCTTTGCCATCCTGATGATTGGTATGGATACCATGAGCGGCGCGGTAATGGGTCTGGCGGATGTGCCGGAATTTACCAGCATGCTGACCATGTTCTCCAACCCGCTTTTAGGCGTACTGGTAGGTTTTATTATGACAGCCATCGTGCAGAGCTCTTCCGCATCGGTCGGTATTTTGCAGGCATTGTCCCGTTCGGGTGCCGTGTCGGGCGCTACGGCGGTGCCGGTTATCATGGGACAGAACATCGGTGCCTGTGTAACAGTTCTGATTTCCGCTATCGGTGCCAACAAGGATGCCAAGAAGGCAGCCCTTATGCATCTGTACTATAATATCGTAAAGACCACCCTGTTTATGATAGTTTTCTATGCGGCGAATGCTTTCCTTCATTTTTCCTTTATGGATGAAGCGATTTCTCCGCTGGGAATTGCCCTGATTCATTCCTTATTTAACATAGCGCTTTGTATTATCCTGCTTCCTTTTTCCAGAATGTTTGTCAGAATGGTAAACTTAACCGTACCGGACAAGGTAAAGGAAGGCGAAATGTCACCGGTGGATGTGGAATTAAAAACTCTGGACAGCCGTTTCCTGGAGAACCCCGGACTTGCCATTGAGCGAAGCAGAAGAGTTGCCATTACCATGGCGCAGTATTCCAAGAAGTCGATTTTCACAGCGCTTGACCTTCTGCAGAACTATGATGTGGACAAGGCGGCGGAGGTAGAGAAGTTAGAACAGGATATTGACCGCTTTGAGGATGAAATCGGTACTTACCTGGTAAAAATCAGCGGCAAGGATATGACGGAAAAGGAAAGCCACATCCTGTCCATCCTGCTGCATTGTATCGGTGATTTTGAGAGGATTTCTGACCATGCCTTAAACATTAAGGAGTCGGCAGATGAAATGCAGGAGAGAGGACTGGTATTCTCCGATAAGGCGATGGAAGAGCTTACGGTCTTCATGGATGCCGTGAAAGAAATTCTGGATATTTCCTTTACCGCTTTTGAAACGGACAGCTCCGAGACGGCAGAGCTTGTGGAGCCTTTGGAGGAGGTCATTGACCAGCTTAATATCGAAATGAAGAAGCGTCATATCAAGCGTCTGCGCAAGGGAAAATGCACCATTGAACTGGGTGTGCTTTTAACGGAGCTTACCAATAATTTTGAAAGAGTGGCAGACCATTGCTCCAACATTGCGGTATGTCTCTTGCAGGTAAAGGAAGACAGCTACGAAACCCATGAATATCTGGACAACTTAAAAGAAAGCGAGAATATCAATTTCCGCGGAAAAGTTCTTGCCTATGCAGAAAAATACAGACTGCCGTAAGTACAGGCAGCCTGTTGATGGGAAGGTTTTTCCTATTGAAAAAAAGATGCCCTGCCGGGAATTAACCGGCAGGGCATTTGTTTATTATTTATTTGCGGAAGTTTCTTCGTCCGTTTCTTCTTCCTTCGGCTCGGGAAGAGTAAGCAGGACGTGAAGGATGCGGTTCTGGTCGATACCCTTTACCTGTAAGGTGGTGCCGTCAGCAAGAACTACGGATTCGTTGTCCTCCGGCAGACGGTCAAGCTGACCGATGATGATACCACCGATGGAGTCGTAATCATCGGAATTTAAGGAAGTACCGATGCTGTCGTTGATATCGGAAAGATTCATGCTTCCCTCAATGAGGTAAGAACGGTCATCTTTTTTCTGGATGAGTTCTTTTTCATCTTCATCGTATTCGTCACGGATTTCCCCAACCAGCTCTTCTAAAAGATCTTCAAGCGTAACCATACCCACCGTGGAGCCATACTCGTTCAGGACAAATGCCACATTCATGGATTTCTCGCGCATTTCCAAAAGCAGGTCTGCATTTTTCTTGTATTCGTAGGTGTAGTAGGCCTCCCGCAGGAGGGATTTTAAGGAGATATTTTTCTGACCGGAAATACGGGCGATAAATAAATCCTTGATATTGACAAAACCAATCATGCTGTCTTTATCTTCCTGATACACGGGAATACGGGTATACATGGATTCGTGAAAAACCTTAATCAGGGCATTTATGTCCTCATCCGAATTGACGGTCACCATGTTGGTACGGGGAATCATAATATCCTTTACGCAGGTATCGGAGAATTCAAAGATATTGTAAATCATTTCTCTTTCATCCGACTCAATCTGGCCATCTTCATGGCTGGCATCCACGTAGGTCTTCAATTCACTTTCGGTAATGGTATCGTTTTTTTTGCGGGAATCCACATGTAAAAGTTTCAGGATGCCTCTGGACAGCAGATCCACGATAAAAATAACCGGTGTCATAACCTTCATCAGTGCATAGATGATGGAGGAGTAGGCAAGAGCAAGCCTTTCGGAATTGAGACTGGCCCATGTCTTGGGAATGATTTCCCCACATAGCAGTATCACAACGGTAAGAATACCGGTACCGAGTCCTATGTAGGCATTGCCGCATGCCTTGATGACAAATGCCGTCGTCAGGGAAGAGGCGGTTAAATTCACAATGTTGTTGCCAATCAGGACGGCGGAAAGCATTTTGCTGTAGCTCTCTAAAATTTTATTGACCCTTGCGGCACTTTTACTGCCTTCTTCCTCTAAGGTCCGCATACGCACACGGTTCAAGGTGGAAAAAGCCGTTTCGGCAGAAGAAAAGAAGCCGGATAAGAAAATCAGAACAATAATGGTGATCAGTTGTGCGACATCAGATGTCTCCAAGAATAACACTCCTTTTGTGATTTGTAATAAATTTTTATATGATAATAGGAAATAATACCGTATTCCATAGCGGTTTGTCAAGATTAACACCCGTTAAGAACAGGAAAAGCGGTGTATTTTTTGCGGAAATACAGGTATAAGAAATGCCCACCAAGACATATACATGAATAGAACAATGCCGGAGGAGGAGAGAAATGGACAAAGAAAGAGAAGGAAAGCCCTGGCTTTTTTTTCTGAAATGCCTGCTTGCCGCATACATCTTTACGGGAGCGTTACTTATTTTACTGACATTGCTGGTCTATAAGCTCAGACTGTCGGAAAAAATCGTTTCGGCAGCGGTTATCGGTATTTACATAGCGGTCAATCTGGCAGTGGGCTGGCTGACCGGGAAAAAGATGCAGTCGCGGAAATTTTTATGGGGCTTTTTTATGGGAAGTGCTTATTTTCTGATACTGACAGTGGTGTCTTTGGTGGTGGACCATGGCCCGGAAAAACTGCCCGGAGAATTTTTAACCGTGCTGGTGCTCTGTGGGGGAAGCGGCATGCTGGGGGGCATGCTTGGGTAATTTCCGAAAAAATACACGAAATATGCCTAAATATGAAAAAAACCTTTTACAAACAGGAAATTTATGATATACTACGATGGTATAAAGCTTAATTTATATTAAGGAGGCGTTTCTTTTATGAAGCACATCAAGACATTAAATACAAGAAACTTAAAGGAGTCCATGAAGAAGGGCGGCTGCGGCGAATGCCAGACTTCCTGCCAGTCAGCGTGCAAGACATCCTGTACAGTAGGAAACCAGAGCTGCGAAAAGATTAAATAAGCAGCGGACACATTTTTAATGTGCGATTAGGAAAGCAGCGATTTGCGTCGCTGCTTCGTTTTTGCAGTCATTTCCCGGAATCTGAACTCACTTCCGGGGCAGGGACTGAGTTTAAGAGAGAAAGAGGAAGAAAACGTGATTCATCAGTACAAAAACAATGGATACAACATTGTCATGGATGTGAACAGCGGTTCCGTACATGTGGTGGACGATCTGGTTTACGACATGATATCTTTCGTGGATCCCCTGATAGAAGGCGGCATGAAGGAGCCGGAAGCCATTAAGGCGGCCGTTATCAGTTGTGAGGAAACCGGCCGTCCCACAGAGGAAGTGGAAGAAGCCATCGATGAGGTGTTGGAATTATACAAAGAAGGCCAGTTGTTTACCCCCGATATTTATGAAAACTATATCTTTGATTTCAAGAACCGTCAGACGGTTGTAAAGGCGCTGTGCCTGCATATTGCCCATGACTGTAATCTTGCCTGCCGTTACTGCTTTGCCGAAGAAGGCGAGTACCATGGCAGAAGAGCGCTTATGAGCTTTGAAGTCGGCAAAAAAGCCCTGGATTTCCTGATTGCCAATTCCGGCAACCGCGTCAATCTGGAAGTGGATTTCTTTGGAGGCGAGCCTACCATGAACTGGCAGGTGGTAAAGGATCTGGTAGAATACGGACGCAGCCGGGAAAAGGAATGCAACAAGAAATTCCGTTTTACCCTGACGACCAACGGTGTTCTCTTAAATGATGAAATCATGGAGTTTGCCAATAAAGAAATGTCCAATATCGTGCTCAGTATCGACGGAAGGAAGGAAGTAAACGACAAAATGCGTCCTTTCCGCGGCGGACAGGGCAGCTATGATATGATTGTACCGAAGTTCCAGAAGGTGGCGGAAAGCCGCGGCCAGATGAACTATTATGTAAGAGGTACATTTACCCACAACAATCTGGATTTCTCCAAGGACGTGCTGCATCTGGCAGACCTTGGCTTCAAACAGATTTCCGTAGAGCCGGTTGTGGCAAAGCCTGAGGACTGGTATTCTATTAAGGAAGAGGATATTCCGGGTCTTAAGGAAGAGTACGACAAGCTTGCCGTAGAAATGATTCGCAGAAGAAAGGAAGGAAACGGTTTCAATTTCTTCCACTTTATGATTGATTTGGAGGGCGGTCCCTGTGTGGCAAAACGTCTGTCCGGCTGCGGTTCCGGTACGGAATACCTGGCAGTGACTCCCTGGGGAGATTTGTATCCCTGCCACCAGTTTGTGGGAAATGAGAAATTCCTCATGGGCAATGTGGATGACGGCATCGTCAACACGGAAATCCGTGATGAATTCAAGTGCTGCAATGTATATGCAAAGGAAAAATGTAAGAAATGCTTTGCCAGGTTTTACTGCAGCGGCGGCTGTGCTGCCAACTCTTATAATTTCCATGGGAATATCAATGACGCATATGACGTGGGCTGCGAACTGCAGAGGAAACGTATTGAATGCGCCATTATGATAAAAGCAGCTATGGCTGAAATGGAGGAAGAGCAAAATGAAGAAAAGTAACGCAATTATTACGCTGCTTGTGTTTCTGGCAGTCCTTGTGGGTGTGACCTTCATCGATATAAAGGGAATTGACGGAAACGGCAGGATAGCGGCATCCGACATTACCTTGGGTCTTGACCTGGCAGGCGGTGTCAGCATCACGTATGAAGTGGTGGGGGACGAAGAACCTTCCGCAACCGACCTTGCAGATACCAAGAGAAAGCTGGAAGAACGTGTTTACAACTACAGCAACGAAGCACAGGTTTACTTAGAGGGAAACAACCGTATCAACGTGGAAATTCCCGGTGTAACCGATGCCAATGCCATTTTAGAGGAACTGGGCAACCCCGGTACTCTTTATTTCCTGGCACAGAAGGGCTCTGACGGAAGCAACAACTATTCCCAGACCATCGTGCAGGATGCGGACGGCAATGCTTCCCTGACATATGTGCTGAACAGAAACATTGATGAAATCGTAGCGGACGGCTGTGTGGTACTGAACGGTTCCGACATCAAGAGTGCGGAAGCGGTTCCCTATCAGGATTCCCAGACCGGCAATACCTCATCTTACTGCATTGACCTTCTGCTGAACGACGAAGGCAAGCAGAAATTCGCGGAGGCAACCACTTCCGCTTACCAGAATGGAGAAACCATTGCCATTTACTACGACGGCAACGTTATCTGCGCGCCAACCGTAAACGGTGCACTGACAGACGGACGTGCACAGATCAGCGGTAACTACAGCTATGAAGATGCAGAAAAATTAGCTTCTCTCATCCGTATCGGCGGACTGAAGCTGGAACTTAACGAAATTCAATCCAAGGTAGTAGGAGCGCAGCTTGGCTCCGATGCCATCAGGACAAGCATAGAGGCAGGTATCATCGGTCTTGTGGTCATTGCCGTATTCATGATTGCCGTGTATTTTCTACCTGGTTTTGCGGCATCCATGGCCTTGCTGTTGTATACGGCTCTGACCGTTTTTCTGTTAAATGGTTTTGATATCACCCTGACTTTACCCGGTATTGCCGGTATTATCCTCTCCATCGGTATGGCAGTGGATGCAAACGTTATCATTTTTGCCCGTATCCGTGAAGAGCTGGCAACCGGCAAGACCGTGAAGTCTTCCATAAAGATTGGTTTCGACAAGGCTCTTTCCGCTATTTTGGACGGCAACATCACCACCCTGATTGCAGCACTCGTTCTGTTAATCTTCGGCAGCGGTTCCATTAAGGGATTTGCACAGACCCTGATTTTAGGTATTGTGCTTTCCATGTTTACCGCACTGTTTGTTACCAGATGGCTGCTTCGTGCATTCTACAGCATCGGCTTTACAAGCGAAAAATGGTACGGTGTGGGCAAAGAGCGCAAGGCACTGGATTTTGTCGGCAAGAGATGGGTATACTTTGTAATTTCCTTAGTCCTGATTGTGGGCGGCTTTGTCATGATGGGCGTCAATAAGGCACAGACCGGCACTCCGCTGAACTTAAGCCTTGATTTCGTAGGCGGTACTTCCATGACGGTAACCTTCAACGAACAGAAGAGCCTTTCCGAACTGGAAGCGGATGTTATTCCCGAAATGGAAAAGATTGCGGGAAGCGCCGTACAGCCTCAGCCGGTACAGAATTCCACAGATGTTGTATTTAAGACCAACGCACTGGACATTACTAAGAGAGATGCCATTGAAGAAATGCTCCTCGATAAATACGGTGTGGAAAATGAACAGATTGTTATGGAAACCATCGGCGGCACCATTTCTAAGGAAACAACCGTAAAGACCTTTGCTTCCGTATGTGTGGCGATGGTATGCATGCTGATTTACATTGCCATCCGATTTAAAAATATTTCCTTTGGCGCCGGCGGTGTTATGGCGCTCCTGCAGGATGTACTTGTGGTGCTTGCTTTTTATGCGGCAGCTAAGGTTTCTGTGGGAAGTACCTTCATAGCCTGCATGCTGACCCTGGTCGGCTATTCCATCAATGCCTCAATTGTAGTATATGACCGTGTACGTGAAAACAGGAGTCAGATGGGCAGCGATGCGGACTTAAAGGATGTCATCAACCGAAGCATTACCCAGACATTGTCCAGAAGTATCTTTACTTCCCTGACGACTTTTATCATGGTAGCAGCCCTGTATGTACTGGGTGTTACCGCTATTCGTGAATTTGCACTGCCTCTGATGGTCGGTATCGCATGCGGTACTTACTCCTCCGTATTCCTGGCAGGCAGCCTGTATTACATGATGCAGAAAAATAAAAAAGCGGTTTCTAAATAAGGGAACCGCTTAGTGGGAAAGGTTATAGTTTCCATGGAAAAATGGTTTGTTGCGGCAAAGAAGGCTGATTTCAATGCCTGGAGCAAGAAATTTAATATTACCCCTGTTACGGCAAGAATTATCCGTAACAGGGATATTTTGTCTGAGGAAGAAGTAGAAAAATACCTCTATGGCACGTATCTGGACATGTACCCGCCCGAGCTGATGCTGGGGATGGAGGATGCGGCTGCCATCATGGCGGAGTCCATTGCCCTTAAGAAAAAAATCCGTGTCATCGGGGACTATGATGTGGACGGCATTACTTCCTCCCACATTCTGACGAAGGGTCTGCAGGTACTCGGCGGCAATGTGGATACGGTGATACCGCACCGTATGAAGGACGGTTACGGCTTGAATGACCGGCTTATTGAAGATGCGTACGAAGCCGGTATCCAGACCATTATCACCTGCGACAACGGCATTGCGGCGGCTTCCCAGATTGCCCTTGCGGTGGAAAAGAAAATGACCGTGGTGGTGACGGATCATCATGAGGTGCCGTATGTGGAAGAAAACGGCGTGCGGACGGAAATCCTGCCGCCTGCAGCGGTGGTCGTGGATCCCAAGCAGGCGGACTGCAAATATCCCAATCCGGGTATCTGCGGGGCAGTGGTGGCATATAAACTCATTGAACTTATGTTCCGCAAGTCGAAGGTGTCCTATGAAGAAAGACAGGCATGCATGGAGGAATTTATGCAGCTTTCGGCGGTGGCAACCGTGTGCGATGTAATGGATCTGCTGGATGAAAACCGTATCATCGTAAAGGAAGGCTTGAAGCGTATCCGTAAGGCGCCCTGTATGGGCTTAAAAGCCCTGATAGAGGCAAACGGTGTGGAGCCGTCCGGGCTTAACGCATTTCATCTGGGGTTTGTGATAGGACCGTGCCTAAACGCAACAGGCAGACTGGACAGTGCGGTAAGGGCACTGGAGCTGCTGCGGGCAAAGGACGCCATATCAGCGGCAAGAATTGCCGGAGAACTGAAGGAAATGAACGAAAGCCGCAAGGCAATGACCCTGCAGGGTGTGAAGCAGGCGGCGGAGCAGATAGAAAAAGAACATTTGTCAGAAGACAAAGTGCTGGTTATTTTTCTGCCGGATTGCCATGAAAGCCTGGCTGGCATCATTGCGGGACGGGTAAAGGAGCAGTACGGCAAGCCTGCTTTTGTCCTGACAAGGGGCGAAGAAGGGCTGAAAGGTTCGGGACGCTCCATAGAAAGCTATCATATGTACGATGCCATGGTAGCGTGCAGGGAGCTGTTTACCAAGTTCGGCGGCCACAAGATGGCGGCGGGACTTTCCCTGGAAGAGAAAAATTTAGAGGAGCTGCGCAGACGCTTAAATGCCCAGTGTACCCTGACCGAAGAAGATTTTCAGCCGAAGGTACATATTGATGTGCCCATGCCCCTTTCCTATGCGACCAGACAGCTTGCGGAAGAGTTTGAAATTTTGGAGCCCTTCGGCAATGCCAATCCCAAGCCGTTGTTTGCCACTAAGAATGTGGTATTTCAGTTCGGCAGGAAAATGGGGAAGCAGGGAACGTTTGCAAAGTATACGGTGATGCAGGAAGGAAGGACCTATGAACTGGTTTTCTTCGGCGGACTGGATAAATTCCATGCCTACCTGGACGCAAAATTCGGGGAGGGTGCTTCCGGCAGACTGTATGAAAAAGAATGTGAATTTCCGCTTTCCGTGACCTACCGGATAGGCTTAAACAGCTTCCGGGGAAAGACGGAACTGCAGCTTCTGATGGAAAATTACCAGTAGAAAGAAGCGGTAAGAAGAAAGCCCGGCGGTGAGCCGGGCTTTTATTTATTTTATATAAGAAGTACTAATTATAGAAGTTGTAGCCCCGTTGTAAGAGCTCCGCCCGCTGCTGTTCTATGACGGACGTGTAATTGGGCTGCAGGAAGAATTCTTCGTTGTGAGGACAGTAGTTGGTGGTCTGCGGTGTGGAAACCGTACCGTCTTCGTTGATAACCGTGGAACCCTGCTGTAAGGAAATATCTTCCACAGGCGTCAGTGTCAGGACACCGGGCAGCTTGAACGGGCAGCCGGGACTCGCGGGAAGCAGGCTGTAAGCACATACATCACCGGAGTAGTGCACATCACAGGAGTCCACAGGCTCCGTGCCCTCCGCAAAGTATTCCGTTACCACATAATTGTCACACAAACCTTCCACAGGCAGCTTACCGGACTGGGAACATACCGCAACCTGTACGATGCCTTCCGGAATCGGAAAGCTCTGGTTGGGCAGGTTTTCGTGTATTTTCTGCATGACCGCACGCCAGATTTTTTTGGAAAGGTTTTTATCGGCTTTGTTGGTCATCATGATGTTGTTGTCGTAACCTGTCCAGGTAACAGCCGTATAGTAAGGGGTGTATCCGGCAAACCATACGTCCTTGTCATCGGAAGTGGTACCTGTCTTGCCGGCAATCGTCATGCCGTCAAAGTTGACAGCCGTACCGGTACCTTTTATTACGGTATCCTTCATGGCTTCCGTCAGGAGGAAAGCTGTGGTTTCCTTTAATACCTGTCTGGTATTGGGAACCGTGTGGTCAATGATGACGTTGCCGTCGGAGTCAAGGACTCTGGTGTAGAACTGGGGCTCGTTGTAAACACCGCCGTTGGCGATGGTGGCGTAAGCCGCGCACAACTCTAAGTTGGTAACACCGCCGACACCGCCCAGAGCCATGGGCTGGTAGCAGTCGTTCAGTTCATTTAAGGTCGTGAAACCGAAGTCCTCCAGATAGTCAAAGCCAAGCTTCGGTGTAATCTGTGTCAGACATTTTACCGTTACAATGTTCATGGAGTGGTAAATTCCCTTACGGATGGAGCTTAAGCCCTCGTAAGAAGGATTGGAGTACCAGTTGTGAACAGGAGTACCGTCGTTGTAATTAAAAGGTGCATCGTTAAATACGGTAGCCAGTGTCATGCCGGCGCTGTCCAGCGCGGGAGCATAGGTGGAGAGTACCTTAAAGGTGGAACCGGGCTGTCTTGCGGAGTCGGTCGCTCTGTTTAAGGTACGGCTTCCTTCCTTGGCGCCGCGGCCGCCCACAATGGCAACCACATGACCGTTGGACTGGTCCATGATAACTAAGGAAATCTGGGGCTGGGGCGTCATGGAAATATTTTCCGCAACCTCTTCTTCACCGTCGCTCATAATCGCCGCTTTATAGGTTTCGATGGCGGCATAGGCATCGTCCATACTGTTGAAGATCAGGTTGAAGCTGCGGCTCTCGTTTTCCACGAACCATTTTTTCATCATTTCCTTGCTGTAGTTGTGGTATTCGCCGCCGGCATCCCTGGTGGTCAGATCGTAGCTTAAGTACCATTTGACATCCTCGGGATAGGTATCCGGGTCGGAGCATACTTCATCGGCAATGGACTGGATATTGGGGTCTAAGGTGGACTCAATACGGAGACCGCCGCTGTATAACATGGTAGAAGCCTGCGTTGCGCTGTAGCCGCATTCGTTAATCAGATCTTCCATAACCACTTCCGCAAGGGCATCCTCAAAATAGGTGCTGACGGAGTCGTTGGCTACGGCTACGTTGACTTCCTGAATACGGGAGTACACATCATCCGCCATGGCTTCGTCGAATTCTGTCTGGCTGATATAACCCTGTTCCAGCATCTTCCGGAGAACACGTTCCCTACGCTCGGCATTGTTGTCGGGGTGGGAGATGGGGTTCCACTTGGAAGGGTTCTGGGTAATGGCGGCAATAACGGCGCATTCCGATAAGGTAAGCTCGCTTACGTCTTTGTTGAAATAACGCTTGGCGGCTGCCTGGACGCCTAAGGTGCCCTGTCCTAAGTTGATGGTGTTCATATAGCGGAGCAGGATTTCTTCCTTGCTCAGCTTTTTCGTGATTTCCAGCGCCAGATACTGCTCCTGGAATTTACGCTGGAGCTTCTCAATCAGGCCGTCCTCGTTTACCCAGTTGGTAAATACGGTATTTTTCAAAAGCTGCTGGGTAATGGTACTGGCACCTTCCGCCCGTTTGAAGCCGGACTTGATAAAGGTATAACCGGCACGGACGATACCCTTGAAGTCGATACCGTTGTGGTCGTAGAAACGCTCGTCCTCGATGGCAACAAACGCGTCCGCCATGTACTGGGGAATTTTATCCATGGTTACCTGCACACGGTTGGAATTAGTGGCAACAAGCTTGCCAATCTGATTGCCCTCACAGTCGTATATGAAGGTGGAGAAACCTACCGGTGCCACATCACTCACGTCAATGTCCGGTGCGGAAGCAATAATACCGTTGAAAGCACCGATGCCGGCGGACACGCCCCAGATGGCGATGCCGATAAAGGCGATGAAGATGACTTTTGCACAGGTAAATGTAATCTTGTGCATCCACTTCGGACCTTTGGCAAAAAGCGCTTTCTGCTTTGCACGGACTCCTTTTTTTCCGTAATTCATAAGGTTTCCTTTCTGTTTTGCATAAATCGGGCACAACTGCCTTTGATGATTAGTATACCAAAAAACATATGGTAAATAAAGGTTTTTGTTATTTTTTAAGAATTGTTTCACAAAAAAAACACTTTTAATCCTATCTATGGTAGAATAAAAAAAGCAAAGGTAAGTTTTTGCAAAGAAACGGTATTGAGGACGGAATATGAGCGAACAGACCGAAACAAACTGCCGCATCCTGCTTTCCGGCGGAAGCGGGCAGATAGAAGAAAAGAAATCCGTGTTTATAGCAAACATTGCACGGGCAGACTCCGAAGAAGAGGCAGCGGCATTTATCGAGGCGATGAAGAAAAAATACTGGGATGCCAGACATAACTGCTCCGCCTTTGTCATAGGGGAGAGAGGCGAACTGACTCGCTGCAGCGATGACGGGGAGCCCTCCGGTACGGCGGGACGTCCCATGCTGGAAGTGCTTTTGCGGGAAAATATTAAAAACATCGTGGTGGTGGTGACAAGGTATTTCGGCGGCACACTGCTCGGCACGGGCGGTCTGGTGCGCGCCTATACGCAGGCGGTGAAGGAAGGGCTTAACGACTGTAAAATTGGTGTGCTCCGTATGGGAGTGCCCCTTACCCTTACCACGGATTATAACGGTATCGGTAAAATCCTGTATCTGTTGTCCGCCATGGGACTTACGCCGAAGGACAGCAATTACGGAGAAAAGGTGACCCTGCAGGTACTGGTTCCGGCGGAAGAGAAAGAAAAACTTGTCCGGGATATTACGGAAGCCACGGCTGGCAGGACAGAAATTTTACAGGAAAATCCCATTTCTTACGTTGACAACGAAAGTTGATATGTTAAAATAAATAAGGTGTGTAAAAACGTAAAGAGGCACACCCCAAAATGTTTTCCGCTTAGAAGAAAGGTGGTGGTTTTGATGAAATCGCACAGTAAGACTCACAGTAACGATAACCCTCTTCCTGCCCGATGCATGAAGACCCCATTGACAACTAAAGGAGAACGATTATGGATGAAATCAAGGAATTACTGACAACCCGTCAGTACACATCCCTGCGCCAGAAATTAGCAGAGATGAATGAAGCCGATGTGGCTATTCTTTTGGAAAACCTTCCCGAAGAGGAAATGTTAAAGGTATTCCGTATTTTACCGAAGGACCTGGCTGCCGATGTCTTTTCCTATATGGAAGTGGACAATCAGCAGATCATCATTACCTCCCTGTCGGAAAAGGATGCGGCAGGCATTATCAACAACCTGATGGCGGATGATGCAACGGACCTTCTGGAAGAGATGCCCGCCAATATCGTAAAAAAACTTTTGGCAAATGCCAGCCCGGAAATGCGGCGTGATATCAATCACCTGCTTCGGTATCCGGAGGACTCCGCCGGCAGTATCATGACCGTGGAGTACGTGGACTTAAAAGAAAACCTGACGGTAGAGGAAGCCATTGCCCGCATCCGTAAGGTCGGTGTGGACAGCGAGACCATCAACATCTGTTATGTACTCGATGCGCAGAGAAGGCTGCTCGGTACCGTTGCGTTAAGGTACTTACTGCTCAGCGACCCGGACGAGATTATCGGTGACATCATGCATGAGAACGTCATTTCCATCAATACCCTGATGGACCAGGAAGAGGTTGCCAGACAGTTCAAAAAATACGACTTTACCACCATGCCCGTTGTGGACAACGAAAACCGGCTGGTCGGTATTATCACCGTCGATGATATCGTGGATATCATGGAAGAAGAGGCCACCGAGGATATTGAAAAGATGGCGGCTATCGTTCCTTCCGACAAGCCCTATATGAAAACGGGCATTTTTGAAACCTTCAAAAAAAGAATTCCCTGGCTTTTACTCCTCATGGTGTCAGCTACCTTTACCGGTCAGATTATCAGCCACTTTGAGGATGCATTAAGCACCTATGCGGTGCTGACCATGTTTATCCCCATGCTGATGGATACGGGCGGCAACGCCGGCGGCCAGTCAAGCGTTTCCATTATCCGCGGGCTTTCCCTTGGGGAAATCGGTTACAAGGATACGCTGGCAGTTATCTGGAAGGAAATCCGCGTGGCGGTGCTTTGCGGCACTACCCTTTCCGTTGCCAATTTCGTTAAGCTGCTTCTGATTGACAGAGTGGGCGTGACGGTAGCCGTTGTTGTGTGCCTGACACTGATTGTAGCGGTATTCTTAGCAAAGATGATTGGCTGCACCCTGCCGATACTGGCAAAGCGGATGGGCTTTGACCCCGCCGTTATGGCAAGCCCCTTCATCACCACCATCGTGGATGCCCTTTCCCTGATTGTGTATTTCCAGGTTGCTTCGGCGATACTGCATATCTGAGGAAATTGTTTTAGAAAATAGAAATTTGAAAGACCTGAAAACGAGAAATTTTCAGGTCTTTTTATTTTTAAATTTAAATTGACAAAATAATTGATAATATAATAATATAAAACAATAAACATGCAAAACAAAATAATAAAAGGAGGAAAAATATGAAAAACAAAGGGGATAGCAGAGTGGTCAGAGGCTTAAAAAAGGGAATGGTTTTATTGCTTGCATTATTATTGTTCTTGCAGCCGATAGGGGAGAATTATGTAAAAGCAGAGGAAAAGAATGGACTGGAGAGTTCCATTATAAAAGAAAATTATACTATTATTGTGGAAACAGTAAGTGAGTGGCAAAATCACGTAAATATACGAATTACCTTAAAAAATACCGGAAACGAAAATATGGATAACTGGCATTTATGGTTTACCTGTCAGGGAAACATAGAAAATATTTGGAATGCTACAGTATGTAGGAAAGAAGAAGACAGATATGCCGTTCGTAATAACATATGGAATCAGGATGTTCCGGTGGGACAGAGCATCACCTTTGGTTTTACTTATGTATATACTGCGGAAAAGAAAATTACTGATTTTGAATTATGTACAAAGGAAGTTGAAGTACCTTCAGTTGAGTATGAATATACTACAGAGTTTAACAAAACAGGAGATGATACCTTATATGATGCGGTTCTGGTATTGCACAATATCAGTGCAAGTACCATAGAGGACTGGAAACTTTCCTTTGATACCAACGGAGAAATTACACAGGTATATAATGGAGAAATACTTAATAAGGAAGGAAACAGGTATATTGTTAAGAATGCAGTACATAATCAGAATATAGCTTCCGGCGAAAGCTTACGAATAAGTTTTCAGGGAACAAAACAGGAAGGAGTGGAAGAAAATCTTGACAATATTGTATTAACACAAATAGTTTTTGATGAAAGTTGTATGGATAAAGGAAAAAAAGAACCTGAAAATCCCGGACATGTATCGGATGGAAATGAAGATATATCGGGCGGAGATGAGGATGTGTCAGACGGGGATGAAGATATATCGGGCGGAGATGAGGATGTGTCAGATGGAGATGCAGATATATCAGATGGGGACGCAAGAGATACAGACGGTGATGGTATCGGCGATGAAATGGAGAAACGAATAGGATGGAATCCGGAAAATCCGGACACTGATGGAGATGGTATCCCGGATGGATATACCTTGCATGTTTTGTATCCGCTATTATTGGAATCCGGTTTGGATGAAAGCAGAGGAATTCTGGCAGGGGACGATTATGATAAGGATGGATTGACGAATCTGGAAGAATATGTGGCGGGGACTAATCCGGGCATGGCAGATACGGATGGTGACGGACTGACAGATTACGAGGAATTGATAAAATATGGAACGGATCCATTGAAT
Source organism: Bacteroidaceae bacterium (assembly GCA_963639875.1). Taxonomy (GTDB): domain Bacteria; phylum Bacillota; class Clostridia; order Lachnospirales; family Lachnospiraceae; genus Acetatifactor. The sequence goes on from CAVHWP010000031.1 coordinate 29,771, forward strand.
GCAGATACGGATAAGGATGGAATGTCAGATGGTTCGGAAATAAAATTGCAGCTAAATCCATTGACAGGGGATACTGATGGAAACGGAATTCCAGATGGAAAAGAAACTTTGGAACAGCATATTACATTTGAATGTGTGGAAAATGTGGATATGCAGCCGGAACTTTTCGTTACAGGAAGAGGAGATATAGGGAAACAGATACAGCTTAGAGAAGTATTTCTAAATGAAAAGTTTTCAGGTGGACTTTTGGTTGGACAGGCATTTGACTTTGTACACTCGGAACAACTGGATTTTGACAGAGCAGAACTTTATTTTCCTATAAATAAAGAGAAACTGGCAAATGCGGAGTTTTCGGATTTAGCAATCTGCTATTATGACGAAGCAAAAGGAACCTTGGAATTTCTAGAGACAGAAAGAGATGAGACAACGGATACATTAAAAGCAGAGGTATCCCATTTCTCTACATACGTGGTTGTTAATCAAGGGCAGTACCAGAAGAATCTTCTTGACAGCTATGAGATGAAGAATGCTGTTTATTACAATGGAAATGCTTATTTTATAATAGATGAAGAAATGCCTTATGGAGAGGCAAGGGATTATTGTGAAAAACTGGGTGGAAAAATTCTTACAAATCCGACAGAACAGGAAAGAGATTTTTTAGAAAACAAATTAAAAAAGGGAACTAACGGAGAATATTATTTTAACCTTTCCAATGCGTCTTATCAGTATCATTTATATACAGAAAAGAAATATCGTTCTTCCTGGCTTACCAATTGTTGCCTGTCCAAGGATATTTACAGTGAGAGACCATTATTTGCAATTAAATATGGTTCCGGAACAAAAGACCAGAATGTCCCTGTTTCATACTACGAGATATTTGCCTATGCAGATGAAAATAACAAGTATGTAAGGTATAGCTCAATAGATACAAGAAATGTTCATCTTGAACGGTATACATGGGAAAAGAACATTAAATCAAAACC
>CAVHWP010000032.1:0-28955 GCA_963639875.1 Bacteroidaceae bacterium
TGCCCGACCTACACCCTTAGCAGGGGCGCCTCTTCGGCCTCTTGAGTATTTCTCCATAATCCGAATGCCTCTGTCAAGTATAATGCATCCCTTTCGGTGACGCAAATGTTATTATACATACGTACGTAGTTTTTGTCAAATACTTTTTTTGCAAGGCAACTCTTTATTATTCGCCTGCCGGCTCCTCTGTTATCCTGCTGATTTCCTGTTCGATTCTTCTCTTTACTTCTGCCGCTATCTCCGGTGTCTTCATATCTTTATATTCTTCATAATAAATAGGGGGAAGATAGGATATCTTCACCTTTACTCTTTTAACGGAACTCTCATCAAACGGTTTGAAAGAGTCTACCAGTGCGCAGGGCACAATGGGACACTTTGCCTTCACGGCACACTTGAAGCTGCCGCCCTTAAAGTCAAGCAGTTTATTTCCCTGCCTGCTTCTGGTGCCCTCCGGAAAAATCAGGAAATTCTTTCCGTTTTTCACATCCTCCGTCACATGATTAATGACCTGCAGGGACTGCTTTATGTCAGCCCTGTCCATGGCATAGGAACCCAATGCCTGGCTCACCTGCTTTAACAGAATAATATTACTGGCTTCTTTTTTCATAACAAAAGCAAACGGTCTGGGACATGTCTGCAAAAACACCAGCACATCAAACATACCCTGGTGATTGGGAAAGAACACAAAACCGTCTTCCTTCGGAAGATTTTCCAACCCGTAAGCTTCTATGTCGACCCGACCGGCGCGTGTAGCCTTCCTGGTTGCCATTTTAATATATTCGTAGGCTTCTTCGTACTTGCCCTCCTGTTTGCCGTATCTTCCTATTCTCCATACGGCAATGGGTGCAAAATAAAAGAGTCTTAACACCATTAAAAGAATTCTTTTCATTTTCTTTTCCTATCTATAAATCATTATGATTTATAAAATTGTCCCTAATTTTCTGCATACGCCTTTACGGCTGTTTCATATAGATTATTTCCTTCGGTGTCACAAACTACAATAACAGGGAAATCCTTCACCTCAAGTTTCCGGATAGCCTCTGTTCCCAAATCGTCATACGCCACAACTTCCGATGACTGTATCGCTTTGGAAAGCAAAGCGCCGGCTCCTCCTACTGCCGCAAAATAGACGGCTTTGTCCCTTACAATGGCATCCAGAACTTCCTTTGAGCGCTTGCCTTTTCCAATCATGCCCCTTAATCCCAAATCCAACAGTTTAGGCGCATATTTATCCATGCGGCTTGCTGTTGTAGGGCCGGCGGAGCCAATGGGTCTGCCTTCTCTTGCCGGGGAGGGCCCCATATAATAAATCACGTTGTCCTTCATCTCGATAGGAAGCGGTTCTCCTGCGTCCAGAGCTTCCTGCATGCGCTTGTGCGCCGCATCCCGCGCCGTATAAATTGTACCAGTAATATACACATAATCGCCGGCTTTCAGTGTCTGTGCAATTTCCTCCGTAAGCGGAGTCTGTATGTATTTATCCATATCTTCTCCTTTATACTTCCCTCACAATATGTCTGTTCACATGACAGCAGATGTTTACCGCCACCGGCAGACCTGCAATATGCGTAGGATAAGTATTTACATTCACGGCAAGTGCGGTTGTGGTTCCGCCCAGACCGCCGGGACCGATTCCCAGACCGTTTATTCTGGACAACAGTTCTTCTTCCATTTCCTTTACATAAGGAATATCCGAATGAGAGCCCACCGGACGCATTAATGCCTGTTTTGCCATCAGGGCGCACTTTTCAAAGGTGCCGCCGATACCTACACCCACAACCATGGGCGGGCATGCATTGGGGCCTGCATCCTTCACTGCCGTCAGAACGGCATTTTTTACGCCTTCTATACCATCAGCCGGTTTCAACATGAAAACACGGCTCATATTTTCACTGCCAAAGCCTTTCGGCGCCACTGTAATGGTCACTTTATCTCCGGGCACAATTTCATAATGAATAACCGCAGGTGTATTATCCCTGGTATTCTCCCGGATTAAAGGGTCTTTTACCACGGACTTGCGGAGGTAACCTTCCGTGTAGCCCTGTCTTACCCCTTCATTCACGGCATCCTCTATAGAACCGCCTTCCAAATGAACATCCTGACCGACCTTCAGGAAAACAACCGCCATACCGGTATCCTGGCAAATAGGAATCATGTCTTCTCCGGCAATTTTAAGATTTTCCTGAAGCTGGGAAAGTATCTGACATCCTAACGGAGATTTTTCGCTTGCCTGCGCATTCTGCAACGCCTCCTTCATATCTTCCGAAAGGTAATGATTGACCTGAATGCACATTTCCTTAATCTGTTCTGTTATCTGCTGTACCTGAATTGTTCTCATTCTTTTACAATCTCCTGACAAACGGCTTCTAATTCTTCCTGTGTGGCAGTACCCGGAGTCCAGAGGATATGCTGTCCGTCATTTTGATAACGGGGAATTAAATGCAGGTGGAAATGCAAAACAGTCTGACCTGCTGTTTCTCCGTTGTTCTGCACAAGATTCAATCCGTCTGCATGAAGCTTTTCTACCATGCGGGTACCCATTTTCTTAGCAAGTATCATGGCTTTTGCCGCTGTTTCGTCAGGAAGTTCATACAGATTTGCCGCATGCTCCTTGGGTAAAATCAGGGCATGTCCTTTGGTTGCGGGACCTAGGTCCAAAATGACTCTGAAATCCTCATCTTCATACAATGTTTTAGAAGGGATTTCTCCATTGGCAATTTTACAGAAAATACAATCATCTTTTTTCATAGTGCACATTCTCCATTCTATCTATTATTTATTGAAACACAAAAATCTGGTCCATAGCCCTTAAAATGCGGAATTCACCCTTCATCTTCATTTCTCCCGCCATGAAGGCTCTCTGGAAGCTCATCTTGCCGGCAAAAATATCCTCCAGCACCGATTTATCCAGACGGATTTCCACATCCGCTTCTTTGGCATCATCGTGGTCACACTTGATTTCATCGCCGTTTACCACGATGGTAAGCGGTGTTTTTCCTTCCCCTACAAATAATTTATAAGTCGCCTGCAATCCCTGCTGCGGCTTAAAAGCTCTTTCAAAAGCCGCCTTATTTTCCTGGGATGCTTCCGGCGTGTCTTCCATCATGTCCTTAAACAGGCTGGTAAGCTCCTGTATATCCGCTTTCTGCGTCTGCATATAAACATCATCGGAGACATACTGGGAAAGCTGCTCAGACTCCTGCGGTGTCAATTCGATGGCCGGCATGCTGGATACCGTGTTTTTCACTGCCTGATTGCTGGACGGAAAGCTTACCATTTTCTGATTGATGGTGCGATACATATTTTCCGCTTTCTTTTCAATAATGGTAAGATATCCCTTATTGGTTTCCAGCTCGGTTGTGTCCGGGATGTAGCCGCATATGCCGCTGCAGGGACGTCCGCCTAAAATTTCCCATGCGGTGGCAAGATTTAATTTGCCTTCTCTTTCCCCGTAGGTTGTAGACATCACAATGGGACACATATATATTTTTCCGATTTTTTCCTTGTCCCCGTACAGCCAGCAGGCATCCAGAAACTGCTGCATATAGCCGCCGATGCCGTACCATTCCACTGTGGATGCCAAAATAATGCCGTCGGCATCCTTAAGTGTCTGCGGCAGGGTGGTAATATTGTTCTTTAACTCCTGCAGGTAAAAGCGCTCCACCGTCACATGAAGCTCTTCCAGTACTTCCTGCATTTTGTTCATTACATATAAGGTAGGGTCATTGATGAGCCCCCGTCCGCCATAGTAAATGTTTATTTTCATAAATGCCTGTCATCCTTTCATAGCCTGAATGCTTAATTCCAGTATCCGTTTTTCGGTTTTCTTGCCTTGCGCACTATGCAGACAAGCAGTCCCAGCAGAAATCCCGATGCAAAGCCGCCGATATGCGCCGCGTTGTCAATGTTTTCGGAACGGATGCCGCAATAAATAGAATAAATGACCATAATGGCTATCTTTTCCCATGAAGCATACCGCATTCTCTCCGGATACTGCATAACAAAGGCTAAAAGCACTCCCTCCATGCCGAATACAGCGCCGCTGGCTCCTAAGGAAGCTACCGCCCATTCTCCCATATATATTTTGTAGAACAGGGAAGCCGCATTTCCTATGATGCCGGTCAGAAGATAGAGAACGCCGAAGGTTACGTGTCCCGTTTCTTTTTCCATCATCATGCCTAATCCAAACAAAATAATCATATTGCTGGCAATGTGCTCAATATCCGCATGCAGAAACATGGATGTAAATATCCGGTAATACTGACCTCCTTCAAAAAAGAGCTGAGGGCTGATTTCCCCTATATTATATAACAAATTTCCGGTAAATGTACATATCAGAAATATAATGGCATTCAGTGCCACCATACCTGTGCTGACATATGCCTTGCTTTCTTTTAAGTCCATGAAATCATCACCTGTTGTTTTTGATACGTTTAGGTTATCATCTCTCTGCGGCACTGTCAATGTCAGCTATCGATACGTGAATTCCAGTTTTCCGAATTTTACCTCATCTTCCCTCAGAAGCTCGACTCTTTCGTAGGGTCTAAGCTGTATGCCGTTCTTGAAGGTTCCTGCCGCTGCATTCATATCTTCCATATAAATATGACCGTCCTCTTCCAGAATTTTAACGTGCATGCTGTCAACAGACGGCTCATTGATAACCAAATCCGCATACTCCGGCTTCCGTCCGATAATCACTGGAAACCGGGTGAGAGTAAGTACCCGCCTGTTCTGTCTGCCGTTGCCGTACAGTTTCCGTTCCTCCATTTCTTCGTCATTACCATACAGCATTCTGTCCTCTTTTTCTGCACCGTTACCATATGACTTCCTGCTTCCCTTTTGCCCGTCATTACAGTACTGTTTCCTGTCTCCCCTTTCTTCATAATGCATGTTCTCTTCCCGTACCATGGCATATGTATTTTCGCCGGATATCTTTTCTCCGCCTGCGTTGTCTTTAGCTCCCTTTACGCCTGCTTCTTCCGTTCCGCTGCTTACTTCCATGGGCCAGGCGTGCAGCAGAGCCTCTCCCCGAAACTGCTCTCCCAGGTTTTCCCATGCCGCATACAGACTAAAGATGGCATCCATAAGCTCGGCATTCTCTTCCTCTGCCTTTTCCAGCAAAAAAGTAAAAAGAGGCTCCACATCCCTTTCCTCCGTTTCCGTATAATACGGACAGTAAACAAAATACAGACTGCCTTCCGGGCTGCTCTGGTTCTGCACATTATCCATATCCACATACAGGTACTCCGGCTGCAGCATCAGGTTTCTTTCATCCAACAGGTACTGTTCCAAAGACCACAATGCAGTTTCCAGACTGCTGATAAAACGGTTCATAAAATTAAGACTGATTTTCTTTTTGGAAAACAGTGTCGGCAGATTTACCTTACCGGTAATGTCGTAATACAACCCACTTTCTCCGTTATGAATATGAAAATCTGCTCCCAGAATGCCTTCCAGTTTCTTTCCCGTTAAAATCTGATACTGGTAACGCAGTTTGCCCTGCAGTTCTCCCTGCGGCTTTATCTTCAGATAATTTCTGTTGTAACTGCTGATGTATTCTTTTTCCATGTTTTTCTGCTCCTCTGTGTATTTTATTGATTTTGTTTTTTCCTGATGATGCGTCGGCAGAAACGCAGCAGATAGACCGGGTCCCTGCAGCCGCTTTCCACCGTTTCCTGTATGTCCCATCCGCCTGCCGGGAACAGGTTGTCATAGGCTTTTACCGGAACCTCCATATGACCGGACAGGGAAACTGCTGCTTTCCTCTGTATACTTCCCGCATATTCCACCTGATAGTCATAAGACAATCCCACATAAGAGTCCTTGGAAAGCTCCTCGAAATTTTCTTTGCTTAAGGCAAGTACCCGGTCCGCATTCCCGGCATATTCCCTGCAGCCGCGCAGTACCGCTATGTAGGCATTCTGTTTTATGACACATTTGTCATACTGATAAATACCGGCATAGAAAAGGAATAAAATAACGGTAAATGTAAGCAGCAGAATAAAAGTAGCCTCCAATGTCATGTACCCGGGAAGGGCTTTACTGTACCATCTGTCCGCTTTTGCTGAATTCTTACATAACAAACAATATCAACCTCCCCATCAAAAGAAACGGCACGAAAGGCAGCTCCGTCTTCCTGTCGGCTTTCTTTAGAATGACCAAAATGACCGCACAAAGAGATTGCAAAAAGAGTCCCCAGCAAAAGACAAATCCGGTAATTCTTCCTCCCTCCATAGCCCCTATGATAAGAAGCAGGACGCCATCGCCCATGCCCACCTTTCTTTCTGTCAGAAAAGACAGGAGCAGCAAAAATAACCCGGGCAGAAAGCATCCGGCTGTTTCCATCAGTTTCCCGCCAAAGGTGCTGCCCGTGCTCTGTCCGAAACGCAGCCCCCAGAGAATAAGCCCCGGAAGTATGCCTGCTGCCATTAGATAGAAAGGTATTTTCTTAAAGCGGATATCCCAGAATGTGCTGATTGCAAGGATACCTATGCTACCTATTTTCTGCCAAATTCCCAAATCCATTTTCTTCATTCCTTCCCTTATAAATTCCTTAATCTCCTGCTTTTAACACCATATACTTTCATACCTTATACCAATACTTACGGATAACATCTTCCGCAGGGGCTTAAGCTGCCCTCCACATCCTTCCTTTTCGCCATATAAACCGTGCGTTTCAATCCCCGGCACCCGGCATTTCCGTGATAATGGTTTCCTTCCTGTGTAATATAAAGTACCTGTTCTTTATCCGGTCTGCATGTTTCACATGGCTTATAATGCTTCCCGTCGGCATTGGTCAGTGCCGGTAATGCATCCGCCGTTACCCTGCTGACGGAAAGATTGATGTAAGTGCAGGAAGGCTCTTTGTGAAAAACTCTGGCATGCTCTGCTACATACACCATTTCCTCCTGCCCGGCTGCCTCCACATCATAGCCCGTCCAGGCTCTCCCGTAATATCGGCCGTAAAACCATTTCGGCCGGAACCCAGCCAAATCTATAAGCGGCGAAACCCGGTAAGATACAACCAAATCCACAATATCTCCCTGTTGCAGTACGGAAGAATTGGCGTAAACAAGTCCTTTCTTTCCATAGCTCAACGGCGATTGTTCCAGATACTCTTTGCCGCAGTAATTTTCCACCTTATACTTTACATAGATGTAGGAAAAAGCAATATTTTCCGCAAATGCCTCCAGCCCCTCATCATCCTCTTCCTGCACCATCCGTTCATAGGCATAACCGTACACGCACAAATCCTGCCCTGTTTCCCGTAGCGCTGCCATCAGGGTCGTTTGCAGATTGTAGATATTCAAAACCGAAAACAGATTGAGAAAGCAGAACAGAAACAGCGGAAGAACCATCGCCGCTTCCACAGTCATGCTTCCTTTCACAAAAGAAAGTGGGGATATCCCTCTTATGGAATGTATTTTGTTTAAGGAGTAGTTCTTACAAACATAATGGGATATATTTGTGAGAAAATGAGAAGGATGTTTTGTGCTTATTCGATTATAAGTTGATGAGAGAAATTTGTTTTTTCCCATAAAAGGGACATCCCCACTTTCTTTTTCTGCTGTTTACAAACGGACTCAGTATCCGTAAGTTCTATCTATGGTATATGTTTTGTCCCGCTCACCGCGATAGACAATTTGTACCCGAAAAGCCTCAAAGCAGCCGTCCATACAGAAATTTTCATTTCCGGGAGTATTCCGGATATTCATTTCCATAACATCAGCCATCCGCATGGTCAGCTCTTCTTTTCCGTGGAAACACATAAGAATTCTTAAGTAATCTTCATAAGAAAGTCCATCCGTTATCTTGGTCTGCTCTGCCTCCGGTTTCACAAAGTTAAGGGCATTTTCCATGGAATAATGCCATTCCTCCGGCTGTTTGATAACAGGAATTCTCCCTCCCTGCAAAAGTGCGGAAACATCATACAAGGCTTCCGCCATAGCCCAGATAATTTCCAACAGTTCTTCCAGTACTTCCGCCGCTTCCGGCATTCCCAAAGCGGATGCCATGGAAAACGCCAGTATCTGTGCATATTGTTTTTTCCCTTCATCCTGCATAAGAGCAATCAGATTGGCGCCGCCCCTGATTGCCAGTATCTGACCGGCAACAGTTTTGAGATTATCAATATCCTTAGCCTTTCCCACAAGAAGGTATTCCGTTTCATAAGCCAACCCGGAATTTTCCTTTGCCTCTCCGTAGTGACCCGTATAGGACATAAGGTATTCATGAAAAAACAGTTCATCCCAGAAATCATCCGCATAGCCTTCCGGCACCGAAAGGCCGCCGCTTTCAAAATGTTCACGATGCGAAGCATATTGGGAAAGCGTTATTTCCCGGGAAGACAGTTCTTCCCTGTCCGCCACCAAATTCAGAATACCTGCTTCGTAAAAAGTTACCGCACTGTCTTCCTGTTCTTCCTTTTCAAACAATGTACCCATCTTCTTTCCGGTCAACTCCACGACTTTTTCCTCTGTTTCTTTCTGCTTTTCCAACAGATTGATATCCATAATTCCCGAGTTTTGTAGGGTTTCCAACCAATCACTTGTTTTTTCAAGATACGTGATGCCCACATCCTGTTTAATCGCATCCACCGCCTGTCTGCGCAAGGATATGCCTCCTTCTTCGCAGGCAGAAAGGGCGCCGTTTACCGCGATGCTGTCCAATTCCATATGTATCAGATTTCCATAGGCTCCCTGCATAAACAGGTCATCGCCCTGCAGATTGTGGTTAATGTAATTCTTTAAGTGTTCTGTCATATTTTCATAGGCAACCACCTGCGTACCATAGGAAATATCTGTGAAAAAAACATTATATTGCTCCAGCAGCTCCCTGTGATACTCTGCCAGAATGCTGTTCATCCCAATATCCGTCACACATTCGGCCGCAAACCGGCGGGTGTTTTCCCCGGCACTCACTATAAGTGTCAGGCTGAAAGATAACATTACCGTCAAAATCAGTGTCAGAAAAACTGTCAGATATCCGTTCCCCAAACCCTCCCTCACAGAACAAACCATGCTTTGTCTGCTATTCATCTGTATACCTCCCTTTACAGCTTGTCCGTCTTTGCCGTAATCTTACTGAACAATGACTGCACAATGGCCGTAATCTGTGATTTGAAAAGGATAACCAATCCCACCAGAACCACAATTATCAAAATAACCTCGACCGTTCCCATGCCGTCTTCTTCTCTTAAAAAATCCTGAAATCCTTTTTTCTTTCTCATAAATGTCCTCCCTTTTCATAGTTAAAAAGCTAAAAATGCCGGATACATAATCAGTACCATTGTCATGGCAAGCATCAGCATCATAGGAAAAAGAAGCCTGGTAGATGCTTCCTCCCCTTTTCTTCGAGAAGCGGCGCTTCTTTCTTCCGACAATGCCGTAACCTCCTGGCGCAGTGTGGTAAACAACTGGGTATTTCCCTTTTGCAGACTTTGTGTCAACAACGCTGTCAGTTTTACATAATGCTTCTGTCCCACTCTTTTGCCAAAGTTTTCAAATGCAGCCGCTTCCGATGCCCCGCCTTCTATCTCCCTGCTTGTATAAAGCATTTCTTCGTATACCGGATTTTTGCCATAACCCTTTTCCGCGATTTTCTTCCAACTGTTTCCGATGTTTAAACCCGCTCCCAGATAGAGGGTGAGTTTATTGACGATGGCCGGGTATTCCTCTTCCATAACCGCAATTTTCTTTTCCCGTTCTTTTTTCTGCTGCCATTCTGTTCCAAACCAGTAAAACAGTGCTGCTCCTATTCCGAGTCCTGCTGCCCATAGATTTCCTCCTCTCCTTTTGGTTTTCCATACCACTTTTTCACCGTTAATTTCTTCCGGCAGGGTAATCACATTTTCTTCCCGACTGGCTTCTTCCGCCTGTTCTGCCGTTCTTTCCACCGCTTCTTCATACTCCGGCAGCTTTTCCACCACCGTGACCGGAAAATTCACTACCCTTTCAAATGCGTAATAAGATACTGTCAGGGTAAGCATTACCGGCTCATTGGATTTATTCACTGACTGGGACAGTAAAATTTCGTTTTCATCAGGTTTTTCGGGGAGCAATATGTCTTTACTGCGCCAGAATAATACTGCTGCGTCTTCATTAGATTGTGATAATACCGTTCCGCTTTCGGATAAAATCTGCGGATTGTCGCTGCTCCAGGTCAGGGTGAACGGATAGGCCGACATCCTTTCCGGCAAATACAAATCCTCCGATACCCTGTCCCAGGAAGCGTTTTCTCCCAGTACGGTTTCCGGCAGCTCCTTTAGCAGCTTCTCATACAGAACCGACAGCTCTGCTTCTGAGTACCTATTCTCCTGAACACGCAGCTCTGTTTCCGCCAGCTTGCCATCTTCACTTTCTGCAGACAGCCATACTGTCTGTTCTCCTTTTCCTGCTTCATTTCTGTAAATGTACCTGCCATCCCGCAGCACCTCCTTTTCCTTGTCCTGTATCATAAGCAGCAGGGAAATCAGACACCCCGCCGCCACCATAAGCATGCAGTATTTCTGTTTTTTCTTTTTATCCATTCTTTTGTCTTTCCACCGGACTTCCGGTATGGATTTCCGGTATGTGTTCCTGTCACAAAACAGCAAGTAAAATGCGGTTTGCCAGTCTGCGGGCTCCCAGATAGCAGAGCAGGCATACTGTCATGACCGCTCTTCCGGTAGCTCCTTCATACAAGCACTTAAAAAATCCCGGATTTCCTATTTCAATATAGCCCACCAGTAAAAAAGGAATGATGTTCATAATCTTCTGTTCAAATAGTTTGCCACTGACCGCTACGGCAATTTCCTGTTTCAAGGATATTTCATCCCCTATCAGTGTCGCCGCGGACTCAATAATGGAAGGAAGATTTCCACCGCTCTTTACCGCAAGAGAAAAGATATCCCCAAATTCCCGGATATGCTCCACATCACTGCGCTCCCCAAGCTCTGTCAGGAAATCCGCAAGCGGTCTGTTGTAGGAAAAATCCTTTTCCATTTTCTTAAGTTCAACTCCCATAAGATTTCTGCTGTCCATTCCCCGTGCTCCGTATAGGCTGCGGATATCCTTGGCACTCTCTAAAAAAGCATTTTCCACGGAAAAACCCGCCCGCAGATTGGCAGACAGATAAATAAGGAAGTCCCCAAACTGTATTTCCAAATCTCTTTTTCGCTGTTTCTGCCTGTCATTCTGCATGCCGACATAAATCCGCACGGCTAACGGCAGAAGCAGAACCGCAGCAAGCGGCGTTCCATAAAAGAAACAGGATAAAAACAGCACACAGCCAAGGCTAAAAAGCAGATACTTTGCCTTTTCTTTTCCTGTAAAATAATAGATTTTATACAGGACAATACCTTTTTTTGCAGCAGTAAAGTACTCCCTTTTCTTTTTCTTATAGCATAAGACCTGCTGCCTTAAGTTTTTCCACATGCTGCAGTTGTCCTTTCTTTTGCAAAATACCAATCCGGGGAGAAGCGTCCTCCGTAAACTCATAAAGGGTATGCATCATAATTTCTCCGTCCTGCATGCCGTCAATTTCTGTGATTTCCAGTACTCTTCTGCTTTTGTCGCGTATCCTGCCAAGATGTATCATGATGTCAATGGCAGAGGCAATCTGCTGTTTTACCGCCGCCAGCGGAATGTCCATTCCCATTAAAATCATATTTTCCAAGCGGCTTAACATATCCCTGGCACTGTTGGCATGCCCGGTTGACATGGAGCCGTCATGACCGGTATTAAATGCCGTAACCATATCCACCGCCTCGCTGCCGCGGACTTCCCCGACGATTATCCTGTCCGGCCGCATCCGCAGGGAGCTTTTAATCAAATCCCGTATGGTAATGGCATGACAGCCTTCCACATTTTCGTTCCGGGTTTCTAAGCGAATTAAGTTTTCGATACCCTGTATTTGAAGCTCGGCGCTGTCTTCAATGGTGATAATTCTTTCATCCTTGGGAATAAAATCGGATAAGATGTTTAAGAAAGTGGTTTTGCCGGAACCGGTTCCGCCACTGACAAAGATGTTGTACCCTGCCTGCACGTACAGGCGCAGCTCTTCGGCTGCCTCCTTTGTAATACTTCCCCAGCTTATGAGCTGGTCAATGGTCAGGGGACAATCGGGAAATTTGCGAATGGTAACGATGGGGCCGTTCAGTGCGATGGGCGAAAGTACCACATTGACACGGCTTCCGTTCTGCAGTCTGGCGTCCACAATGGGAGATACCTCATTTACCGTGCGGTTGCAGTTCCCTACAATCCGCTGGATAATCTGCAGTAATTTTTCTTCGGAAGAAAACCGTATGGGGGCTTCTTCCATCCGTCCCTTTCTTTCCACAAAAATGTGGTCGGGTCCGTTTATCATGATTTCCGTTATACTGCTGTCTTCAATAAGAGCCTGTAAAATGTCCAGCCGACGCAGGGAACAGAATATTTCCTGTTTGAGTTTCCGCCGGATATCCACCGGGTACAGCCGGATTACTTCTTCCGAAAGAAACAAATCATCTATCTGGGAAAGAACCTCTTCGTCCGTTGTTTCTTTGGAATAGTCCAGCCTTTTGAGCAGTTTTTCTTCTAAGTATTTTTTCATGCCGCCTCCAGTTCTTCCGAAATCAGCTTCCGGATATAGTCTGCGAGTTCCCCTCTGGTGTACTGTTCCAGCCGCTCCGGAATACCCGTAAAAACCGGCAGGAGCTTCTTGGACGTTTTCTCCAGTATCTCCTCGCACCGGTAATCCCTGAGCAGTTCCTCATACTGGGCAATTTTCCCCTGTGCCGCAGGGTCCTCTTTCGTAATGGTGTAAATCCTGTCGCAATGCTTCAGCAGTTCAAAAATGCCCTGTATGCTTTCGCTCAAATCCAAAATCACATAGTCATAGCCTCCGCATTCGGCAATCTTTTCCACCAGCTCCACCCATTCCGAACCTTTCGCATAAATCAGGTTCTGTCCCGCGTACACCGGGGGTATATAATGCAGCCGTCCTATCTGCATGGTAACGGACTGCAGTCTCACGGCAAACCGCTCTTCCGACTCCTGCAGGAAGTAAAGAAGCGCCGCCAAATCGCCCTTGATGCTTTTGTTTAAGAGCTGGTTCCAGCCAGCGTAATGCTCAAAGCTGATATACAGCACCTTTTTCTTTTCCGAAAGAGCCTGTCCGAGCGTCAGGGCAAAGGAGGTCTGCAGGCACCTGCGGATGGGCGAATACAATCCGATTATCTTTGCTTTATCGCATATCCGCAGGCTTTTTTCTTCCTCAGGAATCATTGCTGCTATCTCCCCGGTAATTTCCCGGTAAATGTTCTCCGCTTTCTGGTATTTATTGATATTGCGGATATTTTCCCCGGCAATGGTGCCGCTTTCGTTTAAGAGCAAGGTCTTTCCCACCGGCAGCCCCGCCACCTCATAGGTATAATCCGACTCTGCCACCACCAGTACCTCAATCGGCTCTTCCTTTCCGAAAGACAGCAACTTTTCCTGCTCCGTATAAGTATGCAGTTCGTAGGGAAATCCCTCCTGTTTTTTCAGGTAATCCGCCATATCTTCCGTATAGTCGGACTCACTGTCATAAAATGCCATAATTTTTTTCTTCATACTAAAACGCCTTTCTGTATACAATCATGATGCCTAAACTCACAAACATAGGAACTGCCAGCCGGATATAATGGGTTCGTTTCCACAGAGAGCGGATAAGAAACATTCCCAGCGCCAGCCCCATGCTGAGCAAGAGAAAATGCATCGTTTCCTCCGGTCTTAAAAACAGGGCACTTACCATGTAGAGCTTTACATCCCCTGCTCCCAGCCCGCCCACGGTAAAGCAAAAATACAATCCTGCAAACAAAAACGGATACCACAGGTAAGCAGATAAATCCGCAAGCTGCATACCTTGCTGTAAAAAGAAAACTGTTTCACAAAATTCTGCCGCCCGGCAGACAACGGCTGCCAGAAGCCCCAGCATTATCAGTTTATTGGGAATTGTTCCATAGCGGCAATCAAAGTAACCGGCTGTTGCCAAAATCAATAACAGGACATAAATGCTGCTGCGCCTCCTTCCAAGAAATTAAAATTTACGTGTATCAAGTAGAAACAAACGAAGATATAAAAGATATTGCAGAAACTCAAAGATGTAATAGAAGATAAAGACATTACAAGCTTAATCAAATTACAAAATATTAGGAATTACATTTTCAATCCTAAGGAATTAAAAAACAGAAATCAAAATAATAGAACCAATATACTTTAGAAAATACATATAGAACCGTATAGAATAAAAATAAGATCGTTTCGATATTCCGAAGTTGTTTCGAATGTAAGACGAATTATAGGGAACTTTTTATCATTTGTAAAGGGCTTTTTGAGAGAAAAATCATTTTTGGTACTTTTTCACATAGTGTTGTAAAAATGAATGCCGTAAAGCAGGAAAAGGCCCGGAAATCCAAGGATTGCGGTTGTCAAAACAGTGACCGCATTGATGCCGATGGTGCTCTGCATCCCCCAGTTTGTCAGCCCCAGATTGATAAAAAATATTCCGAGGGTGCCTGTGACGGTGCGAAACAATAAATTGATAAGCCACTCCTTCTGTCTTTTCAGGGCACCTATTAAAAGGACGGCTGCGCAGACCGCCACTATCACCATAACGGCATTCTGATTATCCATAAAATTATACCGTGTTCCGTTTTTCTCTAACATAATATGTCCTTCTTTCCGTAATTATGCTATCTGTACGGACTGTCTGCCAATCCCTCTCTTTTTTGGAAAAAAGAGGAATAAAACGCATGCTTTACGGCTATACTTTAGGCAAAGAAAAACAAGGAGATTTTGCCATGAAGGTTTTATTTCGACAGGACAACTATACGGAGCTGCCGGTGGAAGAGGATTTCAGCCGCACCACCCTTGCCCAGGACATAGAAAAAACCCGCTACGACTTAGAAATCGCATACGCGGGTTTTGACAATGCTACGGAACCTGATATGATTGACTGTTACATTTATCAGGTCAATTCTTTATTAAAACGCTATACTTACCTGACCTCTCTTGCAGAAAAAGAAAGAGCCGAGGTCCCGGAATTATGCCCGAAATCCCCTATTCGTACTCTCATAAGCCATGTTTTCGGTTAAAGAGTCACGGCCGTAGGTAAGACCGGCGTATACTTCCTGGGAATTTTCCATAACAGGAGTGCTTTCATCCTGCGCTGCCACTTCCCTGTAGGCATCCCGGAGCCTCGTAATGACGGCTTCCACATGGAGAACAAATTCTTCTTTTTTGCGGACATCCGCTTTCAGAAGCTCCTTTTTGCAGAACATATACAGGGAAAGCAGGCGGCGTCCGATTTCATAGGAGAGATCCAGGGACTCCGTCAGCTCCGCCAGACAGTTGTCCGCTTTTCTTATATTATCCCGGAATGCTTCGATGTCGCCTTCCTGCAGGTCTGCTTTGGCATCCTGGGTATAGGCAAGCAGCATTTCATATAAAATCACAATCAGTTCGGTCTTGTTTGCCTGGGTAATCCGCAGGGTAAACTGCTGTTTACATTCTTTTGTCATATCTGTCCTTCCTTTCCGGATTTACCGCACCTTACTGTAACAACTGCAATACCTGTGAAGGTCTTTCGTTTGCCTGCGCCAGCATGGAAGTGCCTGCCTGCGCCAAAATCTGATAGGTTGTATAAGAAGTCATTTCCTCTGCCATATCCACATCCATGATACGGGAATAAGCGGAAGTCATGTTTTCATTGGTAATATCCAGACTGTTGACGGTTGACTCCAGTCTGTTCTGGTAAGCGCCAATCTGGCTTCTCACACTGGACACATAGCTGATGGCGCCGCTGATTTTCTCGATGGCTGCCTGTGCGCCTTCCTTGGTGCTGAGGTCCAGGTTTTCCAGCCCCATCTGCTTGATGCCTACGGAAGGAATCTGGATTTCCAGTACCTGACCCTCGTTGGAGCCAATCTGCAGTCTCATGGCGCCGATGCCGGTTGCATCAATGTCCACATCTCCTAAATTGGTCTTGCCTTCGGCTGCCGCCCTGCTTAAATCCAGTGTCATTTCAAAACCGTTGCTTGCTTTCAGGTACACCTGATTATCCTCAATTTTGTCCACCTTTACATCTGCCGGGAACTTACCGGCGAAATCTGCCTGGAAGGAGTCCACATTGCCATCCGCATCCAGTGTAATGGCAACATTTTTCAGTTCGTACTGTCCCTTTGCCACCTTGTCGGAATATGTGCTGACCTTCATGGTTTCTTCGGTGGTGTAAGCCTTTAAGTCAAATTCTCCGTTCAGAAGCTTCTGGGTATCAAATTCCACGGTATCGGAAATACGGTCAATTTCACTGCAAAGCTGCTCTGCTTCCTGCTGAATCATTTTTCTGTCATCATCTGAAAGCGTACCGGTGGAAGATTTTACTGCCAGCTCGTTTAATCTCTGCAGCATTTCATGCACTTCCGTCATGGCGCCGTCCGCGGTTTCAATGACGGAAATACCGTCGTTGGCATTTTCCTTTGCCTTTGACAGACCTGTCAGCTGGGCATTCATTCTTTTGGCGGTTGCCAGTCCTGCGGGATTGTCCTTGGCATGGTTGATTTTTAAGCCGCTTGATAATCTCTCCAGGGATTTTGTCAGTAAATTCTCACTGTTGGAAAGTGCGTTATTGGAAATCATGGCTGATACGTTGTAATTAATTCTCATAGCTTTCTGTCCTTTCTGTCTGCAGGCTCTTTCGCAAAGCGTAAACCACGGCACCTGCTGCCTTGTACAAATCTGTCGTTTCTCCGGCCGCGGAGGTTTCTTTTTTAGGGGAAACCTCTTTTACCCCGGTAACAATCTCTATTTTACCGGTTTTCAGGCTCTTTTCCTCTGCTTCCTGTGTCAGGAATTCCGCCGCTTTCTGCAGAACTCCTTCCGCTTCCGCAGAAGCTGCCGTAAACATACCGGATATTTCACCGTTTTCCATCCGGAAATCACCGGAAAGTGTGCCGAATGTTTCACTGTCCGTTCTTACATAAAAATGACCCTTGTCCGTTTCGTCGTGTACCATTTTCAAATGCACGGAAGTAAGTTCGTCCCCCACCATACAGGGTACTTCGTATTCCTCCTGTGCGGCAAAGGCCCTTTTCAGACCAAGCTGTCGGACACCGGTCTGCAAAAGCTTTATATCCAGGGAATGGGCTTCCCCGGAAAAGGTAAGCTCTTTTGCTTCTTCTTCATAGGCAGTGAGCAGTTCCTCATAGCTTTCCGTAAAATGCGCTCTATCCGTAAAAGCCGTGTCGGTATTGTCAGCCGCAGGGGCTTCCGTATCACCGGAAAAAACATCCGTCCAGTCCGTCAATGTATCGGCTGTCTCCGTGCTTTCTGCGCCGTCCGTTCCGGAAGTAAATTTTTCCCTGACTGCCTGAATTTTCTTAAAGGGCGCCATTCCGTCCCGGTTTATTTCCTGCAGCGCCGTGATATTCTGAATGGTAACCGGCTCTTCCAGTTGCTTCAGAATTTCGGGAAGCCCGGTTTCTTTGCTGCCCCATTCTCTTATCTGCTGTAAAATTTCCTGATTGTATGCACTGTCTATCTGGCTGTCAATGGAAACGCCTTTCTGAATGGCTTCGGCAAGACCGCCAAATTCACTGTTTACCTTTATATTGACACCTTTTACCCGTCCTGTGCGCACGGCGCTCAGCAGGTTCTGAAAGGAAACCTCCGCTCCGGTATCCACCAGCTTTCCGATTGCAGCGCCGTCGGATTTTTCCACCTGCCTGAGCAGACGGTAAATCCCGATGAAAGACTCTTTTTCCTCCGGGGTAATCTCGTTGTTCTGCTCCAGACGGTACAGAAACCGGCTGTATTTCTCACTGTCTTCGTTGTAAGTATCCTGGCCTGACAGGTATTCTTCCAAATCTTCCATGGAAGTCTGCAGCGGATTGACGCCGTCCCTTATCATTTTAAGCACTGACATAGGTGTCATTTTTTCCACCACTCTTGCCACAACGCCGGATGCACCTTTTATTTTCTGTATGTTTTCTTCTGTCACATCCATGTTGTTGTAGCTTAAGCTGCGGACTGCTTTCCGGTTTTCATCGGTAAGCTCCAATCCCAGCTCCGAAAGGAGAGTATCCACACTCTGGAATGCCTTCTGAATGTTGTCCCCAAGGTCCGTCCGCACCTCGGTAAACATGGCTTCGTAGGCTTCCCCGGCACTCCGGTATGCCTCTCTTATTTCCATGCCGGCTTCGTACAAGCCGTCTATTGTCAAAGTTTCCTGACCGCTTATAAATCTGCCGATGGAAGCTGCCGGCATATATGGAATTTCACTGGTTTTCTGCAGTGTTTCCCTGCACAAATCAGCCGAATCCCCTATGCTCTGTGCCTGCCCCGTCTGGCTGTTTTCCAGCATTTTCAGGGCGGAAATCGTTTCTTCTATGGGTGCGGTATCAATGGAAAATCCGCTTTTTAACAGTTTCACATTGGCTTCCACCGTCATGAGGAGTCTCACTTCCTCCAACTGCCTTTTCGCGGTAATCTCCGCCGGTGTCTGCGCCGCCGTGCCTGAAATTTCCTCATACCGTCTGTCGTAATCCTCTTTGGTATTTACGGCTCTGCGGTAAATGCTCTCCTGTATGGTGAGGTCTGCCTCTCCGGCAGGTTTACCCTCCGCCATGGCTGCTGTTACGGCATTCAAAATTTCTTCTGCGTCCATGGGCAGTGATAACTGTGTCAGTTTATGTAACCGGGTAAATGTATCGGTATTTAAGGGAATACCGGCTTCCACTAAAAATCCGGCTTCCCGGAGGGTTTCTTCATTGATGGGAAAACCGGCCGCCTCTACAATCTGTCCCATCTGCTCCTGCAGAGCGGTCAAATCCGCGTCGGCTGCCTTCTGCCCCAGATATCCCGGCATGTCTTCCTGAAAAAAAGCGGCTGACTGACCGGCATAGGAACCCGCACCGGAATGCTGCGCCAGATACAGATTGTCTATGGTAGGCGCCAGTTCATTGGTAATCATGAACCGCAGGCTTCCGTCCGACATCTCTGTCAGTTCCTGTCCCCGCTGCCATGCTTCCCCGGCTTCCGTCAGGTTCTCCTCTGTCAGGGGAATGTCCTCCGCTGCCATGCGCTCCGCCATATGACCGGCATCCCCTTCGCTTAACTGTCTGGCGTATCCCTGACTGCCCGTTATCTTGGAAAGGGTATCGTTGTCTATGCTGTCGGTATAACCCGCTACATGCACGCCCGCTTTCAGAAGCTCTGCCTTTATGGTATCTAAAATCGTTACCATATCCTCCGCATCAATGTCCTTGGGATCATAACCGTCTTTCTGCATTTTGGCAAAATCTTCGTCAGATAAAGAATTGGACATTACTGCCATAAAATTATGCATCTGGCTTACATTTTCCGCACCCGCGTTCTGCTTTAAGTCCTCTGCATTCCATCCATGGAGTCCCCGGCTTTTGGAAAAATCGTAGGCATTACGATTCATAACATTGTCAGAAATGTCCCTCGTCTGTGCACACGCCGTCATAATATTGCCTGCCGTGCGGTTTCCCGCTCCGTAATTGCCTGCAATATATTTGCTGTCCGCATGCGCCCGGTATGTATTTGTCTGTTCCGCACCTACCTGTACGGAATTGTCAAACGTAATCTTCATGCCTTTGTTCCTCTTTTAATTACCTGCATCCTGCAAATTATTTTTCCGTTGGGTATGCTCCCAAAAAGGAAAAAGGCGAGCACATCCGTGTGCTCACCTTTTATTTCGTCACTTTTTTTCCTTTTCTTAACCTCTAAAACGTAAATACCGCAGCCGTGTAAGGCGCCAAATCAATGGAGATAGAGTATTTTCTTCCGCATAAAGGCTTGGCTTCCGCCTCTACAACCTCGGGAAGCTTATGGCCGTTTCCGCCGAAGCGCTCTTCGTTGCTGTTCAGCACCAGCTTGTATTTCTTCTTTGCCGGTACGGAAATCTGGTAATTTTCCCAGGTCATGGGCGTCATATTCAAAACAAACAGCAGATTGTTCTTGCCGTCCTTGGTCTTACGGATGAAGGTGTAGGTGCTGCGGTCTTTGTCGTCCGCATTCATCCACTCGAAGCCTTCCCAACTGTTGTCAATGGTATACAGGCAGGGATACTTATGGTACATCTTAAGCAGTTCGCCCATAAATTCCTTCATGCCTCTGTTTAACGGCTCCTGCAGAAGGAACCAGTCAAGCTCTCTTGCTTCGCTCCATTCTCTTTCCTGTCCGAAATCCTGACCCATGAATAAAAGCTTCTTGCCGGAATGACCGAACATATAGGTATAGCCGACTCTTAAGTTGGCATATTTGTCCACATGATAGCCCGGCATCTTGTTGACCATGGAGCACTTTAAGTGTACCACTTCGTCATGGGAAAGGGGCAGTATGTAATTTTCACTTTCATTATAAGTCATGGCAAAGGTCATGGCATAGTGATTGTCCTTGCGGAAATAAGGGTCTAACTTCATGTATTCGCAGAAATCATGCATCCAGCCCATATTCCACTTAAAGGTAAATCCAAGACCGCCGTCTTCTACGTCGCCGGTTACCTTCGGCCATGCGGTGGACTCCTCTGCAATGGTCAGAAATCCGGGATAAGTGCCTCTTACAACGGAATTCAGATGCTTGAAAAATTCAATGGCTTCCAGATTTTTGTTGCCGCCGAACTTGTTGGGACACCATTCGCCGTCCTTTTTACCGTAGTCCAGATACAGCATGGATGCCACAGCATCAACTCTCACACCGTCAATATGGAACTCACGCAGCCAGAACAGCACGTTGGCAATCAGGAAGTTCTTTACCTCTGTCTTGCCGTAGTTGAAAATCTTGGTACCCCATTCCGGATGCTCACCTCTGCGAGGATCCGGATGTTCAAAAATGCAGGTGCCGTCAAAGCAGCCCAGACCAAATGCATCGGTTGCAAAGTGGGCGGGTACCCAGTCTAAAATAACGCCCACGCCGATTTTGTGCAGACGGTTTACCAGATACATAAAATCTTTCGGTGTACCGTAGCGGGATGTGGGTGCGTAATAGCCGGTTACCTGATAGCCCCAGGAACCGTCAAAAGGATGCTCTGCAATACCCATAAGCTCCACATGGGTGTATCTCATGTCTTTTAAGTATTCAACCAGTCTGTCCGCAAACTCGCGGTAGTTGTAAAATCCGTCTTCCGTACCGTCCGGATGCTTCATCCAGGAACCGATATGGCATTCGTAAATAGCGATGGGCTGTTCAAAAACATTTATCTTATCCCTGTTTTCCACCCATTTTTCGTCTTCCCACGCAAAGCCTTTCAGGTTGGTAATTTTAGAAGCATTGCCGGGACGCATTTCCGCATAGTTGGCAAACGGGTCGGCTTTGTAAAGCTTTTCGCCCTTTTCCGTGGTAATCAGGAATTTATACATGGTATTTTCCTGTACGCCCGGTACAAACAGGCTGTGAATGCCGCCGGGACCCTCTTTTTTCATCGGATGGCTCTCTTCGTTCCAGCCGTTGAACTCGCCGATTACATGTACGGCTGCCGCATGGGGCGCCCACACTGCAAAGAATACACCCTTTACGCCGTTTTCTTCGGAAAAATGGGCTCCCAGTTTTTTATAAATGTCGTAATGTGTACCCTGTGCAAACAGATACTGGTCCATTTCGGAAATGGAAACCTGTTCCCATTCGTCCGCTTTCTTTACTGTCTTTGCCATAAAACCCTCCCAATCAAACAATAACTTTTGTATTTTTAACGAAAATCGTTTTCTCTCAGTATAATTCTGTCTTCCTCGTCATATCTCTTGGCAACGATAATGTCGAAGAAATGTCCCAATGTCTTTCTGTTTGCGTGCTGAATGGCATCGTCGATAATATCCTTTACCTCTTCAATGGTCACGATATGGTCGATGGTCTGTCTCTCCGCAATGCAGGTGTGCAGCGCCAGTACGCCCATTTCGTCCATGCCGTATTCCTGCTCTTCTGCGTACTTGCGGCCATAGGAAACCAGGGAATCGTTGTCCAGAGCTTCTACATGAATTTCAATGTTGAACAATTCCTTTAATTCGGGATGCTTTTTCAGCAGTTTATGAGCGCCGCCCTTGGTGTCCTCCAGAATGACAATCATGCCCTTGTGTTCCTGGTTCATTGCCTTCTGCATATCCTTGACACTGTCGTCGGTCAGCTTGTTTGCCTTCTGGATAATCAGCGCACCGTTTACAATTCTGTCAAAGACAGGTGCAATGCCTTTCTTATTCAGGGACTCGGAAGAAATCTTGGCAATCTTTCCGGAGAAATTGCTGTCGGTCTGCTGTACCTCTTTCATCAGCTTCTTGGCAAGGGTCAGGGTATCCATACCCTCTTCGCCGGTCAGAATAATGTTGCCGGTGTATGCCGCCAGACTGATTTTATCAATGGCATTCAAAATCTGCTCTCTTGTATGTTTGTTCTGTAAATAAGAACCAAATAATTCTTTTTCTTCCGCGGTAAGTCTGCGGTCCTGTTCCTTCCCGTCTGCTTTTCTGACAGGCTTGCCGTTTTTCTGTCCGGGTGCTTTCTTGCCCTTGGCAGCGGCATCTGCGCCTTCGGCAGTTTCACTGTCTGCGTCTATGCCTTCCGCATCGGTTTCTGTGCCCGCTTTTCCGGCAGCTTTATCATTGGATTTGGTATCTGCATCTGTTTCGTCTGCGTCCATTTCATCTGCCATGTCAGCGTCGGTTGCATCCTCGTCGTAGAACTCTTCATCCGCTTCGGCTGCTTCTACCGGCTCCACATAATCTCCGGCTTCGTCCTCATCAAAAGCTTCGTCTTCGGTATATTCACCGGTTTCTTCGGCAAAAGCATCCTCTTCTCCGGCGTATTCTTCTGCATTTTCTACCGGTTCCTCATAATCATCGTAGGACTCATCCAGGAATTCATCCTGCTCTGCGGACTCTTCGTAATCTTCGCCGTCTTCCTGACCGGGCTCCTGATATTCCTCTAATTCTTCCACTTCGTCAGCCGGAATGGTCTTGCCCTTTTCCAGCTTTTCCAGAAGACCGTCACGGGTAGCGGCTTCAAATTCCGTAAACATGGCGCCGGTCTGCTGCAGAATATGCTGCTGCACTTCTTCCATGCGCTTCTGTTCGTTTTCTTTCTTAACACGTTCCCACTCTGCCAGTACATCCTCTAAGGAAATCTGACCGGTAATCTGCTTCTCCACCTGTTCGGCTTCCGGCACTACCATGCTAATCTGGCCGTCATATTCCATACCCAGCATTTTTTCCATGCCTTCCGGCAGGGGCTTGTGCGGGTCAATGGTAGCGGCAATGCGAGGCTTCATGGCAGGCTGCGCATTTATGTGTTCTTCTATTTCTCTGGTAGGCAGGACAACCGTTTCCGGTTCTTCCTCTTCCGTAATCTCTTCCTGCATTTCTTCTGCTTTCGGTGCGGCAGCTTCTGAAACAATGCTCTGTCCGCCCTGCGCCGGTGCTTCCACAGAGGAAACAGCTTCCGCATTTTCTATCGGTGCGGATGCCTCTGTCTGCGCAGTCTCTGCTTCATCGGCGCCGGATGCTGTCTGTGCGACATTTGAAACGGTCTCTTCGTCAGGCTCATCCGTCGCTGCCGTAATGGTGTCTTCAAAGGAGGCTTCTTCCGGTAAAATTTCCGCTTCCATGGGCTGTTCCAAGGTTTCTTCCGTAATTTCAGAAGAACCGTCTTCTACTGACACAGGTGTCATCTCGGAGGTTTCCCCGAAGAAAACTTCTCCCTGTACTTCCGGCTGGTTCAGGGCTTCCTTCACAGCGTCGGTTTCAATCACCTTGGTTTCCGCCATGGTAAAATCTTCCAGCGCATCAGCCAGAGAGTCCAGACGCTTGGTTTCCTGTAAATCGGTATCGCCCTCCGCTTCCGGCTCCTTGTCCGTTTTCTGGTCCCAAAGCTCCTTCATGTTGGCAGCGAGTTCCTTCTGCATATTGATGGTGTCGTACTGACCCACATTCATAACCTTGACTTGAATGTCATCCGGGTCGGACATCAGAATTTCCTTGGTGGGAGATTCGTCCACTTCTTCCTCCGGCTTTTCCTCTTCCGGAGCCTCGGGATAAACTTCACCGGTTTCCTCTGCCGCTTTCTGACGGACAATTTCGCCCTTCATCTCGGCATATTTTTCCTCCTGGGAAGGTGTCAGCGGTTCATGAAGCATCTTAAGCTCCATAGCCTTCATAACGTAACGTCCCTCGCCGAACCATAAAATCAGCTCGTCGCATTCTTCCACACATTTGGTGGCAAGTCCTATTCTGTGATATAAATAAGCCAGTTCATACGCCCATTTTTCGGTGTATTCCTTGGATTTTAATTCCTTTAATACTTCAATTCTTTCTTCAATGCTGACATCCTGTGCTTCATATAATTTGTACTGCAGGATGTATCTTCCGGTGTCCTTGGGTGCAATCTGCACAAATTCTTTGTAGTACTCTACCGCCTGCACCACATCGCCCATTTTAATAAACAGCTCACAGAGGGAATATACAATGGAACGTCCTCCCGGATATCTGTCGTATGCTAAAAGGAGCAGGTCCCTGGCATCCTCTAATCTTCTGTTTATTTTATATAAATCGCTGATGGTACAAAGCATCATAACGCTTTTTACTCTGGTCCAGTCAATGGTGTCTGCAATGGAAGCAGCCTCCACATACTCACCCTTTGCGATTAAATCCTTTATCTCTTGTAATCTGACTTTATATTCGTATTTATCCACGGCTGATGCCCTTCCTCGATTAAATCTCCAAATTTCATGAAAAGTGTAAACTTCCCCACTTTTTATACTTTTTCAGTTTATCATATATGACCATGCAATGTCAAAAAAATATCGAGGAAAGTACACAAAAAATGCAAGATGTTGTACGTTTCCCCGATATCAGATTACAAGATGTCGTTTCTATATATTTTTTTAAATTATTTTACTTTGGTGAATACAAGAGGGTAATCCATGCCGGGAAGTACATTTTCGCCGTCTGCCTCAGCCCCCTCAGGTAACTCGAAAGTCAGGGTATCTCCGGAGATGGTATACAGGTCATAAGAAGTCTTGTCAACGGTGTCTCCGTCAGAGATGAAGATTTTGCCGTTCTTAGCTTCCCATACACCTTCCTGGTGCATATCTGCGGTAACATCCTCGGGCTGTACGGATTCTTCCATCATGCTCTTGATGTATTCCTTTACATTGGGAGAATATACAGCATCGATATCCTCTTTGCTGTAATCAGGGTTGCTGTCGTAAATGTAGTTTGCAGCATAGTCGGAGAAATCATCCAGCCAGTTAGCGTAGTTAGCTGCGAACTCGTCATTGTCAACACTCATTTCCATGGTGCCGTCTTCCTTGAATTCAAAGAAAATGGTTACTTCGAGAGAGCTCTTGAAATCTGCGAATTCATCGCCCATCTGCTCTAAAACTGCGTCATGCATATCATACTTCATGCCCCATTTTCCGATAAGAGCCTTGGAGTCGTCTTTGCCGCATCCTACAAGGGCAAATGTCATGACAAGAATCATTAATACTGCTGCAATTCTGGTTAATTTTTTCATGGTTTTCCTTTCATTCGGCCGCATCCGGCCATTTCTTTCATTTATTTGGCATCCTGTTAATCTACTACTTTAGTAAGCTGCAGAGGATAGCTTAAACCGGGAAGGATTTCTGCTTCGCTTAAGCTTCCGTCACCGCCCAATACCAGGGTATCCCCTTCAATATAGAAGTTTTCGTAATAATCCTCTGTATCTGTGTCATCAATCAGGTACAGTCTGTCGCCTTCTACATAATACTTCATTTCTGTTTCCGTTTCATCTAAGAGTTCGGAAACATCCAGTTCTTCATCCAGCATTGCGGAGAAGTATTCTTTTATTGTCATACCGTAGGTGGACTTGAATACTTTTTCAAACTCTTTTTTTGTCATGCTTCCGTCGGAAATGTATTCCTCCAGAGCCATGTCAATCAGGTAGTCCAGAAGGTCATCCTTCCAGGAGTCAAAGCTCTTTACAAAGCTGTCTTCATCCAGAGACAATCTGCAGATGCCGTCCTCTGTAAACTCAAAGACGAAGGTTACATAGAACTCGCTGTCAAAATTATCCATGTCTTCGCCGACGGTTGATGCAATTATGTCATTCATGTCATATTCCAGTTTCCATTTACCTACCAGTGAGGTATCTACCGGAATGCTGGCAAGAATGTCATCAAAACGGGAGTCATAACCGTAGTCTTCTTTTGCATTGTTAATAATATTTCTTGCTTCGGTGTAGTTGCCTGCTGCCACTTCCGCCTTGGCATTTTCGATTGCCTCTTCCAGTAAAGCATCCTTCATGTCTGCCTTAACCTGGTCCATTTTATCATAAAGTTCCTCGTAACCGGTGCTGTAGTAAGCATCCTGTAAAAGGTCTACTGCCGCATCAAAATCACCGTCTGCTATGTAGCCGTCCGCTTCTGCTTCTGCTGCGCTGATGCATTCGGTCTTGCAGTTTGCAATCGCATCCTGTGCCTTGTCATAATACAAGGTATCTTCGGAAACTACTTCTTCATAATATAAAATCGCATCATAGTAGGTCCTCCATGTGCCGGTCGCTGCCAGTTCTTCTGCCTTGGCATAGTTTTCACGGGAGTCATGGATTTTGCTTACCGTATGCATGATGTCTTCTATCTCACCGTCTGTGAAAACAACGTCCCGAAGGTCTTCCATGATCCGGATAGCATCTTCGTAAGTGGTTTCTTCCGCCAGATAATTGTCCTCCAGGGTCTGCACATAAGTAAGCAGGTCGCTCTTAATCTGGTCTTTGTCCTTCTCACTGTTTACCTTTTCGTACAGTTCCATAACGGTTTCCATATTGCCGGCTTCTATCGCTTTGCTGATTTTCTTTGTGGGAGATGCAAAGATAAAGAAGTAAGCAGCGGCTGCGCCTCCGGCTAACAGTAATACAATCAGGATAATGGCAATTACCACGCCTGCTTTTCCTTTTTTCTTCTTTTCCGGCTTGTCAGCGGGAATGGGAGAATAAGCAGGGGGAACCGGTGCGCCGGGCTGCGGGTAAGGCTGACCACCCATGGGCTGTGCCATTGCGGGTTGTGCCGGTGCGGGCTGTACGGGTGCCTCTGCCACAGGAACTTCTTCTGCGGGTGCTTCCTCAACTACAGGAGTTTCTGCCACGGGTGCTTCAACCGGCGCAGATGTGGGTGCTGCGGGCTCAGGATTTGCAACGGGAGCCGGAGCTGCCGGCATCACAACCGGCGTACCGCAAAAAGGACAGAACCTGGAAGTATTGTTGATTTCTTTACCACATTTTCTACAAAACATATCTCCTCCGCCTTTCACTTTTTCATAATAGGAAAGTAATTAAAAGTTTCTATAACAATATATCTGCCAGAGCAGCAAATTGTTCCAGAGTAAGGGCTTCTCCGCGGATTGTGGGAGAAAGCTGCATGCTTTCGAGCGCCTCCGTCACCTGCTCCCTCGTGAGGGAAAGGTTCTGCGCATTGGAAAGACTGTTCGCCAGCGTTTTTCTCCGCTGGTTAAAGGAAGCCCGAATAAGAGCAAACATGCCTTTCTCATCTTTCACTTCCACCGGCTTTTTTTCATGGCAGGTAAGGCGGATAACCGCACTTGCCACATTGGGCCTCGGGATAAAACAGTTGGGCGGCACGATTGCCACAATTTCCGGCTTGGCATAATACTGCACCGCTAAAGACAGGGCGCCGTAATCCTTGGTGCCGGGACCTACCTGCATGCGGTCCGCCACTTCCTTCTGTACCATAACCGTGATGCTTTTCACCGGTACATGATTTTCAAAAAGTCCCATAATAATGGGGGTTGTTATGTAATAAGGAAGGTTCGCCACGATTTTAACCGGCTTTCCTCCGTTTTTTTCCTCTACAATACGATTTAAGTCCACCTTCAGGATATCTTCGTTGATGATGGACACATTTTTGTAGTCCGCCAGAGTTTCCGTCAGAATGGGAATGAGGTTTTTATCAATCTCCACGGCTACCACTTCTCCGGCACGCTCTGCCAGATACTGTGTCATGGTGCCGATGCCGGGACCGATTTCCACCACGCAGTCATCCTTGCCGATTTCCGCCGCATCCATGATTTTCTCCAGCACATGGGAGTCAATCAGAAAGTTCTGACCGTATTTTTTCTGAAATGTAAAATTATATTTCTGCAAGACCGCAATGGTATTCTGCGGGATTCCTAATGTCGCCAATCTTTACTCCTTCATCCAGTCCCTTACTTTAATAAGACTGTCAAATTTTCTGCCGCCGATAAGTTCATCGGTTTCCTTTGTAGGTGCAATCATATCCGGCACCATAACCGGGTACATACCCGCCCGGTATGCGGATTTGAGTCCGTTGGGAGAGTCCTCAATGGCAATGGCATTTTCCGGCTCCACCGAAAGGGATGCGCAGGCAATCCTGTAAATATCCGGCTCCGGCTTACTGTGCTCCACCATATCTCCGCTGGTAATGCTCTCAAAATAAGCGGAAATCCCGGCTCTGCTTAAATGGCTTTCAATGCTTTCCCTCCGGCTTGAGGATGCCAGTCCGATTTTATAACCGGCTTCCCTTAAATAGGCTAAAAGCTCCCGGACTCCTTCTTTCATGGGAAGACCATCCTTTGCTATCATCTGTGACATATTGCGGCTGCAAAGTCCGTGAAGCTCTTCGTAGGAAAAGCTGCTGCCGTACACACTGCAAAGATATGCTTTCGTGTCCGTGCCGTTGAGCCCGATGCAATGGGTGACCGCATCGTAAAGCTTCTTCTCATCTTCCGGTCCGTTTACCAGTCCGGCTTCCTCTGCGGCTGCTACCCAGGCATCCTTGCAAAGCCTCTCGGTGTCGAAAAGAACGCCGTCCATGTCAAAAATAACCGCTTTTATTACATTTTTGTCTATCTGCATTTGTCTTTCCTCTCACCTTTTAAATATAGTTAGGCGTTTGCAAAACGCCACAGGCCGCATAAATACGGCATTTTTTGTTACCAA
>CAVHWP010000033.1:0-28336 GCA_963639875.1 Bacteroidaceae bacterium
ACAATTATAGATGCCTTTACAAAGCAAATATTATCCTATGTGCTAAGTGAATCATTGGAAGTTGACTTTGTATTGAAAACTGTTGAGCAGATGGTTGCAGAGCATGGGATTTCACTGTCAACAGACACGATTATACATAGTGATCAAGGATGCCATTATACAAGCTGTAGCTTTATCCAGCTTATAAAGGATAAAGGTTTAAGGCAGTCAATGTCCATAAGGGGAAATTGTTGGGATAATGCACCGCAGGAAAGTTTCTTTGGTCGCATGAAGGATCATATAGGGGAAAGAATACAAGAATGTATAACATATAAGGAAATAGAAGCAGTAATTGATGACTGGATGGATTATTACAATAATGACAGGTATCAATGGAGATTAGCTAGGCTTTCTCCAAATGAATACTATCAGTACATAACAACTGGTGTATATCCAATTAAAGGTGAAAATCCTTTAATAGATATAAATAACGAAACATAGTGGTATAGCCATCTACTGGCTGGAAAATCAAAATCCCTTCAACTTAATTTGTCCTTGACAAGGGGTACACTTTAAAGAGCTTATCCGGAACATGCACAAAAACGGCTTCACAGCAGAGCAGATAGCGGCGGCTACGGACAAGGCACTGGATGAGGTGAAAGCTATTCTGGCATAAAACCAAAAACTTTATCGGCAAAAAGCTAAATATTTCGTGGCTTTTTGCCGATATGTTTTTTGATAACGGAAATTAGCTGATTCACACGGAGGTGATTATAATGGCAATTGAACCATTAGGAAGTGTAATGAGTGTACAGGCACAGACGCAGATACAGACCAAGCCTGTGACACAGACAACAAATGCAGAGTACACGGATGTATCTGCCCAGGAGACGGTGCAGCAGACAGACCCGACTATCCGCATCGTAGAGAATACACAGAAAAAAGGTGATTCAGATGCGCAGAACGGGGACAATGCTAATACAATGAAGCAGCCCAGCAATGAGCAGATTAAAAAGGCAGTAGAAGCTTTTAACAAGAAGTTCGGCAGCTCAGAGGCTATATTCGGCATACATGAGGCAACAAACCGTGTTACCATTAAGATTGTGGATAAGGATACCAAGGAAGTTATCAAAGAGCTTCCGCCCGAAAAGACGCTGGATATGATAGCCAAAGTATGGGAGATGGCAGGTATCTTAGTGGATGAAAAGAGATAACGGTAATCGGCAGAAAGTAGAATAAAAGGAGGAACCATGGCATGGCAATGAGAATGACCGGTCTGATTTCTGGTATGGATACCGAAAGCATCATCCAGCAGTTGGTATCAGCCAGGCAGACTAAAGTAGATAATACCAAAAAAGCACAGACCAAGCTGGAGTGGAAGCAGGAAACATGGAAAAGCTTAAATACCAAGCTGAAAAACTTACAGAGTAAATATGTTTCCAATTTACGTTTCAGCAGTGCTTATATGAAAAAAACAACAAAGGTTTCCAACAGCAGTGCAGTCAGCGTCATTACCGGTGACGGTGCTGTAAACGGTGTGCAGCAGCTTGCTGTAAAGCAGCTTGCCAAGACAGCTTATCTGACAGGTGATAAGGTGGAAGCCGGTGCAGACGGAAAAAGCTGGGATGCTTTGTCCAAAATCAGTGACGTGGTAGGAGATGATTTCGCAGAGGGAAGCATTTCCTTTACTGCGGGCGGAAAAACAGTGGATATCAATGTGACTAAGGATACTACCATTTCCGACTTCCTGACCCAGGTAAAAGCAAGCGGACTGAATGCTAATTTTGATGCCGGACAGCAGAGATTTTTCATCAGTGCCAAACAGTCCGGTGCCGACAGCAACTTCAGTATGACGGCAAACGATGAAGCAGGCGCCAATATTTTGTCCAAGTTAGGTCTGCAGGTAAGCCTGAAGGATGATGCATCGTCTTTAGCCCGCTATCAGGAATATGCAGGCTATTATGTGGCAGGAGACAGAGATGCTACCCTTGCCAATATGCAGAGCATGATTGATAAGGATATTGCAGCCAAGACGGAGGAATATCTGTCCCAGTATAAGAGCCTTCTTACATCGAAAAAGTCTGCAGAAGATAAGATTGCGGAAATTAAGGAAAAATATAAAGATACAACACTGGAGTCTTCCGATGTTTATCAGAAGCAGCTCGATGAAAAGAACAACGAATTAAAGGAACTGACCAGTAAGATTTACAAACTTCCCGATGGTGCCGAAAAGGGTGAACTTATGGCACAGAAGGCAGCTCTGCAGAAGGAAGTGGATGAACTTACCACACTGAAAGATGACTCTTCCACATTGGAAGCACAGCAGAAAAATCTGGAGTCTTTTGACAAGCAGATTCAGGACATTCAGGATAAATACATAGACGTTACGGCAACCACCGATGACGAAGGCAACGTAACATACAGCGCAGTTGCAAAGGACAGCGTGAAAAAGGGAATTGAAGATTCTTACTACAGCAAGGCCGCTTATGCAGCTAAGGTAATGGATGACTATAATAACGGTAAGATTGCAAAGACCGGCGCAACCAAAATAGAAGGACAGGATGCCGAAATCCTGTTAAACGGTGCAAAGTTCACCAGTGCCAACAATACCTTTGCCATCAACGGACTTACCTTTACGGCTCTGGCAGAGACCAAGGACGGAGAAGAAGTTACCGTTACCACACAGGATGATACCGATGGCATTTACAACATGATTAAGGATTTCCTGAAGGAGTATAACTCCATCATCAATGAAATCGACAAGTTGTATAATGCAGAGTCTGCCAAGGGATATGAGCCTCTGACAGATGATGAAAAAGATGCTATGTCCGATACGGAAATCGAAAAGTATGAGGATAAGATTAAGAGCGCACTGCTGAAAAGCGATGACACCTTATCCAACATCCGTTCCGGTTTTATAAATGTAATGTCTACCGGTGTGGAAGTAAATGGAAAGACCATGTACTTATCCAGTTTCGGTATCAATACTCTGAGTTATTTTGTTGCGGCAGACAATGAAAAGAATATGTATCATATTGACGGAGATTCCGATGACGGCGATACCTCCGGTAATGCCGATAAATTAAAGAGCATGATTTCCAGCGACCCAGATACAGTAGTTTCCTTCTTCACCCAGCTCTCCAGAAACCTGTACAGCAAGATGTCAGACTTGTCTACTGCAGTGGACGGATACAGAAGCTACGGCAGCTTTTATGACGATAAGAAGATGACCTCTGACTACAATGACTACAAGTCAAAGATTGCGGAGCAGGAACAGGAATTAGCAGATTACGAAGACAAGTGGTATGAAAAGTTCAGCAAGATGGAAACGGCTCTTGCAAAACTGCAGTCCAATACCAATGCCGTAACCAGTTTATTAGGAGGTTGATGACATGGCACTTCCCAATGCCTATGCACAGTACAGTAACAGTAAAGTTTTAACCGCATCACCGGCAGAACTGGTTCTCATGTTGTATGACGGAGCCATTAAATTCTGTAATATAGCAAT
This sequence comes from Bacteroidaceae bacterium, assembly GCA_963639875.1. Taxonomy (GTDB): domain Bacteria; phylum Bacillota; class Clostridia; order Lachnospirales; family Lachnospiraceae; genus Acetatifactor. The sequence goes on from CAVHWP010000033.1 coordinate 3,488, forward strand.
GACGGCCATTGATGCCAAGGATATTCCCAAGGCACATACCAATATCGTAAAAGCGCAGAAGATTATTGACCATCTGCGTATGACACTGGATATGAGTTATCCGGTGGCAAAGGATTTTGATAATATTTATTCTTATGTAGCCCAAAGACTGGTGGAGGCAAATATCTCCAAGGATAAAGAAATATTGGAAGAGGTATGTACTCATTTGCGTTCTGTCAGGGATACCTGGAAAGAGGTTATGCGTATTAATCATGTGGGAGGTGCTTCATGATTGAAAATTACTTAAATATCATGAATGAATCCTTACAAAAGAAAAATGCCTTGTTGGATAAGATTACGGAAAATTGCAAAAAACAGGAAGCACTGTTAAAACAGGAAGAACTTTCCTTTCCGGAGTTTGACGCCTTAATGACGGAAAAAGACAGGCAGGCGGCAGAACTTTCCAAACTGGATGACGGCTTTGAGGTACTTTATGAAAAAGTGAAGGAGCAGCTGCAGAACGGAAAGGAACAGTACAGACAACAGATTCTTTCCATGCAGGCCCTGATTAAAGAAATTACGGAAAAAAGCAATCATATCCAGGCTATGGAAGAACGTAATAAGTACAATATGGAAGCACATCTGCGGAAAGAGCGGGGAAAGCTCCAGATGAGCCGTCAGGCATCGGCGGCTGCTTATAATTATTATAAGAGTGCAAGCAGCGGAGAAAGACATTCCATACTGGACAAAAAAAATTAAAAAAATATATAAAAAGGTGTAAAGTTTTTAAGAACCGCACCGATATATATTACAAGTAAAACAAATTACTTATTAACCGCTGAAGCGAAGGCTTCGGCCCACCGGGTGGCAAGGATGCCGCTCAGGAAAATCCAAGGAGGAAAAATTATGGTAGTACAGCACAACTTAAGAGCAATGAACTCAAACAGAATGTTAGGAGTAACTTCTTCCGCGCAGTCTAAATCCACTGAGAAGTTATCTTCCGGTTACAAGATCAACCGTGCAGCAGATGATGCAGCTGGTCTTGCAATTTCCGAAAAGATGAGACGTCAGATCAGAGGTCTTACACAGGCAAGTGCCAACGCACAGGACGGTATCTCCTGCGTACAGACAGCTGAAGGTGCATTAAACGAAGTTCATGACATGCTTCAGAGAATGAATGAACTGGCAGTTAAGGCAGCAAACGGAACCAATCAGGAAGAAGACCGTACCTACATCCAGAGCGAAGTTGATGCACTGGTAGACGAAATCGACCGTGTATCCACCACCACCACCTTCAATGAGAAGATGTTACTGGATGGCTCCTTCGATGAGAAGTTACAGGTTGGTGCAGAAGGAACAGCTGACAACCAGATTGCTATCAAGATTTCTGCTATCAGCTCTGCAGGTCTTAAGATTGCAGGCTTAAAGGGTACCGGCGTTAGCGGTACAGACGGAACAGCAGCACAGGGTTCCATTACAACCATTAAGAATGCAATCAAGACTCTGAACAAGCAGCGTTCTGATTTGGGTGCTATTCAGAACAGACTTGAGCACACCATCAAGAACCTTGACAACGTTGTTGAGAATACCACATCCGCTGAAAGCCAGATTCGTGATACCGATATGGCTACAGAGATGGTTAAATACTCTAACAATCAGATTCTTGCTCAGGCAGGTCAGGCTATGTTGGCTCAGTCCAATTCAGCTAACCAGGGTGTACTTTCTCTGTTACAGTAATTTAACTACTACCAAAAAGGGATTGGCGAAAGCCAATCCCTTTTTTCATGAAGCAGTATTCAAAACAGGAAAATCTTATTTGCCGGCAAGAACAGCCAGACGGTCCTTTGCAGGGGCATACTCCCCACAGTTTTCGTATAACTTCCGGGCGGAAGCATTATCTCCCAGCATTTCATTGATATATCCCATATGGTATAGAGGAATATAGGTATTGGAGCCCTCCATGGCAGCGGAAGGATAGGTGGTTGCTTTCAGAAAGGCTTTCATGGCATTGATATACTGACCGTTCAAGCGATAAGCTCTTCCGAGAAGACAGGAAAATTCCGGTGTATTATCAAAGTCATCCAAAACATTTTCCAGTATGTCCAAAACTTCTTTGTAATATCCCAATTTTAAGGCAGATTCTCCATAACCAAGAAGCATGAGCCGAACATATTCCAACTCGGGGGTGATGTCAAAGGAAAGTCCCTTTTTATAATACTGATAGGCATTTTTTATGTCTCCGGTGAGGGTGGCAGACTGGCCTAACTGAAAATAAAGATAGGGGTCATTGGGATTTTTCTCCAGCATTTCAAGAAGCAGAGCACTGTCACGGGCGGCTTTCTGCTCCAGAGAAATCTTGGAACCGATATAGCCTACATGATTTACCTCAATGGGGAGAGTAACCATTTCATAGGGTTGGTGATTTTCTGCTACAAGCTGTTCGTGTACAATACCTTCATAATGATATTTTTTCTTCGGGAAAAAACGGTTTACATAATCGGTGTAAACCCGTTCACCGGCAGAAGAAAGGCACTGATTATGACGGGTGATAAGTCCCACACCGGAAGGATATTGCTGCATCATCTGTTCAAAGCAGTCAGTCTCAATGTGAGTTACATATTCATCACAGTCAAGAACCAGAATCCATTTATAGGATGCTTTGCGGATGGAAAAATTTCTGGCAGCACTGAAATCATTAATCCATTCAAAAGAGAAAAGACGCACGTTAAACTCTTTGGCAATTTCTCTGGTGCAATCGGTGGAACCGGTGTCAACCAATACGATTTCGTAAGGATATTTCCCCATGCTTTTCTGAATGGAGGAAAGAAAGGTGCGAATGTTTTTTTCTTCATTTTTGGCGATTACACATATGGAAATGGGTGTCATAAAGAAGCTCCTCTCTGCACAATATAGATAAATTATAACATATACACAGAAGATAATGAAGTGCCTGATTATCTTTTCTGACAGGTTGTCCGATATATATAAATATAGTATAATTTTGATTAAGATACAGTTAAAGAGAGAACAAATACATGAGGAAAAGATATAAAAATCAGGCGTGGGAGCTTTTAAATACATTACAGGAAATGCATGCCGGTATCCGGGACCGCCTGCTGCGGCATGATGAAAACACAGCAATGGATTTGCTGGAGCAATGCCAGCAGGGAGCAGTGGCGCTGGGAAACATGCTGGAACAGCTTTCAGAGGGAACGGAAAATATTCCGTTGCTGGAAAATTACTGTGAAGAGATATATAGAATAAGTGAAGCCCTTGCGTCCTCGGAAGAAGAAACGGATGCTTTTTTTGAGGCTGCGGACGGGATACTGGAGCAGGTGAAAGCAAATATTCGGCTGAACATAAGGGATAGCTTTGAAATGGTTTTTATGCCGTATAAGGCCGCAATGTGGGATTCCATGGAAAGCATATGGAAGGAAGCAAAGAGGGATGAAGCCTGTGAGGTATATGTGGTTCCCATTCCGTATTTTGAAAAGAATGCGGATGGAAGCGTAAGGGAAATGCACTATGAAAAGGATTTGTATCCCGCAGAAGTGAATGCTGTGGATTACCGGGAGTATAGTCTGGAAAACAGGATGCCCGAAGCCATTGTGATACATTCTCCCTATGATGATTGTAATATTATAACCAGCGTACTGCCGGAGTTTTATTCGGACAGACTGAAACAGTACACGGATGAACTGGTATACGTGCCGTATTATGTTTCCGGAGGAGTGGGCAGTGAAATGCACCGGTGTCTGCCGGCATATGCAAATGTGGATTACATAATTGCACAGGGGGTAAAACAGGTTCCTTATTTTGATTCTCAGATACAGGATAAGGTAGTGGCGTTGGGGTCCCCGAAATTTGACAAAGTCATTAATATGGAAAAAGATGGCTGCGAAATTCCGGTGGAATGGAAAAAAAGAATACATGATAAGGTGTTTTTTGTAAATACGGGAATCAACGGACTGCTGAACAATGACAGCAACAGTCTGTTGAAAATTCTGTATCTGCTGAAAGCGGCAATAAAAGAAAAGGTTACACTGCTCTGGCGTCCACACCCGCTGCTGGAGTCAACCATCCGCACCATGCGTCCGCAGCTTATGCCGGTGTATCGGGAAGTAATGAATACCTTTCAAAAATATCCTTATGGAATTCTTGACTATTCCCCTGAGATAGAGAGAGCCATCGTTCTGGCAGATGCTTACATAGGGGAAGCTACTTCATCGGTCTGTCATCTTTTCGGCGTAACGGGTAAGCCTCTTTTCTTTATAAAACAGACGATTTTGAGTGAGGACAGCGAAGCGGAAAACCTGAAGATATCCAGCTGCCTTATGGATGCAGAGCAGGAAGGAATTATGTATGCCGTGGCAGCGGGAAGAAACGGACTCCTGAAAATCAGGTCTTCCAGTGAAATTGAAAAAATATACATAATTCCCGGAGAAGCGGAGACGAGCAACCTCTATATAGATATGTTGCAGGAAGATGGGAAACTGTATCTGATACCCAGAAATGCAAAACAGATAGCGGTATTTGATACGAAAACGGAAAGCTTTCAGAAAATTGAGGTGCCGGAGCCGGCACAAAAGGAAAAGTTCAATAAGGGAATTCTGTATGACGGATTTTTGTTCCTGATACCGAGAACCTATCCTGCCCTTGTGAAAATGTCATGCACCGATTATTCCGTGCAATATTTAGAAGAACCGGTAAACAGGATGAAAAAGGAAAACGACGGCGGGCAGATGTTTTGTATGGCGGGTGCTTCGGCACAGCAGGGAAACCGTCTGTTCTGCGCATCCGCATACAGACCGCTGCTTCTGGAATACCGGCTTGATAACGGAGAAAGTAAAATACATCTGCTGGAAGGACAGGACGGCGGATTTGGAAGCATGGACTGCAAGGACGATAAAGTAATACTGGGATGCCTGACAGCGAATATAATCATTGTCCGCGACATGGAAAACGGACAAACGGTTACGGTAAACCATTTTCCCGACACATGGGAGGAAACAAAAACAAACAGCTTTGAAAAGATTCTGGCTTTGCAGAGCGGTATCTATATTTTCCCAAGGAAAAACAATGCCATATTAAAATTGTCTGCAAAGGATTACACATTGCAGAATGCGGGAAATGATTTTCCTTTTTCCCTGACGGAACGAAAGAGCCCTTTTTATAACCATCCCAATCACTTCCTGATGGTAAAAAAAGTGACGGACGACAAAATTATGTTTCAGGATGCCAACAGGCATGGACTTACGGTGCTGGACGGGAAAGATAATTTTACATGGATGCCGGTGCGGACATCGGTTGATGCGGAATGTGATGCCATAGTCCAAAGTTTTGCTCCAAGAGGGAAAAACCTTCCGTGGGGGGTATGTGAAACAAAGTATATTTCCGCAGGCAATTTTATGGAATATGTGCGCAGGGATATGCATGATGGGGAAAAACAGAGAGAAAAGTTTTCCCATATAGCAGAAAATCTTGACGGTACGGCAGGAATAAAAATATACGAATTTATAAAAGAAAAGGCAGGCTTACATAAGTAAAATGAAAATAAAACCTTTTAGTGACCGGAAACTGAAAAAGTGGGTAAAGTCGGGAATGAAATTTTACTGCTTTGGAGCAGGAGCCAAATTACGTTCCATCTGCAGAAGGATTGAGGGACTGGAAGAAAACATTCTGGCAGTGGGGGATAATAACGCAAAACTGCAGGGAACAGCCTTTACGGGAAATGAAAAGGAATTTGTAATTCAGGATGTTTCCCATATAAAACCGGAAGAAGGTCCGTATGTTATTTTGCTGACCACTTCCTTTTATCAGGAAGTAGCCAAACAGCTGGAGGAATCCGATGTCTGGAAAGATGTCAAAACCGTTTATTTTTTCCCTCACAGGGAAGAAATGCATTTTTATCATTTCAGGTGGTTTTACAACCGGTTAAAACCGCAGAAAAAGCTGTTGTTCAGAAGCGGAAATTACCATTATATTCCGGGGTGGGATTATACGGATAACGCCAGAGCCTTATTTGATTATATGGTTGAAAAAGGGTATAATCGGGAATATAAGATGATATGGATGGTACATAACCCTAAGGACTATCCGCAGATAAACAAAATTAAAAACACGCATGCGATTTCTTACGAATGGATTCATTCTAAAAATATTTTCCGGAAGTTTATTTATTTTTATCATCTGAGAACGTCAAAGTATCTGTTTTTTACGGATGCCATGTACTGGACGCGGTTCTGCGGTAAGGAACAAATCCGGGTGAATTTGTGGCACGGAAACGGATTTAAGGCGAAAAAGAATAAACAGGGAGGAGCCTTAAACTCTTTCTTTGATTATACAACGGTGTCCGGACCGGTGTATCTGGATTTGCATGCCCGGTATTTTGGATGCGACAGAAACAAGGTGTTTGATACGGGACTGGCAAAAGAGGATTTGCTGTTTGAAAAGCAGGATAAGGGTCTGGATGAAATTCTGCAGATTCCCAAATGCAGAAAATATCTTTTCTGGCTGCCGACATTCAGACAGACAATACAGGAATTGAACTCCCTGAATGAGTATGAGGTTCCCTCGGAAACGGGCATGCCCATCCTTACCAGTGTGAAATATGCGGAGCAGATGAATGACCTGCTGGCACAAAGGGATATGTTCCTGATTATTAAATTACATCCTATTCAGGAAAATTCGGCAATCCGGAATCTGAATTTTTCCAATATCAAAGTGCTGACGCATGTGGATATCGCAAAGACGGGATACCAGATAAACAGCCTGCTGGCACAGGCGGATGCCCTGATAAGTGATTTTTCCTCGGCGGCAGTGGACTATGTGCTTCTGGACAGACCGCTGGCTTTTGTTCTGCAGGATGAGGATTTGTATAAAGAGAGCAGAGGCTTTGTATTTGAGCCGCTGACCGATTATCTGCCCGGAAAAGAGTTATACAGCTTTGAGGATATGGTGACTTTTGTACAGGAAGTCAGTGACGGTATCGATTCCGCAAAGGAAAAAAGACACAGAATTCGTTCCCTGATGCATACCCATCAGGACGGAAACAGCAGGGAAAGAATCCTGAAACTGATAGGTTTATGGCAGGAGGAAATGTGAAAATCGCGGATTTGGAAAAAAAGGAAATTCTGAAATATATTTCATTGTTTCCTTTTACGGAAAATATAAAAAACAAAACCTTTCTGGTCACGGGCGCCGGAGGAATGACAGGGCAGGCGGTTATCAAGTGGCTGCTTCTGGAAAATGAAATTAACGGAACACAGGCTGCCATATATGCGTCCACAAGAAATCCGCAGAAGGGATTGGCATATCTGGATGAGACGGATTCGGTGATTTTGTGTGAGTTCGGAAAGGAAAAAGAGGCAATCGGGGAGAAGCAGGTGGATTATATCATACATGGAGCCGCCCCCACGGCGCGGACCTTTTTCATGGAGTATCCGGTGGAAACGTTTGATATTATAGTGAATGAAACACTCCGGCTTCTGAAGCTTGCGCAGGAAAAAGAGCATTGCCGCTTTTTATATCTGTCGTCCATGGATGTTTACGGAACGCCGCACAGTGAGGAGCCGGTTGCGGAATCGTATGTGGGAACCATAGACCCGCTGAATATCAGAAATGCTTATCCGGTGGGAAAACGGAGCGGTGAGTTTTTATGCAATGCATTTGAAAAAGAGTATGGAGTGGATACCGTGATTGTCCGTCCGGCTTCCATACAGGGACTTTTTCAACCGTATGAGGAGCCGCGGGTTTTTAATGAAATTCTGCGTTGTCTGGCAGAAAAAAGAAATCTGGTTTTGAAATCGGACGGCACCGTCAGAAAATGTTTTCTTTATACACTGGATGCGGTTTCGGCTATTTTTACGGTTCTGTTTTACGGAAAGAGGGGCGAGGCTTACAATGTCACAAACCCGGAAACGTTCCGGCCGCTTAAGGATATTGCAGAGCATTTGTTCCGACAGTTTTCACCCACGAATAAAGTGGTGTTTGAAATACAAAAGGAGTCTGTGACCGGCTATCTGCCCAGTTTTTCATTTGTGCAGAGCAATGAGAAAATAAGTGCGCTGGGCTGGAAACCGGTGTGCGGTATGGATGAAATTTATGAAATAGACCTGAAACGTTTTTCGGGTGGGGATAAGGAGATGTCAGTTTGAAAATTGCAATCGGAGGAGACCGCTGCGGATTCGCCTATAAAACGAAATTAATTCATTACCTCAAAGAAAATCATTACGAGGTAGAAGATGTAGGAACTTATGAGGATGTACCATGCGACAGTCCTGTTTTCGCAGCAAAAGTAGGAAAACTTGTGGCATCGGGAGAGTGCAGCTTAGGAGTGTTAATCTGCGCTACGGGAACCGGTATTGCCATAGCAGCCAATAAAATCAAGGGAATCATGTGCGGCATCGGCTATGATGATGAAGTAGTGCGGAAGATGCGGGAGCACAATGATGCCAATGTCATCGCATTTGGAGCTTCCCACATGGCATATGAAGACGTGGAAAGAAGACTGCAGATATTTCTGGATGCCCGGTTTATTGGAGAGCATCATGCGTTCCGGGTCAGACAGATAAAGGATTTGGAAGAGGGAAAGGAAATCAGACAATCACCGCTGCTTCACAGTGATTGGAAAAAAAGGGTATAAAAGTAATGACAGTAGCTGAGTATATAATCGATTTTTTTATTGACAATCAGGTTACGGATGTATTCGGATACCAGGGAGGCATGATTGCCTACCTGTTTGAATCTATGGGAAAGCGTCAGGATAAAATACAGTATCATGAATGTGCCACGGAACAGGGTGTGGCGCTGGCAGCCTGTGGGTATGCCCAGGCAACCGGAAAAATGGGGATAGCCCTGACAACAAGCGGTCCGGGATTTACGAATCTGATAACGGGAATGGCGAATGCATGGTTTGATTCCATTCCGCTTATTTGTATTTCCGGGCAGGTAAATACGAAGGACAAGAGAAGAAATTTAAAAGTAAGACAGCTCGGATTTCAGGAAATCCAGGCTCCGAAGATGGCGGAAGGTATTACCAAAAAAGTATTTGAAATAGATAACAATACCGACATTGTCGGGTGTATGCAGGAGGCATGGAGTACGGCAATGGAAGGAAGAAAAGGACCTGTATTTCTGGAGCTTCCGATTAATATATGCCGGAACGAAGTGGATAAAAAGGAAAACTGGATATATAAAGAACAGGATTTCTGCGGCAGCAGGGAGCAGGTAAAGGAGTATCTGCAAAAACTGCAGCAAAGCCGGAAGCCTGTTATTATTGCCGGGGCAGGAATTCACCAGATGGGCTGCGAGGATACGTTCCGCAAAATGGTGGAGGTATTGAAAATTCCGGTTATTACAACTTTGCCGGCACTGGATTTACTGCCCACAGACAGTGAATACCGTGTTGGCTATCTGGGAGGAACAGCCAGAAGAGAAGCGGGTATTGTGCTTTCCCAAACAGACTGCGTATTAACGATAGGCACCCGGCTGTGTGCAAAGTCGATAGGTTACGATTTGCCTAAATTTGCCCCCAATGCCAAACTTTTCCGCGTGGATATTGATGAGGCGGAGCTGGAGAGAACCTTAAAAGACAATGAGGTACGGATAAAAGCGGATTTGCGCACGGTTATGGATGACCTGATAATGCTTGCAGGCAGTGAATATGATGCGGAGCAGAAGAAAGAATGGGCAGAGCATTGCGGGAAATTAAAGAAAATTCTTAAAAACTGTGATGTTACTTACGGAAATACTTTTGTGGAAAAGGTAACCGGTCTTTTACCGGATAATTACAATATTACACTGGATGTCGGCAACAATATGATTTACGGTGCCCAGTCCTCTGTTATCAAAGAGCATACCAGAATGTTTGTTTCCGGCGGCTTTGGCGCCATGGGATATGCCCTGCCGGCAGCGGTTGGTACAACACTGGGAAACGGACACCCGACCTGTGTTATTACGGGTGACGGAGGAATGCAGATGAATATTCAGGAACTGAATATAATCGGCAGAAAGCAGCTTCCGGTTAAGATAATCGTATTAAACAACAGGGCGCTGGGACATATAAAGCTGTTTCAGAAAGCTTATCTGCAGGAGCATTATTTTGCAACGGATGAAGCCAGCGGGGATTATTTTTCCTGTGATTTTACAGGGATAGCGGAAGCATATGGAATAGGAGGACACCGAATCGGCTCTGTGGAGGAGTTAGACAATTACAGAGATGTTCTTACCAATAATAAACCGGTGCTCATTGAACTTATCTACGAAGACTGCGGGCTTCTGCCCAATATACATGGCGGATGCGACTGCCTGACGTCAGGTCCCCAATTAGATACACAGATTATACAGGCGGTAAGAGAGCTTGGATTTTAAGAAATAGGAGGAAGAAAAATGGCTACAGTAGCACTTATTATTGCAGGCGGAAAAGGAAGCCGGATGCATCAGGACATTCCCAAACAGTTTCTGACGGTAAATGAAAAGCCGGTTATTGTGTATACTCTGGAGGCTTTTGAAAACCATCCCGAGATTGATTCCATAGCCGTTGTATGCTTAAAAGGATGGGAAAAGATTTTACGGGCATATGCGAAGCAGTTTAATATCAGCAAGCTGCAGTATGTTGTGACCGGAGGAAAAAACGGACAGGATTCCATCCGCAATGGTCTGTTTGAACTGGAAAAGCATTTTAACGAAGAAGATATTGTACTTATTCATGACGCCATCAGACCGATGGTTTCCGCTGAAATTATATCGGACTGTATTGTAAAAACGAAACAGTACGGTTCGGCGATTGCCTCCATTCCCTGTGCGGAAGCTATTTTACAGACAGAGGATGGCATTATCTCTTCCGGAAGCTATCCCAGAAATCTTTTAAGAAGAGCACAGACCCCGCAGGGCTTCCAGATAGGAAGAATCTGTGATATTCACAGAAGGGCACTGGAGGCAGGAATTACCAATTCGGTTGCATCCTGTACCCTGTTAATAGAAATGGGCGAGCAGGTTCATTTTTCGGCGGGTTCCGATAAAAATATCAAATTAACATCCATAGAGGATTTTGATATTTTCAAATCATTGCTGGCAGTGAAGCGTTCCGAATGGCTGAAATAAGTTTTAACAATATCACATATAATAAATATTGATTTTACTTATGTGTTGACATCGACTATAATAACAGAGTAAGTGCGAAAAGCACAAATTTCTGCGCAAAGCAGATATCGAGTGAGTCGATGAAAGGGAGGACACTATGGTTAAAGCAGTAGTAGGCGCAAACTGGGGAGACGAAGGAAAAGGTAAGATTACCGACATGATGGCGGAAAAAGCAGACATTATCATCCGCTTTCAGGGTGGTGCCAATGCAGGACACACCATTGTAAACAACTATGGAAAATTTGCATTGCACACACTGCCGTCCGGTATTTTCTATCAGCATACAGTAAGCATTATCGGCAACGGTGTGGCATTAAACATTCCGGTACTGATGAAGGAGTTGAAGTCCATTACGGACAGAAACGTACCGGCACCCAAGCTTCTGATTTCCGACAGAGCACAGATTGTAATGCCGTATCATATTTTATTTGACCAGTATGAAGAGGAAAGACTGGGCAAGAATTCATTCGGTTCCACAAAGTCCGGCATTGCGCCGTTCTATTCCGATAAATATGCCAAGATTGGCTTCCAGGTAAACGAGCTTTTCGATGATGAGTTATTAAAGGAAAAGGTTTACCGTGTACTGGAAACAAAGAATATTCTCTTAGAGCATTTATATCACAAGGACCCCATCAATCCCGAAGAACTGCTTGCAACCTTACGGGAATACAGAGATATGGTTGCTCCTTATGTATGCGATGTATCCGCATATCTGGACAAGGCAATCAAGGAAGGCAAGACCATCCTGTTAGAGGGACAGTTGGGAACCTTAAAGGACCCGGACCACGGTATTTATCCCATGGTTACTTCTTCCTCTACTCTGGCAGCTTACGGTGCCATCGGTGCAGGAATTCCTCCTTATGAAATTAAGGAAATCGTTACCGTATGTAAGGCATATTCTTCCGCAGTAGGCGCAGGTGCTTTCGTATCCGAAATCTTCGGTGATGAAGCAGATGAACTGAGAAGACGCGGCGGCGACGGCGGTGAGTACGGTGCCACAACCGGACGTCCCAGACGTATGGGATGGTTTGACTGCGTAGCTTCCAAGTACGGATGCCGTCTGCAGGGTACCACGGATGTAGCGTTTACCGTTCTGGATGTACTGGGATACCTGGATGAAATTCCCGTATGTGTTGGCTATGACATTGACGGCGAAGTGACAACGGACTTCCCGGTTACCCACAAACTGGAAAAGGCAAAGCCGGTATTAAAGACTCTTCCCGGCTGGAAATGCGACATCAGAGGCATCAAGAATTACGATGAGCTGCCGGAGAACTGCAAGAATTATATTGAATTTATCGAAGGACAGATTGGATATCCCATCACCATGGTCAGCAACGGACCGGGCAGAGACGATATCATCTACCGTGAAAGTCCCTTAAAGAAATAAGCAAACAGGATTTCTGACGCAGAAAGGAAGGAATGAAGTGAGCAGAAAAGGCAAACAGATTGCGGCATGGGTAGCAATCGTGCTTTTGGTAATGTTATATGTAGTGACGCTGATTGTGGCAATCTTAGATACCTCTTCCGCAGGCAACTGGGTTATGGGCTGCCTTCTGGCAACCGCCATCATTCCTCTGCTTACCTGGATGTATATCTGGATGTACGGAAAAATAACCGGAAAAGAAACCATGGCGGATGTGCATCTTTTAGAAGGCATGAAAGAAGATGCCGAAGAAGCGCAGGATGCTTCCGGACAGACTTCCGGACCAAACAAAGCTGGAAAAGCCACAGATAAGAAATAGAAAAATAAAGTCCATATAAGAGCAAAGAGTATCAAAACAAAAGAGTTATAGGATAAAATAAAGAAGCACTGCCCGGGATTACTCCATACGGGTCAGTGCTTCTTTTGCCTGTGCCAGGTTTTCAAAGACGATGCCGTGGATGCCTACCGCATTGGCGCCTTCCACGTTCACTTTTCTGTCATCGAAAAAGACACATTCGTCTGCTTTCAACTGGTATTTGGATAAAAGAGCCTTGTAAATTTCGGGTGCGGGCTTTAACATGTGCACACGGCAGGAAAAAATGCCGCCGTCCATATAATTGATAAAGCTCAATGCCTCGGGATTTTCCCGAATCAGTTTTTCAAAATAGTTGGACAGGAAATATACGTGATAGCCTTTCTGCTTTAATTCCCGGACCCAGGGAACGGCATAGTCGTGCTGCACCACAATGTCGTGGCAGTTTACAAGAACACGGCGGATATCGTTTTCAATTTCGGGGTCCGCCTTTACCATCAAATCAATGATTTCTTCGTCGCTTAAATCTCCCCGGTCAAAATGGGACCAGACTTCGTTAAAGACGGTGGCTTTGGCAAGCCGGTCAATCATGGCTTCGTCATAGCCGAGGGAAGCAAAATATTCCCGGTAAGAGAAGTAAACAAGCACATCACCGATATCAAAAATCACATTTTTAATCATAAAAATCTTCCTTTCTTTCCCGAACGGCAAACAGATTTACAAATCATTTCGTTTGCGGACGTTCTTTTAAATCCTGATAAATAAGATGCAGCAGATTTTCGGCAGCGGGGGACATATGACCGCCCGCCGGTGTAACCAGCAGGAAATTCCGTTTCGGTATCATCTGGTTGAAACGCAGGGAAAACAGCTTGCCGGACTGCAGATACGGCAGGGCAAAATCTTTCACCACACAGCCGATGCCCAGGGAGCGCAGGGCAAACTGGATAATCATATCGCTGGTGGCAAGCTCAAATTCCGGTTTGATGGTAACATTATTTTTGGACAGAAATTCTTCCATATAATGCTTGGAACTGGTATTGCCTTCCAGACAGATAAGGGGCAGTGTTTCCAGGACGGATAAGTCCAGCGTCCGGTTCTTATAGGAAATAAAGCGCCTGCCGCATACGAAGATATCTTCGATTTCCCGCACGGGGAGGGCACATACGGAAGGGTCCTCCGGCAGAGGGGAGCTGACAACACCGAAATCAATCTGTTCTTTTTTTAAGTTTTCAATGGTTTCCGGCGTGGGGGCATTGGAAACAATCACCTTGATGCCGGGATATTTTTCATGAAACTGCTCTAAATAAGGAAGAAGGAAAAACTGCAGGGTCATGTCACTGGCACCGATGTGGATTTCGCCGAGCTCTAAATTCTGCATCTGCTTCAGACGTTCCTCCCCGAGCAGAAACTGTTCGTAGCCCTTTGCCACGTAGGAGTAGAGCAGTTCGCCTTCCGCTGTCAGCTTTACCCCCTTGGACACCCGCTTAAAAAGCTTGGCTTTTGTCTGCTGCTCCAGTTGTTTTAAGGCCTGGCTGACCGCCGGCTGCGATATGGACAGTAAGGAGGCTGCCTGGGTTAAAGACCCGGTTTTAGCCACATAATAAAATGTTTTGTAATATTCCAGATTGGAAATCATACCGCACCTCCGTTTTCCTCCGATTCTTTCTACAGAGTATCACAAAGTAGAAAAATCCACAACCGGAAAGAAGAAAGCATTTTTATCTTTTCTTTTTTCTGATTTTATTGTAAGATGAATTGAAATTACCGATTTACAAAACAGAAAAGGTAATTTACAATGGTTAGCGTAGACTAATCTTAAGGACAAGGAGAAACCATTATGAAAAAAATAAAAAGAAGATTGCTGACACTGGCAGTTATGGTAGTAATGCTGGCAGCACTGGTGCTTTCCGGCTGCGGCAAAAAAGAGGAAAGTGCGGAAATCAGGGTAGGAGCCCTGAAAGGACCGACCACCATCGGACTTCTGCACCTGATGGATGAAGCGGAAAAAGGCAATACACAGAATACCTACACATTTACCATGGCAACGGCTGCGGATGAACTGACCGCACAGGTGGTAAAGGGAGATTTGGACATTGCGCTGCTGCCCGCCAATGTGGCAGCCATTGTTTACCAGAAGACGGACGGCGGCGTTACGGTACTGGATGTCAATACGCTCGGCGTGCTTTATCTGGTATCCGGCAGGGACGATATTACCGGTGTGGCTGACCTTGCCGGCAAGACGGTTTATCTGACGGGAAAAGGCACAACCCCGGATTACTGCCTGCAGTATCTGTTAGCGCAGAACGGTCTTTCTCTGGAAGACGTGACCCTGGAATACAAATCCGAAGCAACCGAAGTAGCGGCAGTTCTTTCTGAAAACCCGGATGCCGTAGGACTTCTTCCCCAGCCGTTTGTGACGGTGGCATGCGCACAGAACGACGCCTTAAAGGTATGCGCTTCCCTGACGGAAGAATGGGATAAGGTAGCGGAAGACGGCAGCAGCCTGCTGACCGGTGTTACGATTGTACGGAACGATTTCTTAAAGGAGCATAAAAAAGCCGTAGAACAGTTCTTAAAAGACCATAAGGAGAGTGCGGACTTTGCCAATTCCAACGTGGAAGAAACCGCAGCCCTCTGCGTGGCACAGGAAATCATAGCCAAGGAACCGGTGGCACAGAAGGCAATTCCTTCCTGCAACATTACCTGCATGACGGGCAGTGAAATGAAAGAGGCGCTTTCCGGTTATCTGAAGGTTTTATATGACCTGAACCCGACCTCTGTCGGCGGAGAACTTCCGGCAGACGATTTCTACTATGAATAAAAAAACAAAAGACAGGCTGGCAGGCATCGGCATAGTTATCTTCTGGCTGGGTGTCTGGCAGCTTGCCGCATTTTTCGTACACAATCAGATTTTGATAGCGGGTCCTGCGGAAACCCTGCAGGCACTGATAAGGGAGGCAGTTACCGCTTCCTTCTGGAAAACGGTGGGAGTATCCCTTTTCAGGGTAACTGTTGGATTTCTGGCAGCTTTTTTTGCCGGCTGTCTGCTGGCGGTGGTAAGCTTTAAAAGCAGCATCGTGCAGAGACTTCTGGCGCCGGTTATGCAGTTTGCCAAAGCGGTTCCGGTGGCTTCCTTTGTGGTGATATTACTCATCTGGTGGGGAGCGGACAGCCTGTCTGTGGCAATTTCCTTTCTGGTGACTCTTCCTATTATATACGTCAGTTTCCTGGAAGGGCTTACCCATGTGGATAAAAATCTCGTAGAAATGGCACAGGTGTTTCATCTGCGCTTTCCCGTGAAGGCATTGTATATTGTGCGGCCGGCACTGGCGCCTTTTTTGGAAGGGGCATTGCAGACGGCGCTTGGCATGAGCTTTAAGGCAGGCGTTGCAGCGGAGGTTATCGGTACGCCCCGCTGGGCTATCGGCACGGCTCTGTATGAGTCCAAAATATACCTGGATACGGCGGGAGTATTTGCCTGGACGGCAGTAGTGGTGGCATTGTCCTTCTTATTGGAAAAGCTGTTTTTGTTTTTCTTCCGGAAGCTGCGTGACTGGCAGCCGCTTCTTGCCGGGAAAGAACAGGATTACCCGGCAGAGGATGTTAGGGTGTGCGGACTGTTCCAGGGCTATGGGGAAAAGCTGGTGCTGCGGGATGTGAATGCCCTTTACCGGAAGGGAAAAAGTTACTGTCTGATGGCGCCCTCGGGAGCCGGTAAGACGACCCTTCTTCTTACCATGGCGGGAATTTATGCCCCGAAGGAAGGAAGCGTATCCGGCAGCAGCCATGCATCGGTTTTATTTCAGGAGGACAGACTGCTTCCCGGAGCCACGGTATTGCAGAATGCAGCAGTGGCAGCAGGGGAGGAGAAAGCAAAGCAAATCCTCACGGACCTGGGGCTTTCCGATGTTCTTCTTAGAAAAACGGAAGAGCTTTCCGGCGGTATGAAACGGCGGGTTTCCCTGGCGAGGGCGATTGCCCGGGGCGGAGACTGTCTGCTTTTGGACGAACCCTTTACGGGACTGGACGGGGAGAACCGCAAAAATGCGGCGGACTGCATCCGCAAATACGCAAACGGGCGAATGGTTCTTATTTCCACCCATGACGGCGAAGACGCATCTCTCTTAGATGGGGAGATTGTAAATATAAAAGAAGGCTTCAGGGGCGGCACGCAGTTGCAAAAATGAATAGACAAGCGCCCATTCTTATGCTATAATCTGTAAATGACTGTGGGTATATAGGTTATAGCCACGACTTTAAGGAGGAATTGTAACAATGAGTTTACAGGTAGAAAAATTAGAACACAACATGGCGAAGCTGACCATTGAAGTGCCCGCTGAAGAATTAGAGAAAGCACTGGAAACGGCTTATCAGAAAAACAAAAACAAAATCAGTGTACCCGGTTTCCGTAAGGGCAAGGTACCTCGCAATATGATTGAAAAAATGTACGGTCCCGCTATCTTCTACGAAGATGCAGCCAACGAACTGATTCCCGATGCTTACGAAAAAGCACTGGATGAATGCGAAGAAGAAATCGTATCCGCTCCCAAGATTGACGTAACCCAGATTGAAAAGGGCAAGGATTTCATCTTTACCGCAGAAGTAGCCGTAAAGCCGGAAGTTACCCTCGGCAAGTACAAGGGCATCAAGGTAGAAGAAGCTGACCTTGCTGTTACCGAAGAAGAAATCAATGCACAGATTGAAAAGGAAAGAGAAAACAGCGCAAGAACCATCAGCGTAGAAGACAGACCCGTTAAAGACGGCGACATCACTACTCTGGATTTTGAAGGCTTCGTAGACGGCGTGGCTTTTGAAGGCGGCAAGGGTACCGACCATCCTTTAACCATCGGTTCCGGTTCTTTCATTCCCGGCTTTGAAGAGCAGTTAATCGGTGCAGAATTAAACAAGGAAGTAGAAGTAAACGTTACTTTCCCCGAAG
Organism: Bacteroidaceae bacterium; assembly: GCA_963639875.1. Lineage (GTDB taxonomy): Bacteria > Bacillota > Clostridia > Lachnospirales > Lachnospiraceae > Acetatifactor. Next base: position 21,287 of record CAVHWP010000033.1, read on the forward strand.
ATTATCATGCAAAGGATTTAGCAGGAAAGCCTGCAACCTTCAAGTGCAGGATTAAGGATATCAAGGAAAAAGAGCTTCCTGAATTAGACGATGAATTCGCAAGCGAAGTTTCCGCATTCGATACCATGGCAGAATACAAGGAAGACGTTAAGAAATCCTTAGAGATGAAGAAAGCAGATGCTGCCAGGATAGCAAAGGAAGAAGCTGTTATTGACGCCGTTATCGAAGACGCAAAGATGGATATTCCCGATGCAATGGTAGAAACCGAGCAGAGACAGATTATCGAAGAGTTCTCCCAGAGAATGAGAATGCAGGGTCTTACCATGGAACAGTACATGCAGTTCACCGGCATGACACCGCAGGCTCTTATGGAGCAGACCAAGCCTCAGGCATTAAAGAGAATCCAGTCCAGACTGGTACTCGAAGCAGTCGCTAAGGCTGAGGACCTGAAAGCAAGCGAAGAAGATTATGCAGCAGAAATCAAGGATATGTCTGAGAAGTATCAGATGGAAGAAGACAAGATTAAAGAAATGCTTGGAGAAAAGGGCAAGAAGCAGGTAGAAGAAGACCTTGCCATCAGAAAAGCAGTTGACTTCCTGGTTGAAAATGCGAAATAATTAATCCAAAGATTTTAAGACACTTCCCGAAAGCAAAGACTTGTGATGAGCGTTGCAAAGGGAAGTGTTTTTTCTTTCTATATGTTCAGATGCATCCGAGAGAGCAGGCTGCGAAAGGAGAAAAATACTATGAGCGTATTAGAAGGCAAAGAGCCGCAGAAAGTGTGGCATTATTTTGAAGAAATATGTAAAATCCCCCACGGTTCGGGAAATGTGGAAGGCATCAGCAACTATCTGGTTTCTTTTGCCAGGGAACATAATCTTTCCTGCATACAGGACGAAATGAAGAATATTATCATAAAGAAGCCGGCAAGCAGGGGCTATGAACAGGAACCCGCAGTCATTTTGCAGGGACATATGGACATGGTAGCCGTCAAGAAACCGGGAGCTGCCATTGATATGGAAAAGGAAGGTCTGACACTGGGCGTGGAAGGCGATTTTCTGTATGCGAAGGACACCAGCCTGGGCGGGGATGACGGCATTGCCGTTGCCTATGCACTGGCGCTGCTTTCTTCTGACGATATTCCCCATCCGGCGCTGGAAGTCATCATTACCGTGGATGAAGAAGTGGGCATGGATGGCGCAAGGGAGATTGATTTGTCCGGTCTGAAAGCCAAAAGAATGCTGAACCTTGACTCCGAAGAAGAAGGCATTTTTTTAACAAGCTGTGCGGGCGGCGCCAGAATTAACTGCTTTTTCCCTCTCACCATGGAAGAAAAGGCAGGCGAGCTGTACCGTATCAGCGTGGAGGGACTGCTCGGCGGTCATTCCGGCGAAATGATTGACAAGGGTAGAGGCAACTCCAATGTGATTATGGGCAGACTGCTTTATCTTATGGCAGAAGAATTTCCCGTGCATATCGTATCCTTAGAGGGCGGACTTGCTGACAATGCCATTCCCAGACATACGGTGGCAGAGGTTATTGTTTCGGAAGAACACAGCAGACTGTTGGAGAATATTCTGTTAAAGGCAGAGAAGGACATTCACACGGAGCTCTGCACTAAGGACCCGGATTTCCAGCTTACCACCGTGCATATGGGAGAAGTGGTAAAAGAGGCAGCCGATGAAGAAAGCAGCATGCGTCTGGCATCCGCTCTGCTGGCATTCCCGAACGGTGTGCAGGCCATGAGCGGCGAGGTAGAGGGGCTGGTGGAAACTTCCCTGAACCTGGGTATTTTAGAGCTGGATACCGAAAGAAAAGAAGCCGTAGCTTCTTTCTCCGTCAGAAGCTGCTTAGAGAGCGCCAAGTATGCACTGCTTTCCAAGGTGGAAACCATTACCCGCCTTTGCGGCGGCATTTCCACCATTACCGGCGAATATCCCGGCTGGGCATATCGCGTGGAGTCCCCGCTTCGGGAGAAATGCGGTAAGGTTTACGAAGAGATGTACGGCAGAAAGCCGCAGCTTCAGGCCATTCATGCCGGATTGGAATGCGGCATCCTGGCTTCCAAAATCGACGATTTGGACTGCATTTCCTTAGGACCCGACATGCAGGGCATCCATACCACGGAAGAAAAATTAAGCATTTCTTCCGTAGAACGTGTCTGGAAATTCCTGCTTAAGGTGCTGGAAACGAAGGATTGATGGGGATAGGACTTACTTTGAAAATTGACGGATTGTGAGAAAAGGATTGGAATTAGGATGGGATTTGATAAGGTAAAGATAAAGCAGATAAGGGGACTACTTATGTTTGCTGCGGGACTCATACTGCTTGTGATATACAGCGGCAGTGTGGTAAAAGGCATAGGAATGTGCCTTTCTATTCTGGCGCCCTTTGCGGCAGGGGGATGTATTGCCTTTGTGCTGAACCTGCCCATGCGGGCAATCGAGAATAAACTTCCCGGCAGGTGGAGGGGGAAAAGCGGCAGAATGCTTAAAAGGGGTGTCAGCTTATTACTGGCATTTCTTTTCATTGCCGCTGTTTTGGTCGTAGTCATTGTAACGGTGGTTCCGAGGCTGCAGGAAAGTTTTTTACTGATTGGTGCCCAGATACCGGCATTTACAACGAGAATTTTAAGGGATCTGGAGAAGCTTTTTGCCAATAATCCGGAAATCCTGTCCCAGATAGAAAAATGGCAGACCAAAGAAACGGACTGGGTGGAAATTGGGAAACATATAAGCCAGTTTCTGACAAGCGGCATGGGCAGTGTACTTTCTTCTGCTTATGTCATGGCAAGCAATCTAATCGGCGGTGTGGTAGACAGTTTTGTTGCCATTATCTTTGCCATTTATATCGTAGCGCAGAAGGAAAGGCTGGCAGACCAGGGGAGAAGAATCCTGAAAGCCTATCTTTCACCCCATGCCTGTGATAAGGTGCAGTACGTTCTGCGGCTGCTGGCCTCCAATTTCAGTCATTTTATTGTCGGGCAGTGTACCGAAGCCCTGATTTTGGGAGGCTTGTTTCTGGTATCCATGAGCATTTTCCGGTTTCCCTATGCGCTGGTAATCAGTGTGCTGATTGCCCTGACCGCCTTAATTCCCATAGTCGGTGCGTTTATCGGCTGTGCCGTGGGAGCGTTGCTTATTCTGATGACTAATCCCGTACAGGCGTTGTGGTTTGTTGTATTATTTTTAGTGCTGCAGCAGGTAGAAGGCAATCTGATTTATCCGCATGTGGTGGGAAACTCCGTGGGGCTTCCGTCCATCTGGGTTTTAGTGGCGGTGACAGTGGGAGGCAGCCTGTTCGGCGTACCGGGAATGCTCTTCTTTATTCCCCTGACAGCCACACTGTATATGCTCTTTCGCGACAGGGTAAACGAGCGGAACCGGCAACGTAAAAATATGCAAAAAAGTACCAAAAATACAAAAAGAATAAAAAATTGAAAAAATTTTAAAAAGCACTTGCTTTTTCCCAAAAAACAAGATATAATACATCTTGTGCTTCGGGGTGTGGCTCAGTTTGGCTAGAGCGCTGTCTTAGGGAGGCAGAGGTCGCGTGTTCGAATCACGTCACTCCGACTACTTAAAAGAAGCAGAAAAACCGCATTTTCAAGGGCAGTACCTTGAAAGTGCGGTTTTTCTTGTGGCAGGATTTTGTATGTGACATAATGGAAAAGAAGCAAAAAACGGAATTTGGGAAAAATACTTTATGAAAAAGTTGTAGGGATGAAGCAAAAAGACATGAATTGTAAATATGCCTTAAATCAAAGGAGATATACCATGCAGGGATATAATTGCATTATGGTTTTTAATAAAGAAGGAGATAAGCTCCTTTTCTGCAAGAGAACCAAGGACCCTTATCTGGGAAAGTATAATCTGGTGGGCGGAAAAATCGAACCGGGGGAAACCCATTTTCATGCGGCATACAGGGAATTGCAGGAGGAAACCGGCATAGGACGTTCGGATATAACCCTGACACATATGATGGATTTCACTTATTATAATCAGGATTGCTTTGTGGAAGTGTATGTGGGAACCCTGCGGGGGGATGTGACGTTACGCGAAGAAAAACATCCGTTGGGATTTTTGACATTGGCAGAGGAAGACTTTTTTGACCAGAACAAATTTGCGGGCGAGGGCAATATCGGTCATATGGTGGAGCAGGTCCGGCAGTTTGGCTGCGGTCGTGCAGAGGGAGAAGAACAATGAGAGAAGAAAACAAGAAGCAGCAGGGAAATAAAAAGTGGCAGGAGAAGAAGCCGCAGAATAAGAGACAAGCGGAGAACAGAGGGCAGCAGGAAGAAAAATCGGCGGGGCCCTGCAAAGTATATAAAAAGTGCGGCGGATGCCGCTTTCTGGATGTTTCCTATGAGGAACATCTGAAGCACAAGGAAAAGCAGGTAAAGGAGCTCTGCGGAAAGTTTGGTAACTTTGACCCCATTATCGGTATGAGCAACCCCTACCATTACCGCCATAAAGTACATGCAGTATTTGGTGAGGACAGACGTCACAATATCATTTCCGGCACCTATGAAGAGAAAACACATAAAATTGTACAGGTGGACAACTGCCTCTTGGAAAATCAGGATGCCGACAGAATTATTTTAACTATCCACAAGCTTTTGAAGTCATTTAAAATAAAACCTTATAACGAGGACACCGGGTTTGGATTATTCCGGCATGTACTTATCCGATGCGGCAGAAATACGGGAGAAATTCTGGTTATTCTGGTATTGGCATCCCCCATCCTGCCTTCCAAAAACAACTTTGTAAAGGCACTCTTAAAGGAGCACCCGGAGATTACAACGGTTGTCCTGAATGTAAATAACAGGGGCACCAGCATGGTATTGGGTGAAAAGGACTATGTGCTTTACGGAAAAGGCTACATTGAAGATACACTTTGCGGCAAAACATTCCGCATTTCACCGCAATCCTTTTACCAGGTGAATCCGGAACAGACAGAGGTGCTTTACAACAAAGCGATGGAATATGCGGGACTTACCGGAAAAGAAGTGGTTTTTGATGCGTACTGCGGAACCGGCACCATCGGACTGATTGCATCGGAACATGCCAAGCAGGTCATCGGAGTAGAGTTAAACAAGGCGGCAGTGGCGGATGCCAGACTGAATGCGAAGAGAAATGCCGTGAAGAACATCACATTCTATGAAAAGGACGCCGGGCAGTTTATGGTGCAGATGGCAGAGGAACGAACAACGGTGGATGTGGTCTTCATGGACCCGCCACGGAGCGGCAGTGATGAGGCATTTTTAAGCTCTCTGGTGAAGCTTGCACCGAAGCGGGTGGTTTATGTTTCCTGCAACCCGGAAACGCTGGCAAGAGACCTGGAATACTTAAAGAAACATGGTTATAGTATGAAGAAGGGTGTTGCGGTGGACATGTTCCCCTGGACGGGGCATGTTGAGACGGTATGCCTTTTGTCCAAACTCCACGAAGCGAAACATCATGTGAATGTGACTGTGGATATGGATGCCTCGTGCTGAATGTTATACTTTTCCATCCATTCGTGCAGAGCATATTGCTGCCAGAACAGATGAGTTTCCACCTGGTTGATTGCAGGGATAATGCGGTTGAAGGTTGCAATGTCTGCCATACGCTCGGCACTGAAGTTGGAAATGCCAATGGCTTTGATCTTGCCTTCGTCATATAAATCCTCAAGAGCACGGTAAGCACCATAATAATCAGACAGGCATTGATGAATCAGCACCAGATCAAGGTAGTCAGTCTGAAGCTTACGGAGAGATTCTTCTACAGAGACTTTTGTCTTTTCATAGCCGAATTCCGTTACCCAGACCTTCGTAGTAAGGAAAATATCCTTGCGGCGAATACCAAGTTCCCGTATACCTCGCTGTATGCCGTCACCGACCTCTTTCTCGTTGTAATAGGCCTGTGCGGTATCAATCAGCCGGTAACCGGTTTCCAGCGCATCGAATACACACTGAGCGGTCTGTTCTGCAGGAATTTCAAAAACGCCGTAGCCGACCAGCGGCATTTGGATGCCATTATTCAGAGTTACATAATTCATTCTGCCGCCCCCTTACCATTCCTTTTTCTCTTTGTCGCAGTCTTGGTTCTTCTTGCGTTCCTCCACCATCCTTGCAAACCACTCTACCATGGCAGGATCATAGTGGGAGAAGAAGGCACTGGTTTTTGTGTCCAGCGCTGCTATGGAAGCCATGTCTTCCTCGGAAAGCGTGAAGTCAAAGACATTCAGATTTTCCTGCATTCGTTCGATGTGAGTGGATTTTGGAATGATGATCACGCCTCGCTGCAGATGCCAACGAAGGATAACTTGCGCCGCGCGCTTGTTATATTTTGTACCGATTTCATTCAGTACAGGATTCGCAAACATATCGCCGCGGCCTTCACCGAAGGGTGCCCATGCTTCAATCTGTACACCGTACTTATCCATCCACTTTTTTGCCTCAATCTGCTGGTTAAACGGGTGCGTCTCTACCTGATTGATCATCGGGCGGATGCGCGCAAAGGAGCAGATGTCCACCAGACGGTCAGGATAGAAATTAGAGACACCTATGGCACGAATTTTTCCGGCTTCATACAGTTCCTCCAGTGCGCGCCATGCACCGTAATAATCGGAAAATGGCTGATGCAGGAGACAGAGATCAAGATAGTCAGTGCGAAGCTTTCGCATGGATTCTAACACGGACTTTTTTGCTTCCTCATAGCCATAGTGTTCTACCCAGACAGTACGCAACGCTCACACTCGTCCTGCGTGACCTGATAGACACCGTAGCCAAGCTGCGGCATTTTTACGCCATTGCTTAAAGTGATGTATTCCATAGTGATATTTTCCTTTCTGATTAGTAATTTAGGGTGGAGAGCCATTCTGTTATCTCGGAATCTGATGCGTTACTGCTGAAGCGGTAGCCATCCTGCCAGTTACCTGTTCCTGCCATTTCGGATAGCAAAGTAGCACTTTCACCGATACCGGAGCTTGCAGAGGTACAGAACGGGATAACGGTTTTGCCTGAAAAATCATTGGATGTAATAAATTCATTGACAGGCCATGCGGCGA
>CAVHWP010000034.1:0-27838 GCA_963639875.1 Bacteroidaceae bacterium
CACATATTTCCTAAAAAGTCCAGCAATATGCTACAAAATATGAATTTTTCAAGGTACTATAGAAATAGGGGCAAAGTTACTTATGGTTTTGACCCCAACATCATGATATTTTATTTTAAGTGGATAACCGTAAATCCGCAACCGATTAAATTGCAGATATTATGTACTATTTTGTATAGATTTCGATACCGGTCTATCTGGAATATGCCCACTGGTTTAGCTGCAATATTCCTGCAAGTTTGCTGCGGATTTCTGCATGTATGTTTCCTGGTCCGCCGCATCAAAGTGTTCAATGGCAAGATACCCCCGGTAGCCGTATTCTTTCATCTTGTGCACTAATTCCTTTATGGGGATGCAGCCTTCCCCCACTGCCGACGGCAGGTAACATTCCTTTATGTCCGGGATTTCATTTTCCTGTGCCTGCAAAGGCTTGTCGGCTCCTGCTTCCTGTGTTTTCAAAGGCTGCTCTGCGCTTATTTTCCTGTCCTTGCAGTGTACATGCACGACCTTATTTTTAAGTTCCTCCCACGCTGCAAAAACATCCTCCCCATGGATGATAAAATTGCCTGTGTCAAAGGTAAAGCAAAGCCCCGGTACCTGTTCTGCAAACCACTGCATCCCGCTCACGCAGGCAATGGGGGAGTTTCTGTCATCGAAATCCTCTATCACAACGGTGATGGGAGTGTCGGCAGCATTCCGGCTGTCTGCCATTTCTACGATTTCCCGCAGTCCGTCCGCCATGTGCTGCGCCTTTTCACTATGGGAAAGATAGTCCCATACCCGTTCTCTGTCCGGCACGCACTTCACAAACTCATCTGTTTCCACTGAAAAAAAGCCGGGTACAATCAGTATTTTTCCGGCTTTCGCTTTTCTTGCAATTTCGATATGTCTGCGGGCTTTTTCTGTTTCCCTGCCCCGCTCTAACGCATAAAATTCATACACGCAGCTTACCTGTAAGCCTGCTGCCTCAAGCATTTCCAGCGTTTCCGGGTGCTCCAAGAGATAGGTACGGTTAATTTCCACCGCAGAAATGCCCGCTTCCTTCACCTCCGCAAGCAGCTCCGGAATATGTTTGCCGGTCTGCTCCTCCGCCTGTAAAATATGGTCAAAAAAGACCGAAAGTCTGATTACTTCACTTCCTCGCATGCAAGCTCCTTCCGTGCTCCCATAGGCGTGCAAAACCGCACCGCATTTATAATAATCTGCTGAATTTCCGGTACATAGTAAATCGGATATTCTTCATGACCCGGCTGAAAATAAAAAATCTTTCCCATTCCTCTTGTAAACGTACAACCACTGCGGAATACCTGTCCGCCGGAAAACCAGCCCGCAAAAATCACATCATCCGGCTTGGGAATATCAAAATATTCTCCGTACATTTCTTCTTCGGGCAAGAAAATTTTCTCCGGAATACCTGCCGCTATGGGGTGAGTGGGGGCAAGACACCAGAGATTTTCCTGTTCTCCGTGCTTCCATTTTAAGGTCATGGAAGTGCCCAGAAGCCGCTTCATAATCTTGGAAAAATGCGCAGAATGCAACGCAATCAGTCCCATTCCCGAGAGCACGTGCTTCTGCACCCTTTCCGCCACTTCATCCGAAAAGGCATCCTGCAGGGCATGGCTCCAGAAAACCAGCACATCCGTGTCCGCAAGCACCTCTTCCGTCAGACCATGCTCCGGCATATCAAAAGTCGCCGTCCGCACCTGAAAATCCTCCTGCTTCTCTAAAAAAGAAGCAATGCAGCCGTGAATGCCCTGCGGATAAATCTTTCTGACGCCCTCATATTCTCTTTCATGTTTGTATTCGTTCCAGACCGTAACCTTTATCATATTTTCTCCCTGTTTTTCTGCTGTTTCCTTCTCTTTTTACTTCGTGGTTCATTCTCTGTTCGTTGTTTACCCGTGTCTGTAGCAAGAATGAAATGCTGTGGTTCCTTCTTTTGACTCTGATGAAATCTTTTTCTTTCTGGGTCAAATGATTTTCCGGCATTTTGTTTCTTCTTTTGACCCTAATAGACTTATCTGCTTACAGAGTCAAATCAAAATCCAGCCTTCCCCTGTTTTCTTTGACTCTAACAGGCTCTTCCTTCATAGAGTCAAATCTCAACACGGATTTTCTGCCCTATCCTTTGACTCAACTTGGCATATTCTCTTGTAGAGTCAAATGCAAGTCCTACTTCCCGCTTTTTTCTTTGACTCTAACAGGCTCTTTCCTTCGTAGAGTCAAATCTCAGCCCGGGCTTCCTCTTTTTTCTTTGACCCTAACAAGCTCATCTCTTCATAGAGTCAAACCCCAGCCACATTTTCCATTTTTTCTTTGACCCCAAAAGACTTATCCTCTCATGGAGTCAAATGCAAGTCCTACTTCCCGCTTTCTTCTTTGACTCCGACAGGCTTTTCCTCTCGCAGAGTCAAATTCAAGTCCCTGCGTCCTACTGCATCTTCGCCAAAAAAGCCTCTACATTGCCTGCGATGTCGCCCTTAAACACGGCGGAGCCCGCCACTGCAACATTGGCGCCTGCCGCAAGCACCATGGAGATGTTGTCTAAATTGATGCCGCCGTCCACTTCAATATCAATGTCCCTGCCGCTTTCCTGCACCATTTTGCGGACTGCTTTCACCTTGTCCGTGCAGTAGTCAATATAGGACTGACCGCCAAATCCCGGTTCCACGGTCATAACCAAAATCATATCCACTGTTTCGAGATAAGGTCTGACCGCTTCCACATCCGTGCCCGGTTTAATGGAGATACCTGCTTTCTTGCCCTGACGATGAATTTCGTCAATGATTTCCGCTGCCTTTTCGGTTGCCTCCAGATGGAAAGTAATCAGGTCCGCACCGCAATCGATAAACTCCTGAATGTACCGCTCCGGTTCCACAATCATCAGATGAACGTCAAAAACCTTGTCGGTAGTTTTACGGATGGATTTAATCACCGGCATACCATAAGAAATGGATGGCACAAAAAGTCCATCCATTACATCTATGTGTATATACTGGGCGCCTGCCTTGTCCACCAGGACAATCTGCTCACCCAGTTTTGCAAAATCTGCGGATAAAATAGAAGGGGATAAAATATTTTTCATGTGTGTGCTCCTCATAAATGACAAATAGATTTATTTTCTGCTTCTGCATAAAATGCCACAGGCATTTTCTTTTCTATTATACATCATTTCAGGAGTTTTTCCACATCCCTTTTTAACTGCTCCCAATCGTCTTCATGCTCCACATAATATAGCGGACATTTTTTACCTCCGCAGTCATAATGCCGCAGAATATCTTCCGTGGAAAGTCCGTATTTTTTCACCAGATATGCCAGCAGATGGATCAGGGAGTCGTAGGTTTCTTTGGTAAAACTGCCGTCCGCGCTCTTATAACAGCATTCAATGGAAATGGAGTCGTAGTTTCTGGTCTTCACCGCATAGGCAATTTCCTCAAACGGAATGCACTGGACAATTTCTCCGTCATACCCAATGATAAAATGCGCACTCGCCGACCTTTCGTGTGTGTCTTTCAGAGACTCAAAATAGCTTCGGTTCTGCGCGGCACTGGTATTGCGGTTTGCCGTATAATGTACAAAAATACTGTTGACCTCCGGCAGCCTTTCTCCGGGTCGTGAATATTCGTTTGGCGTCAGAAAAACTTCCTCCCACTCCGGTTTTTCCACGTTCTTATAGTCCAGAACGGAAATCTGTCTCTGCAGATTTTTCACAGCCTGCGCAGCTTTACCATCGGAAAGCAGGCGGATTACCGAAATGATAAGAACCGCCGCCAGCAGAATAAAAAATACTTCGGTAAACAGGAGCCTGAGAAATCTTTTTCCCGGCTTTTTACGGCGTATCCTGCGGTGCCCGGTCTTTACATGTTGTTCGTTCTCCAACCGTTTTCTTCTGGCTCGGTATTCCTGCGTCCTCGGTGCAAATGCCATATCTAAATTTAATTCTTCTCTTTCGTTTCCCTCATCCAACATAAAAAAAGCCTCCGGTTGTTCAGTATAGCAGATTTCCTCCGCTAATTCTTAAAGAACCGGAAAGCTTTTTCTTAATTTTTTATGAATGTAAAACAATAAGTTGCCATCTCTTATGTTATCAGGAATTCCAGTGCAGGCGGTGAAGCTCTCCTTCGGTCTGCATGCCGGCAAACCGGTTCTGGCGCAGGGCTTCGTACAGCACAATCGCCACGGAATTGGATAAATTCAGGGAACGAATATCCGACAGCATGGGAATACGGATGCAGGTTTCCTCATTGTCCACAAGGATTTCTTCGGGAATACCGGCGCTCTCCTTGCCGAACATGATAAAATCATCCGGTCCAAACTGCACATCGGTATAAACATGTTTTGCCTTGGTGGTAGCCATCCAGATTTTCGCACCGGGATGCTTTTCCAGAAATTCTTCATAATTCATATAGCGGGTTACATCAAGATGCTCCCAGTAATCCATACCCGCTCTTTTTATGGATTTCTCATCCAGATGAAAGCCGAGCGGCTCAATCAGATGCAGGGATGTACCTGTTGCAACGCAGGTTCTGCCGATGTTTCCTGTATTTGCCGGGATTTCCGGCTGATGAAGTACAATGTGCATTTTCTATCTCCTCTGCTCCTCGCGCAGCTTCGTGATGAAATGCGCCAGGCGTTCCATCGCCATTTTCAGCTTCTCCAGGGAGTAGGCGTAGGAAATACGCAGGTAGCCCTCGCCGCTTGCGCCGAACGCATCGCCGGGAACGGCAGCCACTTTTTCTTCCTCCAGGAAGCGGGTGGCAAATTCCTCGCTGGTCATGCCGAACTCCTTGATACAGGGGAATACATAGAATGCGCCGTAAGGCTCAAAGCATTCCAGACCCATTTCCCGGAAAGCATGCATCAGGAAACGTCTTCTCTGGTTGTAAGCGGTACGCATTTCCACGATGTCCTCGTCGCCGTTTTTCAGGGCTTCGATAGCGGCATACTGTGCCGTGGTGGGTGCGCACATAATTGCAAACTGGTGGATTTTCGTCATCTGCTCGATAATATTCTGCGGTCCGCACACATAACCGAGTCTCCAGCCGGTCATGGCATACGCCTTGGAGAAGCCGTTGATAAGAAGGGTTCTCTCCTTCATGCCGGGCAGACTGGCAATGGACACATGCTTGTCCTTGTAGGTCAGTTCGCCGTAGATTTCGTCAGACATGACATAGATGTCGTTTTCAATAATAATATCGGCAATCGCCTCTAAGTCCTTCTTTTCCATAATTGCCCCGGTCGGGTTGTTGGGGAAAGGAAGAATTAACAACTTCGTCTTGGGGGTAATGGCTGCTTTCAGCTCCTCCGGTGTCAGGCGGAATTCGTTTTCTGCCTTCAAATCAATAATGACCGGCTTGCCGCCCGCCAAAATTGTGCAGGGCTCGTAAGAAACGTAAGAAGGCTGGGGAATAAGCACTTCCTCCCCTTCTCCCGGATTTATCATGGCGCGGATGCCGATATCAATCGCTTCGGAACCGCCCACGGTAATCAGTACTTCCCTGGTCGGATGGTAATGAATGCCCTGTGTCCGGTAAAGATAATGACAGATTTCCTCACGCAGCTTCATAAGACCTGCGTTGGAAGTATATTTGGTATGTCCCTGTTCCAGAGAATAAATACCCTCGTCACGGATATGCCAGGGGGTGGCAAAGTCAGGCTCGCCCACACCTAAAGAAATAGCATCCTTCATTTCGCTGACAATATCAAAAAATTTACGAATTCCGGAGGGTTTTAACTCTACGACCTGTTTGGATAATGGATCTCTCATGGCGTAATCAACTCTCTTTCATCTTCGTATTTGCTGGTTAAAATGGTACCGTGGTCTTTGTATTTCTTTAAGACAAAATGGGTAGCGGTGCTCAGCACGCCGTCCAATGTGGCAAGCTTGTCGGAAACGAAATTGGAAACCTCTTTCAGGGTCTTTCCTTCCAGAGATACCAGAAGGTCATAACCGCCTGAAATCAGATATACGGAATTTACTTCTGCATATTTGTAAATTCTCTCGGCAAGGCTGTCAAAGCCCTGACCTCTCTGCGGGGTAATGCGCACCTCAATCAGTGCATTTACCTTTTCGATATCGGTATTTTCCCAGTTAATCATGGTGTGATAGCCACAGATAATACCCTCTGCTTCAAGCGCAGCCAGCTCATTTACCACATCCACTTCTTCCACACCTAAAATAACCGCCAGTTCCTTCAAATCCATACGGCTGTTTTTTTCTATAATACGCAATAATTCTTCTCTCATAGGTTTTCTCCTTTTATCTTGCTGAATTCATCTGAGACAGGACGGTCTAAGAAACGCTTTTCCTCCTGATTTATGACAACTCTGTCGTTGTTATCCGTTATCTTTCCGATTACCGCTGCCAAAATCCCCGCTTCCTTCAAATCCCTGACTAAGTGTTCACCGCTGTCAGTGGTAATAAGTAAGCTTCCGCCGGAGAGCATTTCATAAGGACTTATGCCGAAAAATTCGCATACTTCCACGCACTCCTGTCTGATGGGTATTGCTTTCAGGTCTACGGCCAGTCCAACACCGGCGCTCTCTGCCAGTTCCCAGAGGGAAGCAAAAATGCCTCCGCCGGATACATCATGCATGGCGCCCGCATTGGACTTTACGGCGGTAGCGGCCTCCGGCAGAATCGATAATTCCTGCAGGAAAGCCTGCGCTTTTTCTATCATATGAAGCGGATAACGTTCCGCTAATCTGTCTTTATAACGGGTGGCTAAAAGTCCCGCTCCTTCGAGTCCCACCTGCTTGGTAAGGACAATGTCCTGACCGGGGCGGATGTGATTTTCAAAAAGGGCTTCTCCTTCCACACTGCCGATGGCGGTCACCGTCACATACGGAGTGCTGCAGTTTTCCGACACCTCCGTGTGGCCTCCCGCTATCTGGATATGTAAAATACTCGCCGCTTCGTTGGCTTTTTTCATCAATTCCTTTAAGAAGCATTCTTCCGTATCCGCCGGAAGCAGGAGTGTCAGAAGCACCGCCACGGGATGGGCTCCCTTTACGGCTATACCGTTTACCGCTTTCATAATGGGCACATATACTTCTGACGGAGATGTCACAAAAAAGGTCTGGACGGACTGTACCGTGTATCCGTTTTTCTGCGCAAAAACAGCGCAGTCTTCCCCTATGCCTGCGCCATTTTTTACTTCACTATTCTGATTGGTAATCTGCTTTAAGACGGAACGTTTCAAAACACTTTCCGATACTTTACCCACCTTCATACACAATACCTTCTTATGTTTACTCTGCCTATCTGTCTGTTCTGCTTATTGGTTGCATCCGTTTATTTGCTCATTCTGTTCATTCCTTATTCTGCAGGTGCTGCGGAAGCTGCCGCTGCCTGCTGTGCATTAAGAATGGCAATCACGTTTTTCACATGGTCGATGCTGCCGGTGCCGCACGCTGCCATAATCTCATTATAGGCATTGGCATCTGCGGTTGAAACACCAACCACCGCGCTTCTGGGAACCATTTTGTAGCTGCTGCTGTTTACGATTTCCCTGCTTACCTGCACGCCGTCCTCTTTTACGACCTTCCAGAGTCTTGCCTTGTAGCCGATGTGGGCACCGGTCACGCTGATGTAACCCAGCGGATAAGAAGCATCCGGATAAAGGGTGTCGGATGTGGGGTTAATGGTTTCCAATACTTCGCTTTCATACTCTACCGTACGGTTCGCAGGTCTTGTTTCCACACCGTAAATGGTAAAGGTAATCTTTTTGTCCGCAGTATAACCTTCTATGTAAACAGGATGGTCCGTATTGTTTACAAATTTGAAATCTTTGCCGGAAGACTCGGCAATCGCCGCATCTGCGGAAGGGCTTACATAGCTGACAATCATGGAGTGGTTGTAACGCTCCGTCACGTCCAGTTCGGATAACAGAACGGCATTGTAAAGGGTGGTGGAAACCTGGCAGATACCGCCGCCGAGGGAGTCAACAACCTTACCGTTCAGATAAGAACCCGCCATATAGTAGCCGTTTCTCTCGGAAAAAGGAGAAACCGTCTGATAGGTGGAAAATTCATCTCCGGGATAAAGGGTGGTGCCGTTAATCAGACGGCAGCCGTTGGCAATGTTGCCGCTTCTGTTGGAATTGGAGCTCTTGTAGGATGTGGTATAGGTACCCAGCACATCTTTTACCAAGGAAAGCTCTTCTTCGTTTCCTCTGGGCTGCTCTTCTTCTATGGTCAGGGCAATGGTTTCGTTTCCTCTTGCCCACTCGGTTGTCATGTAATCGTACACTTCGTCAATGGAAGTTTCCACATCCAGACGGTAACCTGTCTGTCCGTCCGAAATCTTGAAAGCACCGTTTTCACGGGTCAGTGTATAGTCAATGGCCTCCTGGTCAAAAATGCTGCACTGCTCTACCAGTACATCATTGATGGCGGTTACATCGAATTCCAATTCGATGGGATAAACCTTGTTTTCATGCTCTAAATCTTTCAGCTCCTTGTAGCGCTGCACCACATTACCGTGCATGCCGAGTTCCTTCGCTTCTTCGATAATGTCGGTATTTTTCCAGGAAAGCCCCAGCTCACCCGCCGTTACCGTCACTTCGTTGTCGCCTGACGCAAGAAGTGTGATTTCCACTTCTTTCAAAGAATCCACATACGCATTGATTGCTTCCGCTGCTTCTTCTTCTGTCATGCCGGCAAGAGAAATCTCTTCCGCATAGACGCCCTTTTTCAGAGTGTCATCGCCCTTCGCCTCCACGTTTACCGTAAGGAAGGAAAAAGCGCAAAAGACAGTACCCAAAAGCAGCATTGCTTTTGAAACCATTTTTTTCATATCCTCTACTCCTCAAAACTTCCCGTAATTGTCATCTGCGGGAAAATATGCTACCATAATGCTGCGGAACATGCTGCATATGGCGGCAAATCACACTGCCTGCTCCTGCGGCAGCCTACATGCCAAGTGCCATGGGAAGCACCATCGCTATGATTAAGAAAATAATAATCACGGCAGAAATTACTTTTTTTGTTTTCTTGCTGTAGATATTAAACATAACACCACCATGCCTTTCCACAACCTGCTCATCCGGCAGGCACTATTTTCTACTGAAAGGATATTATATATGAAAACGTTATTTTTGTCCAGTTTAATCAGTTTTTGCCTGCTTATCTTCCTTTTGAATAAGCGCCATGCCAAAATGGAAAAAAACATGAAGGATGCCTTCTGGAAACGGGAAGAAGAGGCGAACCACACCAGACGCAAACCGCTCGACAATCTTCCTTATATTACCATTCCGCTGGAGGAGCTGCCGCTTGCCTGCCACATCACGGAAAATGCCGCATCTGCACAAAACACCGATGATACCGCATCCGACCATAACACCGACGATGCCGCAACTGCATCAAACGCCGACGATGCCGCAGCAAATGAAACCATCTCCGAAGAATGTAAAGAAATTTTAAGGAGCCTGTCCACGCAGAAAATCGTCAATTTTACCGGGTACACCAACACGGACTTAAAGCTCACCTACGGCACCGCCAACATCACATGCCTTACCGAGTATGACCAGAATTACACCCTGCTTGTCTCCACCCTGCAGAAATGGGCGGAAGCCCTGTACCTGGGCGGGGCAAAAAAAGAATGCCGGCAGGTTCTGGAATATGCCGTTTCCATCGGCACCGATGTGAGCCACACCTACTTTCTTTTAGCGGATTTGTATGACGAAGAAGGCGAAAGCAGCCTGAAACACAGCCTTATCGAAAAAGCTTCCGGGCTTTCCTCCTTAAGCAGCAAGGTCATCGTCCGTACTTTGCAAGAATCTGGTCCGTATAGCGGCTGGCTTCGCTCCGGGTCAGATGCTCAATCGAATACTCTATCGTAATTTTATGCCGCTCCAACAGTTTATATAACCTTTCTTTTTGCGCCGCCGTTGCCGGCGCATCTTTTTTCACCTGATAATTGAGTTTATGCGGCTGAAAATATTTCTCAGCGCCCTCTTTTTCGGAAAAAAGCTCCCACAGCTTATCGTACAGAGCCACCGTTGCCATGGCATCCCCCAGCGCCCTGTGCGCCTTGTGTGAAATTGCAAAATGTTCACACAGATAAGGCAGGCTCCGGTGGGGCAGCTCCGTCAGGTACACCCGGGCAATTTTCAGGGTATCCAGTCCTTCCCTTTCAAAGCTTCCCTTTTCGTTCACCACCGCTTTTTTTAAGAAAGAATAATCAAAAAGCACACTGTGTCCCAGCAGAATATCCTCTCCCGCAAAGTGCAGGAAGTCCGGCAGCACCACATTTATGACAGGTTTGTCAAAAAGCATGTCATCCGTAATGCCGGTAAGCTCCGTAATTCGTTCCTCCAAAGGTCTGCAGGGGTTAATCAGCGCCTGAAAGGTATCCGTTATTTTCCCGTCGTGCACCTTCACGGCGCCGATTTCTATGATTTTGTCTGTTTTCGGGTTTAAGCCTGTGGTTTCCAAATCCACACACAGGTAATTGTTGATTTTATCCATTTCTCTTGCCGGCAGCTTTCTTTTGTTTATAGGAAGGGCATAAATCCGTAAGGAAGCACTCGTCGCACTTTGGCGTCGGCGCCTTGCAGATTTCCCTGCCGAAGGTGATAAGCTGGATGTTGTATAAAATCCAGTGGTCCTTGGGCAGCACCTTCATAAGCTCCTGCTCCGCCTTAACGGGGTCGTCCGATTTCGTAATGCCGAGCTTTAAGGAAATCCTCTTCACATGGGTATCCACCACGATGCTGGGTTCATGGAAAATGTTTCCCCGGATAACGTTTGCGGTCTTTCGACCCACACCTGCCAGGGATGTCAGTTCGTCAATGCCGGAGGGCACTTCCCCGTTGTATTTCTCCATAAGGTCCTTGCAGCAGGCAATGATGTTTTTCGCCTTGTTATGGTAAAAGCCGGTGGAATGGATGTCCTGTTCCAGCTCCTTTAGGTCTGCTGCCGCAAAGGCTTCCACGGAAGGATATTTCACAAACAAGTCCTTCGTAACAATATTCACCCGGGCGTCCGTGCACTGGGCGCTGAGCATGGTGGCAATCAAAAGCTGCCACGCACTTTCATGGTCTAAGGAACACCGGAAGTCCGTGCCGTAATGGGCGTCCATTCTCGCCAAAATTTCTGTTACTCGTTTTCCAGCCATAGTACTTTTGCCTCCCTTGTCAGCGGATGTCTGTGGTCATAATCAAATAAAAGGAATGTCTGCTCCGGTAATCTCTTCACTTCTGACACATCTGTCGCCCACACAGAATAGGAAAACGGCTCTAAATGTGTCATACGTGACAACTGGGGTGCCGGTATTCCCGACAGATGCGGCAGATACTTTCTTTCCGTTTCTTCTTTTTTGTAGAAAGCATGCATCGCAGGCTGCAGTTCATGTAAATTCGGAGCAAAATCCGGCCGGCTCTTTAAGTTTTCCCGCACATACAAATCAAAGATGAGCAGCTCCTTATACAGCTCTTCGTGCTCCGGATGGATGGTTTTCGCAAAGGAAAGCAGCGCCTGATACCGGTAAATCCGGGAGGGTTTTTCCACAAAGAAGCCCTGCTCCTCATAGAAAGCCGCCAAAGCTTCATAAAAGACAAAAGCTCCCTGTCCAAAATCCGCAATCATCACCGGCAGGCTGTGTGCGAACTGCCCGCTGTTGTAGTAGATTTCCACCATTTCTTCTATCCGTTTCAGCCGGCACACCTCCGTAAAAGAGAGCCAGTTGGTATACAATACCTCGTAGGGTGCGTAATCGGTGTAGGCAAGACCATAGCTTTCCGCCATCTCTGCCATATAGGAACCTTTCAGCACCTTTAAGAAGCCAAGCTGGAACTGGTCGGGCTCCATGGCATATACGTCATCAAAGGAACGGGCAAAGCTGTCATAATTTTCATGGGGAAGACCCGCTATCAAATCCAGATGAATGTGCACATTGTGTGCTGCTCTTAAAGCAGCCACCACCTGTTTCAGCTTTTCAATGTCCATCACACGGCGGATTTCCCGCAGGGTGTCAGTGTTTGTGGACTGCACGCCGATTTCAAACTGTACCAGACCGGGACGCATTTTTGCCACCAGTGCAATCTCATCCTCCCGGAGAATATCTCCCGCAATCTCAAAATGGAAATTGGTGACACCATTGTCATGTTCATACAGATACTGCCAGATAGCCATGGCATGGTCGTGGCTGCAGTTAAAGGTTCTGTCCACAAATTTAACCTGCTTTACCTTTTTCTCCAGGAAAAAAGCAAGCTCCTTCTTTACCACCTCAATGTCCCGGAAACGCACGGTCTTATCAATGGATGACAGACAGTAGCTGCAGCGGAACGGACAGCCGCGCTGGGTTTCATAGTAAATAATCCGGTTGGTAAAGGGCGCCATATCATCATACAAAAACGGCACATCCGTCAGGTTGAGAGGTTCCCTCACAGGTGTCATACCGCTTCTCAACATAAGACCCGGAATATCCTCAAGGGACTCCGGATTTTTCTTCACATAATATTTCACCACCTGCGCAAAGGTCGCCTCGCCTTCGCCGATAAAAATGCCGGTGAGATATGGGTATTTCCGCAAAAGTTTGTCCGCATCATACGTGACCTCCGGGCCGCCCAAAAACACCGGCAGTCCGGGCAGAAGCTTGTGCAGTTCGCCCATCAGCTTTTCGACCATGCCGATGTTCCAGATATAGCAGGAAAAGCCGATAACATCCGGCTTTCTGCGGTAAATATCCTCTAAAATGTCCTCCATGCGGTTGCTGATGGTGTATTCCGCAATCTCCACCGCATCTGTGTATTCCCCGGCAAACCTTTTCAGGCTGTAAACCGCCGGATTGGAATGAATATATTTGGCATTCACTGCCACCAGTAAAAATTTCATTTCATCACTTCTTCCCTTGCCGCTTTTGCCCACTTTCTATTACACATTTCGTTTTATACACAATCTGTTTTCAGTTTAGCATAATTTTATGTGGGTGCAAAGACCAAAAGAAAAGAAGCGAAGACTCCTCACAGTCTCCGCTTCCTATCCAAATGAAACAATATTCCTACAAAAACTTCTGTATCAGACCCTCCGTCAGGTAATCCGCCAGCTCCATGGTCTGGTTTTCCTGCTCGGCAAACAGCCGTATAACTTCGTTATAGTCACCGGACAACTCTGCCTCCATGATATTTTTAATCATATCGAGGTGACGGTTCAGATACATGGTCAGCTCGCCGTAATCATATTCGGAATTATTGTCTGACCAGAATTTAGCCAGCTCGGCAGCATTGTCACGCCACAAAGCATCCTGCTTTTCTTCTTCCGCAGCATCGCCGTCCTTCATCGCCTGCAGGATTTTTCCTGCAATTTCAATATGCTCCTTCAGAAGGTCCGTCAGTTTGGAAATTTTATTTTCCGAATAAAAAGGAGCAAAGACCGAAGCGATATCTTCAGCAGTCTGCAGCAGTCTTTCTTCCACAGCGCTCTTGCCGGGAAGGTCATTCAAGAACGCCGACTGGAATATAAGTTCCCAGTAAATATGCTGCAGCCAGCTTTGCCGCATTTCGTTGTTCAGCTTTCGTTCTTCCTCCTGCATGTCGTTCTGTCCCACGCCGGAACAGATATACAGTTTTCCTCCCACCTGCAGATTATAAGGATTGACGCCGGGATTGCGCATCATAATATCCGGCACCGTAGTCCGGTACTTCTGCGCCAGTTTATAAAAAGAGTCGCCCGGCTGTATGATATGAATTACCGTTCTGCAAAAAGCCATAGTACACTCCAAAGGATAAGTTATACTACTATATGCAGCGCCGCGGCAGAAGTTTCATATCGTTGGTGTACACCGTCACTTCAATACTTTGCAGAACATATTTTGTAAATTGTTTTAACATAATTACTCCAGTGCAGCAAGAAATCTGTGGAATGCCTTTCTGCCCTCGGGCGTGCGCTTGTAAACACCGGCATCCGTAAGCACCTCGGCAAACACAAGGCCCACTTCTTTTTCCAGAATACCCTCGATGTTGTCCGCTGTCACAGTGTATTTGGGTAAAAATTCATCCACCCAGTCCGCATGCTTGCAAAGCTCTTCCGATGCCCGCAAATCTTCGCCGGCAAGAATGGCTTCCTTTAAGTCCGCCAGTTCCTGCTTCAACCGGGCAGGCAGAACCGCCAGCCCCATAACCTCAATCAGACCGATGTTTTCTTTCTTGATATGGTGCAGCTTGGCATGGGGATGATAAACACCCAGCGGATGCTCTTCCGTTGTGATGTTGTTGCGGAGAACCAGGTCCAATTCGTATTTATCTCCGCGCTTTCTGGCAATGGGGGTAATGGTGTTGTGAGGTTCCCCGTCCGTTTCCGCATAAATAAAGGCTTCTTCGTCCGTATAGCCTCTCCAGTTTGCCAGAATTTTATCCGCCAGCGCAATAATTCTGTCCGTATCGGTGCCGCTCAGACGGATAACGGACATGGGCCACTTCACAATGCCTGCTTCCACATCTTCAAAGCCCGCTGCCCGGAAGGTTTCCTCCACCGGCGCTTTCGCCATGGCAAATTCGTAATGACCGCCCTGGAAATGGTCATGGCTTAAAATGGAACCGCCCACAATCGGCAAATCCGCATTGGAACCCACAAAATAATGCGGGAACTGCTTTACAAAATCAAACAGCTTACAGAAGGTGGCATGCTCGATTTTCATAGGCACATGCTGGGAGTTAAAAACGATGCAGTGCTCGTTGTAATATACATAAGGGGAATACTGGAAGCCCCACCGGGAACCGTTGATGGTCACCGGAATAATGCGGTGGTTCTGACGCGCGGGATGGTTTACCCTGCCTGCGTAGCCTTCGTTTTCCTTGCAGAGCAGGCACTTCGGATAACCTGACTGGGGCGCATTTTTCGCTGCTGCAATAGCCTTGGGGTCTTTTTCCGGTTTGGATAAGTTGATGGTAATATCCAAATCGCCGTATTCGGTAGGCGCCACCCACTTTTTATCCCTTGCAATCCGGTAGCGGCGGATGTAGTCGGAATTTCTGCTTAAATTATAGTAATAATCCGTAGCCGCTTCGGGAGAAACCTCTTTGTATAAATCGTAGAATTTCTTGATGACTTCGCTGGGGCGCGGCATCAGAAGACCCATGATTTTCGTATCAAACAAATCCCGGTATACCACGCTGTCTGCCGCAAGCATTCCTTTTTCCGCCGCATAATCCAGCATCTCTTTTAAGATGTCCTCTAAATTGCCGGTCTCATCGGCAGCTTTTGTCTGGTTCTGTGCTGCTCCGCCTGCCTGTTCTCCGTCAGCCTCCGGGCTGTCCAGTCCAAACAGCTCAATAAGCCTGTTTGTTGTATAAATTTCGTCCTCTTTTTCTACAAGGCCGGTCTGCAGTCCGTACTGCACCAGTCGTCTGATTGCATTCTGTATCATATAAAATCCACACCTTCCTTACAGTTCCACCGGACCGTCACCGATTTCCACTACATAAAAGTCTGCCGCATAGCCGATTTTGTCTGCATATGCCTTGCCGACTTCTTCCTTAAACTTATCAATGGCATCATTTTTCACAATGCTGACCGTGCAGCCGCCGAAACCGGCACCCGTCATACGGGAACCGACAACACCGTCAATTTTTCTGGCTTCTTCCACCAGAGTGTCCAGTTCGATGCCGGTCACTTCATAGTCATCACGCAGAGAGTCATGGGAAGCATTCATCAGTTTGCCAAAAAGAGCAATGTCGTTTGCCTTCAGAGCCGCAACCGCTTTTACGGTACGCTGGTTTTCCGTAACCGCATGTCTGGTGCGTCTGACACAGACCTCACGGGTAATGTATTTCTTCACATCTTCAAACTGCTCTTCGGTCAAATCGCCAAGGGATTTAATGTCCATATGCTTCCGGATGTCTGCCAGTGCTTCTTCGCACTCGCTTCTTCTTTCGTTGTACTTGGAGTCACCCAGACCGCGCTTCTTGTTGGAGCAGGCAATGACAATTCTGGCATTCTCCAGTGCAACCGGCGCATATTCATAGGATAAATCCGCCGTGTCTAAGAAAATGGCATGACCTTTTTTACCCATGGCAATGGCAAACTGGTCCATGATGCCGCAGTTGACGCCGTTGAATTTATTTTCGGAAAACTGACCGATTAAAGCCAAATCCTGATTGCTTACTTCAAAACCAAACAGAGCACGTAAAATGGCGCCCGTCAGCACCTCCACGGAAGCGGAAGAAGAAAGACCGGAGCCGTTGGGGATGTTGCCGTTCAGTAAAATGTCCATACCTGCGGGGATTTTCATGCCTTTTTCTTCAAATGCCCACATCACACCCTTGGGATAATTCGTCCAGTCCGCCTCCTTATAAGGCTTCAAATCATCCAGAGAAGACTCGATAACACCCAGGGATTCAAAATTCATGGAATAAAAGCGGAGCTTTCTGTCCTCTCTTCTGCGGACAACGCCGTAAGTACCGATGGTCAGTGCACAGGGAAACACATGACCGCCGTTATAATCCGTATGCTCTCCGATCAGATTCACACGTCCCGGTGCGAAAAAGACTCTTGCGCCCTCCGCGCTGCCAAATACTTCTGCAAATTTTGCCAAAACCGTTTCTTTCATCGTAATCTTCTTCCTTTCCTTCTCATGCAGGCTCTTGCTGTTCCGCTGCCTTTTCATTCTATACTGTTTTCATTCAAATTCCTGTCATTGCGCCACATACCAGCCGTCCGCATCAAAATACGTGCCGAACGGGCTGCTATAGTCCTGTATTTTCTGTAAAATGCGGGTGTATTCGTCGCCCTCTGCCGGTGTGGGCCTAAAATCGTTGAGTCCCGTCACCGATGAAACCGAACAGGGAATGACCCTTCCCACGGTATCTTCCTGCTTCATGCCATCCACAAATGTAAACTGCTGCTGGAAAATCATGGTGTCCTTATCCTTGGGATTGCGGTTTCCGCCAAAGCAGAAATTTGCCAGGCTGTAGACAATGAATTTGCCCTGATATACCTCTATGCCCTGCAGAACATGGGGATGACTGCCGAGCACCAAATCCGCTCCCCAGTCCACACATTTCCTGCCAAGAACCTTCTGGTAATCCTCCGGCTGCGTTTCGCTTTCAATTCCCCAGTGACAGCAGACAATAATAAGATCCGCACCCTGTTCCTTCAAAGAGTCTATGTCGCTCTGGATGATTTTTTCCACAGCGGCACCCTGCTCCACTTCGTTGACTGCCACAAGTCCGATTTTAATGCCCTTGGTTTCATAAATGCCGGTAACCGCATCGTAAGCATAGGTAAGCCCCGCTTCCTTAAAGCAGTCCACCGTATCGTCATGCCCCTTTTGCAGATAATCCATGCAGTGATTGTTGGCAAAGCCCACAGCCTCCACACTGCCTTCCTTCAAAATCTGAATGTACGAAGGGTCACCCTTCATATTATAAGTAGTTTCTCTTCTTTCTTCGGCATAGGTTAAGGTACCTTCAAAATTTACGACAGTCATGTCATCATTCTCAAAGATATCCTTTACGTTCTCCAGAAAATACGCATCTCCCTCTTCGTCATATTTCTGCCGGAAAGAATATGCATACTCCTGATTTTGGTGATTTCCCAGTGTCACATCGCCCGCTGCGGAAATCGTTATTGTGACATTCCCGTCAGGAATGGTTTCTCCCTGTCCCTTATCACCCTCGCCGTCCGCATCCTGCCCGGCATTTTCACCCTGTGCGCCGTCCGCATTCCCCGGGGAATTTTTATCCGCATCCCCGTTCGCCGCGTTGTCCTTCGGCTCAATCGGCTCCCAAATCTGATAAGGCGGCACACCCGTCTTCGTATCCATATCTGCACCGCATCCGCTTACTGCACTTCCCATGATGAACGCCAGCAGAATTGCTGGCAATACTCTGTAACGTCTTTTCAAAGCTTCCCCCACTGTTTCCTTTTTACGCTGCATTTCCGCAGCGCTTGCTGTCAGCAATCCTTACTCGATTTTCTGTGCCTCGTTGTCCGCAATGACCGCGCCTATTGCCGTGGCATAATCCGAATACTTTGGGATAGTAATTTCCACATCCCAGAGATTTTTGAACGCCTTAATAATCTGGCGGCATTCAAAGAATTTCGTCAGACCACCAATGAGTATGTACTCTTTAATGCCGGTGTTGGCGGAGGCTAAGATGCCCGTCTGGCAGATATTTTCAATTACCATGTGCACAATTCCGGCTGCCACGTCCTCGGGCTTCGACTGGGAGTCCGCCTTGCCGAAGTTGGACGCCGTAACATCCAGGTTCAATCCCGGCAGCTTCTCCTTGGACAAATCGCCTACGCGCAAGTCGATTTTTGCCACATCGCCCTTGCGGGACAGGGCAGAAATTTCATGAATATCAGAAGTACCGAGAGTAATGGCGGAAAGACCGCAGATGGTACCGCCGCCTAAGCCCACACCTCCTAAGTGCTTCATTTCCGTTTCCGTCACTTTTATAAAAAAGCTGCCAGTGCCCATGCTGACCACGATAACTTCCTTTTTGTCCGTCAGATAATAACCGCCCGTACCGGTGGCTTCAAACTCATCCACTTTGTAAGTCGGGCGTCCGTACACCGGTTTATCCACATACTTGCTTCCCACGCCGGTGATGTATACACCGTCCACGTCGGAAAGCTCCAGATTATTCTCATAAAGATACCGTCCGAACGCGCCGTACAGGGAAGCCACCTGGCTGTCCGCCCTGACCACCATGGGAGCCAGCATTTTTTCCTGCTCAAACGCCACAATTTTGGTCGTGCTGCTGCCGATATCGATTCCTATTCTGATACCCATATTTTTATTTTAACCTTTCCCTTTTTTCTGTCTGAAAGCAGTCCGCTGTCTTTCCGTTTTCCTCTAACGCAGCCACCGTATTACTGCTTTTGTATACAAAACGATATATTGCCTTAACAGTATAATACCAAGGGAATTCTGTCAAGGAAAAACATGCGGAAATCAACAGTTTTATGGCAATTTCCGGGCACTTTTACCGGCATGTTTGCCTTTTTAACTTTTCTATATTATACTTCAAGATATCCTTACTTCGGAAAAGAGGAAAAAAATGTACCGTGATATGACAAAAGGAAACATTACCAAAGGACTGCTGTTGTTTGCCCTGCCCATGATCGCCGGCAACCTGCTCCAGCAGTTTTATAATATTGCAGACACCCTGATTGTCGGACAGGTGCTGGGAAAAGATGCCCTGGCCGCCGTGGGCTCCGCCTACAGCCTCATGACCTTTTTAACCTCAATTTTCTTAGGACTTTCCCTGGGTGCCGGCGCCCTGTTTTCCATGTATTTCGGGAAAAAGGACAGGGAGGCCCTGCGCAGTGCCGTGATGCATGCCTTTTTACTGATTTTCGGCATTACCCTGTTTCTCAATCTTCTAATTTATGTGTTCCTTGATCCGATCCTTATCTTTTTGCAGATTCCCCCGGAATTGTATGCGTCCATGCGAGAATATCTGCTGATCATTTTTGCGGGTCTTGTGGCGACCTTTTTCTATAACTTTTTCTCCTGCCTACTGCGTGCCATCGGCAATTCCGTGACGCCACTCTGGTTTCTCGGCATTTCCGCCTTTTTGAACATCGGGCTGGATCTGTTGTTCGTGATAGTGCTGCCCTTCGGCATCGCCAGTGCCGCCGCTGCTACCGTGATTGCCCAGTACGTGGCCGGAATCGGGCTGTTTTTGTATGTGGCTCTCAAATGCCCCGACCTGCGTCCTGCTTCTTTCCGCTTAGACAAAGGCATCATCCGGGAAATCTGCAGTCTTTCCCTCATGACCTGTCTGCAACAGTCCACCATGAATTTCGGCATTCTTTTAGTGCAGCGCCTGGTGGACAGCTTTGGTCCCGTCACCATGGCCGCCTTTGCCGCCGGAGTAAAGATCGATACCTTTGCCTACCTGCCCGTACAGGATTTCGGCAATGCTTTTTCCACCTTTACCGCCCAGAATTACGGAGCCGGGGAAACCGGACGACTTCGCAAGGGATTTCAAAAAGCCGTCCTGGTAAGTGCCGGTTTTTCCTGCGTGCTCTCTTTCCTTGTCTGTCTGTTTGCCCTTCCGCTCATGCGCATCTTTGTCAAAGCGGAGGAAACCGCCGTGCTTGCTGCCGGAGTCCGTTACCTGCGTGTGGAAGGCTTTTTCTACCTGGGCATCGGCTGTCTGTTTTTACTGTACGGCTTCTACCGCGCCGTCAACCGCCCCGGCATGTCCGTCATTCTGACTGTCATTTCTCTGGGACTCCGTGTCGTACTGGCCTATATTTTGTCCGCTCCTTTGGGAGAAACCGGCATCTGGGCCGCTATTCCCATCGGCTGGGCGATTGCGGATCTCGTAGGCTTCGCCTATTATTTCCGTTTGAAAAGGAAAGGCACCTTTGCTTAACCGCAGGCTTCCGTTTTCCCCGGCATTTCTACAGGTAAATCCGCTCCAGACGGTACTTTCCGTCTTCTAATGTCAGAATTGCCATGCTTTTTCCGTCGCCCCTGTCCTGCCCCGCCGTTCCGGGATTGATGTAGACCTTGCCGTGTCTTTCCATATGTGCAAACACATGCGTGTGCCCGTAAACAATAAAATCCGCATCCGTTAAATCATAGGGCAAATCCATCTGATTGTGCACCAGATAAAACATTTTTCCGCCAATGGGCACCGCCAAAAATTCGTGCAGATAAGTCGCCCATTCGCCCCTGTCACAGTTTCCACGCACCGCATACATGGGCACGCCCAGCTCCTGCAGGGTGTTGTATACATGTTCCCTGTCAAAATCCCCCACATGAATGAGGTAATCACATTTCTTAATCTGCGTCAGCAGCTCCTCCCGGCATACGCCATGGGTATCCGAAACCAGTGCTATTTTCATGTTCCGCCGCCTTTCTTATCCTTCTTTTCCCATTATAACAAACAGCACTCCGTCCGCAAAGACAAAGTGCTGCCTGTTTTCCCCATTAAGGGCATTTATTTTTTTGAAATAAAATTTATCCGAAAATCAGGAGCAGAAGCGCCGCCGCAAAAACAACACCGCCAACGGCACTGATAATACCGTAAATCTTGCGAGACTCCTTATCTTCTTTTTCCTTTGCAAAGTAATACAGGCCTGCTCCCAGTACCAGTGCGCCAATCACACATCCAATAATTTTAACAATCATTTCTTCATCCTCCATTTTAATAATAATGCTGAATTTGTAATAACCAATACGGAACCGGCATTGTGCACCAGTGCGCCCACAACCGGGTTCAGGGTGCCGATAATGGCAAGTGTGATTGCCAGAAAGTTCAAGGTCATGGAAAAGGTCATGTTGATTTTAATTGTCAGCATCATCCTTTTCGACAAGGCAATCAGGTGCGGCAGCTCCTTTACTTCATCATCCACCAGGGCAATGTCCGCCGCGTCCACGGCAATATCACTTCCAACGCCGCCCATGGCAATTCCCACATCCGCAGCCTTCAACGCCGGTGCATCGTTCACGCCATCGCCAATCATGCAGACAGCCTCTTTTTTTTCCTGATACTGCTTAATCCACCGCAGTTTGTCTTCCGGCAGGCAGTTCGCATGCACTTCCTCAATATGAAGCTGTCCGGCTATGGTTGCCGCTGCATTTTCATGGTCTCCGGTCAGCAACACGGGCTGTACCTGCAGATTGTGTAGCCGGTCAATCATGTCCGTGCTTTCGGCACGAAGCGTGTCTGCCAGTGCAATAAAACCGAGCGGCGTCTGATTTTTTGCTATGTAAATAACCGTGCAGCCCTCACCCAGCAGTTCTTCCGCCTGTGCTTCCAGCTCTGCGGGTACCAGAATATTTTTTTCGGTAAGCATCGCGGCATTGCCCGCCAGAATACATTCACCTTTTATGTCCGCCACAACTCCCCGTCCGGGAACCATCTGAAAATCATCAACTTCCGCCAAAGCATTCTCATAATCCTGCTGATAACAACGTGTTACGGCTTTTCCTAAAGGATGTTCGGAAAGCTTTTCTGCCGATGCACACAGACGGTACAGTTCTTCATCTGACACGTTTGTCGCAAAACTTCTTACCTGCACAACCTTGGGTGTACCGTATGTCAGGGTACCGGTTTTATCAAACGTAATTTTGGACACCTTGGCAAGCCGTTCCAGGGCATCGCCTTCTCTCACCAGAAAACCGTGTTTTGTGGCGTTTCCTATGGCAGCCATAATCGCCGTAGGGGTAGCAAGTACCAGTGCGCAGGGACAAAAAACAACCAAAATCGTAACCGCCCTGATAATCTGCCCCGTCACCAGCCAGGTTATCGCAGCGGCACTCAGCGCTATTACCACAATCCAGGTCGCCCAGCGGTCTGCAAGTCCCACTATCTTTGCCTTGCCGGCATCTGCGGATTGCACCAGTCTAATCATCCGTTGAATAGAGCTGTCCTCTCCAACCTTGGTCGCCTCCATTTCAAAAGCGCCAAACTGGTTTACCGTACCGGAAGACACCTCATCTCCCACCGTTTTATCAACCGGAAGTGACTCGCCTGTCATAACCGCCTGATTTACAGAAGTCTGCCCCAGTCTGATTATGCCGTCCACCGGAATGGTTTCTCCGGGCAGTACCCGCAGCTGGTCGCCCACCTTCACATTTTCCGCCGGAACTATCTTTTCTTCTCCGTCCGCAAGCAGCCTTGCCGTCTGCGGTGTCAGATGAACCAGTTTTTCAATACCGACCCTTGCTCTTGCAACCGTGAGTTCCTCCAACAGTGCGCCGAGCTGCATGATGAACGCCACCTCGCCTGCGGCAAAATCCTGACCGATGCAGACGGACGCAATAAGCGCCAGCGAAACCAGCACATCCGCCTTAATGTCGAAAGCCGTTACCAGTCCGATTACCGCCTCCAGAATAATGGGAATGCCGCAAAGAATAATGGCTACCCATGCCGCGTCAAACGGCAGCGGCAACAGCTTAAAAATGCTGATAATCAATGCCACTCCTGAAATGGCAAGCAAAATAATATCTTTTTTTATGCCGCCCCATTCCATCCATTCTTCCAGTTTATTCAGGAATTTTTTCATGAAAATCTCCTCCCTTCCTCCTTAAAATCCTGTGCCGCCTGTTATCTTTTCTTTCACAATGCTTACAGAATTTTCTTTTTCTGCTTTTAATATACCCATAGGGGTATAGGTTGTCAAGGGTGAATTATAAATTTCAGGGCGAAGTTATTTTCCTTTTTCCAGGTGCTGCGTGCTTTGACAGATGAAGTGCCATATTATATAATACAGGCAGCAAATGGCTCTAATTTAGCCATCAAATACTGAGTGGAAACAATTTTTTACCTGCAATCGCAGACCTCGAGTGCAAGGTTGCAGGGGACTTACTGAAAGGCATGGGTATTCCTATGAGACAATGTATGGATGCGGATAATTTACACCGCAGATTGAAAAAAATAATCGGTCAGGTACAGGCTATTGACCGCATGGTGGATGAAAATGTCCCCTGTGAAGATATTCTTGCCCAGATTAATGCCGCAAAATCTGCCTTAAACGGCTGCGGAAAGGTCGTCCTGGAAGGCCATATCAAGCATTGCGTCCGGGATGGCATTGAACATGGAGATGCGGACAAAACCATTGAAAGCTTTACAAAAGCCGTCGAGCGTTTTGCCAACATGCAGTAACAAAGGATTGTGAATTTATGACGACAAGAGAAGAAGCTTTAAGCTATGGATTGTCCTTTCCGGGCACCTATCAGGATGCTCCCTTTCATGACCCCAACTGGCAGCTTGTTCGGGTAGAGGGCAGCAAAAAGGCGTTTCTCTGGACCTACGAAAGAGACGGCTTTCTTAATTTGAATGTGAAGGTTTCTCCCGAGTGGCGGGATTTCTGGCGAAGCGCCTATCCGTCCGTCATTGCCGGCTGGCATCAGAACAAGGAGCACTGGAATACCATTATTTTAGACGGCACCGTTCCCGATGAGGAAATTCGCCGCATGATTGCGGAGAGTTACGACCTGACCGCCAACACCACGGCAATGCGCATTTACGAAGCTGTGAAAAAAATTCCCAGGGGAAAAGTTGCCACTTACGGTCAGATTGCCGCTTTAGCCGGAAACAGCCGTATGGCGCGCGCCGTCGGCAATGCCCTGCACCATAATCCGGACCCCGACAACGTTCCCTGCTACCGGGTAGTCAATTCCAAGGGAGAGTTGTCCGGCGAATTTGCGTTCGGCGGCTCCGGCAGACAGGCAAAGCTTTTAGAAGCCGATGGCATCGAAGTTGTGGACGGGAAAGTGGATTTGAAGAAGTATGGGATGGATGTGTAGGGAATGTGGCATTTCCTGTTTTCTTCCAATACTTTTTGAATATATGCAAAGAGCCTTGCAAAACCCTATTTGTTTTCGCAAGACTCTTTTTCTTTCGGTATTAACTTACCTGTTTTTAACCCATGTTATTTCCATTGACACCGGTAGAATTTACACCGTTATTGATGTTATTGTACGGAAACTGTCCTCTCGGAACATTGTTGTTCGCATCGTTATGATAATTAACCGCTCCATATCCGTTCATAGACTTGAAAATTTTATCCTGATTTTCAATTACAGCGCTCATTCGCGGATTTAAGTCCTGTTTAATGGCTTTCGTCATACCATGATATACCGCTAATTTCACAATCACATAGAACAGTAAAATCTTAATCAGGAATATCAGCAATGTAAAGATAATGAGCGTTCCTTCCGAATAATCTCCCTGCTGAATTAAATAAGTTAAAAAACCTTCCAATGAACTTGCTTCCATAATCCAATCCCCTTTGACTTAATATTATTTTTGTTATCATTCGGCATAATGTTATTTGCCGAATGCACTCCTTTATCCTACCAAAAACTGACAATATTTGCAAGAATATCTTGGTTTCTGCGGCATGGCTTTAGCATTATTGAGGAACTGTATTGGTGTAGAATTATTGGTTTAGCTTTGTTAATATAACTTTCTTAACTTGATGGAAATTTGTTGACCGGAAATCAGATAGGTGGTATGCTTTGAATAATTATAGTTTGTAATAAAAAATCCGACTAAGCAAGTCGGATAAAGAAGAGCGCGAGACGGGAATCGAACCCGCGACCCCCTCCTTGGCAAGGAGGTGCTCCACCGCTGAGCCACTCGCGCATATGAAATACAGGAAAATCCTGCATTACAAGAAGGTATGAAATTAATTGTTATGAAATTCTCATGTTTTAAGAATTTCAAGCGGGTGATGGGAATCGAACCCACGTATCCAGCTTGGAAGGCTGGTGTTCTACCATTGAACTACACCCGCACATTTAAGTGCCCAGAACCGGAATCGAACCAGTGACACGAGGATTTTCAGTCCTCTGCTCTACCAACTGAGCTATCTGGGCAAATAAAATCTTTGCGTCACAACATTGGTTATTTTACATAAAGACTGCTAAATTGTCAATACCTTTTGAGAAAAAAAATATTTTTCTATAAGGTCTTTATTAGTTGCTCTCCAAACAGTCGGAAATACAGATTATAATTCCTTTATAACCGATAGTTAAATCGCATAAAGTTATCCATACTTTTCACTGGTTATATATCCATCAACTCTATCTGCTATAATTAGTTTAGCTCAGAGTCAAATTCATTATATTCACTTTCCTCATCTGTTACCTCAGCTTCTTCGCTTTCTAATTCTACGCAATTCTCATAGATTGAATTTACCTTTTTTTGTTGAAAATAATCCCATCTATACAAAACTACTGTCCCCAGAATTATCAAAAATAGGAATGCCTCTGGCAGCAAAATATAGGAATATTTTCTCTTATTTTGGCCATGAATGCTCTTAATAAAGTCCATCATCAACCATAATATAAATATCATAACCATTCCTATTAATGCAGCTAATATTACAATCCTATATACAGAAGCTTTATGTATATTACTTAATACAGATGTCGAATAGGTAAGACTACCAACAAATGCTAAAACTATCGACGCAAATATCCCCAAAATAGAAATGTATTCTGCTCGCATTTTGGAACTTTCATCTTGTACGTGTCTTAGCTGTTCATTTATATCTTCATGTAATTTTTGTGTAGCTTTACTTACGTCCCTTTGATACTCATCCTTTATATTAACTATTGCATCGTTTATTTGATTATTTATACTTTTCTCAGTATCTTTTAATTGCCCTGTCATCTTTACAATTTCTTCATGTTGTAAAAAATTACAAGCCTTTGAATAATTTAAACGAGCTATATCTAAATTCACATGGTCATACAGTTTAAAAAGACTTTTAGATATATCAATAGAAACTCCTGTATTGTCTTTATTCTTTACTCGATAATGCTTACACACATACAAAAGATTTTGTGATAAAATTTCATTATCATATTGCGCACTCTTGTCAATTTGCGTAATTATTACAAACAAATCGGAA
The DNA here is from genome assembly GCA_963639875.1 of Bacteroidaceae bacterium. Classification (GTDB taxonomy): domain Bacteria; phylum Bacillota; class Clostridia; order Lachnospirales; family Lachnospiraceae; genus Acetatifactor. The sequence continues at coordinate 26,332 of CAVHWP010000034.1, forward strand.
TATAAATGCCTATACTGATCCTGATCCTGTTCTTGCCAGTATATATCTTCTAATGCTTTAATAGTCTGCGTAAGCATACCCTGTTCTCTAAAATATACCTGTGAAGCAGATATGCTTAATAATACTTGTTTTAATTTATCACTTTTTTCAGCATCCAAAAAATCTTTCATCAATGTATTTGTTACCCTTTTTCAGCAATTAACATCTTAGGTATTACTTTATGATCCCCTGCGCCATTATTAAATATAATGCTCCATGCACCACCAGGTTTATGAGTTTCGCTTACCAGTTCCCATGGATCCTTATATTTATATTCGTCAATAATTGAAATTATTTGATTTACATCTGACTGTTCTATCTTCACATCAGAAATTTCCTCAATTGGCAACGACCCATATCCACAGTAATAATAGTATACAGTACTTACCACCGGTCCAAATTTCCATGCCTGAATTTCATCCTCAAACAGATCATCCCCATTTCTTAAATACTCTCTTTGTAAGTAATATAATATCTTTTGTAAATGCAAATTACTAATAGGACAACCATCATTGGTGCACTTACTGACAGCATACTTTGCAATATTTAATGCACTATACATAACGTTCTCCCCTTTCAGTGCTAAAGACAAAATAAAGTGGCAATGCACTATATTTCATCATATTTTACACACCATGCTTTGTATGTAAAGTATATCACATTTTTAATGTATGTAAATACGTTTAATTCATTTTACGCATATAAATGATTTTTTAGCCATTATTAGCCTACCAGTATATTAATATATGGTTTTACATTATAAAATTCTACTGCACATATGTATCATCCGTCTCGGCTACCATTGGCAATGCTTCCCGATTGCTCATATCATAAACTGTATCTTCCGATTCTTTCTCCGTAAAGGCAGACGAGCCCCCGATACCAAAATACTTCTCGAAAAAGCCTTTCAGTTTTTCTATAACACCTTGCTTTTTCTTGGCTCTGTTTCCGCTGCCAAACCGTGAAATAGGCGGCATAAGCTTGTCAATATCCGTTCCAGCTGTTTTGATTTCTCCATCTCTGAAAGCATTTTCCATAAATTTTCGGGTATCTTCCGGTTTCAGTTTTTCTTCTGTAATAATGGAATTCAAATCTTGATTTCGCTGTTCTACCACGTAGCTGTGCCATTCATTCATTACATCATCTACATCGTTAATGCCGGCAATGAAAGTTTCAATAAGTTGCTTCTTACTACGCAACTCCGGACTTGCATCAATAGCCTTATTAATTGTTATCAAAACTTCCTTATCTTCACAATGAGTATCGTGATACTTTTTCACTAACATAAGAATGTAATCAATGTTGATTTCAATTTGACGTATCAGCTCAATTTCAAACACAACATCATCCGTTACATCCGTGCTTTCCTTACGTTTGTTCCTCCATTCATCTCGCAAATCCTGATAACGTCCCAGGTAGTCCTGTAAATCACGCTCCGAAATCAATTCATTGTCCTTAAACTCATCAA
>CAVHWP010000035.1:0-27384 GCA_963639875.1 Bacteroidaceae bacterium
ACAGCACAGCACAGCACAGCACAGCACAGCACAGCACAGCACAGCACAGCACAGCACAGCACAGCACAGCACAGCACAGCACAGCGTTAAATTAGCTGTTTCTTTCGTATACGATTTTTTAGAGATAAATAAAAAAGCAGCAGGTACGGATATCTGAAAGAGATGTCTGTATCTGCTGCTTTTTGATTGCCGAAAAAGGCGGTTAGGGAGTATGGAAAATAATCAGAAAACAGAAGGAATGCAGATTACACTGATAAACGAAGCAGAAGGAAATATGTATAACATCTGGCTGCCGGACGGCGAACCGAAGGGGCGGTACACGTTTGCGGCTTTCGGAGTGGACTGCTTTTACATAGAAGCCTATAAGGAAGCATGGCACGCCATATGCAAAAACGGAGCCGTGTTTGAAAACTGCGCGGATGATATGAAGTACTGCATTCCGCTTGCCAGCGACAGCTTTATCAAAATCTTTGACGGACAGAGGCATTTTGCCCTTTTTGCACAGAAAATTTCCGATGATAACATGGTCTTTTCCAAATTCATCATCGACAGAAAAGTGGAAAGCATCACCATCGGCAGAAACCGGGACAACGATATCTGCGTGGGCAACGGTATGGTTTCGGGAAACCATGCGGTACTGGAAAAAGCGGGAAACAGATGGCAAATCACGGACTTAAACAGTACAAACGGCACCTTCTGCAACTGCCGGAGAATTAAAAAAGCGGACCTTCGGTGCGGCGATGTGGTGTATATTGTGGGACTGAAAATCATTATCGGCGTGGATTTCCTTGCCCTGAATATGGCTTCGGGGAACCGGCTGGTGCTGAACCCACAGATATTCAACCGCATCAACATGCAGTCTGCATATACCGGGGAAGCGGTGCAGCAACAGGAGGAACAATTATATAACCGCCTGCCCCGGAAAAGAATGGCACTGAAATTTGACACCATTCAGGTGGAAGCACCGCCCATGAGCATGAGGAACAATAAAATGCCCTTCCTTCTGCGCTCCGCCAATTCCCTTGTTATGGGGACAACAGCGCTGATGGCGGGCAGGATTACCTCCGTGCTGACCTCTCTTCTGTTCCCTTTTCTGACCAACAATTATACTGAAAAGGAAAGAAAAGAGTACGAGGATAAAAGAAAAAGCCTCTATCTGGACTACCTGAACCGCAAGAACAGCGAAATTCAGGAGGAAAGGCAGAAAGAAGAAACCACCTTAAAGTGGAATTACCCCAATCTGGAAAGTGTGCTGGAAATTGCACAGACGGGCACCAGACTGTGGGAGAGAAAAAAATTCGATGATGACTTTTTAAGCATAAGAATAGGTGAGGGAGAGCGGAACCTGCTGGCGGAGATTACCTATCCCCGGGAGCAGCTTTCCATGGAAGAGGACGAGCTGGAAACTGCCATGCGGAGTCTGGTGCAGACGCCGATAAAACTGAAGGGCGTGCCCATTCAGACATCCCTTGTGGATGATTTTGTGTGCGGCGTTTCGGGACCGTATGCGGAACGGGTGAAATTTGTCCGCAATTTTATCCTCCAGTTGGCAATAACACACAGCTATGATGAGGTAAAACTCATTTTTCTGGCAGATGAAATGACCATGAACTATTTCCAGTTTGTGCGGTATCTGCCCCATATCTGGAATGATGAGAGGGATTTCCGTTTCCTTGCCACCAATCTGTCGGAAGCGTACCGCATTGGCGAATATCTGCAGAAAGAAATGGAAAGCACCGACAAGGAAGGACTGGAAGAAATCCTGAAAACCAGACCCTTTTATGTGGTGGTTTCCTTTGACAAAAAATGCTTTGACGGCATGGAAATCCTGAAGGATGTTTTGCAGGAAAAAGAAAATCAAGGTGTGGCGGTGATTGCTGCATTCCCGGATTTGCCGAAGGAATGTTCCAAAATTTTCCGGCTGAGCGACAAAGATTACAACGAGGTTATTCATATCCGGGACCTTGACAGCGAAAACGAAAAATTCCTGCCGGATGAATTCAACCCGTATCAGGCGGAAGCAGCCATAAGAAGAATTGCCAACACGAAGCTGCGGACGGTGGAGCAGGCATATGCACTGCCCAAGATGCTGACCTTCCTGCAGATGTTCGGCGTGGGAAAAATAGAGCATCTGAACATTGAAAACCGGTGGAAAAACAGCAATCCGGTGCAATCCCTGGCGACACCCATCGGTGTGGCTACGGACGGCTCCCTGTTCATGCTGGATTTGCACCAGCGTTTTCAGGGTCCTCACGGTCTGGTAGCGGGAACAACCGGTTCCGGTAAAAGTGAATTTTTACTGACCTATATCCTCTCCATGGCGGTGAATTATCACCCGGATGAGGTAGCATTTGTGTTGATTGACTATAAAGGCGGCGGTCTGGCGGGTGCTTTCGATGACCCGGAGCACGGCGTGCACCTGCCGCACCTTGTGGGCACCATTACCAACCTGGACGGTGCCTCCATCCAGAGGTCCCTTGTTTCTATCCAAAGCGAACTTATTCGCAGACAGCGGATTTTCAACGAAGTAAAAACTGCCATCGGGGAAGGCACCATGGACATTTATACCTACCAGAAGGCTTACCGGAACGGACTGGTGAAAGACCCACTCCCCCATCTGTTTATCATTTCGGACGAGTTTGCGGAGTTAAAGCAGCAGGAGCCGGAATTCATGGATAAGCTGATTAGTGCGGCGCGTATCGGACGAAGCCTGGGCATCCATTTAATTCTTGCCACACAGAAGCCGTCCGGCGTTGTCAATGACCAGATACGAAGCAACACCAAGTTCCGCGTCTGCTTGAAGGTGCAGGACAAGGCGGACAGCAACGATATGCTGAAAAGACCGGAAGCGGCGGAGTTAAAGGACACTGGACGGTTTTATTTACAGGTCGGCTACAACGAATTCTTTGCGCTGGGACAGTCGGCATGGAGCGGTGCGGATTACGAACCCAAAGAGGAGGTTACCGTCCGAAAAGATGAGAGCCTCCAACTGATTGACGGAAACGGCCAGAACATCGTGGAAGTCAGAAAGAAACAGCAGGCGGGAAAAGCAAGCGGTTCCCAGCTTGTGGCGGTTGTGAATTATATTTCCGAAATCGCCCGCCGGGATAATATCGAGGTAAGACAGCTCTGGAAACCGGCTGTCAGCGAGGAACTGACCTACGAAGATACCTTAAAAGAACTTCCGTCCGCGGAGCCGGGAGAAACGGTGGAAACCGTTGTCGGCATGGTGGATGACCCGGAGAACCAGACACAGTTCCCGTTAAGCATCGACCTGCAGAACTGCGGCAATATGCTGATACTGGGTGAGTCCGGCTGCGGAAAATCCACGTTTCTGCAGACCATGCTGTATGACCTCACGGGCAGATATTCCCCGGAAAAGGTGCAGTACTACATTGTGGACTGCTCCAGCCATTCCCTCCGTATTTTCCGGGATGCGCCCCATTGCGGAGCATGGCTTTCCGAAGAAAAGGACGGGGACATTGACCGGTTGTTCCGCCTTCTGGACGAGCAGATTAAGAAAAGAAAGAAGCTGTTTGCTAAAGAGGATGTTTCCAGCTACGACATGTATATAAGAAAGAAAAGCCTGCCGTTACTTATTTATATTATCGACAATATGGCAGGGCTTGCGGCAACACCCAAGGGCGATACCTATTACAGCGGCATTGCGGAATATATGAAACGGTGCTCCGGGCTGGGCATACAGTTTGTGATTACCGCTTCCCATCTGAACGAGCTTTATTCCAAAACCAAGCAGGAGATTGCCACCAGAGTTGCCCTGGAACAGAAGGACAAGTACGGATACGGGGATGTGCTGAATTCCCGGTGTGAATACCTTCCCGCCAAAAACAAGGGTCACGGCATGGTCTGCATAAACGACCGCCTGCTGGAATTCCAGACCGCCCTGATGACGGCGGAAAAAGGAACGGACGAAGACCTGAAAGCCATGGTGGACAGGGCATGTCAGCCTTGCGGCAGCCAGGTACACGCCGAAAGACTGCAGGTGCTTGATTTGGAACAGACTTACGAAGATTTTCTGCAGGAATTTGCAAAAGGCCGCATTCCCATCGGTTATGCCATCCATGATGTGAAGCCGGTGGCGCTGCCCATAAAACAGTTGAGCATGCTTTCCATCTATATGGGAAATGACAACGGCAGAAAAGCCGTTATGCAGAATTTGGTGAGAGCCGGACAGAAGAACGGCATGGAAATTCTGGTTGTGAAAAAACAGGAAGGAAGCTGTTTTGCGGATGAAACGGCATTCCCCGGTGTTACAACCATAGAGTGCAGCGAAGAAGCACTGTACGATTTTATTCTGGATATGACGGCAAAAATAGGCCCGCGTATAGAAACCCTGCAGGCTTACACCAGAGCCCACGGGCTGAAGGCGTCGCGAAGCGATATTTACAAGGACACGTATTCCTATATGAGTGAAAACGTGCAGCCCATTTTCGTAATACTGGAAAGCTTTGGGGATTTATACAAAGCCATAAAGGAAGAAGCCAATGATAAGGCGATGGCAAAGCTGTTCCATATTTCCCGAAATGTGGGAATTTACTATGCGGCAGGATTTTATCCGGGAGAAAAAAGCAACAGCGCATATGAAATTACAAGCGCATACAATCCCGAGAAAATTGAAATATATCTGGGCGGACGGTATGAGCAGCAGGACATGGGCAGGCTTCCGTCGGATTTTTCCCGGATTTCAAAAGAGCAGCCCTATAACAAAGGGCTTATGCGCTACAAGGATGAATTCCATGCGATTTTCATGCCTTGCGGCATCCTCGAGCAGAAGGAAGTAAACGAGGACGACAGGGACATTTTCAGCTAACAATGCATTCGGTGCCTACAAAAGACGAGAGGAGGAGTAAAAATGGATACTGAGATTATTTCAAGATGCGACAAGGTGCTCCGCATGTTGGAGGAAGAACCGCAGGAAATCAGTCTCGGCATCAAAGGAGACATCCTGGAACAATATAAGGGATTGCTGAACAAAGAGTCCGAATGTATGAGAAGGGTCAGAGAGCAGGTTAGGAACCTTCCTGACTGATAAATATTAATTATAAAGGAGAGAAGAATATGGCAGATACAAATATGAACATAGCCCAGATGGTAAAATGGCATGCAAATTTAACACAGGAACTGGAAGAAGTGGACAAGGTGCTTGACGAAGTATCCAAGGTTTGCCTGGAATGTTCCGGCGATGATACTCTCTACGGCGAATTCCGTAAAATCGGTGAAGGCATTGGCAACGCCTATGTGGAACTGGTAAAGAAATACAGAGAAACTCTGGATTTCACAAGCGAACTGGTTGAGCGTACCAAGCAGGGCGTAGCTAACATCGGTCAGTTTATGCAGGAATTTATAGAGAAATTTACAAGATAAAAAGTGCGGATATAAGAAAGAGAGGACATAGATATGGGTTTATTAAGCAATATAAATTCTGGAATTACCATTGGCAATTTAGGCACCAACATTGCACTGAAATACAGCAAGGCACAGTATCAGGAGAAAATCGATAAGCTGGATAACTGCGCACGTAAGTTAGAGCAGCATTTATCCAATCTGGAGGGATATAAGGAACAGTTAAAGTCTATCTGGGACGATGAATATTCCGCAAAATATCAGGTTGAGCTGGAAAGAGAAATCAAATCCGTAAAGAATGCCCAGGAGCAGGTAAACAACCAGATACAGATGTGGCAGAGCGCCATCAAGGAAATGGAAGACACCGTAGGCGGACAGCAGGAAAAACTGCAGCTGATTAAGGAAGGCTTAAGCGTTCTGGATATTAAAGACTGATGAATGAGGTGCTGATATGTACGTGTTTTTGGACAACCGGAAAATAAGAGCTCACGAGCAGTATATTGAACAGGAAGAAGCGGAAATTTCGCGTCTTTTGGAGTGGGCGGAAGACAAACGGAAGCTGTCCGAAGACACGTACGAATATCAGACATTGTCCGGTATCATAAGAGACCTGGAGAAACTGAAACAGAGCATGAGAAACCGGGTGAACCTTATGGAAGAAATTATCCGGGAGTTTCAGGATGTCGGAAATGTTACCGGGCGGAACCTGGAAATGATAGAAGAGGCATTACGGGACCTGGAAATCGATATGCTGTGATTTCACACAGAAAACAGGTAAAGGCAACTGATTGATAAAGGAAACGGATTTATTATGAAAATACTGGTTAATGTTTCCGTACCTGCCATCATGCAGAATTTCGATGTTATGATACCGGAGTCCCTGCATGTTTCCGATGTTACGGAACTGATTGTGGAAGCGGTTGCGGAAAAAACAAATCATGAATACCGGCCCTCCGGCGAGGAGCTTTTGTGCCTGAAGAGAGCGGACATCGTTCTCGACGGGACGTTATGCATAGACCAGTGCGGAGTGATTAACGGCGACACGCTGGTGCTGATATAAAAAGCAGGGCTCCTTTTGAAAACATGCAGGTTAGTGAAGGAATGAAGTTTGAATGGAATATACAATAGGCTCAGTGGTTTTTGACGACTGGGTAATAGAACAGATTATCGGACAGGGTTCCTATGGCTCTGTTTATAAAATAAGAAAATCCGAATACGGGGTTACCACTTATTCGGCATTAAAAGTAATTAAGATACCGCAGTCATCGGCGGATATCCGGTCGGCACTCAGTGAAGGCATGGACAACCAGACGGTTACAAGCTATTTTCAGGGAATTGTGGATGACATTGTGCATGAAATTGCCATTATGTCCCAAGTCAAGGGACATCCCAATATCGTTTCCTACGAAGACCATAAAATAGCGGCGCGCGAAAATGAAATCGGATGGGACATTTTAATCCGTATGGAGCTTCTGACCGGACTGATTGACTACCAGTTAAGCCACCCTATAGGGGAGTGGGATGTCCTGCGGATTGCCGTAGATATTTCGGAAGCGCTTGCATTTTGCGAGCGAAAAGGTCTGATACACCGGGACATCAAGCCGGAAAACATTTTTGTAAGCGAAATCGGTGCGTTTAAGATAGGCGACTTCGGTGTTGCGAAAACAGCCGAAAAAGCAGCTTCCACACAGTCCCGCAAGGGTACGGAAATCTACATGGCTCCCGAAGTTTATATGGGCAGACCGTACGACCAGAACGTGGATATTTATTCCCTGGGTCTGGTGCTTTACCGGTATCTGAATGACAACCGCCTGCCCTTCTACCCGCAGGCAGGAATACCCATCCGCCCGGGAGACAGGGAAAATGCTCTTCTGGAAAGAATGAAAGGAACGCCGATACCGGCGCCTGCCCACGGCAGCGACGGACTGCGCAAAATCGTGTTAAAGGCATGCGAATATGACCCGGCACGCAGGTACCGCTCCGCCGGGGAAATGCTGACGGACTTAAAAACCCTCACTGTTCCGCCGGCGGGCGGCTTCACCCAGCCGGAGAGCAATGCCTCTCAGACGCATGGCAGCAATGCCCGCCCGGAGAGTAATGCCTCTCAACCGCAAGGCAGCTATGACCGTCCGGAGAGTAATGCGTCCCAGTCCGAAAGTGGCTCTGCCCAGCGGCGTCCTGACCCGAATGCGTACTACGCCGGTGCAGGCAGTTATACGGAACAGGAAGGTACCACCGGCATGTTTGGAAGCACGGGAAATCCGGGCAGCCGCAAATCTTCCGGAAAGGCAGCAGACGTAAAAAGGGACATCCGTGAAGACTATGGCACCACGGGAATGTTTGGCGAACCGGAGAACCGAGGAAGTGAGAGCCGTGAAGGCTACGGAAGCGCAAACCCCGGAAACACAAACCGTGGAGCCGCCAACAGCGGAAGCACTAACTATGGAAGTACAAACGGTGGAAATTCCAGCCGAGGAGCCGCCAACTGGCAGACTGAAGGAACAACAGGAATGTTCGGAAACACCGGCAGCTTTAACCGTGGAACATCCGATAGGAAAGCGGGTCAGCCGGGAGGAAGCGCCACGCGTGGAGGCACCAGCCAGTCTGAGACCAACGGACAATCGGGAGGAAGCGCCGCTTCCGGAGGCACCAGCCAACCGGGAAGCAACGGTCAGCCGAGAGGAAGTGCCGCATCCGGCGGTACCAGCCAGTCTGGGACCAACGGACAATCGGGAGGCTACACTGCACAGGGAGGCGCCGGTTTTGCGAGAGCCAATGCAGGCAATGCCGCACAGGGAGCCGCCGGTCCGAGACAGCAGACAGCGCAGCCCGTACATCCCAATCCGCGGGCAGTGTGGGAAAAATATTTACCGCAGATTGCGACAAAACGGGTGCCACATTGGGAAACGGAAACCTCATTAACGCAAAAAGGTCTGCAGTATGTACTTAAAAAAATAACAGTATTGCCCGGGGAAACTATAGTGGGCATTGTTTACGGCAGTTTCTGGGATAACATCACAAGAGTACTTGCAACTGACAAAGGCTTATACCTTTTATCCAACAGTCCCAACGGAAGACTTTACATCCGGTATGAAGATATCAAGGACGTAAAAATGCTGGAAGAAGCAAACTTTACCAATAAACTGAAAATCCTGAAAAAGGATGGACAAATCGTGCTTTTCAATGTTTATTATGAGTTTCTGAATTTAAAACCGATATGCGACGCCCTGTTACAGTTGAGAAGTTAGTGGAAAACGCAAATACCTGCAGGGGGCGAAACAGAACGGCTCAATGAGGAAGAAAAAAAGACCTGACAGGTCAAAGGAGGAAGATTAAAGTGAGTGATATGAACCAAAAAAGAGACGGAATGAAAATTACATATGGAATATTAATAGCTGCTGTTGTTGTCAATTTAATAGCGATGATTTTGGGCAGCCAGGGAATTCAATTTATTGCGATTACCGTTATGCTGGTGACGGGAATTGTTATTATAATTCAGAATATAATTGCGAAGAGTAAATCAAAAAAATCCGATGAGGAAGAAAAGAAGACCTGGTAGGCTGCAGGAGGAAGTAACGATGGATAAAAAGAACAACGCAGGGACCATAGTAGGTATTGGTCTTATACTTTTTGTAGTATTGGCGGTTTTGAACATGATATGCGCCATGTTGAGGGTATATGGCATATGCCTAATCTGTACGCTTATTATGGTTGCGGAACTGATAGCCTTTTTCGTAGCGAACGGCAGGGCGAAGAAAGCACAAAAGGAAAATGACAGGAAAGACACAACACAATGGTAAATCGAATTGTTTATGCGGTAAAAACCCATCAGGGGCATGTCCGTTCCAACAATGAAGATAACTTCTATCTTAACGGACAATATAAGCACGATGTATGGCAAAATCAGGCTGCATTGTCCGGAACAGCATCCGAAGAATGCTTTCTGGCTGCCGTCTGTGACGGCATGGGTGGGGAAGAATGCGGAGAACAGGCTTCCCTGAGAGCAGTGGAGTCTTTGAAAAGATGCCATTTTGAAGATGTGTATTCCGCAGCAACGGAGTCGGTCGCAGAGGCAAATGATAAAATATGCGATTTGATGCGCCAAAACGACGGAAAAAGAAGCGGCTCCACACTGGCGGCGCTCTACATAGACAGTGGCAAAGCCGTAAGTTGCAATCTGGGTGACAGCCGTGTTTATTTTTTTCGTGACGGCATATTAAAGCAGATTTCCACTGACCATAATATGGCGGCAAAAATGATACAGGAAGGTCTGATGACAAAGGAAGAAGCACAGAACTGGCCCGGACGTCACCAGATTACGCAGTATCTTGGCATTTTTGAAGAGGAAATGGTTTTGGAACCCGACTTTTCGGAAGTGATTGACCTGAAATGCGGCGACATTTTTCTGCTTTGCTCAGACGGTCTGACCGATATGATATGGGAAGAAGAAATGACAGGTGTTCTTGCCGAACAGACAGGACCCTTCCGCCAGGCAGAAGAGCTGGTACAGCTTGCTCTCGACTCCGGCGGCAGGGACAATGTAACAGTAATTGTGATACAGATACAGTAATGGCACAATGTTACGGTAATCGTGATACGGATTCCGTAAAAGCACAACGCACTGTAAAACCTACTTCCGGAAAAATGCGGCGGCGATGACACCCGGACCGGTATGGGTTCCGACCACACTGCCGATGGAGGTGTAACGCAGGTTTTCCGTGCCGTTTTTCCAAAGGGCTTTGCTGTCCTCCATGTATTTTCGGAGCAGCACATCCGTAAGACCGGTGTAGCCTAAAAGAATGGGCAGGGAAAAATCAATGCCGCCGGCTTTCTGGATTTCCTGAACCAAAAGGTTGTTGCCCTGCTTGGAGCCGCGGGTTTTTCCCAAAATATTAATGACTCCGTTTTCAATATTCACAACCGGTTTGATGTTTAACAATCCGCCGGCAAATGCTACGGTCGGAGAAATCCGGCCGCCTTTTTTCAGGTATTCGAGGGTATCAAGCATGGCAATCAGGCAGACATCCTCTTTTTTCTGTTCCAAAGCTTTGGCAATTTCTGAGGCAGACATACCCTCATCCAGACACTGAAGGGCAAATTCGGTCAAAATGGCAGTGCCGATGGCAACGGAACTGCTGTCCACCACGTAGACATTTTCATAGTCGGAGGCAGCAATCACTGCACTCTGATAAGTGCCGGAAAGTTTGGAAGAAAGAGTAATAATGACAGCACTGTCATTCGGTTCCAGAACTTCATCCAGCACCTTTATAAAGGCAGCAGGCGCCGCCTGGCTGGTGGTGGGAAGTGTGTCACTTTCAATCAGTTTCTCATAAAATTCTTTGTGTGTCAGATTGACACCGTCTATGTATTCGTCCGCGCCGAAGCAGACGGTAAGAGGCACTACCGTTACCCGGCTTCTGGTACTGTTGGTTAAATCGGTGGTCGAGTCTACAATAATTTTAATACTCATGAGGTTTCCTTTCCTAAGTGAAATTGGGGGAAGTGCATTATAGGTAAATACTTTTTGCGCAAATGTTTTTCAAATTTAAGCATTAGCTTTACCGCAGGAAAATCTGCAAGAGTTTACGGTAAAGCTTGCTGGTATACGGCTGGTAACGCATGGGCAAATCCAGCCAGGTCTTTTTGTCCACAATGCTTTTCTGATGGGAAAAAGCTTCAAAACCGGCCTTTCCGTGATAAGCACCCATACCGCTTTCGCCCACGCCGCCGAAGCCCATTTCGGAAGTGGCAAGGTGGATAATAGTGTCGTTGATACAGCCGCCGCCATAGGAAAGTTCCTCGTTTACCCGGCGGATGTGTGCTTTGCTGCTGCTGAAAAGGTATAGCGCCAGCGGCTTGGGGCGTTTTTTCAGAAGAAACATCAGCTCCTCAAAATTCTCATAGGTAAGGACCGGTAAAACAGGGCCGAAAATCTCTTCCTGCATGACAGGGTCGTCAAAGGTCACATGTGTCATAATGGCAGGCGCAATGCGAAGAGCTTCCGCGTCGGTTTCACCGCCAAGGTAAAGCTCCCCGGAATGTAAAAGGCGGCACAGTCTGTCAAAGTGCTTCTGATTGATAATTTTCCCGTAATCGTTATCTGCCAGAGGATTACTGCCGAACTGCTTTTCTACCTGTAATTTCAGTTCCTGCAGCAGTTTGTCCTGAATGCTTTTGTGACAGAGGATAAAGTCGGGAGCTACGCAGGTCTGCCCGCAGTTTAAGTATTTGCCGAAAACAATGCGTCTGGCAGCCAGGCGAATATCGGCACTTTCCTCTACGATGCAGGGGCTTTTGCCGCCAAGCTCTAACACAACCGGTGTCAGGTTAACGGCTGCATGTCGCATGACTTCCCTGCCCACGTTCTGGGAGCCGGTGAAGAAGATAAAATCAAATTTCTTTTCTAAAAGAGCGGCATTTTCCGCTCTGCCGCCGGTTACTACCGACACATGGGCGGGAGAAAAACACTCTTTTACCAGTGTCTCAATAACCTGTGAAGTGGCGGGAGAGTAAGCGCTGGGCTTCACGATAGCGGTATTTCCCGCCGCAATGGCGTCTACCAAAGGGTCCATGGAAAGGAGAAAAGGATAGTTCCAGGGACTCATAATGAGGGTGTTGCCATAAGGCACCGGCTGCACATAACTGTGGGAAGCAAATTGTGCAAGCGGGGTGTAGACGGTTTTTCTTTTGGAAAATTTTTTCACATGATGTATCATGTAGCTGATTTCGGACAAAACCAGTCCGATTTCGCACATAAAGCTCTCATAACTGCTTTTTCCAAGGTCTTTTTTCAGAGCTTCTTCTATCTGCGGTTGGTATTTTTGAATAGCCTGATACAGTTTCTTTAACTGCTCCTTACGAAAACTGACAGGAATGGTGGCACCACTGTCGTAATATTCACGTTGTAACTGTAAGATGCTGTCGATTTGTGTGCTGTCCATGAAAAGACTCCTTAAATTCTGATATTTTCGGTTGCATAGCGCAATATTGCAAAGCCGCGAAAGTGCATTGCTCTTTTGCAGCGATAAAACCATGTAAGTATATTGCATTTTCCAGTGATAAAGCTGCTCAAGTTTATGGTTATTTTGCCGGCTGCAAGACCCGGTAAAAGTTTTCCAACTCTTTTTTGGTCATAAGCTTCGGAACGGGATAGAGAGGGTTGGCTTCCTTCTCGGCATGAGCTGCCATGACAGGAATGTCATTTTCTTGGATACCTTCTATATAAGTGGGTATCTGCATCCGCTCATTCAGGGAACGGATAGCGGCGGTAAATTTTTTTGCGCCTTCTTCGGGAGAGTCTTCCTCCGTGCATACACCTGCGGCGCAACCCATCTGCAGCTATTTTTTATACACGCTGGAGCCGTAAGCATCCAGAACGGCATACTTCGGGATTAAAACGAAATCATTCAGCACATATTTATACTTCTGGTCGGGGTCGGTGATAACAGCGGCAAGTGTATTTTCGCTGTCGGTACCGGCGGTTGTGGGAATGGCAATTAACAGGGGGATTTTCCGCAGTACATGCAGTGTGCCCTTCAACTGGTTCAGGGTTTTGCCGGGATAAGCGACTCTCGCACCGACTGCTTTGGCACAGTCCATGGCAGAACCACCGCCAGTGGCAATCAGTGCCTGACAGCCGTGTTCTTTGTAAAGTTTTAAGGCGGCTCCCGGTAGGGAAGCAGGGGCAGCGCTGCCCGGAATGCAGCCTGATATATGCGGCAATAAGCCTTCTTCAAAATATTCATATCTATTCCTTTCTCAAATTCATTATCCGATGCTGGCTACAGTCCTTCTTCGGAAACTCTCTGTAAGTTTTTGGTTATAATATCCAGACACTCCGTAAAAATGACTCTTTTTTCTTCGGTGATGCCTTCGTTTGCCTTCTCTACGGCGAGAGCGGCGCGCTTGCTGATTTGTTCAGCCACATGCAGACCTTCCTCCGTCAGCTTCAAAGTCCCACGGTAACGGTTCTGGTTGCTGCCTTCCTTAGTGACAAGTCCCTTTGCTTCCATAATGGAAACCATGCGGGAAACATCGGCTTTATCTTTGCCGCACAGTTCGGCAAGCCGGGGCGCCGTCAGCCCGTCGGGATAACGATACAGGGTCGTAAGATATACGGCGTGGGAGCTTTTCAGGTGATATTCACTCAGCTCATCTGCGGCAATTTTGTGCCAATAGCGGTATATTTCCGAAATGGCAAGGGAAAATTTTTCAAAACGGTCTACCATACATATCCTTTCCGGAAGCGAAGTTCCTACATGTTTTTCGTTGTGCGAAATTATCAAATGTTGAACTCTCAACATCTCACATCATACAGAAAAGAAGTTGAACTGTCAACATCTTTTAAAATTTCCCATTTGGACTGTTCATAAGGAAGCCTATCTGTGTATAATGAGGAAGATAAGAAAAGAGCCACAAGTGCCTACAGCAAAACAACAAATGGAAGGAACATATGATATGAATAAATGGACAGAATTTTCGATGCGTATTCAGAGCATTGCGCAGGCGGGGCTGGCATACGGCGAGAATGCTTATGACAGGGAACGCTACGAAGAGCTGCGTTCCATTGCGGCGGAAATGATTTCCTGTGAAACCGATATGCCGGTAGAAAAGGTGACGGCGGCGCAGATTGCCCTGTGTTTTGAGGCATATGATGCCGGGGAAAACGGGGTCACAAGGTTTGATTAAGAGAGGGTAATTATGAATAGCAGGAAAATAGCAGGAAACAAAAAGCCGAAAGCCATTTTATACGCACTGCTGGCAGCGGTGTTTTATTCGCTGAATGTACCTATGTCCAAGATTTTGCTGGGACATGTGGGAACCACCATGCTGGCGGCGCTTCTGTATCTGGGCGCTGGTATCGGGATTGGTCTGGGTGCGGGAGTCGCAGGCGGGATAAAACGGCTTACGGCAAAAAATACAGGGATTGAGAGATTAAGCAAAAAGGACTTTCCCTTTGTTGTCGGAATGATACTGCTGGATATTGCAGCGCCGATATTTCTGATGCTGGGACTGCATTACGGCACGTCTTCCAATGCCTCTTTGCTCGGAAATTTTGAAATAGTGGTGACAACGGTTATTGCCCTGTTTGTATTTAAGGAGGCTGTGTCCACAAGACTGTGGGGAGCTATTGCACTGATTACGCTTTCCAGCATACTGTTGTCTTTTGAGGGCGCGGACAGTCTGCATTTTTCCTATGGCTCTTTGTTTGTGCTCCTGGCAACTACGTGCTGGGGCTTTGAAAACAACTGCACGCGCAAAATTTCTTCTAAAAACACTTATGAAATTGTGGTGCTGAAAGGCATTTTTTCGGGGTTGGGTTCTATGATGATTGCATTTGCCACGGGGGAGCATCTGCCGGAAATAAAGTACATCGGGCTGGCGTTGTTATTGGGATTTGTGGCTTACGGACTGAGTATTTTCTTATACATACGGGCACAAAATGTTCTGGGTGCCGCACAGACCAGCGCTTACTACGCAGTGGCACCGTTTGTGGGAGCCTCCCTGTCGTTTCTCTTTTTGCGGGAGCCTTTGACCGGGATTTATCTGGTTGCGCTGGCAGTGATGATTGCCGGAACAGCGCTTGTGGTTGCGGATACGCTGAGGGCATGAACACCGCAACCGTTCTTGTGAAACGGATACGCTGAAAACATAATCCCCCCTTTACAAGAAGCGGAATATAGCATATAGTAATACTGGTTAGCAAAAACTAACCGGTATTTTTTTCTGCGGAAAAACTGGAAAAATAACAGAAAGAGAGGAATGTGTTTTGATTATTATTGAAGGTCTGGTTGTTTGTTTTATCGTGTTGTTTGTCTGCGTGCTGGGAATGATATGTACCCTCTTTACTGGACAACCAGTAAGGAGGGTATTTTTATGGTTAAAATGGGAAAGGAATTCATTGGTTGAAATTCCTTCTGCGGTAGGGTAATATTAATATAAACAAGATATTAAAACATTATCTTTATCAATCACACAAATCAATAGCATGAAGAGCGAAAAACGCATAAGTTATAACACTCCAAACAGATGAATGTTCAAATGGTTTTACAACCCAAACGGAGGCAAGGTTGGCAATACTGTTAGAAACGAAAAAACTTTCCAAGGAGTACCATAATGTAAAAGCGGTTGACTCTTTTTCCATTTCTATGGAAGAGGGGCATATATACGGAATAATAGGTCCCAACGGAGCCGGAAAAAAGAAAGTCGGTCGGTTTTCACTGGGAATGAAGCAGAGGCTGGGGATAGCGGGAGCATTGATTACAGAGCCGGAAGCGCTGGTATTGGACGAGCCCATGAACGGCGTGGCACCGGAGGGCATTGCGGAACTGCGGCATATTCTGAAAAAACTTTGTGAAGAAAAACACATTACCATGCTGATATCCAGCCATATTTTAGGGGAACTGAGCCAACTGTCCACGGATTTTATTTTTATAAAGGAAGGGCGTATTTTAGACCAGTTCCGCAAGGAAGATTTACTGAATAAAGAAAATGGATATGTGCAGATTGGAACAACCGAAAACGACAGACTGCTTCCTTACTTGCAGAAACTATCAGAGGAAAATGCAATAGAGGATAAAGGCAATTGAAATTACCGGGCAGGGCTTTACCATAACAAGACTTCTGAAGGAGAATATTGAGCTGGAAGAGTATTATCTGGAAAGGATGGTGCAGCGATGAAAAATTTGTTGAAGGTAGAACTATACCGGTTCCGGCATTCTGCATTTTTCTACATACTGATTTTTCTGATATGCATTATTGCTGTATATATCGGAAGAGAATTCAAGGAAAAAACCATTTATTACGAATATATGAGAGGCTATCATCCGCTTGAAATTTTAGGTGCCAAAATAAGCACCTGCGGCATCATGACTGCCATTACCGTTACACTTCTGACTTTTATATATTTCTGCCTGTTTTCCGTACCGCTTACCGGAAAGGTGATGCTGCAGCTTCTGTTCATTTTTCTCATTATGCTGCACTGGTGCTGCGCGGCGGTCTTTTACATTATGATTATGAGAAGCGGGATATGGGGCGGAATAGTGGCATTTATTCGTTTTGTCCTGCTGGAGGGAGTTGCGAATTCCGTACTGTTGATTTGCCCGGAAAAAGTTCGGAAAATCTGCAGTCTGTTCATTGTGCTTGACCAGAGTGCCAGCATCACGCAGGGAAATATTTCCGTTGAAAGAGCGCTCGCTGTCCCGGTTTCTTTTGCTGTGGAAATCCTGATTTTAGCAATTATCTATTTATATAGGAACAAAAAACGTGATTTTGCCTAATGGATGCCGGACAGTTTTCGATGTATAATAATAGCGAAAATTGTCTGAAGGGAAGCGAACCCATGAGTTCATCAGTTACAATACGTGTTGCCAGGGTGGAAGACGCCGTGGAGCTTTTGAAAATTTACGGATATTATGTGGAAAATACAGCTATTACTTTCGAGTATGACACTCCTTCCGTGGAAGAATTTCAGGGCAGAATTGCCCATACTTTGGGAAAATATCCCTATCTGGTAGCCGAAGAGGACGGAAAGATAGTCGGCTATGCCTATGCGGGAGCCTACCATCCCAGGGTGGCTTACGGCTGGATGGCTGAAATGACGGTTTATCTGCGGCATGATTACAAAGGTCACGGATTGGGGAGACTGCTCTATACGAAGCTGGAGAGTATTTTACAGAAGCAGGGCGTGGTAAAGACCATTGCGCTGATTACGGCA
Source organism: Bacteroidaceae bacterium (assembly GCA_963639875.1). Classification (GTDB taxonomy): domain Bacteria; phylum Bacillota; class Clostridia; order Lachnospirales; family Lachnospiraceae; genus Acetatifactor. The sequence continues at coordinate 17,081 of CAVHWP010000035.1, forward strand.
CCGCCCACTGAAGAGGAAAAGAGCATTTACGGAAGCATGTTCTTTCATGAAAAAATGGGCTATCATCTTGCCGGTCGTCTGGAAAGCAGCGGCTACAAGTTCAATCGCTGGTATGATACGGTATTGATGGATAAATTCATCGGCGAACGTACAGAAAATATGAAACCCATCCGGACATTTTCCGAGGTGGGGATGTAGGGCAGTTTAGAAGGGAAATTCTTTTTTATAGATTGGTTTTAGAAAGTTTTTTTAAAATCGCTTTCTTTTCCCCAGAAATACAATTCATTTTTTGATAAGCACTTGTTGTCTATTTTTAATCGGGTTAGTTCTAAAGTACATATTAAATCTGCTACCTGAAATAATCGATAGTTAGACGGCAATACTTTTCGGAATTCAATCTGGGGCAGTAGGGATTTTAGTACAGAAGATAAAATTCGTGTAAGTTCAATCTGTCCATTATCATAATAAATTTTAATATTGTCATAACTGAGAAATCTCGAATAATTTTCCAGAATAAAGGAGGAAGAGGACTATGAATGACAGGAACTTAACAGGTAAAATGAAAGAAAATTACCGCTTTTTCGGGATAGGCACGGCATTGTATGCCTGCTTTTACGCCCTGTGCCTGTATAAAAACAGCGGAGGCATTGCTTTTACTTTTTTTATCGCAGGAAGCCTCTGGTTTTACTGCTTATGTATGAAAAAGTTAGAGGTTTCCTTGAAAAAAGACAGCGTTTTTTATCTGGTGACGGTGATGCTGCTGGCGGTATCGACCTTTATAACAGGGGACGGCAGAATAATCGCCATGAATAAAACCGGTATCTTTTTCCTGACGGCAAGCTTTCTGCTGCATCAGTTTTTCGAGGATAAGAACTGGAGCTTTTTCAAATACATGGAAAATATCATAAAGCTGCCCTTCGTCTGGATTGTGAAGATTTACAGACCTTTTGTGGATTTCCGAAAAAAGGAAGATGAAAAGCAGAACAACAATGCGCTTTACGTAGTGCTTGGTCTGCTTGTGGGTATTCCGCTGCTGATAGTTGTCTGGGTGCTGTTGTGTGCGGCGGATGCGGCATTTGCCCAGATTAGCCGGAATATATTCGGCAATCTGAACTTAGGCAGCGGTTTTCAGATTGTGTTCATGATACTGGCGGCGTTTTTTGCCACTTACGGCATTTTTGCCTATCTGGCGGAGCGTTCCCTGCCGGATGAAGCACGGGAAAAAACACCGGCGGAAGCGCTTCCCGCCATTATCGTGCTGATACCTCTTACCGTACTTTATATGGTATTCTGCTGGATACAGATTTTCTGCCTGTTTGGCGGAAGATTTAATATGCAGGGCATGACCTATGCGGAATATGCCCGGAGAGGATTTTTCGATTTGCTGGCGGTCTGTATCCTGAACCTGATACTGGTGCAGGCGGGCTATGGATTTTTTAAGAAAAACAAGGTTCTTGATATCACTATGACAGTTATGTCAGCTTGCACGTACATTATGATAGCTTCCTCTGCGTTCCGCATGATACAGTATGTGAAGTATTATAACCTGACCTTCCTCCGGGTGTTTGTCCTGTGGTTTCTGGTGGTGCTCACCGTGCTTCTGACCGGTGTGATTATCAGTATTTTCAAAAGAAGCTTCCCGCTGTTCCGGTTCAGCATGGTGGTGGTTACGGTGTGCTACCTGCTTTTATCCTTTGCCCATGTGGACTACTGGATTGCCACATACAATCTGCACAGGGGCGAGGCAGCAGGCACGGCATCGTACCGTATGGGACATACGGACTATTCCTATCTGCGGTATATGTCATCGGATGCGGCTCTGGCATTCCGGGAATATATAGAGGACGGGGAAAAAGAAACCGCTCCCGCAGATGAGGGTGTATGGTATGGGGAAGACGGCGAAAGAGAATATTTTGTTCTGGAAGAAGACTGGCTCACCTATTACACGGAGAGAATGGATACTCGGTACGAAAAAATGGGTATCCGCGGCTTCAATCTTTCACAATACATTGCAAATAAGGTGCTGCACGGGAATTAACCCGTCAGCACCTTGCTGTTTTCATTCATGCACATTTGGTACAGCACCGGCGCAGTGCCATCAGCACCTTGCTGTTTTATAACTTCGTAGTCCACTTGGTGCAGTCCCACACGTCGGTTGCCCAGCCTTCGTAAAACTCCGGTTCATGGCAGACCATCAGGATGCTGCCCTTGTATTCCTGCAGGGCGCGTTTCAGTTCGTCCTTGGCGTCCACGTCTAAGTGGTTGGTGGGCTCGTCCAGAATAAGCACATTGGTATTCTTGTTAATCAGCTTGCAAAGACGCACCTTTGCCTGCTCGCCGCCGCTTAAGACCTTCACCTTGCTTTCGATATGCTTGGTGGTAAGACCGCATTTCGCCAGAGCGGACCGCACCTCATACTGGCTCATGCCCGGGAATTCCTGCCAGATTTCTTCGATGCAGGAGGTTTCAATGCCGGCAGGGGTCTCCTGCTCAAAGTAACCGATTTCCAGATAATCTCCCTGCTCGGTGGTGCCGGACAGAGGAGGAATGAGTCCCAAAATACTCTTTAACAAGGTGGATTTACCGATACCGTTGGAGCCGGTCAGGGCAATTTTCTGTCCTCTCTCCATGGCAATGGTAAGCGGATGGGAAAGGGGCTCGTCATAACCGATAACCAGGTCCTTTGTTTCAAAAATGTAACGTCCCGGGGTGCGGGCTTCCTTGAAGCGGAATTCCGGCCTGGGTTTCTCGGCAGCCAGTTCAATCACATCCATTTTGTCTAACTTTTTCTGGCGGGACATTGCCATATTACGGGTAGCCACTCTTGCCTTGTTTCTTGCCACAAAATCCTTCAAATCGGCAATTTCCTTCTGCTGTTTATTGTAAGCGGCATTGAGCTGTGCCTTCTTCATGGCATAGACTTCCTGGAATTTATCGTAGTCACCCACGTAGCGGTTCAATTCCTGATTGTCCATATGGTAAATCAGGTTGACAACGCTGTTTAAGAAAGGAATGTCGTGGGAAATCAGAATAAAAGCGTTCTCGTAATCGGTCAGATACCGTTTCAGCCAGGCAATATGCTCAGCATCCAAGTAGTTGGTAGGCTCGTCCAGCAGAAGAATGTCCGGCTTTTCCAGCAAAAGCTTGCCAAGCAACACTTTAGTACGCTGACCGCCGCTAAGGTCTGTGACATCCTTGTCAAGTCCCAGGTCCAAAAGTCCCAGGGCTCTTGCCACTTCCTCCACCTTGGCGTCAATCATGTAAAAATCATGCATAGTGAGCAAATCCTGAATGGTGCCGAGCTCTTCCATGTAGGCATCCATTTCTTCGGGAGAAGCTTCTCCCATCTTGTCGCAGATTTCGTTCATGCGGGCTTCCATTTCAAATAAAAAGTCGAAAGCAGAGGAAAGCACCTGACGGATGGTCATGCCTTTCTGCAGGACAGTGTGCTGGTCAAGATAACCCACACGGACATTTTTTGCCCATTCGATTTTGCCCTCATCCGGCATGAGCTTGCCGGTAATAATATTCATAAAAGTGGACTTTCCTTCGCCGTTGGCACCGATTAAACCGATGTGTTCTCCTTTTAAAAGACGAAAAGATACATCCTGAAAAATGGCACGGTCGCCAAATCCATGAGTCAAATGTTCCACGTTCAAAATACTCATAACAATCTCCATTTCTTCCGCACCCTGCGTTTCCGGCTTTCGCACCTTCATGGGCGCATCAATCACGTATCATACACGTATTTACAGCATAGCCCATTCAGTATAGCATGACCTTATTTTTTCATGCAAGAGGTATATTTTCCGGACGGAAGAGGCATACTTTGGAAAAGATTGCATTTTGCGGAAAAGCTTTGCAAAAAGCTGCTCCAATCTGCAGAAAGAAAGGAAAGTAACGATGAAGAAAAATAAAATTTTAACGGTTTGCTCTTTACTGGCAGTGTCCGTGGTGCTGCTTACGGCATGCGGAAAGAAAAACAACGGAGGCACCGGCGAAAACACGGAAAGCACTACGCCCCAGACTTCTTCCCAGGCGGGCAACAGTAGCGAAAACAGTATGGAGGAAAGCACCCCTGCGGAAAGCACGGAACCGGCGCAGGAAAGCAGGCTTATGTACCTGCGTGATGCCGTGGCGGAAGCCCTTGGCGAGGACTACTGGCCCGACTCTGTGATGGAGCCCGAATATGTGCAGGATTTGTACGGTCTGAAGCCGGATATGTATGAGGATATTTTCGTGGAAACGCCGGTTATCGGTACCCATGTGGACACCCTGATTATCGTGCAGGCAAAGGAAGACCGGGTGGAAGAGGTAGAAACGGTGCTGAACAATTACCGGGAAAGCGAAATCAACAACACCATGCAGTACCCAATGAACATCGGTAAGCTGCAGGCATCCCGCATTGAAACCATTGACAACTATGTATTCTTTATCCAGCTTGGCGGCAGCTCCGTGGATGCAGAAGAAGAGGGCGAAGAAAAAGTAATGGAATTGAGCCAGGAGCAGAACGAGAAGGCTCTGGAAGCCATCCGCCAGGCGCTTGAGGAAAACGCTGCCGACAGCGGACGCACCCGTTAAGTCCTATGGTCTTATCCGGCGTTGTCTTTTTATTCCGGTTTTTGCCGATATTTTTCCTGTTGTATTTTCTGGTGCCGAAAAAGGCTAAAAACGTGGTGCTCCTTGCGGGGAGTCTCTTGTTTTACGCCTGGGGCGAACCGGTTTATATTGTGCTGATGCTGTTTTCCACGGTATCGGATTATCTGCATGGTATGCTGATAGAGAGAAACAGAGGGAAGCGGAAAGCCTTTTACTTTCTGCTTTCCTCCCTCACAATCAATCTTGCCATGCTTGGATTTTTTAAATACAGCGGTGTAAACCTGCCGCTTCCCATCGGCATCTCTTTTTACACCTTCCAGACCATGTCCTATGTGATTGATGTGTACCGGGGCGATGTACCGGCACAGAAAAATTTCCTGCAGTTTGCGGTTTTTGTGACCATGTTTCCCCAGCTTGTGGCGGGACCCATTGTGACCTACGGAGATGTGGCGGAGCAGTTAAAGGAAAGGCATGCTTCGCCGGAGGACATGTCAGCAGGCACAGTGCGCTTTCTCATCGGACTGGCAAAAAAGGTGCTTCTTGCCAACAATATCGGTGTTCTGTTTACAGAAGTAACATCGATGTCGCCGGAGAAAATGACAACCTTGTCAGCATGGCTGTGCATACTGGCATATGCGTTTCAGATTTATTTTGATTTTTCGGGTTATTCGGACATGGCAATCGGTCTGGGAAAAATACTGGGCTTTACCTTCCCGGAAAACTTTTGCTATCCGTACATTGCCCGCAACATTACGGATTTCTGGCGTCGGTGGCACATGTCCTTAAGCGGCTGGTTCAGGGACTATGTTTACATTCCGCTCGGCGGCAACAGAAAAGGACAAAAACGGCAGCTTTTGAATATTTTTATTGTCTGGATGCTGACCGGCATCTGGCACGGGGCGGGAGTCAATTTCCTTTTGTGGGGAATGTGGTTTGCCCTTTTTCTCATATTGGAAAAGCTGTTTTTGGGAAAAATCCTGCAGAAAATACCGGCTTTTTTCGGCTGGCTGTATACCATGTTTCTGGTGCTTTTAAGCTGGAGCTTTTTCTCCATAGAGGACGGAGCGGTGCTTGCCAATGTGTGGCGTTCCCTGTTTTTCCGGGCGCCGGACGGCGTATTCAACCGGGAAGCTCTTTATTTCTGGGAAAACTACCGGCTTTTGTTTTTCCTGCTTGCGGTCTGTTCCCTTCCCCTTGGAAAAAAAGCGGCGGAACAAATATGGCAGCGTCTTTGCCACACGGAACGCATCCAATCGGCGAGGTCGAAAATATTGTCCTGTGCAGGGGCGGTTTCCTATACTGCATTGGAGATTTTGTACCTGGGCGGATTGTTTCTGCTTTCCGTGGCAAATATTGTGGACGCCAGCTATAATCCGTTTCTGTATTTTCGGTTCTGAGGCGGAAATATGGGGGCAGGGGATGAAAATGAAACAGAGACAGGAGAACAGTACAGGGATGAACAGGCAAAAAAAATCGGAGAAAAACTTCACAGAACGTCTGCGGACATGGGCAGTGCTGCTTGTATTTCCGGCAGTTCTGTTTTTGCTTTCCGTTGCGGATATGCTGCGTCCGGCAAAACTGTATTCTTCCTATGAAAACCGGAAGCTGCAGCAAAAGCCGGAGCTTTCGGCACAGGCTGTCCGCACCGGCAGCTACATGAGAGAATATGAGGACTATGTATCCGACCAGATTTTGGGGCGAAACAGCTATATTGCCATAAAGAGCGCCACAGACAAGGCGTTGGGAAAAAAGGAAATCAACGGCGTGTATCTGGCAACGGATGGGACTCTCATAGAAAGACATACGGAGGAATTTTCCGCACAGAATATAGAAAAGACTCTGGAAGGACTGCAGAAGCTGGAACGGCTGCTGCAAGGGAAGAGCCACAGCTTTCAGGTATTGCTTGCTCCCACGGCAGACAATGTATATGCAGCAAAGCTCCCGGCTTATGCGGAAGTTTTCCCGGAAGAAGTGCTGTGGCGGCGGTTCCGGGATGCCTGCGGAAAAAATACGGCATTTTTGGATGTGTTTTCCCCTCTGCGCAGTCATGCGGAAGAATATATTTACTACGGAACAGACCACCACTGGACCACACTGGGAGCTTATTATGCCTATCAGACCTGGGCAACGGAAAACAAAGTGACAGCAGTGTCGTATAATACGGATAAAGTTTCGGAAAGCTTTCACGGCACGCTGCATTCCAAAACTAATCTGCCGGGACTGCCCTTCGATACCATAGAAGCTTATGCCTATGAGGGTACGCGGGAAGTGTACTATGATTTGGCGAAAGAACCGGAGCCTTCTCTTTATGCGGAAAAGTATCTCTCCGGGAAGAACCAGTACGGGTATTTTTTAGACGACAATCACATGTTGATAGAAATCCGGAATACTTCCTATGAAAAGGAGTTCCCGGACAAACAAAGAAAAAACAAAGGAATCTCTTTATTTATCATAAAGGATTCCTTTGCGAACTGTATGGTTCCTTATCTCAGCGAACATTACGAAACCATTTATATTTTGGATTTACGGTACTATAAAGGGAAGCTGTCACAACTTCTTGACATATATGTCACAAAAGATACGGATGTGCTTATTCTTTATAATATGTCTCATTTTGTAACGGAGTTCCGTTTTTGGGAATGACCTCTATATGGGAATAGGTATTCACCAGTGTGACCGCCAGCACAAGCAGGAGGGCAAGTATCAAAACGAGAGTCACCACATTTAGGGCGCTGAACAACAGCAGTATTTCCGCAAGAATAAAGAAACAGTAGAAGCCGGTCACGATACGGTAAGCTAACAGCCGACCGGGCGTCTGGGCAAAGATAAGACGTAAAACTCCGGCAAAAACGGCAAGAAATACATGATAAATGACGGCGCTCCAGAGAATAATCCGGGCGACCCACAAGCCTAAGGCTCCCATTCCGTAAACGATGGAATTTACCAACAGTCCGTAACCTTCCGGGTCGCTGATTTCATCACCGGACAGGGTGGCTTCTATTTTGTCTAAAATCTGTTCAAGACCGCTGTTGTAAGAGTACAGACTTGCCAGAAACAGACCGGCAATGCCGGTAATCACAAGGAATACCAGCAATGCCGTGAATAAATTTACATTTTGTCTGCTAAAAACTTTCTGGTTCATGAAGAAATAAGTTCCTTTCGAGAGCCCCGGACATTACATGAAGTCCGGTTCGTCGTTTGCGTCGGTAGTAGCTGCCTTGGCGGGAGCGGGTGCATCGGCTACTTCATTATTCTTTAAGAAGCCGGAAAGCACTGCGTTCAAGTCTACGCCGGTGGACTCTTTTAAGCCGTCGGTTACCTGGTTTAAGGTGTTCATAACGTCCTTCATGAGTCTGGCGGAGTTGCCGTCACCGTACATGGTAATCTTATCAACCTTGGCAAGAGGTTCGGCAGCGTTGCGGACTACGTCGGGCAGAGCCTTGAAGTACATTTCGAGCACAGCGGCTTCCCCCATCTTAGCCATAGCTTCGGCTTTCTTTTCGATACCTTCTGCTTCTGCAACAGCCTTTGCCTGAATGGCTTCTGCTTCCGCAAGACCCTTGATACGGATACCTTCCGCTTCCTGTTCCTTTGCGTATTTTTCAGCTTCTGCCTGGATTTTAAGTGCCTGAGCCTGCTGCTCTAATTCGTATTTCTTAGCTTCCGCATCACGCTGACGCTGATAGAGCTGGGCGTCTGCCTGCTGCTGTTTTGCGAACTTTTCGGCTTCCGCTTTCTTCTTAACCTGTGCATCCAGCGCCTGCTCCATAACTTCGGCTTCTTTCTGCTTTAAGAGAATTTCCTTTTCCTGCTTTGCAATGTTTGCGTTAGCGGTGGTAATTTCGATGGTCTTTCTCTGTTCCTCCTGCTGAATTTGATATGCGGCATCCGCTTCTGCCTTCTTGGCATCGGATACTCTCTTCAGTTCAGCCTGGGTAATGGCAAGTTCGTTGTTTTTCTGTGCAATGTCCGTCTGTGCGGCAATCTGCGCTTCGTTGGCTTCTCTCTGTGCGTTTGCCTGAGCCTTTGCGATTTCCTTTTCGCTTTCGGCACGGGAAATAGCGGCGTTCTTCTGGATTTTAACGATGTTATCCACACCTAAGTTTTCGATAACGCCGTTGCCGTCCACGAAGTTCTGTACGTTGAAGCTGACAATGTCAAGACCCATGGCAGCTAAGTCGGGCTCTGCGTTTTCCTTTACCAGCATGGCGAATTTCTGACGGTCGCTGACCATTTCTTCGAGGTTCATCTTACCTACGATTTCACGCATGTTACCTTCGAGAACTTCTCTTGCCACCTGGGCAATGTAATCGGTTTTCTTATTTAAGAAGTTCTGTGCGGCTAAAGCAAGCTGGTCGGGGTTCACACTGATTTTTACGTTTACGGCTGCGTCCACACGGATATTAATGTAATCTGCGGTAGGTACGGCAGATGAAGTTTTTACATCAATGGGAATTAACTGTAAATTCAGTTCATCCTTTTTCTCAAAGAAAGGTATTTTCACACCGGCGCGTCCGATAAGGATTTTGGGACGTTTTCTCAGACCGGAGATGATGTAGGCGGTATCGGGAGATGCTTTTACATATCCGGATATCAGGATGATTAAAACGATGATTACCACGATGGCAATCGGTGCTGCTTTCAGAATCATATCTGTATTCATATGATTTCTCCTTTCAGATAGGGGTTAATAGTTGACTTACTCTTTCGTAAGATTAGATTTATTATAGCATATCTGCCGGAAGAAAAAATAGAGGAAAAGGGCACGTTATCTGTAAAATTTATGCAATATTTCTTTTCTGATGCATGATAGGATGCAGATATGTGTAAAATGGGGTATTGTTATTGCAGTAGGGCTCATGCTATAATGATTTCGCTGGGCTAAAGCAACTGCTTCCTATATTTAAATAGGTAATTGCGAAACAAGTTCGCAATTCTGATTGAAAATGCGGTAAGAATCCTGCAATGCAGGATTCTTACGATGGAAAGCAGGTGGTTTCAAATTTAGGCATCATAATTCTTATCGAAGTTGTTAGCTTTGGCATAAGCCTTAAGCTGTCTGATAATGCGGTTGGCATACTTGGGATTATTTTCAGTAACAAAAGCTTCAATGCCTGAAGAATCAAAGATGGCCATATCTGCTTTAGCTGAATCAACAGCCTGGCAAATAGGTTCCGTCAGATCAACAAGTCTGTCAAAAATGAGCTGTAAATCATCAAGAAAATCCTGTTTAAACCGGGTGATTTTTGAAGCATCAGGAACCTTAGTGAAACCACAGAAATCACGAAGTGGTTTCGAGTAAGAAAGAAAAGTGAGAAGAAGCTGGTCTGTAGGGATTGAGAAAATACGCTGGATGATCAAAGCCCACAGAAAAGCGCGCAAAGGGTATTTACGGGATCTTCCCGTTGATGCATAAAAATGATTTCTAAAAGAAATCGGAATAAACTCATCGATATCAATATGAGTTTCTAACAGAGAAAGAAAGGTGGGTTTGTCATTATCAAATTTATTTTGGCAATCTTGAAAAATATCTGCCAAAGAGAGCTGTTTATATGGTATCATATGTATCAGAATAACTCCTTTCTTGGAAGATGGTTTTTAGTTTTTCATCAACTCTATTATACCATATCCGGTGAGGAGTTATTTTAATTTGGTAACAAAAAATGCCGTATTTATGCGGCCTGTGGCGTTTTGCAAACGCCTAA
>CAVHWP010000036.1:0-24584 GCA_963639875.1 Bacteroidaceae bacterium
ATGCTGAAATCACAAAAGTAAAAACGGAAATGTCAAATCTTCAGGATAAATATGACACACTGGCAGAACGGCTCAAGGGACTTCAAGAACATAAGCGTCAGCAAGAGGCTGCGACCATAATGGACGCATACGTCAAAAGGGATTTAGTGTAACATTTTTGGATTGGAAAGAAAATTCAAAAAAATTGCAAATTCAGTTGTTAAAAAAATAAGTGCGTGGTACAATAAGCCATATGAGAAAAGCAATGAAGGAAAGAGTACTGTACCCGGTGCCACACAGAGAGAGCCGCAAAGGTGGAAGCGGCTTTGGAGAAGATACAGGAAAACCATTCCGAAGCTGTACGCAAGAGCTGCATAGCCGTGAGCAGTATGCATCAAGAAAGCAGTCGTAAGCGTTACCGTATAGCCGCGTTACAGGCAAAGAGTGAAAATCAAGGTGGAACCGTGCATAATGCACCCTTAGGTAGCAATACCCAGGGGTGCTTTTTATTTTGAAAATTATCCGGCATAATTTTATGCTGTATAGTTTTTGAAGTACGTTACCGGCTTCCCGAAAAAAAGGAGAAAAACAATGGTAAACTTTAAAGAAGACGAACAGCTTGCAACTTTAAACCATTCCTGCGCCCACTTAATGGCACAGGCAATCAAGCATCTGTATCCTCAGGCAAAATTCTGGGTAGGACCCGTTGTAGCAGAAGGTTTCTACTATGATGTAGACCTGGGCGATGACGTTATCCGTGACGAAGACATTCCCAGAATTGAGCAGGAAATGAAGAAGGTTGCCAAGACCGGCAAAAAGATTATCCGCAAGGAGATTTCCAAGGAAGAAGCCAGGGAAATGTTTAAGGATGACGAGTACAAGCTGGACTTAATCGATGGTCTGGAAGACGGTCACATCACCTGCTATGAGCAGGGCGATTTTACCGACCTCTGCCGCGGACCTCATGTAGATAATGTAAAGCTTTGCCGTAACTTCAAGCTCATCAGACATTCCGGTGCTTACTGGAAGGGCGATGCCAAGAACAAGGTGCTGCAGAGAATTTACGGTGTATGCTTCCCTACCGCAGAAGAACTGGAAGCGCACATCAAGCTTCTGGAAGAAGCCAAGGAAAGAGACCATAGAAAGATTGGCAAGGACATGAACCTGTTCATGGCAGACGACCTGGTAGGCCGCGGTCTTCCCATGTTTTTACCGAAGGGCTACACCATCTGGCAGGAACTGGAAACCTACATCCGCGACAAGGAAAGAAAGTTAGGTTACCTTCATGTTATGACTCCCTGCGTCGGCACCGTAAATCTTTACAAGACCTCCGGTCACTGGGACCATTACAAGGAAAACATGTTCCCCGCTATGGAAGTGGACGGCGAGTCCTTTGTATTAAGACCCATGAACTGCCCTCATCATATGATGATTTATGCACACAGAATGCATTCCTATAAAGACCTGCCCATCCGTATCGGTGAAATTGCCCATGACTTCCGTTATGAGTCCAGCGGTACCTTGAAGGGTATTGAAAGAGGCAGACATTTCTGCCAGAACGATGCCCACCTGTTTGTAACACCGGAGCAGATTGAGGATGAATTTACCAAGGTTGTAGACCTGATTTTCAGCACCTACAAGGATTTCGGCATCACTGATTACCGCTGCGTTCTTTCCTTAAGAGACCCGGCAAACAAAGAAAAATATCATGATGACGATGAGATGTGGGATAAGGCAGAAAACGCACTTCGTAAGGTTATGAACGACTTAGGCATTCCTTACACCGAAGAAATCGGCGAAGCTGCATTCTACGGACCGAAGTTAGACGTAAACGTAAAGCCTGCCGTTGGTAACGAATACACCCTTTCCACCTGCCAGCTTGACTTCTGTCTGCCTGCTAAATTTGAACTGACCTACATTGACAAGGACGGTGAAAAGAAGACTCCTGTTGTTCTGCACAGAGCAATTTTAGGCTCCCTTGACAGATTTATGGCATATATCCTGGAGGAAACCAAGGGCAACCTGCCTACCTGGTTGGCACCCGTTCAGGTAAGAGTTATGCCGGTTAAGTCCGATGACGACACTCTGAATGCTTACGCACAGGAAGTTGTCAAGGCACTGGAAGACAGAAACGTAAGAGTAGAACTGGATGACAGAGCCGAGAAGCTTGGCTACCGTATGCGTGAAGGTCAGGTTGAAAAAGTACCTTACTTAATCGTACTTGGCTTCAAGGAACAGGAAAGCAAGACCGTTGCCTACAGACTGCACGGTGAAGCCGACACCACCGTACTTCCTCTGGATGAATTCGTGGAAAAGATTGACAATGAAATAAAGAATAAGCTGCACTAAGTGTGGAAAAAAATAATGCCCGGCACGTTTTTGTGCCGGGCATTGCAGGTTTTAGCCTGAATATCCATAAATCATTTATGAAACCCTCTTACAGTCTTTCAAATACCGGCATGTACTCGATGGGTGCATCCACGGTTACGGTCTGACCGCCCTTGTAGGTTTCGCCGGTGGAAGTCAGCTTCCAGTCGCCTTCGGGGAGGTAAACCTCACGCTCAAACTGATTTAAGTGAAGAATAGGCGCTACCAGATACTTCTCACCAAACATGTACTGGTCCTGTAAGTTCCAGCATTTTTCATCTGCGGGGAACTCATAGAACATGGTGCGGATTAAAGGAGAACCGTTGGTGTGTGCTTCTTCGTAAAGATGCTTGATATAGTCATGCATGGCAATACGGATATCGTAGTAGCTCTTCATAATCTTGTAATTGTCTTCGCCGTAGCTCCAAAGCTCGTTGGGCTGGCCGGTATGCAGATAGCCGCCGCCGAAATCTCTGGTGTCAAGAGGCGGAATGTTGTAGGGGCCTCTGTCGCCGTGCATACGAAGAACGGCTGAGTATACGGCGAACTGATACCAGCGGATAAGAAGCTGACGGAAATCAGGGTCATTTACATCATCGGTCATGAAACCGCCTACGTCGGTAGTCCACCAGGGAATACCGGCAAGACCCATGTTTAAGCCGCACTGAAGCTGGTCTTCAAAAGCTTCAAAGGTACTGGGCACATCGCCGGACCATACCACGTTGCCGTATTTCTGGGAGCCCGCCCATGCACAACGGAGCAGATTGACAACAGGCTTTCCTTCTTTGCTCATTTCATCATAGAAGACACGGCTGTAAAGCTGCGGGTACATGTTGCTTAAGGACATGGCAGGACCGTCGCAGTAGCGGTAGTGGTCGAAATCGTATACGCCGTAGTCCGGTTCGGAGTTGTCCAGCCAGAAAGCGTCAATGCCGAAGTCATAATAATTTCTCTTGCATACTTCCCATACATATTTACGGGTTTCCGGGTTGAATACGTCGATTTCCACACAGTCGCCTTCGTAATCGTAGGTCTGCAGAGCGCCTCTTTCGGTGCGGATTAACAGACCCTTTTCCAGCATGGGCCAGAAGTTTTCGCTTCTTCTGTCAACGGACGGCCATACGGAAACGATAACCTTGATGCCCATGGAATGCAGTTCGTCTACCATTGCTTTGGGGTCGGGCCAGTAGGTCTTGTCGAATTTCCAGTCGCCCTGTACGGTCCAGTGGAAGAAGTCGATGACAATCTGGTCAATGTGGATGCCTTCCTTCTGATACTGGCGTGCTACGGTCAGTACCTCGTCCTGGGTACGGTAACGCAGTTTACACTGCCACAAGCCCATTAAGTCTTCCGGGAACATGTCGGCATGACCGGTCACATCCGTGTAGTTTGCCAAAATCTGCTTCGGGGTGTCGGCAGCGGTAATCCAGTAATCCATTTCCTTTGTGGAGTTGGCAATCCATTCGGTGTAGTTTTTACCGAAAGTAACGCGGCCAACTGCCGGGTTGTTCCAAAGGAAACCATAGCCTAAGGAAGAAACGGCAAAAGGTACGGAAATCTGGGAGTTGCGCTGTGCCAGTTCCAGAACGCAGCCCTTTAAGTCCATATCCTGCTGCTGATACTGGCCCATACCGAAAATCTTTTCTTTCTTGTTGCTTTCAAATTTCACGTTCAGGGTGTATTCGGTGCCGCAGGCAACACCCTTCCATTCACGGTTGATTACCTTTAAGCAGCGGCTTTCCCTGGAAATGGTGCCGTCATACATACGGAAATATTCACGTAAAATAAGTTCGCCGTCCTTATAAAAGCTGATAATGCCGACAAAGTTTACCACAGCCTTGATTTTGCCGTTGGTAATGGTGGCAAACTGGCGCTTGTCAATGGTGCCGTCGCCTACCCAGTGGTCTTCCTCTTCAATGGTAACCACAGCCTCTTTGACAGTCGGTGCTTCGCTTAACGCCCAGTCTGTGTTCTCCAGTTTGTGCTGCATGGTGGAACGGACACGCAGAGCATCTTTGCCCCATGCTTCGATACGAAGCATCTCGCCGTTGTGGTAGCAGACAAGTGCATTGCCTTCGTTTACAAATCTCATGATGTAACCCTCCTTGCATGTTAAAAATACGGTAAATGGGAAGGTTTCCTTCCGCATCTACATAGTTGCGTTTTATATCTTATAATGGTATCATACTTGAGAAAATAAGGAAATTCAATTCCTATATTACAAATAACTGATACTATTCTACGAATATATGCAAGATTAAAGCGATTTGGAACGCAGACGGCAAAGCCCGGCAAAGCAACGGAACAACAGGCAGCAAAGAGATGAAACAACAGATAGTATAGCAACGGAGAAACAGGCAGCAGAATAAGGGAGTGACCAATGGTAAGAAATAAGTTGACGGAACAAAAAGAATTGATGGAACAGCGGCATCACAGCTCGGTAACTGTGCCCTACAGTTTATATAACTGCCGGCTGCCGGAGGCGTTTCCCACGGTGCCCATGCACTGGCACAGCGAACTGGAGCTGGATGTGGTGACGGAGGGAAAGGGCGAATTTATCTGTGGCGACATGCATTTTCCGGTGGAAAGCGGGGATGTGGTGCTTATTCCGCCCAACATGCTGCATGCGGCGTATCCCGATAAAGAGGAAGGACTGAAGTACCGTGCTTTCGTTTTTCATGCGAATATGGCGGGAGCGGAACAGAACGACCGAAGCAGTCTTTCCTATATAAAGCCGCTCAGAAATGGGCAGTTGCAGGTGAAGCCGAAGTACGGAAGGGAAGATGCCGATTACCCGAAGGTGAAAGAACTGGCGGAAGAATTGATTGCCCAGGCGGAATGTAACGATGCCTACCATGATTTATTTTTGAAAAGCCGGTTGTTTGCGCTGCTTTATTTTTTTGAAAAAAAGGAAAACATATCGGAGAGAGGACAACAGTCCGGCAGCTCGGAGTTAATTCGTCCGGCGCTGGAATACATGACATTTCATTATGAAGAAGCCATCAGTGTGGACTTTCTTGCGGGCATATGCGCCATCAGCGTGAGTCATTTTATGAATACTTTTCAGAAGGTGGTAGGCTGTAGCGCCATTGAATATCTCATTCACCTGCGCATCCAGGCAGCCTGTGCGGCGCTTACGGATACCACGGAAAATGTCGCGGAAATCGCAACGGGATGCGGCTACAACAATCTGTCCAACTTTAACCGGCAGTTCAAAAAAATGACCGGCGTCTCCCCGAAAGCCTACCGGAGGCAGATGGCGGAGACCGGCGGAAAATCAGAATTGACAAAAGAGGGAAAGTGACTAAAATAAGGAATGGCGCTTCGGCGCCAAAGATTTAGAATGCAAAGGAGCGGTCTTTTTTTACGCAAAAAGACATGGAAAGAAAATGAAATATGTAAAACAGTTTCTGATTATTCTGGCGATTTCCCTTATCGGGGAACTGCTCAAATATGTGCTGCCGCTGCCCATTCCGGCAAGCATTTACGGCATGGTCATTTTGTTTATCTGCCTGAAAACAGGTCTGGTAAAATTAGAGGATGTGAAAGATGCCGGTAAATTTCTAATCGAAATCATGCCGGTCATGTTTATTCCGGCGGGCGTGGGTCTTATGGAAAGCTGGGGGATTTTGAAGCCGGTGCTTGTGCCGGTCTGCATTATTACGGTGGTAACGATTGTTACGGTTATGGCGGTAACGGGACTTTTGTCCCAGTGGGTTATCCGCAGGGACAGAAAGAAGGGGGAGAGCCATGAATAGTTTTTTTGAAAATTCCATGTTTGTGGGCATTACGTTAAGCCTGCTGGCATACCTGCTCGGTATGGTTTTGAAGAAAAAATTCAAGCTGGGGATTTTTAACCCGCTTCTCATTTCCATTCTGGTGTCCATCGCGGTGCTGGTTGTGGGAAAAGTGGATTATGAAACCTACAACGAAAGTGCGCAGTTCTTAGGATATCTGCTGACACCGGCAACGGTCTGCCTTGCCATTCCCCTGTACGAACAGTGGGAGCTTTTGCGGAAAAACTGCAAGGCGGTTGTGATAGGACTTCTGTCCGGTGTGCTGACAAGTCTGGTGACGGTGCTGGTGCTGTCCCTGCTTCTGGGACTTTCCCATGAAGAATACGTGACCCTGCTTCCCAAATCCATTACCACGGCAATCGGCATGGGCGTGTCGGAAGAACTTGGCGGCTATGTGACCATTACGGTGGCGGTAATTATCGTTACGGGCGTACTGGGCAATATGATGGGGGAAATGATTTGTAAGATTTTCCGCATCAAAGAGCCCATTTCCAAGGGACTTGCCTTCGGCAGCGCTGCCCATGCGATTGGTACGGCAAAAGCCATGGAAATCGGTGAGGTGGAAGGCGCTATGAGCAGCCTTGCCATTGCGGTTTCCGGTATTCTGACGGTGCTGTTTGCCTCCGTGTTTGCAAAGTTTTTATAGAGGGATTAGGAAATACCTATAACGGTTAATAGAAAGAAACAATAAGCCGGACGGCAGCCGATTTCCGGCGGATGTACGGTGGACGGGACTTCTGCAGGAAAAAGCAAAAGTCGACGGTGGGCAGAAAGGGAAGCAATTTTCTTCTGCCGCTTTTGGAAACCCATTACCCCGTGGATGCGGTGGTGCTATAAGTTGTAATAAAAGAGAACTGCGGAATAAAAGCAGACAAAGGATGCGGGAACAGTAACCTGCAGAAAACAGGAAGAAGTTAGGGAAATGTAACGGGCATTTTTTTATAGAAGAAACAGGAGGAAACACATATGGCTGACATTACGAGAGAAGAAGCATTTTCTATTTTGAAAGAGTACAACAAGGATCCGTTTCACATCCAGCATGCGCTGACGGTGGAAGCGGTCATGAAATGGTATGCCAAGGAGCTGGGATACGGTGAGGAAGCGGAGCACTGGGGCATCGTGGGACTGCTTCATGACGTGGACTTTGAACTGTACCCGGAGGAGCACTGCCTGAAGGCACCGGAACTGCTCAGAAGCCACGGCGTGGGAGAGGACATTATTCACGGTGTGGTTTCCCATGGTTACGGCATCACCGTAGGCTGCGGCACCACGCTTTCCGTAGCGCCGGAGCATGAGATGGAAAAAGTGCTTTTTGCGGCGGACGAGCTGACCGGACTTATCTGGGCGGCTGCCCTGATGCGTCCGTCCAAGAGCACCAAGGACATGGAATTGAAATCCTTAAAAAAGAAATACAAGAGCAAGGGCTTTGCAGCAGGCTGTTCCCGGGAAGTGATTGAACGCGGTGCAGAGCAGCTGGGCTGGGATTTGGAAAAACTGCTTACCCTGACCCTGCAGGCGATGGCGGCTACCGAGGATGAAATCGCAGCGGAAATGCAGAAGGAAGCAGAATAATCATAACGGACGGCAAGGGTTCCACATTATTCACAAAAACAAGAAACTATTTTTGTAAAAATAGTTTCTTGTTTTTATTTTTGTACAATGATACAATTAAGGAAACTAAAATGATAAAAATAGTTTCCGAAAAGGAATGAAGGGGGGAAATATGGCAAACACAGAACTGAGAGATACCATTTTGGAGGGAACCATACAGGCTTTTCACAAGAAGGGGCTGAAGTTCACCATGGACGATATCGCAGCGCTCCTCGGAATGAGCAAGAAGACCATTTATACCGTGTTTCAGGACAAAAATTCGCTGATTTCGGAAATGGTGGATTACTGCTTTGGTTCGATTAAAGAAAGTGAACAGAAGGTATTGGAAGATACTTCTCTGGATACAGTAGAAAAGATAAGGAGCATTTTAGGTGTGCTCCCGGAAGGGTATAAGGACTTGGATTTGGGGCAGCTTTACCAGCTTAAGGACAAATATCCCAAGGTGTATAAAAAGGTGCAGAAGCGCCTGGAGGGCGGCTGGGAAGGCACGATTTCCCTGATAGAGCAGGGAATTGCGGAAGGAAAAATCCGCAATGTGAAAATCCCGGTGCTGAAAACCATGATGGAGGCGACGCTGGAGCAGTTTTTCCAGCGAGACATCCTGATACAGAGCGGCATTTCCTATCAGGAGGCGCTGAACGAGGTAGTTGCCATCCTGATGGACGGCATCACCGTCAGGTGAGGCATTACAGGACAGCATAAAGTGCGGCAGGACAGATGAGAGGTGCCACGGCACAGCATAAGGCGCCGCGGCACCGTTAGAGTAAGGAGGCAGAACATGAGCGACAGGGCAAAGGTTATCTTCGGCAACGAAATGCCGGAAAAGGTTTATAAAAAAGCAGTGCGTTCCCAGAAGAAATACAGGAAGAAATTCGGGGACGATGCGCAGAGGGACTACCGGGTAAGGATTGAAAAAAATCCTTACATCGGCGATTTGCTGGGTGTACAGAACCTTCTTATCGGGGAACTTACGACGAACGCCCATTACAATCCCGAAAACAAATCCGCCAGCGAGGAGTTTGACAGGGAAAAAGGAATTATCGTAGCCAATATCCGCATGGGCTTCGGGCATTACCGCATTTCCATGGCAATGGCATCCGCGGCGAAGGCAATGGGATATACCCCCTACTGGATGGATTTGAATTCCTATGGGGAAACCACCTGCACCAAGGTTATCAGCGCGCAGAACGACTTGTATTCCCTTGGCTCCCGGCTGTCGAAGAACCCCATTTTTAACAAACTGGTATGGGAGCCCATGAATTACGAAGGCTTCCGGGCGCTGTCCTACAATGCGGCGGACCAGAAAAACGCAGAACTGATGGCACCGGTGTTCCGGAACATTCCCAAGGACATTCCGGTTATCGGCACGCATGTATGGCCGTCCCAGGCAGCCGTTCATGCCGGTATGCAGTACGTGGTGAACGCCATTCCCGACAACTGGCCCATGGCGCTGCATCTGTCGGAGGGAAGCATCCATACCATCCAGTGCCACAATTCCTACATGGGTTACCGGATATTAAACGGTATGAACGGCAAAAAGGTAAATAAGCCCATGCCCGCGGACAGCCTCGTTTATACGGGACATTATATCGACCATGAGCTGGTAAGCAATATTGAAAAGGACTGTGGGGCAAGAATAGAAAGAAGAAAGCAGAAGAAGCCCGTGCGGTTTCTTCTGACCATTGGCGGAGCGGGTGCCCAGAAAGAAATTTTTGCGGCGATTATCCGTTACCTGCTACCCTTTATCGAAAAGGGACAGGCAGCGCTCTACGTCAACGTGGGCGATTATAAAAACGTGTGGGACGCTCTCTTAAAAGAAATTCCGCAGATGGGAGAGTTGGCAGCAGAACATTTTGACAACTGGCAGGAAACGGAGCGCTTTGCGGAGGATGCCTTAGAAGGAAAAATCGAAATTACGGGTATTCACGGATTTTATCATCAAAATATTTTTGAAGCGGTTTACTGTACCAACCTGCTTATGAGAAGCTGTGATGTTTTGGTGACAAAGCCCAGCGAACTGGCATTTTATCCGGTGCCGAAGCTGTTTATACGAAGGGTCGGCAAGCATGAAATGTGGGGCGCCATTCATTCGGCGGAAGTGGGGGACGGCACACTCGAATGCCGGGATATTCCCCATACCATACAGATGCTGGATATGTTTTTACAGGATGAGGGGCTGCTTACGGATATGTGCGAAAACATTATGGTAAATAAAAATGCCGGTCTGTATGACGGCGCTTACAAAGCGGTGGAACTTGCCATGAAACAAAAGAAAGAGAAATAAAAGGAAGGGTTATTTATGGAAGAAAAGAAGGGACTCAGCGGAAAAGAAAAGTTTGCTTACGGAATCGGGGCAGTGGGAAAAGACATGGTGTATATGCTGTCCGCTTCCTACGTGCTTTATTACTATCAGGACATTATGGGCGTCAGTGCGGTGGCGATGGGCGTTATCCTGTTTATCGCCCGAATCTTTGATGCGTTCAACGACCCCATCATGGGAATTATCGTGGCAAAAACCAAGACGAAATGGGGCAAATTCCGTCCGTGGCTGTTTGTGGGAACACTGGCGAATGCCGTTGTGCTTTACCTGATGTTTGCGGCGCCTCCGGCATTGAACGGCGGCGGACTGGTGGCTTATGCGGCGGCAACTTATATTTTATGGGGTGTTACCTACACCATGATGGACATTCCCTACTGGTCCATGATACCTGCTTTTACGAGGAGCGGAAAAGAGAGGGAAAACCTGTCGGCGCTGGCGCGTTCCTGTGCAGGAGTCGGCTCCGCCCTGATTACCATTGTAACCGTACTCAGTGTATCGGCGCTGGGAAATCTGGCGGGCGGCAGCACGGCAACCGAGGTGGAACGTCTGGGCTATCGGTATTTTGCCCTGATTATTGCGGTTCTGTTTGTCCTGTTTACCACGATTACCTGCCTTGCCATCAAGGAAAAATCCTCCGTTGACATGCAGACGGCAACGGTAAAGGATATGTTCAAGGCACTGTTTCGGAACGACCAGGCAATGACCATGGTAGTGGCAATCGTCATGATTAACACGGCTCTGTATATTACCTCCAATCTGGTGATTTATTTCTTTAAGTATGATTTCAGCCCGGCGCAATGGGAGAGCAACTACACTCTGTTCAATACCTTCGGCGGGGCGTTCCAGATACTGGCGATGATGATACTTTTTCCGGTTCTCAGGAAGTTTTTAAGCACCATGAAGATTTTCTATGTGAGCTTTTCCATGGCATTTGCGGGATACCTCGTCCTGCTGCTTATTACGTTCACCGGCAGCACCAATGTGTACCTGTTACTGATTCCGGCGTTCCTCATTATGTCCGCCATCGGCATGCTGAATGTCATTGTAACGGTATTTCTGGCAAACACCGTGGACTACGGGGAACTGAAAAATAACCGCCGGGACGAATCGGTTATCTTTTCCATGCAGACCTTCGTGGTAAAAGCAGCGTCCGGCGTGGCAGCGCTGGCAGCCTCCATTGTCATTGAAGTATTCCATATTAAAAAGGACGAAACGGCGGAAGTGCTGACGGCAATCGCACCGTCCTACCGCATGGGACTGCGCATGTGCATGACGTTAATTCCCATTGCCGTGCTGCTGGTGGGTCTGGTGGTATTCAAAAAGCACTACATTCTGAACGAAGAAAAGACGGCGGAAATAGAAGCGAAGCTGCAGGAAAGGAAGACTTCCGTATGATACAGACAGAAGACGGTCTCTTTTTATTACACACAGAACACACCACCTATGCGTTTGCCCTGCTTCCCACGGGACAACTGGAGCACCTGTATTATGGCAGAAAAATAACCCTGCGGTCTCCTTTACGGGACAGCATCCGGCCGCTGCGGGAGCAGCATGCATTCCAGCCCGGGAACAGCTGCGTGTATGACAGGGAGCATGAAAATTTCAGCCCGGAGGATATGTGTCTGGAGGTTTCTTTCGGCGGTAAGGGCGACATCCGGGAGCCGTTTGCGGAAATCGTGTATGAGGACGGCAGTTTTTCCTCGGATTTCGTGTACGAGTCCTTTGAAAAAACAGAGAAAAAAGAGATGTTTTCCACCCTTCCGAATGCGCTGGACGAAGAAAACGCGGAGCATCTTGTTATCCGCATGAAGGACAAAAACAGCACACTGCTTCTGGAGCTTTTCTACGACATTTACAGTGACTGTGATGTGATTTGCCGGCGCAGCAGACTGCGGCAGCCCGGCACGGAGAAGGTGCAGGTAAAGCGGCTTATGAGCTGTCAGATGGATTTTCCCGCAAATGATTTCGTGTTTACCACCTTTCACGGCGCATGGGCAAGAGAAATGCGGAAATATGCGGTGCCGGTCAGGGCGGGCAGATTTGTGAATGAGTCCTACACCGGGACTTCCTCCGGCAGAGCCAATCCGTTTGTAATGCTGGGAAAGGAGCGGACCGGTGAGGACGACGGGGACTGCTACGGCTTTCATCTGGTTTACAGCGGCAACCATTATGAGTCCCTGGAAGTGAACGGTTACGGGAAAACAAGGCTGGTAACGGGCATTAACCCGCGGAATTTCAGCTGGCAGCTTACGCAGGGTGAGGAGCTGGAGGCACCGGAAGCCTTCATGACCTATTCGTCCGAAGGGTACAACGGCATGAGCCGGAATATGCACCGTTTTATCCGGGAGTATATTGTCCGGGGCGAATGGAAGAAAAAGGAGCGCCCGGTGCTGCTTAACAGTTGGGAAGCCTGCTATTTTGACATCAACGAAAGAAAACTGCTTTCGCTGGCAAAGGCGGGCAAGGAAGCCGGAATCGAGCTTTTTGTCATGGATGACGGCTGGTTCGGACACCGTGACAACGACAAATCCTCCCTCGGCGACTGGCAGGTGAACACGAAAAAACTGCCCGGCGGCATAGAGGGCATCTGCCGGAAGATAAACGATATGGGACTTTCCTTCGGTATCTGGGTGGAGCCGGAAATGGTCAGCACGGACAGTGAACTGTACCGGCAGCACCCGGAATGGGCGATGGAGATACCGGGCAAGGACCATTCCGAGGGAAGAAACCAGAGGCTTCTGGATGTGGGACGCAGGGATGTGCAGGATTTTATCATAGAAAGCATGAGCAGCCTGTTTTCCTCGGCGCCCATTGCGTATGTGAAGTGGGACATGAACCGGATTTTCACGGATTATTATTCCAGAGAGCTCCCGGCGGACAGACAGGGAGAAGCGGCGCACCGGTATGTCATCGGCCTGTACCGCTGCATGAAGGAACTGACGGAAAAGTTCCCCCATATTTTATTTGAAGGCTGCGCGGCGGGCGGCAACCGCTTTGACCCGGGCATCCTGTGTTATTTTCCGCAAATCTGGGCAAGCGACAATACGGATGCTTTGTGCCGGGCGGAAATCCAGACCGGTTACAGCTACGGTTATCCCCCTTCCGTTATCAGCGCCCATATTTCATCCTGTCCCAATCACCAGACGCTCCGCACGACGCCACTCGAAACCCGTTTTCAGACGGCAGCCTTCGGCATCTGCGGGTATGAATGTAATTTCTGCGATATGAAAAAGGAAGAATTCGAGGCGGTGAAGGTCCAGATTGCCCTTTATAAGGAATGGCGGGATGTGCTGCAGTTCGGACAGTTTTACCGGGGCAGAAGCTTTACGGACGGTACCTGTACGGGCAGCGTGCTGGCAGGTACGGAAGGCAATATTACCGAATGGACGATAGTTACGGAGGACAGAAAGCGGGCGGCAGGCTTTTATCTGCAAAAGCTGGTGCAGCCCAATACCCAGTACGGCTGTTACCGGGCAAAGGGGTTGGCACCGGAGCTTCCCTATCACTTTTTTAACCGGAAGCTTACCGTAAACGTGAAGGAATTCGGTGACCTGGTCAACACCATGTCCCCCATTCACATCCGGCAGGATTCCTTCGCCCACAATATGATTGCCCGATTTGTAAAAATGGATGGGGAAACGGAAGATTTGGTAGCGTGCGGAGACGTTCTCATGTATAATGGAGTAAAATTAAAGCAGGCGTTCGGCGGCACGGGCTACAGCGGAGAAGTGCGCTTCTTCCCCGATTTTGCATCCCGGATGTACTTTATGGAAGCCGAGTAACGGCGCGGACGGAAGAAATGCGCCGGACGGAAGAATGGCATTGGACGCACGGAAAATGCCGGATGCAGAAAAGTCGGTTGCATTGGAAGGAAAATATACATGGAATGGCAGGAATTTGAAAGAAAATTTCCGCAAAAATTAAATAAACAGCAGAAGGAAGCAGTACAGAGTGTGGAAGGCCCGGTACTGCTTCTTGCTGTGCCCGGCTCCGGCAAGACCACGGTGCTGGTGACCCGCCTCGGCTACATGATTTATGCCAGGGGGATTGCTCCAGAGAAAATTCTCACGGTGACCTATACAGTGGCGGCGACCGAGGACATGGCAGCCCGCTTTGCCTCCCTGTTCGGAACGGATATGGCGGACAGACTGACCTTCAAGACCATTAACGGCATCTGCGCCGGCATCATACATACTTACGGCAGAAAAACGGGCAGGACGCCCTTTGCCCTTCTGAACGACGAAAAGGTCATTGCGGACACACTGGCGAAAATCTACCAGAAAACGGAGCGGACGTATGCCACGGAAAGCGATTTGCAGACGGTACGGACATTGATTACCTATATCAAAAACAGCATGCTCACGGAAGCGGAAATCCGGGAACTGGACAAAACCGCCGATATGAAAATTTCCGCTATTTATAAGGAATACAATAGCTGGCTGCGGGAGCAGAAGCTGATGGACTACGACGACCAGATGGTGTATGCCTACACTATGCTGCAGCGGTTTCCGGAGCTGCTTAGCCTGTATCAGGATAAATTTCCGTACCTATGTGTGGACGAGGCACAGGACACTTCCAAAATCCAGCATGCCATTATTGCCCTGCTCTCGTCCAAAACGGAAAATCTGTTTATGGTGGGAGATGAGGACCAGAGCATTTACGGGTTCCGTGCGGCGTACCCGGAGGCACTGCTTTCCTTTGAGAAAAACCACCCCGGCGCCAAGGTGCTTTTAATGGAAGAAAACTTCCGCTCCGGTGCCGGCATCGTAAAGGCTGCCGATACCTTTATCCAGAAAAACACGCTCCGCCACAAAAAGCACATGTGGGCGACAAAAGACGGAGAGGAAGTTGTAAAAGAGATTGCGGTGAAAACCAGGGACGACCAGTACCGTTACCTGGCGGCCGTGGCGGAAAACTGCGCCGCCGCCCAGGCAGACAGCATGACCGGCAACGTGACCGCAGACAGAGCCGGCGGCGTGACCGGCAACGTGACCGAAGGCAGAGCGGGTGGCAGGACCGCGGGTGCTTCCCACACCGTGGCAGTGCTGTACCGGGACCATGAGTGCGCCCTTCCTCTGATTGATTTGCTGGAGCGGAAGGAAATTCCTTACCGCATGCGCAACGCGGAAATCTCCTTTTTTACCCACCGCACGGTGTTAGATGTGCTGAACATCATGAAGCTTGCCATGCACCCCAAGGACGCCGAAACCTTTTTGCAGGTCTACTACAAAATCAATACCTACATCCGGAAAGAGGATGCCCTGCAGATAGCCAGAATCAGCGAAACCCAGGACATTTCCGTGTGGAATGCGGCAGTGCGCTACCATGGGCTCAGCGATTATACCATGAGCAGTGTGCAGAATACGCGCATGCATATGCAGCAGCTTCTGACGGAACGGGGCGATAAAGCCGTGAAGCGGATTTTGTATTACATGGGGTATCAGGAATATCTGGAACGATGCGGGCTGAAAGCCGATAAGATAGAAATTTTGCAGATTTTGGGAAGCCGGGAGGACTCCATGGCGGGGCTTCTGCAAAGACTGCGGGAGCTGCAGGATATCCTTACCCAGAAAGAAACGGACTATAGCTGCCATTTTATTTTGTCCACCATACATGCCAGCAAGGGGCTGGAGTATGACACGGTGTATCTGATGGATGTGACGGACGGCATTCTGCCGGCGCAGATGCTCAAAAATCCGGAGAAGGCATCCCGGGAAGAACGGGAAACCTACGAAGAGGAACGGCGCCTGTTTTATGTGGGGACGACCCGGGCAAAATCCGAACTGTACGTTTTCACCACGGGAAAGCCCCATAGCTTCTGCAAAGAACTTTTGGGCAAAGAATGGCAGGTCACCCTGCCGTATGAAACCAAAGTGGAACTTAAAAAGCCGGATAAAATTTCCCGGCAAGGTTCCGAGCTTAAAAAGCCGGACAAAATTTCCGGGCAGGAAAAGCCGGAAGGAGGCACCCCCGCTCCCGTTACATGCAGAGTAAAACGCCCAGTAGGAAACTACCCTGGGCCAGCGCATTCGTAATCTGCTCTATCCAGTTGGAACGGGCCTTTGTAGAGTCGAGCGCAAAGGCAAACACCATCATGAGAAGCATGCCCAGGACGGTGATGCCGAAAAACAGTACCGCCGGGAACGAGAACACAAGAGTCTTCAGGGCGGCGAGCTGTTCTGCCCTGCAGCCGGTCACAAGACCGATTATCATAAGAAGAAATCCCAGAGGCATAAAGAAACGCATCTGTTTATTTAATATCTGAAAATCCTTCTTTTTTCCGGCAAGCAGGATTTTCCAGGTCACCTTGCCGACCCCTGCCAGGGTGCAGAGCACAGCACCGGCAAGGAAGAAGCCGTTTCGGAAACGAAGGGCAATGAGCAGGGTTGCCGCACAGAAAAACAGCACCGGAAGGGCATCAAACAGAGCGAGCCCCAACGTAAAATTTTCGTATTTTTTCTTAGACATATCGTATACCATATCCTTTCAAAAGGAACTGTCCGCCAAAGCATTTTAACCAATCAGCCATTTGTATTTTGCCACACTGTAAAGAGGAACGAACGGCAGCAGGATGGGTGTCTTTTTCACATATGCCTGATATTCCGGGTCACTGCCGTAGTTTTTATTCTGGCGGAGCTCCAGTCTGCGGGCGCCGCCGAACATAATGTACACGATGCAGACCCAGCCGCCGATTGCCGCCAGCCACTGAAGGACGCCGTGCAGAGCGGTGGTGCCGGAAACAAACATGCCCGTCCAGATAAGCACTTCGCCTAAGTAATTGGGGCAGCGTACCAGTTTGAAAAGTCCCACGTCGCAGAAACGCTTAGGGTGTTCTTTCTTATATTTATTTTTGGTCAAATCGGAAGCGGACTCCAGCACAATTCCCAGAGCCATAATGACGGTGCCCACGATGGAAACGGCATCGGTGGGAGCATTGTTCTGCAGACGGAACAGCACCGGAGAAGCCTCGCACACATACAGAAGTGCGCAGGATGCCCAGACCAAAACTTTCAGGAAAAAGTTCATGCCGGAGCCGTCTTTGATGTCATTTTTCATGGTGTTCTGGTAAGAAGCGCTTTTCCGCTCGCGGACAAGCAGATAACCGCCGAGCCGGCAGCCGTAGACCACCAATAACAGGGATAAAATAACGGTAACCGGGGACAAATTTTCGCGGAACAGAATAAGCAGCGCCACACCGATGCCGGCAATGGAAAAGCCGTATCCCAGGGAAATAAACCACACAAATTTCTTAAAGCCGATGGCACTGATGACGAGCGCCACTAAAAATAAAATCAGAAAATTCATAACATACCTTCTTTCGTTGTATTTGTGAAGGACCTCACATATTCTACTGTGTTTCTATTCACATATAAGGTATTTTATCACGGAAACAGGGGATTTTCCAGTGAGAAAGCAAAGGAGCGGACAAAAGGATTTTGGGTTACACCTTGACAACCGACCATAAAAAGTGATACACACATATATGGACGTGTTTATTATAATATCACTCAAATATAAGGAGAAAAAACATGCAGGAATTAAAGCCAATCAAAGAAGGTAAAGTACGCGAGATTTATGACAATGGAGACAGCCTGATTATGGTAGCAACCGACCGTATCAGTTGTTTCGACGTAATTCTGGACAATATCATTTCTAAAAAAGGAACCGTGCTGACGCAGATGTCCAAGTTCTGGTTTGACATGACCGAGGACATTATTCCCAACCATATGATTTCTGTGGATGTAAAGGATATGCCGGAATTTTTCCAGCAGGAGAAATTTGACGGAAACAGCATGATGTGCAGAAAGCTGCAGATGCTTCCCATCGAATGCATCGTCCGCGGCTACATCACCGGCAGCGGCTGGGCAAGTTACAAGGAAAACGGAACCGTTTGCGGTATCAAGCTTCCCGAAGGCTTAAAGGAGTCCGACAAGCTGCCCGAACCCATTTACACCCCTTCTACCAAAGCCGAGATTGGCGACCATGATGAAAATATTTCTTTCGAGCAGAGCATTGCTCATCTGGAAAAGTATTTCCCCGGCAAGGGCGAGGAATACGCAACCAAGATTAAGGATTACACCATTGCTCTTTACAAGAAGTGTGCGGAATATGCCCTGACAAGAGGCATCATTATCGCAGACACCAAGTTTGAATTCGGTCTGGATGAAAACGGCAATGTGGTACTGGGCGATGAAATGCTCACCCCCGACAGCTCCCGTTTCTGGCCTGCCGATGTTTACGAACCCGGTCACGGACAGCCTTCCTTTGACAAGCAGTTCGCCCGCGACTGGCTGAAAGCCAATCCCGAAAAGGGATGGAAGCTTCCCGAGGATGTGGCACAGAAGACCATCGATATCTACCTCGAAGGCTACGAAAAACTGACCGGCAAGCCGCTCGGAAAGTAAAAGTTTATAATGGTAATGCGAACGCAGGGCTTTGTAAGAAAGCTCTGCGTTTTTTGCTATGTACCGCCTGAGAGATGTCGGCAGAAAAAATTAAACTATGCGTTCAATGACAAATTGGGTATTCTCACTTAAAATGATAACAGAACAATAAAAGAAGACTTCTCAGAACACGGAGGCTGCCATGGAAAAGGAAAGATGGTTCCTGTTAGGGGATATTCACGGCAAACCGGAGGCAATCCGGAATTTTTACGAAAAGAATAAAGAGCGTTTGCAGTTGGATACTGGAAACAATCATATCCTTCTGCTGGGAGATGTGGGGGCAAATTATGCGCTGCAAGGTCAGCAGGACGCAAGGTTTAAGAAAGCCC
The DNA here is from genome assembly GCA_963639875.1 of Bacteroidaceae bacterium. Classification (GTDB taxonomy): domain Bacteria; phylum Bacillota; class Clostridia; order Lachnospirales; family Lachnospiraceae; genus Acetatifactor. The sequence goes on from CAVHWP010000036.1 coordinate 18,848, forward strand.
TTTCCAGGTACCCGTTTACCTACATCTGCCTCAGGGGAAATCATGAGGCAAGAGTGCGGAAGGTAATGGAGATGCACCCGGAAAAATGGGAGGCAAAAAAGAAATACGGCGGCAAAATTTATGTGGAAAAGAAATTCCCACGGATAGAATATTTATCTGACGGACCCGCTGTATATGAATTTAACGGTTACAAAACATTTTCACTTCCGGGGGCTTACAGTGTGGACAAATGGTACCGGTTAAACCATGGATGGACATGGTTTGAGGATGAGCAGTTATCGGAGGAAGAAATGAACACAGGCAGAAAGATAAAGGTGGAGGAACAGGAATTTGACCTGGTGATATCCCATACCTGTCCGATATCCTACGAACCACGGGATTTGTCTCTGCCTTATATCAACCAGGAGACGGTGGATCAGCGGATGGAGCAATACCTGGGGGAAATAGAGGAAGGTCTTTCTTATCAACGATGGGCGTTCGGACATTTTCACGACGACAGGCTCTATCCGCGGAAGGGCGGCAGACAAATGCTGATGCTGTTTAACCGGAATATGGTGGACTTGCAGAAGTTCATGCATATGACAGAAAACGATGGACTGCAGGACATACTGGCGTGAAGGAAAAAGCATATCGGAGTTACGAAGAATACCAGCGAGCCAAGAGCCGAAAGAGCATTTGTTGAATTGCACAAAAAAGGAAAACGAAAAAAAATATACCGGCATAAGGGAAGTCGGTTTTCGCAGAACGCATCACGAAAAGGAGGAGATACCATATGGAGAGACCGCATTTTGACATTGTAGCAAGCGGAGAACGGATGAAAGAAATCCGCAGGCAGCGGAAGATTTCCGTGAAACAGGTCGTGGAATACATGGGCTTTGAATCGACCCAGGCCGTGTATAAATGGGAAAACGGAAAATGTTTTCCACAGGCCGATAATTTAATAGCGCTGGCAATGCTGTATCAGGTAAACCCGTCAGAACTTTTAGTGGAAGAAACTCCTGTGTCTTCATCCTGCCAGTTCAGAAAAAACGTTGCAGCTTAGTGAACCACCGGTTGCTCGACATCCGGCATTTCACAGGGTATCATAAGGACATAAACAACAGACAGACGCGTACAGCAATCAAAACATATTGGACAAATAAGCTTGAAGAAAAATTTTTTCCATTGGGAAATTTCATTTTATCTGCGTCTGGTAGAAAAATACGGACAACATGAGGAGGTAACTATGAAAAGAGCATTTTGGTATGACGAATCACATATGGACCAGCAGATTGCGGAAGTGGATACCACAGAAGCTCATGTTGTCCGTTTCGCTAAAAATTACGGAAATACATCCGTAACCGAAAACGGTGCGGTGGGCTACCGAACCACGACAAAAGCACTGTTAGATTTGAATTTCAAGGTTTCTTCCTTGAGAAAACGAAGCGAGAGCGAAATCATCGAAGGGTACATAAAAGCATTTCATGAGTCCCCCAAGTATGCCGTAAAGTGGCTGTTCTTTTTAAGGGATATTTTGGAAGGAATGGGAGAAAGAAGAACTTTCCGCATCGGATTGAAATATCTCGCCATATCCCAGCCAAAGATTGCGCAGGCAATTTTACCTTTTATTCCGCAATACGGACGCTTTGATGACGCACTTGTACTGTTGGATACGCCTCTTGCCGCCGACGTGGCAGCTTTTTATAAGGAGCAGCTTAAAAGAGATTTGGAAGCCATGGAATGCAGCGCACCTATTTCTTTACTTGCCAAGTGGCTTCCCAGCATCAACACTTCTTCTGCAAAAACAAGGGAATATGCGGGAAAACTCTGCCGTCATTTTAAGATGTCGCAGAAGGAATACCGCAAGATACTGTCCCGGTTAAGAGCCTACGGAAACGTAGTGGAAACGAAAATGTCCGCTTCTGACTGGGAGGGTATTGCTTATGAACAGGTGCCCGCAAAGGCAAATCTAAACTATGACAGGGCGTTTGCAAGGCATGACCTGGAAAGAAGGACAGAATACCTGGAAAGTGTTCTTTCAGGAGAAGGAAAACTGAATGCAGGCGGGCTGATGCCCTATGAAATCGTACATCGATTTATGAAAAACGCTCCCTGCGGAGCAGGACTGAAGGATGATCTTCTGACAGAATTGATGTGGAAGAAAATTTTGACCGACGGCTTTGCCAATGACTGGGGACTGGAGGATGCCATTGTGGTGGCGGATGGCTCCGGCAGCATGTTTTCCCTTGTTTCCGGCAGCAGCTCTGTCAGTGCCATTGAGGTCTGCAACTCCCTTGCTATCTACTTTGCAGAGCAGTTAAAAGGGGTATTTCACAACAAGGCAATTACTTTCAGTGAACATCCGCAGTTCATCGACCTGAAAGACAACACCAGCCTGAAGGACAAAATGGAAATCATGTTTGCCCATGACGAGGTGGCAAACACCAACATGGAAGCTGTGTTTAACCTGATCCTCGACATGGCAAAAAGCCAGGAGGTGCCCAAAGATGAACTGCCCAAACAGGTGCTCATCATCTCCGACATGGAGTTTGACTGGGCGGTGGGAAACAACAGCTGGTCACCCATCAGGCGAAAGCCTGTAAATGATGCTCTGTTTGAAAAAATTGCCGCAAAATACGAAGAAAACGGCTACCGGATGCCGCGGCTTATTTTCTGGAATGTGTGCGGCAGAACGGATACCATTCCCAAGGTGGACAACGAAGAAGGCCTGTGCCTTTTGTCCGGTTTTTCCCAGAATGCCATGAAAATTGCAGCGGACAGGACAATAAAAGACCCCTATGAGTCTTTGCTGTCGGTGCTGAATTCGCCCCGCTACCAGAAAGTAGAGGATGCCATAAAAGAATATGTTGCATAAGCAGATGAGATCAACCTATTGTTCCGAACAATAGGTTGATTTTGTTCGGAATAATAGGTATAATATAGACAAATGATTATTCCGAACAAACAAGGAGCATCCTATATGGAAAAGTTTATGACAACGAGAGAAGCATCTGGAAAGTGGAATATTACTGAACGAAGAATCAATGTGCTTTGTAAAGAGGGCAGAATTCCGGGTGCCTATAAAGATAATAAGCGGTGGCTGATTCCGGACGGAACAGAAAAACCGGCAGATAAGCGCCTGAAAGGAAGAAATAGAGTTCCCGGTACAGAAGAAAAAATAACAGGGAAGAAGCTGCCATTGCCTATCGGAATCTCCGATTACCGCAAAGCATCTGATGAATATTATTATGTGGATAAGACATTACTGATTCGGGATTTTATTGATGAACGTCCGCAGGTTTCTTTGTTTACCCGTCCGCGTCGATTTGGCAAAACATTAAACATGGATATGCTGCGCGTCTTTTTTGAACGTTCCAAGGAGGATACTTCCGTATATTTCAAAGACAAAAAAATCTGGAAGTGTGGCAAAGAATATCAGGATTATCAGGGGAAATACCCGGTTATATATGTGACCTTTAAGGATGTCAAGTGTGATAACTGGGAAAATGCTTATGACCTTATTTATAAAATAATCAGAAATGAGATTGAACGACACAGCGAACTGCTTAATAGTGATAAAATAAGTGCCTATGAAAAAAAATACCTTACAAGCATGTTGAATGGAGAAGCGAATGAAAATGATGTGGCATTTGCCTTTCTGAATTTATCCAGAATGCTTCATACACATTACGGAGTGGCACCGATTATTATTGTTGACGAATACGATACACCGATTCAGCAAGGACATGTCAGAGGATATTATGACCAGGTTATTGACTTTATGAGGGCTTTGTTTTCCGGCGGTCTGAAGGACAATCCCCACTTGTCGTATGGCTTTCTGACAGGTATTCTGCGTGTCGCAAAAGAAAGTATTTTCAGCGGGCTCAATAACCTGAAGATTAATTCGATTTTGGACAATCGTTACAGTGAGTATTTTGGCTTTACACCGGAAGAAGTACGGGAAATGGCGCAGTATTACGGCGTGTCGGAAAAGTATGATGAAATTTGTGAGTGGTATGACGGTTACCGTTTCGGAAAGACCGAGATCTTTAATCCATGGTCTGTTATCGGATATTTTAATAATGAATGTGTTCCACGGGCTTTCTGGCAATCGACGGGAAGTAATGACATTATCAGCGAAGTATTGAATAATGCCACAATGGAAACCTATGAGAAACTGGAATCCCTGTTGCAGGGAAAATCCATTGTTACCAATATTGATACAGGGGTAATCTATCCACAGATTCAGAATAATCCGGCATCGGTTTACAGTTTTCTGCTGGTAACCGGTTATTTGAAGACCATAACGAACGATCAGACCTTCGGTGGTGATTATATATGTGAAGTAGCGCTTCCCAATAAAGAAATTTCTTATGTATACAGTAAAGAAATCCTTTCCCAATTTGAAAATGTGATACCGCAGTCAATGGCAAGTGCTATTCAGACAGCAATTTATACCATGGATATTTCAAAGCTGAAGGAACTGCTTGAAAAATTTTTACTCCAGACGGTCAGCTTTCATGATGCAGCAAATGAAACTTTTTATCATGGACTGATTCTGGGGCTTTGCGCAATGCTCAATAATCAGTATCGTCTTATATCCAATCGAGAGGCAGGAAACGGCCGTTTTGATATCCAAATGCTGCCGCTTAACAAGTTGCTGCCGGGTATTCTGATAGAACTGAAGGCAGGAAAAGACTGTACGGAAGAACAATTAAGCAGGCTTGCGGATGCAGCGTTGAAGCAGATAAACGACAAGCAGTATGATACGGATATGGTGGCACAGGGAGTGACGGAAATCTTGCAATACGGCATTGCTTTTTCGGGAAAGAAGGCGTGCGTGAGAGTGGAGGAGAAAAGGTTATGAGGGGGAGAAATGGTATTGTTTTCGGCGGAAAAAGAATTTGAAAAGAATAGAAATAAGGTAAGAAAAAATAAAGATTTTGCACATTTGATAGAGACGCTTACTGAAGTCAGAGATTTTTTTAATGAATTGGGATACTTGACTTTTGGAAGAGATATATTTTTTTATAGAAAAATCGGGACAATTAGCGGTAATAGCATTTTAGATTCGGTAACGAGAACCTTAGAAAGTATTCGGTACTGTTGTATGAATGCTAATTTTGCAGATGCATATTCATTACTTCGTAAATATCGCGATGATTTGTTTTACTATGTGTATTTGGCGGCTGTTACAGATAAAAATGATTTGACTGAATATATAGAAATTGAACAATTAAGCGAGGATGAAAAGAATATCTTGAATTGGGTGCATAATCAGCAAAAAAATTTATACATCGGTTCAGTTTTAAGGTGTATAGCATCACATTCATCAACTAAAAGAGCCATACAAGAATTTAAGCTAAAAGAATCATTTGATAAATTAGCAGATCAACTTAATGATTATGTCCACTCTAATGGTCCCAGATTCTATAATGAATCATTTGAGAGCTTAACTGAAAAAAAGGAAGAAAAGAATAAATGCGATAACTTTTGTGAGGCAACTATTTTTATTTCAGTGGCCTTTCTTTTCTTGATAATATTGATTAATCCTGTATTAGTTATGTCATATGATTATATGGATTATTTAGATTTTGGAGAGATTCCACCGAAAGAGGCACAGTATTGGGTTGCACCATTTGTATCAGATTTTTTAAATAAGTATAAAGATGCACTTGATAAAAAAGCTATAATTTATTTAAGAGATAAGACGGGAATGCAGTTTTGAATATTACGTATACTGTATGGGGAATTAAGT
>CAVHWP010000037.1:0-23661 GCA_963639875.1 Bacteroidaceae bacterium
ATGCCGAAAACCACGCCGCTCATAAAGGTGGCGTTAAATTTAAAGGTAGGCGCAGGATTTGACGTTTACGAACAGAAACGGTCCGGACGCAATTCCAAGTAAAGCCGTTTAAAAACATCGATCACGGACTGGGAGTCATTGTGGTCAGGGAGAAAGGCAAGCATAAATTCTGCTTTCACGAAGTGAATGGTAAGAAGAACCTTACTGTCCTTTTTCCCTTCCACCGAATCCAGTTGGGTGATTGCAAGATTGGATATTCCAGAAGATATCCTTTAAAATCTTCATAAGTGCGTTCAATCCGGCAGGCTTTGTCAACTTTCAGGCGGCACGCCATTTTGCGTGCACTGTAGCGTACTTTTCTTGGAAGATCGATACTTATGGCTGAGATGATGCGGGCATCGATCAGCCGGTAAATGGTCCTTTCGCTTACCGTAAGAGAATCCGCATTGGTTGCACAGATGTGATGTGGAGACTGTCTTTGACGGATCAGAGGAGAAATGAATTCATCAAGATAACGGATCTCATCTTCGGAATAGGAAAGACCGGTGCGGGATTCGGAAAGAACATCTCGATATTTCCGGTGGGCAAAGTCAGCGTTATAGACCCGCTTTTCCAGGCTGCATTCGGAGCATTTTCCGCAGCCGTTGCAGACATAGGGCGGTTTCAGAAGAAGTTTACAGGTCTCTTTTTCGAAATCTTTACACAGAGAATTGCACATGGAACAGCGCCTGCATAAAGTATATTTTTTGGCAGCATGGCATTCTGTGCAGATGTGGGATTTCTGACAGGAAATACGTTTTGAATAACTGTTGTAAGATCGCTGGTAAGCGCCTGTTTTCTTATACTGAAGATGATTGCGAACCTCCTTTGAAATAGTGGTTGTATCTTTTCCCAGTTGAGTGGCAATCGAGGGAAAGGATCCTTTGTTATCGAGCATCAGTTGAATTTTACATCTGTCATCCAGACTCAAGTGTTTATTTTTACTCATAAGAGCACCTCCCGAAAAAGAACCGGGACACAGCAGCTAAACTATAGCATGAAATAAGACAGAGATGTAAAAATTTGCAAGAGTAACTTCCACTTGAGAATTTGCCGAAGTAACGTCAGCTTTGGGGATAGATCGACCGGAATTAACTTTGGCAATTGAAGGCTTTTCGTTTATTTTGATGTTTTTGAAAAATCTTGTCATATTTGTCGGATATTCCGCATATATATCACTAAAGGAATTGGCTAAGGGGATTTTGCGGATATGGAAAAAGGGGACAAGATTTTTTTTCAGAAAAAAATTATTTATTTAGACTATGTTGAGCGGGAGAATAAAATAAAAAACGGCGGTGTGATTAAGTGGGAAGCGCGAGGGGACGAAAGCCGCGTGCAGATACATATCAGGGGCCTGTATCCTACGGACTCCTGCCGGGGAGAGCTTATACTGCTTTCGGAAGGGGAAGGCTATCCCGCAGACACCATTTATCTGCAGTACGGAACCACAGAGTATGCCGGCATCTGGCATAATGAAAACTTAGCCGGAACCGGAATTCCTTACGAGGGGTGTGACGGAATTATCATAAAACTTTCCGAAACCAGATTTTTGAGGGGAATTTGGCGAAATCGGGAAAAACACAAAGCGGAGACTCTGAAACCGGCGCCGCAGAACGAGCCGGCGCCTGCCATGCTTGCGGCCGCACAGACCGCCGAAGAACCGATGGCGGCAGTGCAGACCATGGGAACTGTATCGGCTACGCAGACCGTACTGGATGCATACGACGATACGGTACTGGAGCCACAGCCCATGCTGGGGAATGAAGAAATGCGGCAGGACGAACCGGGTGTAGAAGCCCCCAATCCCATGCCTGAAGCTGGTGAGCCGCAGCAGGACGAACCAGGGGAAGAAGAACCCCAGCTCTTACCGGAAGAAGAACCCCAGCCAGAACCCCAGCAAGCCACCTCGTCCGCAGACGACGAAGCACAATCCCATGAGGCGGAGCCAGCCTCCGAAGCCCCGTTCCTGCGCTCACAGCGGAAAATGCAGGCAGGGCAGATTTCCCCTAATAAATGGGAGCAGCTCAACCGCATCTATCCCAAAATCCAGCCATTCGGGGACGTCAGGGAATATTTATCCATAGCTCTCTGCGATTTCGTAATCCTGTCGGAGCACTATCAGGAAATGGTGCAAAACAGTTTCCTGCTGCACGGGTATTATAACTACGGACATCTGATTTTGACAAAAATAAAGGAAGGAATAGACGATAATTATTATCTGGGCGTGCCCGGAGTTTACTACGAGAGAGAAAAACAGGCAGCTCTGCTCTTTGGCTTTGAGGGGTTTGAAGGTGACGGGGATGCCGTCCAGGACGGTAGTTTTGGTTATTACATGAAACGGGTAGAGATATAGACGAATGTTTCGGACCGGGAAAGAGAAGGCGGCAAACGAATGCGGCTGATGCACTTTGAGGATATAGACGGAAAACAAAAATATGTCCTCAAGAATATTTATGAGTATAATTATGCAACCGGAGAAACGGGTAAGCTGGATTTATTAACGGATGTTGAAGAATATTGCGGCTATTGTCTTACCCCGGATAATAACTGGCTGGTATATGACCTCGTGAACTGGGATGTATCCTTAAGGGATGCCGGACATAAAGTTGTGGCAAAGACGAATTTACAGGAAACGTCATTTCCGAAGATGGATATGGAAAAGAGCCGCCTGAATACGATTTCCGATGTCAGATGTGATGAAAATTATGTATACATAAGCGGGAAAAATAAACAGAATAAGGCAACAATGCTTGTGTTTGACATGGACTTAAAAGAAAAGAATGCATTCTTTGCCGACAGGGAATGGATGTTTATTCCCATGCAGAATAACCGGATAGGGTTTATTGATAATAAAAAAGGTCATATATATACTTATAACGAAGAAAAGAATGCACTGGAGGATGTGGGTAAAATTCCGAAAAACGTACTGAATGCTTCCTCCACGAGAGGCTTTTGCCGGGGAAATGCAGAGTACGATTATTTTTACTATACAAATGGGTATGGGAACGAAGAAACCGGGGTAAGTGAGGATTTTCTCATCGGGGTAAAGGGTGAAAAGCAGGAAAAGATTTGGAGCTTTACCGCCATGGGAATTGAAAATTTATATGTGCAGAATATTACGTCTGATGCGCAGAATGGATTTTGGGCCTGGGTTATAAAGAATGATGAGGGAACTGTTTTGTACCATTTTACACCGAGCGACCGGGTGCAGGACTATTCTCTGAAAGCGGATAAGACATGTTGTAAAATCGGTGCTTTACTCGGCAACGACGTGTACCTGAAATATTGTATAGAGGATTTTAACCGGCAATCGGAAGACTATTATTTTGAAACCGTATCCTATATGGACCTGTATGAGGACAGGGAGATTGCTATTACCCATCTTTTTCTGGACTGTCAGAATGGTGTGCTGGACGGCATAATTCTTGATGATATGTATTTTTCAGGGGACAGATTTTTGGATGAAAAAACCGGAGAAATCCATGTGAAGGAGGAAGCGTTCTGCTCCATGCTTCAGTTTTTGAAAATGCAGAGTGCCTGCCGGCATAAAAACAACAACGAACTGCTGCAGTATCTGGACGGTGAGGCTTATGTGCCGTATGTAACAGTAGCGGAACCGATACAGTATCTGCATTACAATAACTGGTTTCACGGAAATGCAGTGTTTACCAATGTGGGAACGGAAGGACTGGTAATCGGGAGCAGGGACGGACTGCTCGGCGTATGCACCAAATCGCAGCATAAAGAGGCTTTATATGCCTTTTATGATTTTCTGTTTGAGCCAAGCTACTATCATACGATAGCTTTTTCATCAAATGGGCTGTCTGTTATAAAAGAGGAGTATGAGCTTTGGAAAGAATATTTCCTGGCGACGGAAGATTATGAAGACAAATACGGAGAATTTCACCGGAAGTATGACCTGGAGTTCGGTATAGGCAACAGTGTCATAAAAATAGGCTCTGTTTCGGAACAGGAAGCGGAAGAAGCGATAACCGCCCTGCAGGAGGCAAACTATATAAAGCCCATGAAGGGTGCGTATGAAAATATCATAACAGAGGAAGCATCCGCCTACTTTGCAGGTACGCAGGATTTGGACAGAACATGCGATAACATAGAAAACAGGCTGCGGCTTGCGCTGGAAGAAAATAAACAATAAACTACGCGCACTATACACCTTCCCCGTTAAAAGAGGGGATAAAGCTGCTTTCCGCCGCTTCGCCTTCCTGCATGTAGCCGTCTTCGATGCCGATGGACAGACAATAGTCCAGAAGGGCATTGTATTCCCGGTGGGAAACGCGGCGGTTCAGTTCGGGCATGTCGGGGAACATCCGGACAGGCGTGTACTGGCTCATAATACTGTAAACAATGGTATCGCCATAGGTATTGCGGAGATAGGACAGCACCTTTTTAGAGTCCGGCAGGTGGCCGGGAAGCATCATATGACGGACAATAACACCGGATTTCATCAGTCCGGTGTTTTTGTCGTATACGGGAGCGCCGGTCTGGCGTACCATTTCCGCAAGCGCAGCGGCAGCCGTTTCCCGGTAGTCCGGTGCGGCGGAGTACTTTTCCGAAAGTCTGTGGGAATAGTATTTGAAATCCGGAAGATAAATGTCAACAAGACCGTTTAAGGAGCGCAGGACTTCGGGCTTTTCATAGGTGCCGGTATTGTAGACAACGGGGATGGAAAGTCCCTGCTTTTTTGCACTTTTTAAGGCGGTCATAATCTGCGGGATGTACTGTGTCGGGGTAATGAGGTTAATGTTGCAGGCATCCTGGGACTGCAGGGACAAAAAGATTTCCGTAAGCCTTTCTGTGGTGATGCATTTCGGTGAGGCAGCCTCCCCGGCATGTCCGCAGGAAATAGAGGCATTCTGGCAGTAAACACAATGCAGCGGGCAGCCGCAGAAGAACACGGCGCCGGAGCCGGCTTTACTGCAGATGCAGGGTTCCTCCCACAAATGCAGGGCGGCGCGCGCTACCCATATACCGTCGCTTTCCCCGCAATAGCCGCATTCTCCATGTGCTCTGTCCGCATTGCATTCTCTTTTGCATAATTTACAACCCATCAAAATCACCATTCCTTAAAACTACGTCCTCCGGGCATAGAAAAACCGCACATACACATTTGGGTAGACACTTCTATGCGGTACCCCTGAAAACGACTCCGCCAGGCACTCTTACGGCACATGAACGGTTCCTCTTAGTGCTGCTGTGTTCCCACCCTGACACGGTTCGTGGATGTCCATTGCGTAAGACCCAAACTTCAACATCGCTTCAGAAAGCCAGCCATAGAAATGCCCACCTAAAGGCATATGCACGGCTTATTAAGTATATCGGTTTTTAAGGAAAGTGTCAAGAGTTCTCTTTCTCCTGCTTCAGCCGCAGGCGCAGCTCCTTAAAAAAAGTTTTCAGCATATTGCTGCATTCCTCTTCCAGTATGCCTCGTGTAACGGCAACCTGATGGTTAAATTCGGGCATCTGCAGGATATTTAAGATAGAACCGGCACAACCTGCCTTGGGGTTCATACAGCCCATGTAAACCTCGGGAATGCGTGCCTGTACGATGGCTCCGGCACACATCTGACAGGGCTCTAAAGTCACATAGAGCTGACAGCCTTCCAGACGCCAGTCGCCCATGACCTTGCTCGCCTTTCTGATGGCAATGATTTCCGCATGGGAGAGCGTGTTTTTGTCCGTTTTGCGGCGGTTGTAGCCGCGGCCGATGATTTTGCCATCATACACAATTACGCAGCCGATGGGAACCTCACCTAATTTATATGCTTTTTTCGCCTGCTTTATGGCTTCTTTCATATATTTTTCATGCTGCATAAGAGCATCGTCTTTCCGCTTATCCTGACTGTTGTTTTCCATTTTCATTTCCTTATTTTATTTCCATGCCCCGCATGGCGGCGCACTTGCACTCGTCCCTTTTTATTGGTATGATAGAACTTGTCCGGCGGACGAATTTTCTGTAATTTATTATAACTGCAAGAAGGAAAAGAGGCAACCGAAATGCAGATACATGGATTAAATAAAACAACCTTATTGGATTATCCCGAACACGTAGCAGCCACTGTTTTTACAGGGGGCTGTAATTTTTGCTGCCCGTTCTGCCACAACGGCGATTTGGTGCTGCATCCGGGCAAGTTTCCGGTGATTTCGGAAGAGGAGGTGTTTGCCTTCTTAAAAAAGAGAAAAAACATACTTTCCGGTGTGTGCATTACGGGCGGGGAGCCCACCCTGCAGCCGGATTTGGCGGATTTTATCCGTAAAATAAAGGAACTGGGGCTTTTGGTGAAACTGGATACCAACGGCTACCGCCCGGAGGTGCTGCAAAGCCTTTTAAGAGAAAAGCTCCTGGACTATGTGGCAATGGATTTGAAAAACAGCAGGGAAAAGTATGCGCTGACGGTGGGAAAGCCAGATTTGGCGGTAGAAAAGTTAGAGGAGAGCGTGGACATGCTCTTACATTCCGGGATTGCCTATGAATTTCGGACCACTGTGGTAAAAGGACTTCATGAAGAAGAGGACTTTGCCAAAATGGGGCAGTGGATAGAGGGCGCCGAGGCTTATTACCTGCAATCATACCGGGATAACGAGAACGTAATCAAAAAAGACTATTCTGCCTTTGAAAAGGAAGAATTAGAGAGTTTTCTGCAGCTTGTGAAGCCCTATGTGAAAAAGTCAGAGCTGCGCGGTGTGGAATAAAGTGGAATAAAAAGGGAGAGAAACATGGAAAAGTTTAAGAAAAAGTATCTGGGTGATAAGGCGTTTTACCTTATGGTCCTGGGAGTTGTGCTGCCCATTATGATTCAGAACGGCATTACAAACTTTGTAAGCCTGTTGGACAACATCATGGTGGGAAGAGTGGGAACCGAGCAGATGTCGGGAGTGGCGATAGTCAACCAGCTTCTGTTTGTGTTTAATCTGGGCGTTTTCGGCGTTATATCCGGCGCCGGTATTTTCGGTGCGCAGTTTTACGGCTGCGGAAAGCACGACGGGGTGCGTCACACCTTCCGTTTCAAGCTGATAGCCATTTTTATTGTGACACTGTGCGCCTGCCTGTTATTTTATTTTGCAGGAGAAAATCTCATCAGCTTGTACCTGCATGAAGAGGAAACCACGGACCCGGCGGCGCTGCAGGCAGCCCTTCATTACGGCAGACAATACCTTTTGGTGATGTTAATCGGCATACCGCCCTTTGCCATCAGCCAGTGTTATACCAGTACCCTGCGCGAATGCGGAGAAACCATTCTGCCCATGAAAGCCAGTATGGTGGCGGTGGGCGTCAATATGTGTTTCAATGCGGTGCTGATTTTCGGTCTTTTGGGATTTCCCAGACTGGGCGTTGTGGGCGCCGCCATTGCAACGGTGCTGGCGCGTTACGTGGAAATGGTCATCGTTATTCTCTATACCCATAAGCATGCCGACCGTTATCCGTTCATTAAGGGCGCTTACGAAAGCCTGCATATTCCGGGCAGTCTGGTGTCCAAGATACTGACAAAGGGCATGCCTCTGATGGCAAACGAGCTTCTGTGGGCGATGGGCATGGCGATTATGACCCAGTGTTACTCTGTGAGGGGACTGGATGTGGTGGCAGGCATGAACATTTCCTCCACGATTTCCAACCTGTTCGGCGTGGTCTATATTTCCATGGGCAATGCGGTGGCAATTATCATTGGCCAGCTTCTGGGAGCCGGTAAAATGGAAGAGGCGAAGGACACGGATACCAAGCTCATTGTCTTTTCCATCCTGACCTGCATGGCAGTGGGAGTTGTGCTGTTTGTTCTGGCGCCCTTCTTCCCCTTGATTTACAACACCACGGACAAGGTACGGGGACTTGCCGCCAGCTTTATCCGCATCGTGGCGCTTTATATCCCCATCAATGCCTTTTTGAACACCTGCTACTTTACCATAAGAGCGGGCGGCAAGACGGTCATCACGTTTCTGTTTGACAGCGTATTCGTGTGGGTGGTCAGCATCCCCTGCGCGTATTTCCTAAGCCGTTACACGGATATGCCCATTGTACCGCTGTATCTGTGTTGCCAGTTACTTGACCTGATTAAGTGCGTCATCGGCTTTGTTATGGTAAAAACGGGCATGTGGATAAGCAATTTAGTAGAAAAATAAGAAAAATTTACAAAACCTATTGACAACGTAGGTTTAGTAGGTGTATAACAGTTTTAACATAAAAAACGACCTAACGAGGAGGATACTATTATGGCAAAGGTTTATACATCAGCAGATCAGTTAATCGGAAAGACACCCTTACTGGAGCTCACCCATATCGAGCAGGAATACGGACTGAAAGCAAAAGTCTTAGCAAAGTTAGAGTATTTTAACCCTGCAGGCTCCGTAAAAGACCGTGTTGCAAAAGCCATTCTGGACGACGCAGAAGCAACCGGTAAGCTTACCAAAGACTCCGTTATTATTGAACCTACTTCCGGCAACACCGGTATCGGTCTGGCAGCCGTTGCAGCAGCCAGAGGTTACCGCATTATCATCGTAATGCCCGAAACCATGTCTGTAGAAAGGAGACAGCTCATGAAAGCCTACGGCGCAGAATTAGTACTTTCCGAAGGCGCTAAGGGTATGAAGGGTGCGATTGCCAAGGCAGAAGAATTAGCAAAAGAAATTCCCGGTGCATTCATCGCAGGACAGTTTGTAAATCCCGCTAACCCGAAGGCACATTTTGAAACCACCGGCCCGGAAATCTTTGAAGATACCGACGGCGAAGTAGATGTATTTGTAGCAGGTGTAGGTACCGGCGGTACCGTAACAGGTGTCGGCAAATACTTAAAGTCCAAGAAAGCAGATGTGAAGGTAGTGGCTGTTGAACCCGCTTCCTCTCCTGTATTATCCAAAGGAACACCCGGTGCACACAAAATTCAGGGTATCGGCGCAGGCTTCGTTCCCGAAGTACTGGATACCAAGGTATATGATGAAATCATTCCGGTAGCAGATGAAGATGCATTCGCTATGGGCAGAAAAATCGGACATAAGGAAGGCGTATTAGTCGGCATTTCTTCCGGTGCAGCCGTACATGCAGCAGTAGAACTGGCAAAGCGTCCCGAAAGCGAAGGCAAGACCATCGTGGTTCTTCTCCCCGATACCGGCGACAGATACCTGTCCACAGCTCTGTTTGCAGAATAAATAAAATGAAAAAGAAGCGGTTGGAAAATCCAATCGCTTCTTTTTATGAGAGAATGTATTATGAAAACTAAAGTCAGTACGCGTTATTCAGTGCCTTTTAAGGCTTCTACCATATCAATCTTTTTATTCTTACGTGACACCATGAGGCTCACAAGCAAGGACACACCGAAGGTCAGTACAATGCTGATAAGATAGCTGGCGGGGTAAATCGCCATGTTCATTTCATATTCTCCGGCAAGCTCCCTTAAAAGATACTGCAGGGTTGCCCTGCCGGCAGGGATACCGATGAGAATACCCAAAAAAGTAACCCAGAGATTCTGGTCAATGAGAAGTGCTCCGATTTTTTTATCCCGAAAGCCCAGCACCTTTAGGGTAGCCATTTCCCGGTAGCGTTCCGTGTAGCTCATGACGCCCAGGTTGTAAAGCACCACAATTCCCAGAAGCATGGCAACAATCACCATCAGGGAAATCATTAAATTCATCATTTCCGTAAATACATCAAAGGAGTCCATAATCATCTGCTTGGACTGGATGCTCTTAATCGCATCGTCCGCCGCAATATCCTGCTTTTCCACCGCAGTATACAGAGAAGAAAATGTGTAGGGAATTTTCAGTGTATCTGCATAAGAAGCGGTCACAACGACGTTTTCCGACATGGAATGCAGGATGCCGGCTACCCGGAGCGTATAGGTATCGTCCGAGCCGTAAGGGCTGACAGTAAAGGTATCACCCACAGCCAGATTTCTGTCCTCGGCAATGCGGGAACAGATATAGGCGCCGTCATTCTGTAAAGCGACGGTTTGGGACTGTCTGTCAATGAAACGGACCGTGTCGTGGGTAATGTCATAAATATCCAGGGAAACCGCTTTGTCACCCAACTGAATGCTTACGGAAGTGCTGCGGTCTGCGTTGAATTCGTTAAGCAGGCGGTCTGCGTCTTCCTCCGTGGCATCTTCCGTTAAAAAGATACGGGAAGCATAATTGGTGGCGGTCCCGAAGGAGATGTCTAAAAATTCATCCATGGTATCGCGCATACCCAGACACCCTACCATAATGGTCATACAGCCGATAATGCCAATCAGGCTCATGGAGGTACGGGATTTGTGCCGTATGGTGTCACGCAGGTTCCAGCGGGTGCCGAAGGGCAGCATATGGAAAAGCCGCGTGCGCTCGATGAACAGGTTTTTCATTTTCTTCGGCGTATAAGGACGAAGGGCATCGGCAGCCGTTCCCTTAAGCATTTCCTTCACGGATAAGAAACCGATGAGAGTAAGCAGGATAAGAATGCCGATTAAAATATAAATACAGAATCCGGGCAGATACAGATGCCAGGTGGGCATATCTAAGTAAGTACCCATGGAACCGGAAGGGTTCATAATATACCAGGCAAGAAAATACCCGAAGCCGATACCGAGGGCAGAACCGATAATGCCGATGGTAAAGGCATAGGAGGTATAATGCCGCAGGATACGTCTGTCCTTGAAGCCAAGTGCCTTTAAGGTGCCAATCTGCGTTTTTTCCTTGGAAGTAATGCGGTGCATGGTGGTAACCATGGTTAAAACGGCAATCACAAGGAAAAGAACCGGAAGCACGGAGCCCATGGTTTTGCCTTCTTCTTTTTCTCCGTCCGCCTGGGCATAGGAGACGGTTTCATCCTTTGTCAGAATGAGGGCAGTGGACTGCAGGGCATCATCCGCTTTCCCGGTAAAATCTTCCTTGGATAAAGAAGAAATCACATTGAGCTGCGGATAATAGGCAAAGCCCACGGCGTCCTCGTACATTGCGGGAGAGATGTAGGCAAAGCCGAAGTTTGTGTAATCCGGCATAAGCTGGCTTTCATCCCGGACATTTATCAGGTATTCCCCGGATTTTATGAGACCCTCCACATGTCCCTGTATTTCCTTATTGGCATACAGAAAAGTAAGGGTATCTCCGACGGAAATATCGTTGGCGGCGGCATATTTGTCGGAAAGCCAGATGCCGTCCTTGCTGTCTTTCTTATACGCATTGCCTTCCATTAACAGAAAACCGGAAACCTCCGCATTTTCCGTTACCGTCAGGGCAACGCTTTCGTCCTGTTTTTCCTTTACATCCACATGAATGGAAAGATAACGGGATACCGCATCCACACCGTCAATGTCTGCGATTTTATCGGCATCCTCCGAAGAAAAACCGTTCTCGGAGACAATCCGGTAATCGGCAAAGCCGGTGGCATCAAACAGATAAGCGGTGTTTTTATCAATGCTGTACCATTCCATGTTCATGCCCACAAAAACACCTATGCCGAGGGCAATCATAATAATCATGGAAAGAAACTGCGCCCGATAAAGACCCATGGTGCGAAAGAGCTTTCTTATTAACATGGGGTACCTCCTTACCAGTCGATTTCATCGGCAGGTGTAGGATTTGACTGTTCCTCACGGGAAACTATCTTACCGTTTTTTACACGGATAACTACATCCGCCATTTTGGCTATATTCTGGTTATGTGTAACGATGACTATGGTTTTTCCATATTCCCGTGCCATTTTCAAAAGTAATTTCAGAACCAGTACACCGGTTTCGGAATCAAGAGCGCCGGTAGGTTCATCACAAAGTAAGATTTTCGGGTTTTTGGCAAGAGCCCTGGCAATGGAGACACGCTGCTGTTCGCCGCCGGAAAGCTCGGACGGGAAATTCTTCAGATGGTCTTCCAGTCCCACTTCCTTTAACATTTCCGTAGCGGAAAGGGCATTGGGAGCGATTTCTTTTACCAGAGTAACATTTTCATGTACCGTTAATGTCGGTATCAGGTTGTAAAACTGAAATACAAAGCCGACCGTGGAAGCACGGTAATCGGCAAGTTCGTTTCCGGACAGGCCGGATATGTCTTCTCCGTTTACGGTTATTCTGCCTTCGGTGGGGCTGTCCAGTCCGCCAAGAAGGTTTAACAGAGTACTTTTCCCGGCACCGCTGGGGCCTAAGATAACAACAAATTTACCTTCTTCCAAAGACATATTTACATGGTCAAGAGCTTTTTGCTTGTGACCGCCGTTTTCATAGACACGGCTCACGTTTTCAAAAGTAATCAGAGACATAATATACTCCTTTCACGGTTAGCAAAAGCTAACCAATGGTAAAAAGAAGAGGAAGACGCATTTCGGTGCGCCTTCCTGTTTCAATCAATGCTTGTGACAGGTGCCGCCCATGGCACAATGGCTACAGTTTCCGCCGCAGGAGGACTTGCCTGCTTTCTTATCCTTAATCATGCTTTTAATAATAGCTATTACAACGAGAATAAGAATCAGGGTAATGATGATGGTTGCGATGTTTTCCGTAATCCATGTCAGCATATGAAAGACTCCTTTCTAATAGCGTTTTTCTTATTTAACCTTGGTTGTAAGCTTGGTAGCTTCCTTGTAAGGTCTTACAAGCTGATAAATCATGGCAGCCAGAAGAACGATAGCTACGATTAAACCAAGTACATTTAAGTTGCCTGTGAAGGCATTACCAAACTGTTCTACTAACAGAGCAATTACATAAGCAAATCCACACTGATATCCGATAGCGAACCAGGTCCACTTTGCGTTGTTCATTTCTCGCTTGATAGCACCGATAGCTGCGAAGCAGGGAGCGCACAGCAGGTTGAATACTAAGAAGGAGTAACCGCTTACCTGAGTAAATGCAGCAGCTAAGTTAGCATATACACTGCCGTCTCCGCCACCGTAGAGGATACCGAGGGTACCAACGATGTTTTCCTTTGCAACAAGACCGGTGATAGATGCAACGGCTGCCTGCCAGTTGCCCCAGCCAAGAGGAATGAAAATCCAAGCAATTACATTACCGATAGCTGCCAGGATGGAGCTGTCGATTTCGTCTTCGGCAAGCATACGGAAGGTTCCGTCAACAAATCCGAAGTAAGTGGTGAACCATACAAGGATGGTGGAAAGGGTAATAATGGTACCGGCTTTCTTAATGAAGGACCAGCCACGCTCCCACATGGAACGAAGTACGTTGCCAAGGGTAGGCATATGGTATGCAGGAAGCTCCATAACGAAGGGAGCGGGGTCGCCTGCGAACATCTTGGTCTTCTTTAACATAATACCGGAAATAATGATTGCTGCCATACCTACAAAGTATGCAGATGTTGCAACCCATGCGGAACCACCGAAGATTGCACCGGCAATCATGGAGATGAAAGGAACTTTCGCACCACAGGGGATAAAGGTTGTTGTCATAATGGTCATACGACGGTCACGTTCATTTTCAATGGTTCTGGATGCCATGATACCCGGCACACCACAACCGGTACCTACCAGCATAGGAATGAAGGACTTACCGGAAAGACCAAACTTGCGGAAGATACGGTCAAGCACGAATGCGATACGGGACATATAACCGCAGGCTTCCAGGAATGCCAGTAAGAAGAACAGCACCAACATCTGGGGAACGAAACCAAGTACCGCACCGACACCGGCGATAATACCGTCAAGGATAAGACCCTTTAACCAGTCGGCAGCACCGGCAGCATCCAGAAGCTTCTCAAATAAAGCGGGAATACTGGGAACCCAGGTACCGTAAGTGGAAGTATCGGGAGCACCGTATGCTTCCTTATATTCGGTATTCAGATATTCATCTACAGCAGTCTGTAAATCTGCCTTACCAACTTCGGGAGTATCGGTAATTTCCAATGTTTCTTCATCAACTACTTCATAGGTTGCGGTTGCATCGTCGGGAGTTAAGGAAACTAATTCTTCCAGAGCTGCTTTAGCGCCGTCTTCTGTGTATTCCTCAGACTCTGCATCCAGAGCATCTGCAATTTCATCGGTTCCGTATTCGGAAACAAAAGCATCAATAATGGAGTCGCTGTCACCATACTGCTCAGCAGCTTCTTCATATGCAGCGGTACCCATACCGAAAAGATGGAAACCATCACCGAAAATGTTGTCATTGGTGAAGTCGGTAGCGGCAGCACCGATGGTCTGCATAGCTATGTAGTATACTAAGAACATAATAACGGCGAAGATAGGAAGTCCCAGCCAACGGTTGGTAACAATCTTATCGATTTTATCAGAGGTGGAAAGCTTTCCGACACTCTTTTTCTTGTAGCAAGCTTTGATGATGGAAGAGATATATACATATCTTTCATTGGTAATGATACTTTCGGCATCATCATCCAGTTCCTTCTCAGCTGCCTTGATATCGGTTTCAATGTGGTCTAAGGTTGCTTTTTCAATGTTCAGCTTGGCAAGAACCTTATCGTCACGCTCGAAAATCTTGATAGCATACCAGCGCTGCTGTTCTTCCGGTAAATCATGAAGGGCAGCTTCCTCAATATGGGCAATGGCATGTTCAACCACGCCTGAGAAAGTATGCATGGGAACGGTCTTGGTATTCTTTGCTGCGTCGATGGCTGCATCGGCTGCTTCCATAATACCGGTTCCCTTCAGAGCGGAGATTTCCACTACCTTACAGCCTAACTGACGGGAAAGTTCATCCAGATGGATGATGTCTCCGTTTTTCTTAACCAGGTCAATCATGTTGATAGCAACAACAACAGGAATGCCAAGCTCGGTAAGCTGTGTGGTCAGATATAAGTTACGCTCCAGGTTGGTACCGTCGATGATGTTTAAGATAACATCGGGACGTTCGCCAATCAGATAATTACGTGCAACAACTTCCTCCAGTGTGTAAGGAGAAAGGGAATAAATACCGGGAAGGTCAGTTACGATGACGCCATCGTGCTTCTTTAATTTACCTTCCTTTTTCTCTACCGTAACACCCGGCCAGTTACCAACGAACTGGTTGGAACCGGTGAGAGCATTGAACAATGTGGTTTTACCACAGTTAGGATTACCCGCAAGGGCGATTCGCAAATCCATTTTTTCATCCTCTCTTTCTAAAATACAATTCCTTATTCAACTTCAATCATTTCGGCATCTGCTTTTCTTAAAGAAAGTTCATAGCCGCGAACGGTGATTTCTACGGGATCGCCTAAAGGAGCTACTTTTCTGATGTAAACTTCTGTACCTTTGGTAAGACCCATATCCATGATACGACGCTTAACAGCACCCTCTCCATGGAGCTTGACGATTTTTACGGTTTCGCCGATTTTCGTCTCTTTCAACGTTTTCATGTTTTATCCTCCTCTTCTCTCATAAAAAATCAGGTCATCAGACCATAATTTTCCTTGCCATTTCCTGGTCTATTGCAACACGGGATTCTTTTACATTCACAATGACATTTCCTCCCAGTGTGTTCACGATGGTAACGGTTCCACCTACGACAAAACCTAAGTTCTCAAGGTGTTTTTTGACTTCGGGGCTGCCTCCGATTTTCTTAATGGTATTTTCTTCCCCGACATCCGCAAGATTCAGTGGCATCATAAGCATTCCTCACTTTTTTGATTAGCACAAACTAACTATTTGCGCCATAAAAAGGTTAGCTCTCGCTAACTTCTTAACTATAATATGCGCAATATCGGCATTTGTCAACCATAAATTATACACCTTGCAATTTTTTTTGTTTAATGATAGCATAGGGTTATTAACGACAATGGGTTATGCAGGAAAGGGAGTATGGCATATGCGTTTACAGGAATCCGGAGAAATGTATTTGGAGACAATACATATTCTTTCTCAGAAAAACAAAGAAGTTCGTTCACTTGATGTGGCAGAGTATATGGGCTTTTCCAAACCCAGCGTCAGCCGCGCGGTTCGTATCCTGAAAGAGGGCGGTTACCTTCTGATGGATGAGAACGGGTTCTTGACACTGACCGATGCCGGAAAAGAAGTAGCGGTAAAGATTTACGACCGCCACACCACACTGACCGCCATGCTGGTAAACCTGGGCGTGGACGAAGAAACAGCAGCGGAAGACGCCTGCAAAATGGAACACGATATCAGTGATAAATCCTTTGCGGCGATTAAAAACCATCTGCGCAACGAACATCATCAGGATGTATAAAAAGCTGTCTGCAACTTGGGTTGCAGGCAGCTTTTTTTTGCGTTTAAGGCAGATGCATACCGCATCGCCGGAAATTCAGCGTTTGATACGTTTGTCCAGACGGGTTGCCAGGTGCGTACCGATGCTCTGGAACACCTGCACCAGCAGGATAAGAATGATAACCGCAAACAGCATGACCAGATATTTGTAACGGTAGTAGCCGTAGTTGATGGCGATTTTACCGAGTCCGCCGCCGCCAATGATACCGCTCATGGCTGTGTAGCCCAAAATGGTGGTAATGGCAATGGTGGCGTTGGAAATTAAGGAGGGCACGCTTTCGGGAATCATGACTCTCGTAATAATCTGGAAAGGAGATGCGCCCATACTCTGCGCTGTTTCAATAATGTTGGGATTTAATTCCCTGAGGCTGCTTTCCACAAGTCTTGCCACAAAAGGAAATGCGGCGATAACCAGAGGCACGATGGAAGCTGTAGTACCTACGGTGGTGCCCACAATCAGTCTGGTGAGCGGGAATACCATAATCATCAAAATCAGAAACGGAACGGAACGAAGCAGGTTGATGATGACGTTCAGCACGCCCAGCAGCCATTTGGGAAGGGGCAGCACGCCGTCCTTTTCACCGACTACCAGCAGCACGCCGAGGGGCATGCCGATGATAAAAGCAAACAGGGTGGAGAGAACCGTTACATAAAAGGTTTCCCACAGGGCAAGCGGCATATCTTCTCTTAAAATGGTGAGAGCTTCGTCAATTACTTCCGGTGCAAATAAATTATTGAACATCCTTCGTCACCTCCTGAACTAAGACATTTTCTTCCTGGGACAGATAAGCGATGGCTTCTTTTACCACGCCTTCATCGGAAGGAAGTCCCAAAAGCATGTTGCCGTACACTTTGTCGCCGATACAGCGGGTGGAAGCGTACAGGATATTGGCGGCAATGCCTTTGTCTATCGCCATCTGGGTAATCAGGGGAGAACCTGCGGCAAGCGCACCGTTGAATACCACACGCAGCACATGGTCGCCGGTAAGTCCCGGCAGGAAATCCTTTGTGTTGTCCGGCATAACCAGACGTCTTGCGGCTTCGGACTTCGGATGGGCAAATACGGTGGAAACCTCGCCCTCCTCCGCTACTTCGCCGTTGTCCAGAATGGCAACCTTGTTGCAGATTTCTTCGACGACGCTCATCTGGTGGGTGATAACGATAACCGTAATGCCGAGACGGGCATTGATATCGCGGATAAGCTCTAAGATGGAGTGTGTGGTCTTGGGGTCAAGGGCGCTGGTGGCTTCGTCACAGAGCAGCACCTTGGGCTGCGTTGCCAGAGCACGGGCAATGGCAATACGCTGCTGCTGACCACCGGAAAGCTGTGCGGGATACGCATTGGCTTTGTCGGGAAGACCTACGATTTCCAGAAGCTCGAGAGCTTTTTTCTTTGCTTCTTCCGTCTTGACGCCGGCAAGCTTTAAGGGGAACATGATGTTTTTTAAGCAGGTTTTCTGCATCAGCAGGTTAAAGCCCTGGAAAATCATGGTGATTTCCCGGCGGATGCTGCGCAGTTCCTTCGGGGAAAGCTCGCCGATGTTCTTTTTATCGATGAGAACGGAACCTTCCGTGGGACGCTCCAGCATATTGATACAGCGCACCAGCGTACTCTTTCCGGCACCGCTCATACCGATGATGCCGTAGATATCGCCGTCCTCTATGGTCAGGGAAATGTTTTTCAGAGCTTCCACGTTTCCGTCGGAGGTCTGAAAGACCTTGGAAAGATTTTTGATTTCAATCATGATTAATCTCCTACAATATTCAAAAGGCACATCGGTCAATGGGCCGATGTGCCGTCTGTAACCTATTTCTATAGGGTACTATTATTTTTTGATTGCGTCAAGGCTTGTCTGCTTGCCACCGTAAAGTCCCATGGGCTCTACATGGACAGCCAGTACGGAAACAACGTGGGTGTTGTTTTCGGCGTTGAAGTCTTCCAGGTAAGGAAGATGCTGGAAGTAGTTAGCATCTACTTCGCCGCTGTCAACTACCTTGTTGGGCTGTACATAGTCGGTGTATTCGATGATGTTAAGGATAACGTTCTTCT
The DNA here is from genome assembly GCA_963639875.1 of Bacteroidaceae bacterium. Taxonomy (GTDB): domain Bacteria; phylum Bacillota; class Clostridia; order Lachnospirales; family Lachnospiraceae; genus Acetatifactor. Next base: position 18,228 of record CAVHWP010000037.1, read on the forward strand.
CAGCTAAGATATTCTTTACTACGGAAAGTACTTCTGCATGAGGAGAAGGAGTAGCTGCTACGGAGATGGTGGTTCCGCTTAAAGCATCGTAATCAACGGTTTCATCGTAGCCGTCGCCGGGATTTTCTACAACACTGATAACAGCGCCGTCATAGTTTTCTGCGATGTAATCTGCAACCTGCTTGCTGGAAAGAGCTGCAACCAGAGCCTTGGTCTTGTCGGTTTCTTCGTTGCCTTCCTTAACAGCTAAGATGTTGCTGTATGCGGAAGAAGAACCTTCTGTTACTAAAGCATCGGTAGTAGGATTGATGCCTGCGGGCAGTGCGTAGTTGCTGTTGATGACTGCATAGTCAACATCCTGTAAAACGTTGGGAAGCTGTGCGGCTTCTACTTCGTTGAAAGTGATGTTGTAAGGATTTTCTTCAATGTCTTTGATGGTTGCGGTGATACCGGCGCCTTCCTTTAAGGTGATGTAACCCTGGTCTGCTAAAAGCAGAAGTGCGCGGGCTTCGTTTGTGGTATCGTTAGGAACTGCAATGGTGACACCTGATGCACTCTTGCCGCATCCGGCTAAGGACAGTGTCAGGACAGCTGCCAGAGCTGTTGTAACAATGGCTGATAATTTCTTTCTCATAATTTTTCTCCCTCTTTCTCTTCGGTGTTGTACCGAAACATTTAGTTTATAAACTGTATTATACAAAGATTTTACATTTTGTAAAATATGTGAAACGAATAAGCAGCTATAGGATGAGCCTATAGCTTAAGATATTTTTTAATTTCTTCTATATATAAGCGTCCCATCTTAGAGAGCAGAGTGTTTTTTCGGATGATGTATCCGATTTCCATGGTGTCATCCACCGCCTTGTCCTCGGCTTCAAAGGGAACGGCAAGATAATCGTCACCGTTTAATTCCTCACAGATGATACCGGAGCAGAGGGTGTAGCCGTTTAAGCCAATCATCAGGTTAAGCATGGTTGCCCGGTCGTTTGCCTTGATGATGCGGGGATATTCGCAGGTGCTCAAAATTTCCTCCGCATAATAAAAGGAAGAAGACTCGCCCTGCTCAAAGGAAAGACAGGGATACTGCTGCAGCTCGGGCAGGGTTATGCTTTTCTGCTTTGCCAGCGGGTGGCCCTTCCAGAGGTAAACGTAGGGCTTGCAGTGGATAATGCTGTGAAATTCCAACTGCTGTGAGGATAAGATTTTCAAAAGCGCCTTCCGGTTGAAATCACTCAGGTACAGGATGCCGATTTCACTCCGCATGGTGCTCACATCGTCGATGACTTCCTTTGTCTTGGTTTCCCTGATGGCAAATTCGTACTTGGAGGTATCGAAGGTCTTTACCATTTCCACAAAGGCTTTTACCGCAAAGGAATAGTGCTGGGTGGAAACACCGAATTTTTTCTTTAAGTTGCCTGCCTTTCCGTATTTTTCCAGAAGCTCCTTGTACTGGGCGTAGACCTGACGGGCATAGAGGAGAAATTCCGTGCCGTCGTTGGTCAGCGTTACGCCCCTGCCGCTGCGGTTGAAAATGGTAACTCCCAGTTCCTTTTCCAGTTCCTTTACGGCACCGGTCAGGGACGGCTGCGCCACATATAAAATTTCGGCGGCTTTGTTTAACGAACCGCATTCCGAAATGGTGATGACATAATTAAGCTGCTGCAGAGTCATGGGACATCCTTCTTTCTGTCAGTTTTTCTACCATGATTATAAGGAAGAAGTCCGTATTCTGGCAAGAGGGGATTTGTCCGGTTGACAGAAAAAATCACAATGCGTATACTTTAAGAACAGAAAGAAAAAACGAGGTTTCTATATATATGGAAAAGAAAGCAATTATTGCCATGAGCGGAGGCGTGGACTCTTCCGTTGCGGCATATCTGATGAAAAAGGACGGCTTTGACTGCATAGGCGTCACCATGAAGCTGTTTACCAACGATGAAATCGGCGTGTCCAGAGAGCATACCTGCTGTTCCCTCGATGATGTGGAGGATGCCAGAAACGTGGCGCATAAGCTGGATATGCCCTATTATGTGTTCAATTTTGCCGACAAATTTGAAACGGATGTCATAGACCGCTTTGTCTGTGCCTACGAGCACGGCTGCACGCCCAATCCCTGCATCGACTGCAACCGCTTCTTAAAGTTTGACAAGCTCTATCACAGGGCACAGGAGCTTGGCTGCGATTATGTAGTCACCGGTCATTACGCCCGCATAGAGCAGGACGAAAAAACGGGACGCTACTTATTAAAGAAGGGACTGGACCCCACCAAGGACCAGGGCTATGTACTGTATGCCATGACCCAGGAACAGCTTGCCCATACCATTTTCCCGCTGGGCGCCATGAACAAGACGGAAACCAGACAGATTGCCGAGGAGCAGGATTTCATCAACGCCGGAAAGCATGACAGCCAGGATATCTGCTTTGTCCAGAACGGCTGTTACGCGGATTTCATTGAAAAATACACCGGCAAAAATTACCCCGAGGGCGATTTTGTGGACGTAAACGGCAATGTGCTGGGCAGACATAAGGGTATCATCCGCTATACCATCGGTCAGCGCAAAGGACTGGGACTTGCCTTAAAAGAGCCCATGTATGTAAAAGAAGTGAACACGGAAAACAACACGGTCGTGCTGGCAAGGGAGGAAGAGCTTTACGACAAAGTCCTGACCGCCGATGATGTGAACCTGATTTCCGTGGAAGAAATCAAAGAGCCCATGCGTGTGAAGGCAAAGGTGCGTTACCGCCAGCCGGAGCAGTGGGCAACCGTGACCCAGACCGGCGAGGACGAAATCCGGGTGGAATTCGACGAACCCCAGAGAGCCATTACCAAAGGACAGTCCGTGGTTTTGTACGACGGCGACGTCATTGTGGGCGGCGCCACCATCAAAACCGTAGGGGAAGCGTAAAATTTTCCTTTGCGGACGAAAAAAGTTATGCTATAATGAGCTGTGCTCACAAGAAAGCACAGATGCCCGCAAGGGCTTTTGGAGATGTACTCAAGTGGTGAAGAGATCGCTCTCGAAAAGCGACAGGTCGGCACAACCGGCGCGAGGGTTCGACCCCCTCCATCTCCGCTGAAAATTACAGAAAAGGAATTTCTTATGTTACGGCAATGCCGGCGCATAGGGAATTCCTTTTTTATTTTACGTGAGTTTGCTTTCGGATTTTACATCCGCATTTTTATAATGGAAGAAAACGACACGAAAGAAGGAAAACATATGCCCTCCACATACGCTCATTACAGGATGGGACAGGAAGTACGGGAAAAATTAAGCGGAGACGCTAAAACCATCATTGAAAAACGGCCGGAATTGTATCTGATTGGTCTGCACGGCCCGGACATATTATTTTATTACAAACCGCTGGCATCCAATCCGGTGAACAGCATCGGTTACGGGCTGCACGGAAAAACCGGCAGGTCCTTTTTTGAAAATGCATCCGATGTAATCGAAAAAAGCACTGACAAGGAAGGGGCTCTTTCCTATGTCTATGGAGTTCTGAACCATTTTGCACTGGATGTCACCTGCCATAAATACGTGGATGAAAAAATAAAGGAGAGCGGCGTCAGCCATGCGGAAATCGAAGTGGAATTCGACCGTTATCTCATGCTGCTGGACGGCTTAAATCCAATCAAACATTCCCTCACCGGACACATCAGACCCACAAAAGAAAATGCCGGAGTCATAACCGGTTTTTACACGGGCACGACGGAACAAGAAGTATTAAAGGCGCTCCGCAGCATGATTTTCTACAATAAATTATTGCTGGCGGAAAACAATGTCAAACGTAAGATTATTCTGGACATATTGAGAAAAACCGGAAATTACGAAGAAATGCACGGACTGATTGTAAACCCTTTGGGCAATCCGCTCTGCCGGGACAGCAATGAAAAGCTGTTTTCCCTTTATCAGACGGCAGTCGAAAGAGGAAAGGATTTTATTACGGACTTTATGCAGATATACCGAGGAGAAAAGCCCTATCCGGACGTCTTTGAACTGACATTTGCGGGAATACCGGAAAGCGAGGAAAAACGATGAAAAGCCTGTTTACTTTATTAAACCAGTCCAAAATATTCCGTAAACTCAGCAGAGAAGAATTCGCATGGGTTCTGTACGACGTGGGAAATTCCGCCTATACCATGCTTTCCTGCTCCCTTATTCCCATATGGTTCAAGGCACTGGCGGTGGGAACGGCGCCGGGACAGTTAAGCTCGGATAAAGCGACCGCCTACTATTCCATATCGGTTGCGGTTGTAACCATTATTGTAGCGCTCATCGGACCCATCTGCGGGGCAATAGCCGACCACAGGGATACGAAAAAGCTTTTCTTTTCCACATCGGTATTTTTAGGAGTGGGCGGCTGTATCCTGAACGGCTTTGCCGTAGAATGGATTGCCTTTATTGTCATCTGTGTTATCACGAAAATCTGCTATAGCGCATCCCTGACCTTTTACGACTCCATGCTGAACGATGTCACCACGGAAGACAGGATGGATGAGGTATCCGCTTACGGATTTGCGTGGGGCTACATCGGCTCCTGCATTCCCTTCCTGATTGCCCTGATAGCTTATGTGCTTGGACCCGACATGGCGGGCATACTTTCCGGCTGGGTTTCCAAGGCAATCGGATTTGGCATCACGGCATTCTGGTGGCTCATTGTAACGGTCCCGTTGTTAAAGAGCTATCACCAGAAAAATTATGTGGAACAGGAAAAACATGCCGTTGCCAAAGCATTCGGAAAAATCGGCAGGACGCTCCGCAAAATAGCAAAAGAAGATAAAAAGGTACTGTTCTTTCTGATTGCCTTTTTCCTGTATATTGACGGCGTGGGCACGATTATCGACAACTGCATCAACATCGGTACGGATTTGAACCTGGATACGGTAGGACAGGTGGTGTTCCTGTTAGCAACCCAGGTGGTGGCATTTGCCGGTTCCCTTGTTTTCGCAAAGCTGTCCCGGAAATACCGCACGGTAACCCTGCTGCTTGTCTGCATCGTCGGATACTTTGCGGTCTGCCTGTACGCGCTGACCCTGCACAGTTTACTGGATTTCGGAATACTTGCTTTCGGCGTGGGATGCTTCCAGGGCTCCATCCAGTCCCTGTCACGCTCCTACTATTCCAAAATTATACCGGCTGAAAATTCCGGTGAATATTTCGGCATTTACGATATTTTTGCCAAAGGAGCTTCCTTTCTCGGCTCCGCCGTCATTGCAGCCGTGAAGCTGGCGGGCGGCACCATAAACGTGGCGGTTTCCTGCCTGGCGGTGTTCTTTGTCCTCGGATTTCTCTTCCTGAAAATAGCGGACAGACAGCAGACGCAGGGAAGATAAGGCATTTACAGGTGATAAAAAATAAAAGGCGTGGAGCGTGAACCATCTTGAGTTTCCGCAGAATGTAATTTTAAAATGAACACAGCTTACCAAAGCACCAAT
>CAVHWP010000038.1:0-18074 GCA_963639875.1 Bacteroidaceae bacterium
TAATGCATCCGTCTGCTGGGTTTAAACCAGAAACAGTTTAATCAGCAGACACTAAATAAAACTACTTCTACACCGACCTGCTTCTGCGATAAAAGCTGTAAAGTCTTTGTATTCACATAATCATCCACTACATAAATGCTCTTTTTTGCCTGTTGATATATATCTATGTACGCCGCATCTGCTTCGAACTTCTGACCTTTGTAGATAACAAAATTTTTGAAATCCTTCTCTGAAACAAAGTTTTCATTTATTGTGTCTATACTTCTTTGAATATCATCAAATTTTTGTTCCGCTCTATTCTTCCAATCTACAACACCTGCAACCTGTGCTGATATCTCCGATACTTTTGCCGTAACAAGCCGTATCTCAGACTGTGTAACAAATTGTTGATTTTGCTTTATATAATGACGCATCTCACGAAACGAACGCATTATAAAAATGCTTTGTTGTTCCGCAAGGTCTCCTCTTAGAATTGTAGCAAGCATATAAATCCCTTGCTCCGTGAATGCATACGGTGCCTTTCTTCTTCCACCATCCTGTCCTGCATACATATTTCGATTTCGTGAAGTCGCAAATTGCGACTTCACGAAATCAATCTCTTCTTTTGTTAATTGAAACATAAAATCTTCCGGAAATCTTGTAATATTTCGTTTTACCTGCTCATTCAAACGTTTTACTTCATACCCATAAATCTCAGCCAAATCATAATCCAACATAACCTGCTGACCTCTTATGACATAAACCCGATTGCATATATTATCTACCGTCATTAATTCTGTATTTTCTACCATAGCATTTCTCCTGCAGATTATGAAGCAACTTGTCGCACAATTATCAACACATTATCTATTAGTTACGTCATCTTCCTTATTAGCTTTATTTCTTTTATCAGCCAGCTTCTCTATTTCAATCTTATATGCCATCAACCGCAAAAGATATTGTGGAACCCTTCTATTCCCTAATTCCCAGTCTGTTTCCGTCATATAGGGAATTTCAAAGTATTCACAAAATTCTTTCCGATTCATTCCAGTGCTTTCTCTTAATTTTTTCAGTTCTTCTCTCGCTTCCATAAGCCCTCCTATTTATGCATTGCATAAATTCATTATATATCATTTAATTCACATGGTCAACAAATTGGTGCAAAAAATCTCGGTAAAAACTTTACCGAGACTCCCTATAAAATAATTTTGTTGCCCTCTCTTTGAAGTTTCAACAATTTATCAATTAATTTTCGATTAGGTTCCCCTACTTCAGGCCAATTTCCATGACATAGCGTTCCGTCGAAATCTACTCCGATTATCATATTCTTCATATTATCACCATTAAGTTGCTACACGGGCTACAATCAAACTATGGTCTGGCACCCCTATTATCCTATGTTCACCAAATACATCCAGATACTCCGCTTCTAACACTCTCAATTTATCTGAAGTACACAAATGATCAATCTTCATATAGCCTCTATAACTCATTCCATCAATAGGTGCCACCTTGATATCTTTCTTCTCAAGTGATTCTACAAACATCTGATAATTAAAAAATCTACGTGCTTGTTCCTTCCTATATCTTTCACTAATCACTCCATGATTAAAATCTCCCGTTATACATAAATTTTCCTTATTTTCAATAGAATCTAAGTAATCCAATATCTTATTCCACTGTGCCTTTCTATCAATATAATCCGCATCATTACTCCCAGAAATCAATATTCTGACTGTGACAATATCAATTGTTTTACCTTCTTTCTCTACTTGAATGTGTAGCATATGTGGATCTTCAAACATATTTATTATCTTTACCGGATATTCCTTCTTTACCATACACATAATGCCTCTCTGATTTAATGTATCTAATCCTTTATACGGAACATACCCAGCCATATCAAACGTTTCCATATATTTAGCATCATTGCACTCCATATATTCGACATTACAGTACACATCTGCTCCTAATTTTAGTTGTTCCTCTGCCACCTCCTTTGATAAAAGATAATCACTATTCCTTTTTCCTAATCTTTTCTCTACTCTCAAATTTAATGAGGTTTCTACAATTTTAATTTCCACTCTTACACTTTCCTATTGATTTCTGTATTTGTTCAGTACCTCGTCCGGAATATGGCAGTAGCTGCAATCCTCCGGATATCGTTCCAAATGATGCTGATGCTCCTCCGCACTTCTGACATAATTAGTCAAAGGCAATACTTCCACCACAATTTTATCCCTGTCTTCCCGATGATTGATAAAGGCTTTTGCCTCTTCAAGATGCTTCTCGGAAGTGCTGTAAATGCCGGTCCTGTACTTCTTTCCCACATCAACGCCCTGTTTATTGAGGCTATACGGGTCAATAATTTCAAACAAATACTCCATCAGATTTGTAATGGAGACAAGCTTTTCGTCAAAAATGACTTTTACACATTCCGCATATCCGTCATATTCTCCATCCAGAGAATTGGTTTGTCCGTTTGCTCTTCCCGCCTCTGTCATTTGTACTCCGGGCAGGCTGTCAAAAAAAATGCTGCACACCCCAAAGGCAGCCGCCGGCTATGTATACCGTTTCCATGCTTCTTTTACCTTTCCGCTTTTCAAAATTTAATGCTTCACTCATAAAATAAAGTACCATTTTTCCGGAGCCCCCGCAAGCTTTTCCGGGGTTACGCGGATTTCCGCCTCCCACTCTCTTTTCCGCGTAAAGCCAAACTCCCCTCCCTACAAAAAAAGTGCAACATATAAGTTTTCGCTTATACATTGCACTTATCTTTTATACTTTACACTTCAAAGGTTAAATCGCCGTAGGTTGGCATGGGCCACATGGATTTGTCAACGATTAACTCCAGTTCGTCAACGGGCTTGCGCAGGGCATCCATTTCTACCTTGACGGTATCCTTGTAGAAGAAAGCTTTTTCCTTGGCGCTCTTGATGTTGCCTGCCTGTGCGGTAGCCTCCTCCAGTCTGAGGAGTGCGTTCTTGGCGATAATCAGCTTGCTGCTGACGGTGTTTAAGATGTCTCTCTGCACGGAAGCATCCGCTCCGGCATCCTTAACGGCAATGACCGTGTCGGCAAGGGACTTGCTGTAACGGATAACCGCGGGAATAATCTTCTTGTTTGCCATGTTAATCATGGTCAGTGCTTCGATGTTCAGGGTCTTGGCATAGGTTTCGTAAATAATCTCCTCACGGGAAATCAGCTCAGCCTTGGTAAAGATACCGAACTTCTCAAACAGACGGACGGATTTCTCTGTGGTTAAGGTTCCTGCCGCGTCAATCATGCAGCGGATGTTGGGAAGTCCGCGTCTTTCCGCCTCTTTTACCCATTCATCGGAGTAGCCGTCGCCGTTGAAAATAATTCTCTGGTGAGCGGTCATGTATTCCTTAATCAGGTCATGTACTGCCATGTCGAAGTCTTCTGCATTTTCCAGTCTGTCGGCTGCTTCGCAGAAAGCCTCTGCCACAATGGCATTTAAGGTTGTGTTCGGGTCTGCTATGGAGTCGGAAGAACCAACCATACGGAATTCAAACTTGTTGCCGGTGAAAGCGAAAGGTGATGTACGGTTGCGGTCCGTTGCGTCCTTTTCAAAATCAGGCAGCGTGGAAACGCCGGTCTTCATGCGTCCGCCGTTTAGGCAGTGTGCAGCTTCTCCGGTTTCAACTAACTGCTTTAGCACATCCTCAAGCTGTTCGCCTAAGAATACGGAAATAATGGCAGGCGGTGCTTCGTTTGCGCCCAGTCTGTGGTCGTTTCCGACATCGGAAGCGCTCTGGCGGAGCAGGTCTGCGTGGGTATCTACTGCCTTTAAGATGCAGGCAAGAACCAGTAAAAACTGGATATTTTCGTTGGGTGTTTCGCCCGGGTCAAGTAAATTGACACCATTGTCAGTGGTAAGAGACCAGTTATCATGTTTACCGGAACCGTTTACACCGGCGAAAGGCTTTTCGTGGAGCAGGCAGGTCATGCCGTGTCTGTCAGCCACTTTTTTCATGGTTTCCATCACAAGCTGGTTGTGGTCAACTGCGATATTGGCGGTTTCGTAAATGGGCGCCAGTTCATGCTGTGCGGGAGCCACTTCGTTGTGCTGGGTCTTGGCGGTAACGCCAAGCTTCCAGAGCTCGATGTTCAAATCTTTCATGTAGGCACCGATGCGCTCGCGGATGGTGCCGTAGTAATGGTCCTCCAGCTCCTGACCCTTGGGTGCGGGTGCGCCGAATAAGGTTCTGCCGGCAAAAATAAGGTCGTCTCTCTGTAAGTATTTCTGCTTATCCACTAAGAAATATTCCTGCTCTGCGCCAACGGAAGGCACAACCTTGGTCGCCGCGGTATTGCCGAACATATGCACAATTCGGAGTGCCTGCTCGCTGATGGCTTCCATGGAACGGAGAAGCGGGGTCTTTTTGTCCAGTGCTTCGCCCTTATAGGAGCAGAATGCGGTGGGAATACAAAGAATAACGCCGGTCGCGTCTTCTTTTAAGAAAGCGGGGGAAGTAATATCCCATGTGGTATAGCCTCTTGCTTCAAAGGTGGCGCGAAGTCCGCCGGAGGGGAAGGAAGAACCATCCGCTTCGCCTTTGATTAATTCCTTGCCGGAAAATTCCAGAAGCATATGTCCGTCCTTGTCGGGATGGCTGACAAATGCGTCATGTTTCTCTGCGGTGATGCCGGTAAGGGGCTGGAACCAGTGGGTGTAATGGGTGGCGCCGTTTTCAACAGCCCAGTCCTTCATGGCTTTGGCAACCACATCCGCTGTGGCAAGAGAAAGCTCTCCGCCGTTTTCCATAACATTGATGACTTCCTTGTATACATACTTGGGAAGTCTTTCCTTCATTTTGCCGAGTGTAAAAACCTTGCTGGCAAATAAATCCTCTAAGTTAATCATTTCACTCATAAAGTATTTATTCCTTTCGCGACTTACAACTTTGAAGCCATCCTGTGTAAAGGAACCCTCAGGGTGTACTTTTCTTATACTCTGTCTTTCACATTATCTTACTTTGCAGAAAAAAGCAAGGTGAAATTCTTAATGTATTTGTGTTTTCCGGCGCATCGTGTGAAAATGTCGTTGCTTTATTCCGGCAAGGCATCTTTCTGGTTGCCCACGCGGAGGATGTCCTGCACATCCGGCATCACGCTTAAGCGGAGCCAGATTTCCTGCTGGGGATGGGGCGCGCTTTCCACGGCATTGCCCTCTCCGTCAAACATTTCCTCGACTTTTACTTCCACGTTGTCGCCGGAGGGCTTCATGATTTCAATGGTATCCCCCACGCAGAACTTGTTCCGCTGGGTAATGCGAACCAGTCCTTTTTCAGGCTTTGCTTCCTCAATCATTCCTAAATAAATATATTCGTTCACATAGGTATTGCTGTCATAAATCTGGGTATTTTCATCGGGCTTTCCAAAATAAAAACCGGTGGTGAACTGCCTGTAGGTGCACTTGGAAATTTCTTCCTTGTACCAGTCCATATGGCTGCGGTAAAGCTCCTCGGAGGTAAAATAATCGTCGATGGCTTTCCGGTACGTCCGGGCTACCGTTGCCACATACAGCGCCGTTTTCATGCGGCCTTCAATTTTCAGGCTGTCAATGCCGGCGTCCACCATTTCGGGAATGTGCTCAATCATGCACAAATCCCTGGAGTTAAAAATATAGGTGCCTCTTTCGTTTTCGTATACGGGCATGTACTCGCCGGGTCTGGTTTCCTCCACCACCGCATATTTCCAGCGGCAGGGATGGGTGCAGGCACCCTTGTTGGCATCTCTTCCCGTAAAATAATTGCTGAGCAGGCAGCGGCCGGAGTAAGAAATACACATGGCGCCGTGCACAAAGCTCTCAATTTCCATTTCTTCCGGAATGTTTTCCCGGATTTCCTTGATTTCCCGCAGGGAAAGCTCCCTGGCGGAAACCACACGCTTTGCCCCCTGCTCCCACCAGAAGCGGTAAGTCAGGTAATTGGTGTTGTTCGCCTGGGTGGAAATATGCCTTTCGATTTCGGGGCAGACCTCCTTTGCAATGGTATACATGCCGGGGTCGGAAATAATCAGCGCATCCGGTGCGTCCGGTTTTAAGTTTTTCAGTTCCTCAAAATAGGCTCTTGCGCCGTTTAAGTCGCCGTTGTGTGCTAAAATATTGGCGGTCACGTAAACCTTTACATTATGGGCATGGGCAAACGCAATGCCCTCTGCCATCTCTTCCATGGAGAAATTTCTTGCCTTGGCACGCAGGCCAAACGCCTCTCCGCCGATATAAACGGCATCCGCTCCAAAGCTGACCGCTGTTTTCAAAACCTCCAGGCTGCTCGCCGGGATGAGTAGTTCCGGTTTTCTCATAAATCTGACCCTTTCTATATCACTTTCGTACTGATGGATACGCCGTCGCCCACCGGCAAAATCACGGTTTCGAGCTGCTCGTGGTGGGTCAGGGCATACAGGTACTCCCGCATTCTGGCGTGTATGGTGCGGTTGCGTCTGGTCACGGCAAACCGGGATTCCAGCACATCGCCGTCCTGCAGCACGTTGTCCGATACCAAAAGACCGCCCTTTTTGAGCAGACGGGTAACCTCCGGCAGGAAATGGATGTACTGCGCCTTGGCGGCATCCATGAAAATAAAATCGTATTCGCCCTGCAGTTCTTTCAGTATTTCCGTGGCATCGCCGCACAGGAAGGTAATGGCATCTTCCTTTCCCGCCCGCTTGAAATTTTCCCGGGCAATGGGGATACGTTTTTCGTATTTTTCTATGGTGGTCACATGTGCGCCCGCCGGTGCGTATTCCTGCATCAGAAGAGCAGAAAATCCCACCGCGGTACCCACCTCCAAAATCTCCATGGGGCGGTGCGCCGCCATGAGAAAGCGAAGAAGTGTCTGGGTTTCCGTGCGGATAATGGGCACGGCATCCGCTCCCGCTTCTTTTTCTATCTGGTTTAAAAACGACGTATTGCCTTTATCAAACGAATTAATAAAGGCAACCATTCTTTCATCATTTATCATTGCTATTCTCCGGCGCCGGTATCTCCTGCACCGGCATTGTCATCTTCGGCTCCGCCAACAGCGCCGTCATCTTCCGCGCCGCCGGCACCTTCGTCCTCGGCTCCGCCAACGGTACCGTCATCTTCCGCACCGCCCGTGGTATCTTCAGAGGTATCGGTTTCGTCCGTCGTCTCGGGTACGGTGGACATAATTTCCATCATTTCTTCCATGGTCATGGACGTGTTCAAAACATAAGTACCCGGCTGCAGCTTGTCCTTGTAATGGGACAGCAGGTTCTGGATGTAAAACAATTTGGCATCGCGAATAAGACCCTTATCCTGAAGGATTTGTCCTATGTCCATTGTGCTTTTTCCAATGGTAATATCTACCTGGATGTCCACGCCGGGTGCTTCCGCCACCGGCTCTTCCTTAAACACACGGTAGCCGTAATCGTAGGCAATTACCGCCCCTTTGTAGATAATCACAACCGCCGCTACCGCGATTGCCACCTTTAATATGGCGCTTACTACCGCCATTACCATTTGTCTGGTACTCATGGGTCTTCCTCCCTGTTACATGAAATCGAGGCCGTCCGTAAGGTCTAACTCCACTTCCTGAATCATACGGCAGAAATTTAATTCCGCTGCCAGGAAATCCGCAGCCAGCGGGTCTTCAATCAAATCTTCCTTTTCCTGCTGGAATTCTTCGATTTTATCAAAAAGCTCCCGGCTGTCGGTACGGCTCTGCAGCTCAAAGCTCTTCTTTCTGAAGTCATCGAGCTGTGCCTTAAGCTCCGGGAATTTGGCAACCTTCTCCTTCTGGATGCTGTATTCCCGGTATTCCTCTGTATCCTTTATGGCAGCAAGAAGATTTGCTGCCGCTTCCTCCAGGTTTGTCACTGTTCTCCACCCTTCCTGCTAAACTTCCATGATAATCGGTAAAATCATGGGGCTTCTCTTGGTCTTTTTCCAGACGTAATCGGACAGCACGTCCTTGGTTGCCGTCTTTAATTTGCCCCAATCGGTAACACCCTTGTCAAGCAGCTCTTCCAGTGTATCGTTTACAAGCTGTCTTGCCTCGTCCATCAGTTCGTCGGACTCCCTGACGTAAACAAATCCTCTGGAAACAATGTCGGGACCGGATACTAAGTAGCCGTCCACTCTGTCCAGCGCCATGACCACAATCAGGATGCCGTCTTCCGCCAGATGCTGTCTGTCGCGGAGCACGATGTTGCCGACGTCTCCTACACCGAGTCCGTCTACCAGAATGGAACCGACCGGCACCTTTCCGGTAACCTGTGCCTTCTCCTCGGACACTTCCAGTACATCACCGGAAGAAAGAATGAAAATATCATCCTTGGGAATGCCTAAGTTTTCCGCAATTTTCGCCTGGGCACGCAGGTGCTTGTACTCTCCGTGCACCGGGATGGCGTACTTCGGCTTCACCAGTGTATATATCAGCTTAATCTCTTCCTGGCAGGCATGTCCGGATACGTGGGTATCCTGGAAAATAACATCTGCGCCCTTGCGGAAGAGTTCGTTGATAACCTTGGTAACGGCTTTTTCATTGCCGGGAATGGGATTGGAAGAAAAGATAACCGTATCTCCCGCTCCGATGGTAATTTTCTTGTGCATGTTGGACGCCATACGGGAAAGCGCCGCCATGCTTTCGCCCTGGCTGCCGGTGGTGATGATAACCTGCTGCTCGTCGGGATAATTCTTTAACTGGTCCACGTCGATAAGGGTCTTGTCCGGTATATTCAGGTAGCCTAATTTGGAAGCGGTGTCGATAATGCTCACCATGCTTCTGCCTTCCACCACTACCTTTCTGCCGAACTTGTATGCCGTATTGATAATCTGCTGCACACGGTCCACATTGGATGCAAAGGTAGCCACAAAAATTCGGGTATTTTTATGGTCGGCAAACAGGGTATCAAAGGTTTTACCCACGGTCTTTTCGGAAGGGGTAAAGCCGGGACGCTCCGCATTGGTGGAGTCGCACATCAGGGCAAGTACGCCCTTTTTGCCGATTTCCGCAAAGCGCTGTAAGTCAATGGCATCGCCGAATACCGGTGTGTAGTCCACCTTAAAGTCACCGGTGTGCACCACAACGCCCGCCGGGGAATAAATGGCAAGGGCTGCCGCATCCACGATGCTGTGGTTGGTCTTGATAAATTCGATGCGGAACTGTCCTAAATTGATGGACTGGCCGAATTTCACAACCTTTCTCTTGGTGCTCTTCTCTAAGTTGTGCTCTTTTAACTTGTTTTCAATAATACCCATGGTCAGCTTTGTGGCGTAAATAGGCACACAGACCTTGCGCAGCACGTAAGGCAGTGCGCCGATATGGTCCTCGTGTCCGTGGGTAATGACAAAGCCTTTTACCTTGTCCAGATTGTTTTCCAGATATGTGGTGTCCGGGATAACAAGGTCAATTCCCAGCATATCATCCTCCGGGAAGGACAGACCGCAGTCCACCACAACGATACTGTCTTCGTACTCAAAGGCAGTAATGTTCATACCGATTTGCTCCAGGCCGCCCAAAGGGATGATTTTCAGCTTGGAAGCTGCTGTATTCTCTTTTTTCTTCAATCAATTTACCTCCATGCAAAGGCAGACCGCAATACTCCCTTCCGGTGCTTTCGTCCTGTTTTTCATGAACATTTCCCGAGTCCCCATGAAAAATCCGTTACCGGCACCTGTGGCTACTGCCGTCTTGCCCGTTTTCTATTTAAAGTTTGGGGAGTGACCGCTCCGTCTGACTCCTTGAAACTTTTTACCTGCCCGTAAAATGTTACTCCAAAGTAACATCGTCCATCATATCGGAGAAAACATCCGCAATCGCCGCTAATTCTTTCTCGTCCTCTACAATGGCATAAATACTCTCAGCCTCTCCATCTGCGGAAAGGTCTTTTAAAATCAGGGCTTCTCCGTCCCCTTCTTCTTCCTCTGTCACCAGAATGTAGTTGATACCGCCTATTCTGGTCTGTTCCAATACATAAAAATCTACTGCTTCTCCGTCTGCTCCGTCGGGAGTGAATGTAATCTTTTCCACTTAAGTTCTCCTTATTTACAGACCGGCTGCTCTTTTATCCAGATATCCCTGCAGAATAAAGCATGCCGCAATCCTGTCTACGTGTTCTTTCCGTTCTTCCCTGCGGATGCCCACCTCCATCATGGCCTTGTCCGCAGCCACCGTGGTGAGTCTTTCATCCCACAGGTAAACAGGCAGTCCGGTTCTTCTCTCCAGTTTATCCTGAAACTCCTTTGTGAGCTCCACCCTGACTCCCTCTGTATTGTTCATGTTTTTGGGATAACCCAAAACGATTTCTTCCACGCCGTATTCTACAATCAGCTCTTCAATCCTTGCCAGTGTCTGGCGAAGCTTATTTTCCTCCTTGCGGCGGATAATTTCAATGCCCTGTGCGGTGATAAGCAGCGGGTCGCTGATAGCCACACCCACAGTCTTTGAGCCAAAATCAAGCCCCATTATACGCATGTGCTTCTCCTTTACTGCTGCCAGTGGTTGTTGTGGATGTAGTCGGCTAAAAGCTCTTCCACCAGTTCGTCACGCTCTACCTTCATAATCATGCTTCTGGCATTCTTGTGGCAGGTAATGTAAGTCGGGTCACCGCTCATGATATAACCCACAATCTGATTTACGGGGTTGTAACCCTTTTCCACCAATGCTTCGTACACTGTATACAGAACAACCTTTACGCCGGTTTCCAATTCTGACTCTACATTAAAAAACTGTGTATTTCCCAAATCCTGTTCCTGCATATTTCTTACCTCACTTTCACCGGATTTTCTATCTTTTTGTTTTTACTTCTATTTATCTATCGTTCATTTTTATGTTTATTACAACTTATTACCTATATTAACCCAACTTGTCAAAAAATTCAACCTGCGATTACACCAAATAGCAATCCCCTTACTGCATGAGCAGAATATCATCCTGCAGAAAATCCACGATTTTTCCCGACAAAATCCGGTTGGAAAGGTTTTCTTCCGTTTTCTTTGCCACCTTCACATACTCCCGGCTGTGTCCCATCTGGTAACGGACGCCGCCGATTTCTTTTTCTTCTTCAAAAAGCACCGGGATTTCCTTTCCTATGTAGTACTCCCGGTATTTTTTCGACAGCTCCTTTTCCATGGCAAGCAGCTCGGCGCTTCTTTTGGTCTGTACGGGTCCCGGTATCTGGTTCGGCATGCCTGCCGCTACCGTTCCCTTTCTCTTGGAATACTTGAAAATGTGCATTTCGTAAAGGTCCGCTTCCCGCAGGAAATCACAGGTCTTTGCAAATTCCTCTTCCGTTTCTCCCGGAAATCCCACAATGACGTCCGTGGTAATGGCAGGATGGGAAAACGCTTCCCGGAGTCTCCTTGTTCCTTCCAAGTATTCACCGGTTGTATAGTGTCTATTCATTCTCTTTAAGGTTTCGTCACAGCCGCTCTGCAGGGAAAGGTGGAAATGGGGGCAGAGCTTTTCTACCGAAGCCAGCCGTTTCACATTTTCCTCCGTCATGATGCGGGGCTCTAAGGAGCCGATGCGGATTCGCTCAATCCCCTCGATGTCCTGCAGTTTTTCCAGCAAGTCTATCAGCTTGGACTCTCCGGCATAATCCCTTCTGCCGTCGTCCCTTACCTTTACTTCCGTTTCGCCTTGCTCCCAGGCTTCTTTGGAAAAATCGATGCCGTAGGAGCTGATGTGGATGCCGGTCAGCACCACTTCCTTGTAGCCGCTCTGCGCCAGCCCTTCCATTTCCCGGCGGATGTCCTCGTAGCGTCTGCTGCGCACCCTGCCTCTGGCATAGGGAATGATGCAGTAGGAGCAGAACTGGTTGCAGCCGTCCTGAATTTTAATGTAGGCGCGGGTATGCTCCGCCGTGTGCTTTAAGGTCATTTCCTCGTAATCGCAGGGCGCATTCACATCAATAATCGCATCCTCCTCCTGCTTGTGCTCCGCCAGAAACTTCTCTAAAATGGGGATTAAATCCTTCTTGCGGTTGTTGCCGATGGCAAGGTCTATCCCCTGTTCCCGCAGGGCTTCCTCATCCGCCGTCTGCACATAACAGCCCACAGCCACCACCACAGCCCCGGGATTGCGTTTCTTTGCCTGATGCAGCATCTGCCTGCTCTTCCGGTCCGCAATATTGGTAACCGTGCAGGTATTTACGATATAAATGTCGGCTATTTCATCAAATGGTACAATAGTATACCCTTTTTCTTGTAGGTTTTGTTGCATAATATCCAGTTCATACGCATTAACCTTGCATCCGAGGTTGTGTAATGCTGCTCTTTTCATACAGATTCCTCTCAAAATTTGTAATGTTTTATGATTGACTTTTCTTCTTGTTATTAGTAAGATGATAACGAAGGTATGAAACACGTAAGGAGGTAATAACAATGAAAACTGTTCAGATTTCTTTAAACTCAATCGACAAAGTAAAATCTTTTGTAAATGATGTTACCAAGTTTGATTACGACTTTGACCTGGTTTCCGGCAGATACGTAATCGACGCTAAATCTATCATGGGTATCTTCAGCTTAGACCTTTCTAAGCCCATCGACTTAAATATCCATGCAGAGGAAAACATCGATGACGTTATGGCAGTATTAAAACCCTACATAATCTAATTGGCTTCATCGTTTCAACCGGCTGCCTTTGGTAGCATGAACAGATTGGAAAAGCAGAACACCTGTGTGAATAACCAGGTGTTCTTTTTTTGCTACATATTCTCACTTACAATGATAAGCTCGTCCGTCTTTAAGGCGGTATCTACCAATTCATCAATCTTTTCCGCCAGATTTTCCTCATGCCTCTTGATAATCTTTAAGTTCGGCTTGGTAACGGGATGCTTTGCCACGAATATGGTGCAGCAGTCCTCATACGGCAGGATGGAGGTTTCATAAGTACCGATTTTTTCGGAAATATCAATGATGTCCAGTTTGTCAAACGCGATTAACGGTCTGTAAACCGGCAGCTCGCATACCTCGTTGGTAGCAGCTAAGCTCTGCATGGTCTGGGATGCCACCTGACCGATGCTTTCGCCGGTAATCAGTCCCAGACACTCTGTTTCCTGTGCAATCTTTTCCGCAATCTTCATCATATAGCGGCGCATGATAATGGTCAGTTCCTCATGCGGGCACTTTTCATAGATGTACAACTGGATATCCGTAAAGTTGATGATATGCAGGTAAATCGGGCCGGTATAGCGGGACACGATTTTGGCAAGGTCGATAACCTTCTGCTTGGCTCTCTCGCTGGTGTAGGGCGGCGCATTGAAATAAACCGCATCTATCTTGACGCCTCTCTTGGCAATCATGTAACCGGCTACCGGAGAGTCGATACCGCCGGATAACAGCAGCATCGCCTTTCCGCCCGTACCCACGGGCATGCCTCCGGGCCCCGGAATAGTTTCGGAATAAATATAAATCTTCTCGCGGATTTCCACATTCAGCATGATTTCGGGCTTATGCACATCCACATGCATTTCGGGGAACGCATTGAGGATAGCTTCTCCCAAATCCATATTGATGGTCATGGAATCCTTCGGATAATTTTTTCTGGCTCTTCTGGCATTGACCTTAAAGGTCTTGTTTTTGTCGGGATATACGGTGTCCAAAAAGGAAATGACATCCTGACAAAGCTTTTCAAAGCCTTCATCCTCCACGTAAACAACGGGACAGATGGCTGAAATACCGAATACACGCTGCAAATGCTCCACCGTGTCCTCAAAGTCAAAATCCGTCATGGCATCCACGTAAATTCTGCCCTGGGTCTTTCTTACCTGAAATTCTCCGTCGCACTTTTTCAGGGCATATTTAATCTGGTTTGCCAGCGCATCCTCAAATAAATATCTGTTCTTTCCTTTTACACCGATTTCGGCGTACTTTATCAAAAATGCTTTATACATATATCTCCTCTCGTTTTTCAAAAAACGGTGTCTTTCCGGCACATATCAGTGTCTTGTGTATTTTCGCAACATAGGGATAATATCATACATTACCTGCAATGTATAGTCCAATTCTTCCCGGGTGGTGTAGACCGACATGCTGAAACGCAGTGTGGAGTCCAGAAGCTCCTCCGGAAGCTTAATCGCTTTCATGGTAGCCGAACCTGCGGTATGGGGTTTATTGGAAGAGCAGGCGCTGCCCGCCGACACATAAATTCCCCTGTCCTCCAGTGCATGCAGAAGCACTTCGCTGCGGACACCCTTTACGGAAAGGCTGACAATGTGGGGTGCACCCTCCATGCCTTCCGGGTTATTGATGCGGATGTCGGGAATTTTCCGGAGTCCCTCGCAGAAATAATTTTTCAGGCTGTAAAGTCTTTCGGCATCTTCTTCCAGATGGTTGTAAAGCATTTCCGCCGCCTTTGCCATACCCGCAATGCCGGGCACGTTTTCGGTACCGGAACGCAGGTTTTTCTGCTGGCCGCCGCCGTAAATAATGTTGTGGATTTTTACTTTTTCTCCGATATACAGGAAACCGACACCCTTGGGTCCGTGAATTTTGTGACCGCTTACGGATAAGAGGTCAATGCCCATACGTTTCGGATAAATGCGGTATTTGCCGAAGCCCTGCACCGCATCCACATGGAACAGGGTGGAGGGGTTCATGCTCTTAATGAGTCTGCCCGCTTCCGCAATGGGCTCCACGGCACCGATTTCGTTGTTGGTGTGCATCATGGATACTAAAATGGTATCTTTCCGCATGGCATTCTGCAGTTCCTGTAAGGAAATCTGTCCCTTACCGTCAACTGACAGATATGTCACTTCAAATCCCTGGTCTTCCAGATAATGCATCGTCTGTAAAATGGCCGGATGTTCGATTTTCGTGGTAATCAGATGTTTTCCCGCTCTGTAATTTGCCATGGCGCAGCCTATCAGTGCCAGATTATCTGACTCCGTTCCGCCGGAAGTGAAATAAATTTCTTTTTCATTTACCTTCAGAATTTTGGCAAGCGTCTCTCTTCCATACCGGACATATCTCTCTGCCTGCACACCCTTGTTATGCATGCTCGAGGGATTGCCGTAATCTTCACACATGATTTTTGACATCAGTTCCGCTACTTCCGGGAAAGTCCTTGTGGTAGCCGAGTTATCCAGGTATACTTCCATGGTTTTTCTCCTTTTTCCGTCCTATATAACAATATATGCTATTCTTCTTCCAACTGATACATTATCCACGCCATGACGGTAAGTCCTGCGGTTTCGGTGCGTAAAATGCGCTTTCCGAGGGTAACGGGCTCAATGCCTGCTGCCTTTGCCGCCTCCGCTTCCTCCGGCGCAAATCCGCCCTCCGGTCCTATAAACACCGCAATGTCGGCACCTTTCGGCAGATTTTCCAGAATTTTTTTGGTGGCGCTCATGCCCTCCGCCAGCTCATAGGGTAAAAGCTTTACCTCCATGGCAGATGCCTCTTTTACCGCTTCCGCAAAAGAAATGGGCTCCCGCACAACGGGAATGATGCCGCGCTTGCTCTGTTTGGCGGCTGCTTCCGCAATCGCCTGCCAGCGCTCCGTTTTCTGTCTGCCCTTTTTGTCATCCAGCTTCACCACGCAGCGCTTCATGGCTACCGGAATGATTTCCGCCACACCGAGTTCCACGGTTTTCTGGATGATAAGCTCCATCTTGTCCGCCTTGGGAAGTCCCTGATAAAGGTGGACTCTCGATGGAAGCTCCACGCCGTCTTCCTTAATAAAGCGCAGTTCGCAGAGGATGCTCTCTTCGTTCAGTTCTTTAATGCCGCAGCGGTATTCCCTGCCGTCCTCGCCGTTGCTGACGGCAATTTCTTCACCGGGCTTCATGCGCAGTACGTTTTTGATATGGTTCACATCACTGCCCAGGATAACGACAGTATTGTCATTTGTATGTATCTGGGACGGTTCCACGAAAAAATGGTACATAACTGTTTCCTCATTCTGCCGGACTTAATTTAAGCGGTAAATTTCCTGTTCGTCCTTCTGAACCTGGTACTGGGCTACACCGTAACCGATGGCGCCGACCATACTGAACAGCATCAGCAGCACTAAATTGCCGTAATAACCGCCGCTTGCTCCGGCTAACTCATAATAGAATTTCTGGTCCACCAGACATTCTCCGAAGGAAAGCACGCCGTCCCCTGCAAAATACAGGGTTGTTGCACAGTCAAACAGGAATGCCACATAGGTCATGGCAAAGGCGATAACCACACAGATAACAAGACCTGCTGCGGACATCTTGCCCGCCAGCTTTTTATAACCGAAAATAACCGCAAGTCCGAGCAGCACGCCTGCCCACATGGAAACATAACCCAGTCTGGCAATCAGGAAAATAACCAGGGCGCCTACCACGGAGCCTGCCAGGGCACCTAAAATACCCAGCACATAGTTTTCCTTCTTCATGGCAAGGGCGGAAGCCTCCATGCTCATGCGATTACGCAGGGAAACCGCTCCTTCGGGGCTTAATATCATGTAGTTTCCTTTTGCACGCCATACCTCCGTCGTATTGGGCATGCCGTTTTCATCGCAGTTTACGCCGCCCTGTGCCATTACATAATCCAAAACGGTACGGAGTGCGGTGGTAATGTTGGTGAAGATGGTATTATTATTCTCCTTTAAGGGCACGGTAATACTGATTCTGAACTGTGCCACTGACACTTCCACGCCCTTCGGCATGGGCAGGTTTTGGATTTCAAAGCCGCTGAGCGGTGTTCCCTGTGGGGTTGCCGCCATCAGGCTTATCCAGACCTTCTGCACGTTGTTGGATTGCTGCCAAAGCTGGATGACGGTGGTAAATCCTCTGTGATTGCCGTAAACCACCAGTCTTTTGGCATCGTATTTGAGTCCCAATGCCGGAGCTGTTTTTTCCAGTACCTTCTTAATGTTTCCCATTTGTGTCCTCCCTCATAACATGAATTTGAATTTCCTTAATTTTTTCTGGCGGTAACGCTGACCCATTCGCCCTGGTAGGTAACGGCAAGAACCTCTAAGCCCGCTGCCTTCACCGCATCCACTACGGTCTGCTCTTTGTCGTCAATGATGCCGGAGGTAATGTAAATGCCGCCCTTCTTTAACTGGTTCACAATCACCGGGGTTAAAGGCACCAGCACATCTGCCAAAATATTTGCCACTACGATGTCGTAGCAGTCATAGCCCACTCTGTCCTGAATTTCCTTATCCGTAATGATGTTGCCAATCATCATTTCAAAGTTGGCGGGGTCAATGCCGTTGCTTTCGCAGTTTTCCCGTACCGCATCCACGGCGCAGATGTCAAGATCCGTACCTACGGCGTGCTTTGCGCCGAACATCAGGGAAAGAATGGCTAAAATGCCGCTTCCGGTTCCCACATCCAGGAGATTTGTCTCCGGGGTCACGTACTTTTTCAACTGGCGGATGCAGAGCTGCGTGGTTTCATGCATACCGGTGCCGAATGCCGTACCGGGGTCAATGTGCAGCACCAGCTTGTCCTTATCCTTTACTTCCACTTCTTCCCAGGAAGGGATAACCAGAATATCGTCTATGTAGAACTGGTGGAAATACTGCTTCCAGTTGTTTATCCAGTCAATGTCCTCGGTTTCGTCCACGGTAATGCTGCCTTCACCGATGTCCATGAACTGGCGTAAGCTGTCCAGTTCTTCCTTTACCATGGAAAGAATGGCATCCACGGTGGTATCTTCGCCGTTCAGTGTCAGTCCGCCGTCTTCTTTTTCTTCCACAAAAAAGCTTAAGTAAGCAATGCCGTCATCCGCGGGACCTTCCGGCAGGATGTCCACAAACATCTGCTCCTTTTCCAGCGCGGTAAGCGGCACCTTGTCCTCAATCTGCGCGCCCTCCAGCCCTAAATCATACAGAGAGGAAATGATGATGTCCTCGGCATCGGTAATGGTTTTCACTTTGAATTTTGTCCACTTCATGGGGGAATCCTTTCTTCATCTATGTTTCTTATATGCCCTGCAGTTACTGTATGCAGACCCGCTTTCGCTTGGAAATTACCGCAGGGCAATACATAACATATCCTGTATAAAGTCTATACACTATCTTTTTTATTGTATTCTTTTAGGAAATGTCTGTCAATGTATGCTGAGCTTGAGTTTCCGTACTTTTATCCACACTCCTCTGCTTTCACAGGCTCTGCTATAA
>CAVHWP010000039.1:0-15592 GCA_963639875.1 Bacteroidaceae bacterium
ATTCTTTATTTGTTTCAGTCGTTCCCTCCCAATCGGTTTGTATTGTTCGTTCTCATCCTTTTCATAACATCTGTCAATTTCCGCATTTAGTTTTTTAAGGGAAACCTGTAGTTTTTTTAAGTTTCCCACGCTATTTCCTGCTGTTCTGTTTCCACGAATGGATGCTTTTAGAAATTTCCTATATTCTTCATATTTTTGTTTTACATTAGTTTTATCCGGATGGGGCATGGTACAAATCTCCTCTCTTTTGTCGTTTTAAGTTATCCTTTCTATCACCCACGAGAATATTGTAAAGTGATTGTACTCCTCGGAAAGGTACAAAAGGGTGACAAAAAAGGACTCAACCAATTCCAACTGTAATTGTAACTGGTAAAGTCCTACGTTTTTCCCAATACCTATTTTTCTACTTCTTTGATTGCATTGATAATCTGCTCCGGCTCATAAGGTTTACATATAAATTCTTTTGCTCCCAGTTTCAGGGCATCCATCAATTTGCCGGACTGCCCTGCGGCAGTAATCATGATAACCTTGGCATTTGCGTCAAATTCCTTGATTTCCTTTAAGCAGGTAATTCCGTCCTTCTGCGGCATGGTTATATCCATGGTGGTAATGTCGGGATGCATCTCCTTATACAAATCCAGACCCTCTACGCCGTCAGTGGCTTCTCCTATTATTTCGTGTCCCATACCTTCCAGAATGGTACGAAGCATTTTTCTGGACATTTTAGAATCGTCTACAAGTAAAATCTTTGCCATCTCTCTCCTCCTATTTACGTCCTATCATAATGAACTCACATTTTTTTTCATGCAGGCAAACCGGAATTTTGCAAATCATGACATCCTGCAGTTCGGTTTCCCTGTCCATTAAAATGGGAGGAAGCAGTTCACATTCCACACCATTTCTGCTTAACCCGGAAACATAGAGACCGTTGATACAGTTTGACATTTCTCCGGCACCGTCCAGCATATCTTCGTCTGTTAAATCATCTGCCTTGCAGAAAGAAGCTGTCATAGCAAACAATCCGCCGTTTTCTTCCACAAAACCGGTTTCCAGTTCCTTTAAGCCTTCTACGGGAGCGGAGAAGGCTTCCATCTTCTGGATAACACCTTTCTTAATCTGTAACAAATCGGTGCATTCCGCTTTGTCAAGATATACATGCTTGTCCACGCAGCGGATAAGGGTTCTCACCATAACGCCCACGATTTCCTTGAAGCACAGAGCTTCCGGTGGCAAAAAGAGTGGTACAATTCTTTCCGGTTCATCGCTTCTTAAGTCTTCCATATCGGATTTTGTAAATCCATACTCTTCCTGGAAGCCGTCCAGCATATTTTCGAGTTCCTGCATGCTTAACAGATTTTCATTTACCAGTGTCTGTGCAAAGGTAAGATAAGCATTGCCCTGTTTCTTTAACAGATTGGAAATCTGGTCCTCTGTTAAAAATCCCTTTTCTACAGCAATATCACCGAAGCGCTTATCCATGGTCGCCTGCAGTCCGTTTATGTAATCTGCCTGTTCAATGGTAAGAATTCCTTCGGATACAGCCAGAAGTCCCATTTTTACACGAGTTTCGTCCTCTTTTTGAATAACAGTCTGTAACTGTTCAGCTGTAATTTTCCCCGTTTTTACAAGATAATTTCCGAGTATATTTTCAACCATACCTTTTCTCCTTCCTCACTAAGAAGTCCTATTGGATATTTTTTATAATTATAAACGATTTATTTGAAAATTTCCAGCAATTTTGACAAATAAGTAAAAAAAACTGCTGATTTCCAATAAAATACCTATTTTCCGTCAACAGTTTTCTTATTTTTGCTACTGCTCTGTACAACTGCAGGTGTCGCCGTTGGAATAATTACTTCTTACCCAAGGCGGAGATGTCATGGAGGAGTCCCTGTCGCGGTCTCTGTCCCAGTCACGGTCCCTATCCCTGTCTCTGTCACAACCGCAGTCCCTGTCTCTGTCACAACCGCAGTCTGCACTTCTTGTCTGGATTACACTGTCCCCACCCTGACTATTGTCATTGCCGCAACTGGTCATGCTACGTCTGTTATCACTGCCGCAGGAAGAACCGCTGTTGCCGCTGCAAGAGTTGTTGCTGCTACTATAGTTGTTGCTGCATCCGCAGCCGTTACAGAATAAAAGAAACAGAATAATTACATTACACATAGAAATCTCTTTTTCACATTCTTTAGTGTAGTATATTCTTTTATCCCGGGATGGTGCCTTTTTACTTCTTTAAATAAACGTTTTTAATATAGGCAAATGTCTTTGCCTCTCCTTCCTTTGCCAGCATGCGAAGCAGCTTCTCCAGATGCTTCTTGGTGGAAGGATGCATCATCATGCCGTCAATGCCCGTCAGATAATACTGCAGGGCGGCATCGTCCGTGTACTTATCCTTCAGGTATACCTTGCTGGCGGCAATCCGGTCCATGACCATTTCCGCCACATACCTTCTGGGCATCCTGACAGGCTCTGTAATGTGTCCTGTCTCACTTCTGGCATAATCTACCCAATATTCGTAATGATGCTTGTTACGGCCCTTGTGATGCAGCCAGGAAGAAGAATACCCTCTGTGCTCACGTTCCGCATTGTTGGGGCTTCTGTCCCCCTGATAATAAATGGCTCCCACCAAAAATTCCGTGGGACTGTACTTGGACATATCGTGCAGGAGCCCCTGCTTGTAGAGCCCGACCGCAAAACAGCCCTTCATCACCAGATATTTGTGATATGTTATCGTCTTAAAATGTGCAAGTGCATGCATTTTTTAAATACTCTCCTCCGGATACTGTCATCCTATACCTATACGCTACGCCTCGGAACAGAAAACGCATATGCAGCGGGGCGGAATTTGTACGGAGACCGTATCCTGTCCGTTCTTATCCCGGCTGTCCGCATCCTTTGCCGCATCTGCCTCCATATCCTTTTTACCCTCTTCTGTTGCCTCTTTGCCGGCAATCTTCTGCGCCTCTTTCCGCGCAAGGCTTACAGAAGACAGAACCTCTTTCCACTTCTTGTCCTTCGGCAGCCTGGGTAGGGCAAATTCATGGGGTTCCCAGTGGAGATTGTAGGTCACATACAGGAATTCATCCTGTTTTTCCTTCTCTTCCACACCGTATCTGCCGCAGTACATCATGCCGAGCTGTCTGCTGTACGCCGTGGTATCCGGCTTCCACGGAAATTCTCCGTGATAGGATAAATCCGGATAACCGCAGGACTTGTAATCCATCATGCGCAGTGGCGTTTTCTGATGCAGTTCCCCATGCTCCTTACGGAAAGCAATCAGTTTTTTCGCAAAAGAAAAAATTTCTTTGTTGCTGTTTAAATTTTTCCAGTTTAACCAGGTGGTATCGTTGTCCTGGCAGTAAGGATTGTTGTTGCCCTTCTGGGAGTTTCCGAACTCATCCCCCATGAAAATAAGGGGCGTGCCCTGTGCTAAGAAAAGCATGAGCAGGGCATTTTTAATCTGCTGCAGACGCAGGGAAACGATTGCTTTCTTCCTGCTGGGACCTTCCTGTCCACAGTTCCAACTGAAGTTGCTGTCCGTACCGTCCTGATTGTTTTCGTTGTTGTCCTCGTTGTGCTTCCTGTCGCAGGAAACCAGATCCATAAGGGTAAAACCATCGTAATTTGTCAGATAGTTAATCACGCCCCGGTAAGGGGAATTGGCTCTGAAATACTGCATCATGACGGGAATCATGCCCTCGTCGCCCTTTAAGAACCTTCTGGCATCATTGCGGAAATCATCTTTATATTCTGCCAAAAAACGCCTGCCGCCTTTTATCTCCCTGTCCGGGAAGCCGTAATACCAGAGCTTGCTGGCAGCCAGTGCCGGCTCTAAGGATAACAGGGCAGGGTCAATGTTTTTCCCTTTTAGGTGGAACCCGTCCACATGGTATTCCATCACCCAGAACCGTAAAATCTCCGCTATTTCCGTGCTTAAAATATCCTGCGTAAAATAAAACTGCAGAATAACCTCCATATTGTTTTTATGGAGCTCTTTTATCAGATTTTTTAACTCCGTTGCCGCATCCCTGCTGTAGGCATAAGCACTTTTCGGACTGTAATAACAGCCCTTGATATAGCCCCAGTAATGCAGCCGTTCCGGTCTTTTTTCCTCTGTATCCAGATGAATGCTTTCCGTGGGCTTTAAGATTTCTATCTCGGGAAATTCGTAAACCGGCTGCAGCTCCAGAGTCGTCACACCCAGCTCCTTCAGATACGGAATTTTTTCCTGAATGCCAAGGAAAGTGCCCTTCCCCTTTACACCGGAAGAAGCATGTCTGGTAAACCCTCTCACATGCATGCAGTAAACGATGCTGTCCTCATAGGCAAGCTTGGGAAACCTGTCGTCTTCCCAGTCGTATTCCCGGTAAGAAAGCACCGCGGGAAGCAGTTCGTTTTCCGCCTCTTCTCCGTATTTGCGGCAGTTTAAGAAGCATCTGCCCCTTTCATCCGTAACCGCCTGTGTACCTTCGTAAAAGCTGTAAATCACATCTTTTGCAGGGAGCCCCTCCACAGCCATGCAGCGTATTGTCCCAACGGCATAATCCGTGGGAAAGGCAATGCGGAGTTTTTCCTGCCGTCCGGTGGTGTCATACAGGATAACTCCTGCTTCTTCTTTTTCCGTAATATAGGAAAAATAAACGGTATCTTTTATTCTATGAGCCCCCAACGGGTAGGGAACTCCTCTCTTTACGCATATTGTCAAATTGGTTACCTGCCGCTTTCCGATTATGTATGCTCTGTAAGTTTCGTTTGCATAACCACTTTAAGCATTATAACACAGTTTCTTTGGTCATTGCTACTAAATAAAAATATATTTACAGAATTTACAGGAAAAGTTATAATAAAGAAAAAAACAGAAAGGATACCACTATGGCTGATAATAATTTTGCAGAGGAAGAAATGACCGTTACTTTAGAGCTTGACGACGGCGAAGTAGAATGTGCTGTCATCACCATCCTGACAGTGGAAGACAAGGATTATATCGTGCTTCTCCCCCTGGATGAGAACGGAGAAAACGAAGACGGAGAAGTCTGGTTCTACGGCTACAAGGAAGACCCCGATGATGCCAACGCGGAGCCCGAGCTCATTTATATCGAAAGCGATGAAGAATACGAAAAGGTTTCCGATGCTTTCGACGAATATTTAGACGATCAGGAATTTGACGAGCTGGTAGACCCTTCCGAAGAATAAACTTCGTTTCTTAAAAATCGTGAAAGAAGTCCCGGACGTTCCTTCGTGCCTTTCAGGTACAGGATGTCCAGGACTTTTTTCGCTCTCGTAACCGCCACATAAAAAAGCCTTCTCTCCTCTTCCTCCTGCTCCCCGGAAAGCATTTTCCCGTAAGGAATACGCCCCTCCTGCACGTTGGGAATGCCCACATAATAAAATTCCAAGCCCTTCGCCGCATGCATGGTAAACACCTGTACGCCGTCCTTTCCGGTATCCGGCAGCTTTTTTACCACGCATCTTTCATATCCTATTCCCTTTTGAATATAGGATATTTTCAGTTCTTCCGGCATTTTCCGCAAGGTCTGAAGCTGCTTACGAAGCGTTCGGATTTTTCCGGCGCCCGCCTCATCCTTTAGCTCCAGACACCACCGTTCCATGCGGATAAAGTCCACCTCTTCTTCCAGGATACATACCCGGCTCAGTCCTCTGTCCGGCTTATTCATAATCCGTAAGAAATCCGCCCGGCTGCCCTTTCCTTCCGAAAGCCGCAGATACGCCAGTATATCCTCCTTCCCTTCCTCCGCTTCTTCCTTTCCCTTCCGGCAGGCACAGGGAATGTCTTCTTTGCCAAGCACTGCCCGGACATTTTCAGCCTCCCGGTTGGTTCGGCAGAGGATTGCAAAATCCCCATAATTTAGATTTACGTTTTCTTTTTTTAGGTTCCGTATTCTTTCGGCAAAATACCGGTATTCCTCCGTGACTTCCGTAAAAGCTGCGATACGGATATCCCCTGCATCTTCTTTCACAGCCGCAGGATTTTTCAAAAGTCTGTCCTTGTTTTCGGAAATAATCCGGCTTGCCAACTGCACAATTTCCTTCCCCGAACGGTAATTATTCTGCAGATAATACCTTTCCGCCATCGGATAATCCGTAAGAAAGCGCTTTAAAATGGCCGGCGTTGCTCCCCGGAAGCCGTAAATGGACTGGTCGTCGTCCCCCACCGCAAAAATATGATTGCCCGGAGCCGCCAGCATCCGCAGGAGTTCGTACTGGATGCGGTTGGTGTCCTGAAATTCGTCCACCAGAATATACTGAAACCGTTCCCGCCATTTTGCCAGAATATCCTCTCTTTCCCGAAACAGCCTTCTGGTTAAAAGAAGCATATCTTCAAAATCAATCCTGCCGTTTTTTCTTGTCACGGCAACATATTCCCGGAACACAGCCTCTTTTCGCTCTTCCTCTACGGAAAGCGAAAGTTTTTCCGCCGACTTTTCCCCGTTTTTGCGCATGGTAATAAAATACAGCATTTCCTCTGCAAGCCGGATATCAATTTCGTATTTTTTCAAAATGGGAAGCAGGTAAGATTTTTTCTCCTGCGTGGATAACAGACAGTCTGTCTGCAACGAATACTCTGTTTTCAGAATATGATAGAATATGGCATGAAACGTTCCGAATGTAACCGAAGTGCCCTCCGGATTTTCCGTAAGAAACCGTTTCTGCATGGAAGCTGCCGCTTCCTTTGTATAAGTAATAACCAAAATCTGCGATGGCGGAATGTGTTTTTCCTGTATGAGAAAGGAAATCCTGCCCAGCAGCGTCGTGGTTTTGCCGCTTCCGGGACCGGCTATGACAAGCGCCGGTCCGTTTAAGTGGCACAGAGCAGCCCACTGCTCTTTATGATACCTGTTTTTATGCATTTTCAAGCATTTCAATTCCTTTGCGAATACGTTTCAGAGTTTCTTCCTTGCCAAGCACTTCCATGATTTCGGTCGCGCCTGCGGGAGTCATCTGTTTGCCGGATACAGCGGTACGGATGGGCCACATTACATAGCCATTCTTTACGCCTTCCTTTTCCACGTAAGCAAGAAGTGTCTGATACAGCGCATCGTTGGAATAATCTTCCTGTGCTTCCAGAATGGGAAGCATATCCTTTAATACCTTTAAGGAAGACTCTGCATTGGTCTTCATCTTTTTGTGGGTATACATGTCGATGCTGTATTCCGGCAGTTCTTTGAAGAAATCAACCTGTCCGGCAATATCCGGGAATACTTCGATACGTGTTTTTACCATAGCGGCAATCTTCTTTAAATCAAAGCCCTCTCCCAGCGCTTCCTTTAAGTAAGGCTCCGCCATTTCATAGAACTTGTCGAAATCCATTGCCTTTAAGTATTCGCCGTTCATCCATCTTAACTTCACGATGTCAAATACGGACGGGGATTTGTTAATTCTGTGGTAATCGAACTCTTTGATAAGCTCGTCCAGGGAAAAGATTTCCCGGTTGTCTTCGGGGCTCCAGCCCAAAAGCGCAATATAGTTTACAATGGCTTCCGGTAAAAATCCAAGTGCCAAAAGGTCTTCAAAGGAAGCATGTCCGCTTCTCTTGGAAAGCTTCTTGTGGTTTTCATCCGTAATCAGGGGCAGATGCACGTAAACCGGTACCTGCCAGCCGAAGGCATCGTACAGACGCACATACTTCGGAGAAGAGGAAAGGTATTCGTTACCTCTTACCACATGGGTAATGTTCATGGTGTGGTCATCCACTACGTTCGCAAAATTGTAGGTGGGATAGCCGTCGGATTTAATCAAAATCATGTCGTCCAGCTCGCTGTTGTTGACCGTAATGTCTCCGTACAGCTCATCATGGAATGTGGTGGTGCCTTCTGTGGGGTTATTCTGTCGGATGACGAAAGGCTTGCCTTCCTGCAAATTCTTTTCAATTTCTTCTTTGGATAAGGAGAGGCAGTGCTTGTCATAAATCATGATTTCCTTGCCTTCCACAATCTCGGTCTTTAAGGTAGCCAGTCTTTCCTTGTCACAGAAACAGTAATAAGCCTCGCCCTTTTCAATCAGCTCCTTGGCATACTTCATATAGATGCCGGTCTTCATACGCTCGCTCTGCACATAAGGACCGTAGCCGCCGTCCTTATCGGGACCTTCGTCATGGGTAAGACCTGCTTCTTCCAGGGTACGGTAAATAATTTCCGTAGCGCCTTCCACATATCTTTCCTGGTCGGTATCCTCAATACGGAGCATGAAATCTCCGCCTGCATGCTTTGCAATTAAAAATTCATATAACGCGGAACGCAGATTTCCCACATGCATTTTACCTGTCGGGCTGGGTGCGTACCTTGTTCTGATTTTAGTCATTTTACTCTCCCTTTCTGTCGATGTATCGGCTGTGCGTTTCTTTTGCACACTTTTCTTATTGTATGATTTTTCCAAAGAAAGTGCAAGCCTTCTTCCCACTTTTCTATGCCGGGAAACGGGCTGCACTTGTCTTAAGTTCCTTTACTGGGGCGGAATTTTCTGTGTGGCTTCTGCCTTGAATTTTGCCAGTTCCCTGCTTGCCTGTGGAATGGCTACGTTCGTACCCGCACCGGCTACGCAGCCGCCGGGACACGCCATACCTTCTATCAGACAGCCGTTCATCTTGCCTGCCTTGGCAAGCAACAGCATCTTCTTACATTCTGCCAGGCTTTCCGCATGCTCCACATGAACTGCGGTACCGGGATAATATTCCTTGATGCAGCTCTCAATGGCGCTTGCCACACCGCCGGCAACACCGTAACCTCTTCCGGCTGCCGTGGCATCCTTAAGTTCATCCATGGCTTTGATTTCCTCTACCAGAATGCCCTTGGCTTCAAACATGCCGGTAAGCTCTTCAAAGGTAATGACAAAGTCCACATCGGAACGTACCGTTGTACGGGATGCCTCTAACTTCTTGGACGCACAGGGTCCGATAAATACCACGCTGGCATCGGGATGCTTTTCTTTAATCACTCTCGCCGTTGCCACCATGGGGGTCAGCTCGTTGCTGATTTTATCAATGGTTTCCGGGAACAGATTTTTTGCCATCATTGCCCAGGAAGGACAACAGGATGTCAGGGCAAATGCCTGCTTGCCGGTAGCTACTTCTCTTACATAATGCTCTGCTTCCGCCACGCAGCCCATATCGGCTCCGATAGCCGTTTCGTATACTTCCGCAAAACCCAGCTCCTTTAACGCCGTCTTGAACATGTCCGGTGTTACCTTGGGACCGAACTGTCCGGCAAAGGACGGTGCCACCTGGGCAATAATCATACGTCCGGACTGCAGGGCGCGGATAAGCTGGAATATCTGGGATTTGTCGGCAATGGCACCGAACGGACAGCTTACCATACACTGACCGCAGGATACGCAGAGATTGCTGTTAATCACTGCTCTGCCGTGCTTATCGCTTTCAATGGCATTGATGCCGCATGCCTTCTTACAGGGTCTTTCTCTGTGGGAAATTGCATCATAGGGGCAGACAGCCTTACACTTGCCGCACTTGATACATTTTTCCTGGTTGATAAAGGACTTGCCGTTTACCATGGTCATGGCGCCTACCGGGCATACCTCACGGCAGGGATGCGCCAGACAACCCATACAGGTATCCGTTACTTCATACTGGTTTACGGGGCAGGCATTGCATGCGGAAGGAATTACCTGCATAAGAGGCGGTTCGTAATATTTTTCATCAATATTGCTTTCCTCAATGCCTTCTGTCAGATGTCCGGGTCTGTCTCTGTTTTCCGGACGCAGGGACATTCCCATTGCCAGTCTGATTTGTTCTCTTATGATGGCACGGTCACGGTATACACTGTCCAGGTAGTCCGTGGTATCGTAATCTACAATTTTATAAGGAAGCGCTTCGCAGTCATCCTTTAAGTTCTGGGACGTATAAGCCAGGTTTGCCACCTCTTTGAAAACTCTTCTGCGGCGTTTTCTCACCTGGGTATCGATTCCTCTCATATCGCTCATGTCATTCATACCTTTCGGGGTAAAATTATGCTTGTCCGGCACTTTTGCCAAAGAAACACTACAGAATAAGTAAAGCATAAAAAAAGCAGGAAATCAAGTATTTTCAGGTAACCATTCCCCTTTTTGCACATATAGTATTCTAAAAGATTTTGAGGTTTTTCCATGCAGAATACAAACTATGGTGAATATTTAGACCGCTACCCTATTGCCATGGCATATGTCCCCTGGCAGCAGTTTACTTCTATTTATGAAAATCTGGAAGAAGCCTTTCAGATAGGAACCATTTTTCCGGAATTAAACAAGCCCTTCACGGGAAGGAGGATGACTTCATGAACAACCGGCAGTCCGAAATGGAACAGATGTTAAAGGATATCAGCATTCTGGATTTTACCCTTGTGGATTTTACGGAATATCTGGATACGCATCCTTTCGATAAACAGGCCATTGCCTATTTCAACCATTACAACAAAATCCGTATGGACTTAACAAGGCAGTTCTCGGAGAAATATTATCCGCTGCAGACCAGTTTTTCCTCCGACACAACGGAATGGAGTTGGGGACTTGCCCCGCTTCCCTGGAGAAGCAGCTATGAAAAAGAAGGTCCCGACCCTGAATGTCTGCCCTGCAAAGGAGGTAGAAAATAATGTGGAATTATGAAAAAAGACTGCAGTTCCCGGTAAATATCAAGGAACCCAATGCCAAGCTTGCCACCGTCATCATGTCCCAGTACGGCGGTCCCGACGGGGAAATGGGCGCCAGCATGCGCTATCTCTCCCAGCGCTACGCCATGCCCTATAAAGAAGTCGCCGGTCTGCTTACGGACATCGGCACAGAAGAATTGGCACACCTCGAAATGGTGGCAGCCATTGTGCATCAGCTTACCCGAAACCTTTCTATGGAAGAAATCGAAGCCGGCGGCTTTGCTCCCTACTACACGGACCACACTCTCGGTATCTGGCCCCAGGCTGCGGGCGGTGTGCCCTTCAATGCCTGTGAATTCCAGAGCAAAGGCGACATTATCACCGATTTATTTGAGGATATGGCTGCGGAGCAAACACCTTTCTAAACACAAACAAGTTTCTTCCTTATTAAAAATAGTATATCATATCACCCGAAAAACTAAAACTTCCAATGGATAATCACCGGGACTTTGCCCCGCCTATAGTGAGTCTCCCTTTTTCCAACTTCCACATAGTCTATCAGTGTATTCACAATATCAAAATTCAATTCTTCAATTTCAGCACACTGCAGGAGAATATCCCTTTTGGACAATTCCTCTTTCTTTTGGTCATCTATATGTCTTATCTCTTCCTGCAGATCAGAAATCCTTTTTTTACATGCGGCGTTATCGTCCTTGAAGTCTGCAGATAACTGTCTAAATTCGTCTGCCGTTATCACGCCCTGTACCCTGTCCTGATACAGTGTTTTTAATGTTTTATCCAAATTAAGCAGCTTCGATTCATTTTCCTGCAGTTCAGATATCAACACATAGCGCTGTTCCTCTAAGCGGCTGCTCAGAACCAGTTGCTGCTCTGCTGCATCCATATCCAGATATTTATTAATCATCTGATGTAATTCATCCAGTATGGTTTCCTGCAGCTCATTTTGCCCTATAAAACCACCCTTACAGCTATCTGGCATAATCTTTTTCGTATTGCAGGTAAGATATCTTCGATGTCCGGAAATAGCAGTGCGCATGGAGCCGCCGCAATACATACACCTGGCTTTCCTGGCAAACATTCCATTTTCACCATCCCAGCCGGGTTTTGTCCGCATTTTAATAATATCCTGTACTTTGTCCCACAATTCCCTTTCAATAATGGGAGCATGCGTATTCTCTACCCGGATCCATTTTTCCTTCGGTATAGGTTTGTTTTTATGCGTTTTATAAGATACGCTGCCATATCGTCCCTGTACCAGATTGCCTATATAAACCTCATTGCTCAGTATATCCGCAATCTCAAAATACTGCCATAATTTTCCTGTAGCAGTCTGATTTGTCTTCTTACGGATGCCCTTCTGGATTTTATAATGTGTAGGATTTGGAATCCCCTGTTCGTTCAAATAACGTGCTATAGCCAGCTTGCCGGTGCCGGAAGCAAACATTTCAAAGATGAGATGCACTATTTTAGCAGCATCCGGATCCGGAATCAGATGCCCCTTATAGTCCGGATCTTTTTGGTATCCGTAAGCCGCAAAAGAGCCGATATGATACCCCTTTTTTCGTCGGTCGGTAAGTACCTCTTTGATATTTTCAGAAAGGTCTTCCAGATACCATTCATTGACAAGACCATTTATCTGTCTTGCTTTCTTATTTCCCTTGTTTTCGGTATCCGCATTATCTACCAGACCGATAAACCTGATTCCCCACTGTGGAAATAATTCATGCAGATACCTTTCTACCAATTCCAGTTCCCTGGTAAACCTCGACTGCGATTTGCATAGCACTATTTGAAATTTACCTTCCCTGGCATCATTCAAAAGTTCGTTAAAAGCCGGGCGTGAGCGGTCAGCGCCGGTATAATCGTCATCTGTATAAATTTTATAAACCTTCCAGTTATTCGTCTGCGCATAAGATAACAGCATACTTTTTTGATTTTGAATACTTAAACTGTCATCTATCTCATGTGATTTATTCTTATCCTCCTGTGACAACCGGCAATAAATGGCACACCATACATCTCTATCTCGATACTGCATTTATATCCCTTCCTGTTTTGGCACCGGTATTGACAGCCCGGTATGTATGCTGATTGGCAACCAACTTTACAAAAAGCCTGGTAAAATCCTCCCTGCGCTTCTTTTCCTCACTGTTCTTAAAAATGTTCTCGCACATGCTATTTCCCCCCTTCTGCCATGTGGCTCTTACTCCATTCATCCAGCAGTTTATAAATCACATCCGTGATTTCCTCGCCTGTGTAGGTTTTAGGAAAGTACTTTCGGATATCCTTCTCTTTCAAAGAAACCTTAGACGTTTCCCCCTTTTCCAAAATAATTTGAATGACCGTATCAGTCAGTTTTCCTGCCTTACTGTATTCTTTGAGTTTTACCGCCTGTTCGCCGGAGGGTATAACCTTCAGTTCCCTCATAATCTCTGATAGAATTTGCTGCTCTTTTTCTGACAAATAAGATATTTCTACAGCCGTTGTCACCGGAAGTTTCTTACAATCAACCAACTGCAGCAGCTCCGGAGCCAAATAAGTCAATCTTATGTACCGCTGAATAGTATTTCTGCTCTCTCCGGCTTGCTGTGCCAGCTTCTCATCGCTTCTAAGCCCATCGGAAGCCCCTATTCGCTTTAAGGCGTCATATTTCATTCTATATGCCTTTGCCCGCTCCGAAAACAGCAGATCCTCACGCTGAATATTGGAATCCACCATAACTACCGTGGCTTCATCATCCGTCATATTTTTTATGATAACCGGCATATCCGGTAAGCCCGCCAGTCCGGATGCGTGATGACGTCTGTGGCCCGCTATGATTTCATAGGTTCCGGGATTATTCTTATCTTCCCGGACTATGCCCGGCACAAGCACTCCATGCTGCCTGATTGACGCCACCGTTTCCGCCATCTTCTCATCATCAACCACCCGGAACGGATGTGACTTAAATTCATGCATCTTTTCCAGAGGCAGACGTACTATACCGTTTTCTGCCGCACGGTGCGGCTCCGGAACCCCCAGCAAATCATCAATAGATGCCAGCTTAATCTTGGATGCACTATTATTCATACTGCAGTACCTCCCGAATCAGATTTTCATATGCTTCTGCTGCTTTTCCGGCCGCATCATGGCAAAATATACTAACACCTTCGGCCGCAGTCTCCGCCATTCTGGTAGACTGCGGAATATAATTAAAAATCCTGATTACGTCACCATAGCTCTCTTTAAGCATATCTATCGTATCCTTATGGTACTTTGTCCTTACATCCACCATATTGGGAATAATACCCCTTATCTGCAGATCAGGATTAATATTCTGCCTTACTTTTCCGATTGTCCGTATAAGCTGCTGTAAGCCCCTTGTAGAGGGTTTTTCGGCTTTAATCGGGATAATTACGCTATCAGAGGCTGCAAGCACGTTTACGGTCAGGATTCCAAGCGACGGCAGGCAGTCAATCAGGATATAATCATATAAAGGGCGAAGCCTCTGCAGATAATTTTTTAGTACCATTTCCCGGCACATAATATTAACCAGCGTAACTTCCAGCCCTGACAGCTCAATGTTGCCGGGAATCACATCTACGCCCTCCTGATGCCTAAGTACTCCTTTTTCTGCAGGTATATCTATATCATTGATACTATCTACCAGGATGGATGCTATCGTTACATCCATGCTGTCCGGTTCGTCAAATCCCATGCAGTCCGTTAAGCTCCCCTGTGGGTCAAAATCAATTAACAAGACCTTCTTTCCTGCTTTTGCCAGGCCAATTCCTAAATTTATAGTTACGGTCGTTTTCCCTACGCCGCCTTTTTGATTTACTACAGCAATAACCTTTGCCATGATATAACCTCCATTCCAAAATATGTAAAAACAAGGATTAAAATTACTCTGAAAATCCACTCCACTGCTCCACCGGTTTTGATATGTGCCAGGTAAATCCGTTTCGTGGAAAACGGCATAAACAACGGTACGCCACCGGCAAGCATATCAAACAATAAATGGCTTAAAATCCCCAATCCGATGCCGGCTGCCGTGTAGGTTCCCGCACCGGCGCAGCCGGTCATATGCCCAATCAGACAGATTATAAGGGGAATTACCATTACCGGTACAAGTGAATGCGTGATTCCTCTGTGCCCAATCAGGCTTCTTATATAATTTCTTTGCTTTCTTGGCAGAATAGACGAAAATGCTCTTATTATCATCTGGCCTATACTGACAAAAGTGCTTAACAATACCCATTTTCTGCTAATGCTGCTATGGCGGTTATCGATATCCGGTATTAAACTTCCCAATACGGCTCCGGCTATCAATAATCCACTTTCCATTTTACCGGCATGCAATAATACCGCCGCTGCTGTCCCTGCAGCCAGCCCTCCTAATCTATGAGTTGCTGCCATCATAAACTTCATTCTCCTTTTTGGCTTTATCGAAACAATGATACGAACAGTAATATAAGAGCTTTCTGTTCGTCCTGTCTGTCAATTTATAAACCCACTTTGTATGGCCTCCGCCTTTTGTCTGGTAAGGTACCAGAAAATATCTTTGGCACACAGGGCATGTATATGCCTTGCTTATCCCGCCATATTTAGCTGTTTTCATAGCCACCCCTCTATTCGTATATCATGCCGTACAATCCCCGGATTTTTGCCCTTACGGACTCTGCAGCAAGCTGCGCTTTTTTCGGGTCTGCTGCTTTTGCATACCTGCCAACTACGTTGAGCATCTTCATCTGTCTGATCTGCAGGATTAATTCTTTATTTATATCCTCGTCCGCCATAGGCTCCGTAATATGGCTTACCTGCCACAGTTTTTCCAGCTCTTCTTCCTCAAAATCATTCAGAACGGCTTCATAGTCAGCATTGCCGTTACAATAATTCAGAAACTGCTTCCAGTTTTCAAAATCCGGAGCATAATAACCGGTGTGAATATCTGTGATGTCACGAAAAATTTCATTGCGGATATCTGCCATAAC
>CAVHWP010000040.1:0-15298 GCA_963639875.1 Bacteroidaceae bacterium
CCAACAACATAAGCGAGCGTCAGCTACGCAAATTTAAGCGAAAACAAAAGCAGGCAGTTGTGCTTCGGAGTGATACCGGAGGACAGCATATTTGTGATGCCTTGACAATTATTGAGACTGCAAAAATGCAAAATCGTAATGTCTATGATACCGTGGAAGCTGCCTTTACAAAATAGCCAGCTGGGTACAGGAAATATTGTGAAAGATTCACAACACAAAACCTGTACCCTTTGTATTTACTGGATTTGGCTAATCACTGAACAGTAACCTATATTTCATCTATTAAATATTGATATGGATTACTTATCATTACAATATCATATTCTATATTTTGCGTCAATTTTCGACTTGATTTTATTTATTCTGACTTATCGCAAAATTCGACAAAAAGCACTATATAAATTACTGTTTAAAACAGAAAAACCGGTACAACATTCTGTCATACCGGCTTAAGCCTCTCTTTTTACTTCTCTTTACTTCACCAGCACTTCCTTCACCTCATTGTGGTAAGGCAGAACAACGGTAAAGTCGTTGTTTTCCACCACGCGGAGCAGGTCTCCTCTGCTCTGGTGGTGGGGATATAGAAATTTCGCTGCTTTTCCTTCGGCGAGCAGTTTTTCCGGCAGCTTGCCGGGTCTGACCCTGCCGGTGACGATTACCCTTGCTCCAGCGGCTACTTCCTTTTCCACGAAAGCAGTGTTGTAGGGCTTCAAAAGGTGCGTATCCGCAAGCAGCAGAATATCATAATCCGGCTGCGCAGCATCCTCCCTGGAAAAATCCACACATTCCCCGGAAAGCCGCTCCAATAATCCACATAATTTATCGTAGGTATCCTCGCAGAACCAGGCTCTGTCCTTCAGGCAGCGCAGGCTCTCCCTTACGAAGGCAGCATCCACCATTACTTTTTTATCCGGAAATTCCTTTTCCAGCAGGGCGAACATCTCCATGCCGCGGCCGTATTTGGGTACCGGGAAAATGACCCGTCTCGCTTCCTGCAGATATTTATCCGTCTGTGCAAGCATGTCCTTACGAAGTTCGGCGGCACTCTTGTCCGTTTCGTAATGGGCACAGTCCACAATGGCAAGTTCCGCTTTCATTCCTCTTGCCGCATCGCAGGCATAGGCAAGGGTATCTTCCTGATAGTCTCCGCTGAAAAAGCAGGTGCCAAGCGCATCGGTGATGAGAAACCATAAACCTCCCATGCAGTGACCGGTTCTGCCGAAGGAAACCTTCAAATCATTGGATTTTCCCAAATCCTCTGTTGCATGCAGGTCATCCGGCTGTGCCAAAGTATCCTTCTTGCCGCCCACCTGTAATGCCTGCTGCCGGAATGTCACAGGCTGCTCCATATCCAGTGATAAAATGACAACTTTGTCATAAGTAATGTCAGATAATTCCAACGCCATTGCCGAAGTTACCAGTGTCCCCCGGAAACCTTTTTCCACAAAGTACATAAATGCACCGCTGTGGTCTTTATGACTGTGTGTCAGAAAAACGTAATCCGTTTTGGCAAGTTCCTCCTCCGTCACATCTGGATAGGGATTGCTGTCACTGTCCATGATGCCGCAATCCACCATATAAAAACGACCTTCTGTACCGTATTCCGTTAAAAAGCAGCTCCGTCCATGTTCTCCATAGCCACCCTTAGCCAGAAATTTCCTCATAAGCATACAACCTTTCCGGAAGGATTTGGGCGTATCCTGTCTGCTGCTCCTTCAAAAACGTCGGATGAAGCAGGCAGAAGGTATCGCCGCCATCTGTTTCCACCTTAACCCGGTACTGGCCGCCTTCAAATGAGGACATCACCACGCGCACCGGAATAGCATTTTTACATTCTTTTTCTACAAAAATACATTCTTCCGGGCGGAATTTCAAGAGCATTTTTTGTCCTCTTTTGACATTTTTAAAATTCTTACATTCCAATTTCCGATTTTGCATGCTGACAACTGCACGGTTTTCCTTGCCGATGCTGCCTATTGCCTGCTCTGCACTTCCAGCTTCCGCTTCCGCGAGCCCCTCCATCACCGCACCATGCACGCAGTTTCCGGCGCCGAGAAGTCCCGCTACCGTGATGGTGCGGGGGCTTTCGTAACATTCCGCCGGGGTGGCAATCTGGTCAATCACGCCCTTGTTCATCACAATAATGCGGTCTGCCATGGCGAATGCTTCGGACGGGTCGTGGGTAACGTGGAATACCGTGGTCTTTAACTGGCGGAAAAGCTGCGCCATTTCCGTTCTCATTTCAATACGAAGCTGCACGTCCAGATTGCAGAGCGGCTCATCCAGCAGAATAATGGACGGGTTGGTGATAAGTGCTCTGGCGATTGCCACGCGCTGCTGCTGTCCACCGGAAAGTTCTGCCGGATACTGGTCCAAAAGTCCCTCCAGATGCAGCAACGCTTCCACCTCGTGAAGTTTTTCCTGCATCTGAGCCTTGTCCGTTTTGCGCACCTTCAATCCGTAAATAATGTTGTCCCGCGCCTTCATATGCGGCCAGAGGGCAAAATCCTGAAACACCATGTTCATGTCACGCTGTTCGATGGGCACCACCTTGTGAGGAGATGACATTTCTTTTCCCCGGACAAATACCTGTCCCTCGTTCAGGGGCAGAATACCGGCAATGATATTCAATAAGGTAGACTTACCGCAGCCGGAAGGGCCGAGCACACTGATAATCTCCCCTTCCTGCACCGTCAGGTTGATGCCTTTTAAGATTTCCTTCTTACCGTAATTCTTCTTTACATCTTTCAGTTCCAAAATTGTTTCCATAATTTATAACCACTTTCTTCTTAATGTCCCTGCTTTTTCCGGTAGCCGGCGTTCAGCACCACTTCCAAAAGCATCATGATGCCCACGATAAAGGCGCCGCCCACCATGGTGGCTGCTGCTGCGTAGCCGAACTTCAAATCGTTGTAAGAGTCGCTGATGTAAACCGGCAGCGTACTGTAATTGGGCGGATACAGAATGGTCGTGATGGCGAGGTTAAA
Organism: Bacteroidaceae bacterium; assembly: GCA_963639875.1. Lineage (GTDB taxonomy): Bacteria > Bacillota > Clostridia > Lachnospirales > Lachnospiraceae > Acetatifactor. Next base: position 2,988 of record CAVHWP010000040.1, read on the forward strand.
CACACTGCCGCCGAATGCCGCAAGTACCGCCGAAACACTGCTGTTGTGCAGAAGCGGCAAAAGAATGGTGCGGATTTTACGGAAAAATCCGGCTCCCTGCATCTGTGCTGCCGTCAGTAAGCTGCCGGGGATTTTTGCCATGCCGCCCACCAGCACGCGGTTTATCATGGGAATGGCTGCTGCCACACTGGCAAGCACTAAAATAGACGGTGTTCCGTACAAATGCAGTCCCACCTTGGTCAGCCATTTCTGGTTCCATACAAAAATATAACCGATGCCCAGCACCACGCCTGGAACCGCCATTGCCACAAGTGTCAGCATATCAATCAGTTTTTTCAGCTTAAAACGGGAATAGGTGAGCACATACGCCACGCAAAATCCAATCAGGATGCCAAACACGGCGGAAATTCCCGCCAGTCCCAGAGAATGTTTGATGCCGCTTACCATGCTGCCCGCAGAGGAGAGCACTTCCTTATAATTATCCAGGGTAAAGGTAAATTTCTGCACGCTGACAGAGCCGGAAAAGGACATAATCAGGTCGGAGCCAACCGGTATTCCCAGCGCTATCAGACAGAACAGCACCGTTCCGGTTGTAAGTAAAATCTGCACCGGTTTTTTCGGAGAAACCGCCATTACACGCTCCGTACCGTTATCTAAGAAATCAAATTTTTTCTTTCCCATGGCGCCGTACTGCACCGCCATGGCAATTACAATCATGACCATCAGATACAAAGAAAGCACGCCCGCCATGTCAAAGCGCACCGGCGAGGAGCAGATGGCGCTGTAAATGGTGTACGGCAGTGTAGGGAAAGAATAAACCGCCGTTATGGTGGAGGACATGCCGTAATCGCCCACTGTGTCCATGAAAATCAGCATTGCCGCCGAGCAGTAAGCCGGAATGCAGAGGGGGAGCTGGACATTTTTCCATGCCCGGAATGCCGACGCCCCGTTCATCCGCGCTGCATGCATCAGGCGCGACGGATACCACTCCATGGAAGTTTTGATGGTCACATAGGCAAGAGGAAATTTGCACAGAACCATAACGCATACCAGTCCCCAATAGCTGAAAACAAAGGAGCCGACTCCTTTTATACCCAGCCACGCACTGGCGATTCCGTTGCCGGAGGAAAAATACACCCAGCCTTGCGCCAGTATAAAGGAGGGAATTATCATCAGCACCCACGCTGTAAAATCCAGAAGTTTTGCGCACGCGAATTTATAATTTACCCGGAAATGAGCCAGTACGGCTGCCAGAATAAGGCCCAGTACCGTGGTGCCGCAGCTTAAAAAGAAGGAGTTCAAAAAAGCTTTTTCCCACAGCGGTCTCTTAAACACGTCCAGCACGAGTGCCAGATTGGACAAATTGAATTTATCGATGGAAAGTCCCGGGCATATAACCTGAAATAGTACTGTCACCAGAGGCAACAGTACTAATAAAATCAGAAGTCCGAGTATTCCTATGCCTGCGGCATTGTCTTTACTCTTCATGTTTTCTCCTATTTCGCAGACATATCTGCAAACCACGCCTTGATGTCGGCTTCGTTTTCCGCACCGAATACTTCGTCTGCAACGGCTAAGGTTGCGTTGGCATCACGCTCTGCCTTTAAGGTAACGCCTTCTACAGAGGGTTCAAAATATCCTTCGTCGCCGGTGTCCACAAGCTGCTGCTGGGTCTTGGCATCCAGTAAGAAGTTTACGAAAATCTTGGCGATTTCAAGCTGCTCGGTAGAAGCGCTGATTGCTGCCACACGGGTAGAACCGGGAGCGCCGTCCTCGGGCCAGATAATGCTAATGGGTTCGCCGCTTGCTACCATATCATAAGCATTGGTTTCCTGCAGCATGGCAATGGAAATGTCTCCGCCTGCCAGAGCCTGCACAACCTGAGGGTTCTTGGGGAATACTTTGAGACCATTATCGAACAGGGTGGTGAAGTATTCTTTTCCGGCATCCAGTCCTTTTTTATCCATAAAATAAGCTGCCAGAGGATAAGCGGGTGCTGCTACACCGGGGTCTGCCATACCAACGGCATCTTTATATTTTGCATCGGTTAAATCGTCGAAAGTCTTGGGTGCATCTGCTTCGCTCCACACGTCATTGCGGTAAACCAGAACACCTGCCGCATGGATATCGGTGGGGTACATACACTTGTTTTCGGGTACCAGGCTCTTGGAAAAGTCGGTTAAGTTTGCAGCATTTTCAGGCTCCCAGTCGGTAACCAGTTCGTCGTCTGCGGCTAAATTGTATACATCATACATGGAGTCAATCCATACAACATCCCACTGGGGATTGCCTTTTTCGGCAGCAATACGAGACATGGTTTCTGCACCGTTTCCGACAACTACCTCTACATCGTAACCGGTTGCTTCCTTAAACATATCACCGATTACGGCATCAAAGTCATTTAAGTAAACTACTAACGGCTTGGTCTGCACCGGTTTTTCCGCTACATCGGCTGCGGTGTCATCTGCAGCGATATCCTTTGTATCTTCATTACTTTCCGTATTGTTCTGGGCGCTCTCCCCGGAAGCAGCGGTGGAAGTATTTGCTGCAGGCTTGTTTTCCTGATTGTTTGTGTTTCCGCAGGCTGCCAGTGATAATACCATTGCAGCGGCGGTAAGCATTGCGACTAATTTTTTCTTTTTCATAATATTCCTCATTTCTGCACTTATCTTTTTCGTACATTCCGAATGATAACCGTTCTTCCCGGCTCCCGCTATCACACTGCCGTAAATCCCATGTAAAATCCGTGTGACGGAATGAGGGGAGCGGAAATTCGTTTGACAAAATGGCAGGCTGCCGTTGACGATGGTTATCCTTTTGCCGTATACTATGCTATACGGCTGACATTTCAGCATAAGATGCAGAGGGGGAAAACTGTGAAAATTAAATGTGATTATTGTGATAGTTGGATTAATGATTTTGACGAAACCTGTCCGAACTGCGGGGCCACCAACAGCCACTACGTGAGACAGTCCGACAAGGTGCCTAAGACGATTGAAGAACTGAAGGCATGGGCAAAGGCGATGAACCTGCCGCTTGCCGACATGCGTACTTTTATCGGCGAGGATTACAGAGGTCCGAAGGCTTTCGGTATTTACAAGGACCCGAACGACGGCACTTTTGTGGTTTATAAAAATAAAGCCGACGGAAGCCGTGCGGTTCGTTACAAGGGCAGCGACGAAGCCTATGCGGTAAATGAACTTTATATGAAAATGAAGGAACGTGTTGCCGACCAGAAAGCCCACCAGGCAGGCCAGCGGCGTCCCCAGGTGAATACTCCCGTCAACCGGAGCAGCAATGAACCGACCCGGAAAAGCAAACTTCAGGGCATTGTTACGATTATTATCCTGATTGTGGTTGTGCAGCTCATGCTGCCTTCTTTATTTAACTGCGGCGGCTCCGGTCCCAGAACCGGTTACTACACCTACGGCAACAACAATTATTATTACTATCATGGCAGTTGGTATGAATGGATGAACGATGCCTGGACGGCTACTACGGTTGCCGACTGGATGAATGATGATTACTCTTCCTATTATGATTCCAACTCCTATGACAGCAACGCCGATTATGATGACTTCGATGATTCACCTTACTATGACCCTTCGTATGATGACGATGACACCTGGAATTCTGACAGCAGTTGGGACTCCGATAGCAGTTGGGATTCCGACAGCAGTTGGGACTCCGACAGCAGTTGGGACTCCGGCTCCGACGATTGGGGCTCTGACTGGTAAAGAATAGAGTTAAAAGACAAGATTTCCTGATAAAATAAGACTTAAAAAGCACTCACTATGATGGTGGGTGCTTTCTTTTTCTTTTCTTGGGGGTATTTACCCAGCTATTGTCTGTGCAATACCCAATCGTGTTTCTCATCTTGGGTATACAAACTGACTTTTGCTTCCTTATACCCACGTTTTTCCTTTGTTGTGGGTATTTACTTTGCTGTTTGCTTCTCCCTACCCAAACTTTTTCATTTCCTTGGGTATTACATCGCTTTCCGCTTCTTCATACCCAAGATTTCTCACTTCTCTGGGTATTTATACTACTTTCTACTTCTTCATACCCACGTTTTTCGCTTTCCCTGGGTATTTGTTTGACCTTTGTCTCCAGTATACCCAATCATATTTCTGCTTTGCCCTTATTTCTTGGGTCCGCTGTTGCGTTCCCAGAAAACGCCGTCTTCGTATCCCTGAATGGCGGGGTGCATTTCTGCCATGGCAAGGCGCTGCTCCGCCCAGACGCAATATTGCTCGTTCATTTCTATATCGATAAAATGACGTCCCAGCTTCTTTGCCGTTACCCCCGCAGTCCCGGAACCCGCAAAAGGGTCCAAAATAATATCCCCGGGATTGGAGCTTGCCAGAATAATTTTGGCATACAATTTTTCCGGCTTCTGGGTAGGATGGTCTGTGTTTTCCGGCATGGACCAGAAAGGAATGGTAATGTCATCCCAGAAATTGGAGGGGCAGGTATCCCGATATTTCCCTTTTTCTGTCTCCACCCAATCCTTGGGTGCGCCGTCCACGCGGTAACTTGCCAGCACCTTTCTGCGCTGCTTCACCGCATCCACATGGAAAGTATAATCTTTCCCTTTTGTCACATACCAGATGTCCTCCATGCCGTTCTTCCAGTTGTCCGCACAGCCTCTTCCTTTTTCCCGCTGCCAGGTAATGCGGTTTCTTATGGTAAAAAATTCACTTAAGACCCCGCCGATAATCAGGCTGCTTTCCCAATCGCAGCACACATACATGGATGCGTTATCTTTCAAAAGAGGATAAACCGCCTCCACCCATTTGCGGGTATAGATTTCATATTCGGAAGCATCCTTCTTGGAAAAAGTATTCCCGTGGTAATGCTTCGTCAGGTTATAGGGCGGGTCTGCAATCAACAAATCCACGCATTTTTCCGGAAGGAGAGGTAAAGTGACAAATGTGTCACCACAAATTGTCCTGTCGGTAATCACTGATACATCTTGTACCGGTTCCGTTACTCTGAGGCATCTTTCCAGATACACCATGCCCTCTTGTATGCTTGTTTTAATTGTTTTGTTTCGTCCGCTCATATCTGTCTAATCCCACTCATACCTGCTTGGTGCTGTCGTAAAATTTGCCGTCATAAAGTTCTTTGCAGATAGCATCGTACTGTTTATACATTTTCTGCACTTCATTTTCCAGAATGTAATAATGGCGGATGTAGGGGATAAGCAAAATCAGTACCACTACAGTAAGAAGCAGTGCGAAAAGGTCTGCATTTATCAGCGTCATCAAAAGCGACAGCATTTCCAGCAGTGCAAACGTCACTGTCACAATCAGGTGTATCAGTCTTTCATGTTGAAAAAAAGACACCTGTGTCAGATGCTCCTGTCGTATCAGTTCCAGCTCTTCCTTGGATTTATCATGTTTTTCCATAATTTCTTTAATCAGTTCATCCATAAAATGTCTGTAGGTTAAAATTCTTTTCTCCATAGATACCACTGCCTTTCGTTTCTTTTCCTTACTTTACCACATTTCCATGTTTTTGTCATAAGAACTTGCCGGCACATCTGCCATAAAAATTTATATCTCGGTCTTGTGAAGTGGACCAAAAACATGTATTATAATCAAGTGGTATAAAAATATGGGTCGATTGCCCATAGAAAAATAGAATATAAGAAAGGTACAGGTAGAAAAAATGGGTGGCTTTTTTGGTGTAGCCGCAGAAGAAGACTGCGTATTTGATTTATTTTTCGGAGTAGATTATCATTCTCATCTGGGTACCAGACGAGGCGGAATGGCCGTGTACGGTAAGGATGGTTTTAACCGTTCCATACATAACATAGAAAATGCACCGTTCCGTACAAAGTTTGACAAGGATATCCAGACCATGAAAGGATATTACGGCATCGGTTGTATTTCCGATTATGAACCCCAGCCACTGATTGTCCGTTCCCATCACGGAACCTACGCACTGACTACCGTAAGCAAAATCAACAACACGGATGAACTGGTGAAAAAGCTTTTCGACAAAAACCATTCCCACTTTCTGGAAATGAGCGGAGGTGACATTAATGCCACCGAGCTTGTCGCTTCTTTAATTAACCAGAAAGAAAACCTGATTGAAGGTATTCAGTACGCTTTGGAGTCCATTGACGGCTCCCTGTCCTTACTTTTGTTAAATCAGGCGGGTATTTATGCCGCCAGAGATAAATACGGCAGAACCCCGATTGTGGTCGGCCGCAAAGAAGGCGCATTCTGTGCTTCCTTTGAAAATTTTGCCTATAAAAATTTAGGTTATTCCGATTATAAGGAATTAGGTTCCGGCGAAGTTGCCGTATTGACGCCGAAGAACTGCGTTACCCTGGTTCATCCCGGCAAGGAAATGAAAATCTGTACCTTCCTCTGGATTTATTACGGCTATCCTGCCAGCTCTTACGAGGGCTTGAGCGTGGAACAGATGCGTTACAACTGCGGTGCAAAAATGGCTGCCCGCGATAACGTCCGGCCCGATATTGTTGCCGGTGTACCCGACTCCGGTACCGCCCATGCCATCGGTTATGCCAATGCTTCCGGAGTACCTTTCTCCAGACCTTTTATCAAATATACACCGACCTGGCCCCGTTCCTTTATGCCCACCATTCAGAGCCAGCGTAATCTGATTGCCAAAATGAAAATGCTCGCCGTACAGGATTTAATCAAGGACAAGAGCCTGCTTTTAATTGACGACTCCATCGTCCGCGGTACGCAGCTTAGGGAAACAACGGAATTCCTTTATAAGAGCGGTGCAAAAGAAGTGCATATCCGTCCGGCGTGTCCGCCTCTTCTTTACGGGTGTAAGTACCTGAACTTCTCCCGTTCTTCTTCAGAGATGGATTTGATTACCAGACGTGTTATCGACAGATTGGAGCACGGCAATGTAACGGACGAAGTACTGCAGGAGTACGCAGACCCTGAGTCCGAAAAATATGAGCGTATGGTAGAAGAAATCCGCAAGGAACTGAACTTTACTTCCCTCCGCTTCAACCGGCTGGATGATATGCTGGATGCTGTCGGCATCGACAAATGCAAACTCTGCACCTATTGCTGGGACGGCAGAGAATAATGCTCATGCGGGCGCTGACGCCCTGATGCCGGTTGGCATTTCTATTGACAGTACCATTGTAATAAAAGACCCACTACACGGCTGTAGGCGACCATTCCGTCGTCTACGCCGTTGAATTTTAAGGAAGCTTCCACAAATCCGGTGGATACAGCATCCACCACTTCCGTATCTACAACCGCTTCTTTTTCAATCCTGTCCCAATCCTCTTTACGCACAAACACCGCATCTTCATACACCTGCCGGTCAATCTGCACCTCTGCCATGTATCTTTCGTAATCTTCCCCAATGGCTTCGTAAAAATCATTGTTCACATAGTTGAGCACACTTAAATACCCACTGTACTGAAATAGCAAATCGTCCGAAGAAATGCATGCCAGAAATCCGATAAAATTGGCTTCATCTTCCTGTATGTAGCCTTTCAGGTGCGCCAGCTCGTGGCACATGGTCGCCGGCAGATTGGTAACATACGCCACATTGTTGTAATTTGCTTCCATGGAAAAGGGGAAATAATACCCCAGCATGTACTGCTGGCTCACAAAATCCGAAAAATAAAGCGGTTTGGGCATGGGATAAAAACCTTGTAAAACATCATAGGTTTCGCCCAATGCCTGCATATCCGAAATTGCCTTTTTCCCCATGTTTCCTTCATAAATAATTTCGCCGTCTTCCGTCCGCTGCATCTGCCCGGACAATACATTGCAATTTTCCACCAGCATATTCCGAAGGGCGGTCAAATCCTGTAACGTGTAGGTGCCTTTTTCAGTGGCAAAATACTTTTCACTGAATGGTGTGGCATGGTACAAAATGGTGCAGTTCAAGGTCATAAGCACCAAAACTGCCAGCAGCACCCATGCAAAGAAAGTGTAAAAACCACTGCAGAATTTGTCAAAACGCCCTCTTCCACGGGTGACACTTGGACGGGTCACATGACGCACGCTGCATCGCCTTATTATCCACCTGAAAACAAACGCAATCATCAGTACAACGGCCGCTATTACCAGAAATACCCCTGCCACAATCAGCCATTCCCCTACCGAAAACGGAAACAGCCCTGTTAATCTTCCGTAAGTATTGACCCACACCGGGAAAACATAGCGGATGTACCAGTCACAAAATGGCTCCGAACTCCACGCAATGACATTCAGGAGCACCACCATTCCTACTATAATAAAATATATTTTTGTCTGTGTTTTCCAATTTTTTATCTTCTGCATACGTTATCTCCGAAAAAATGAACAAAAATATTTAAAAGAGTGGGTGAAATCTCAACCACTCTCCTGTATAATCTACTTAAAGGTAATCGGATGCAGTTCCGATTTGCCCACAGTTTAATGTACTAAATAAGCACTCAAACTTTCAAGGGGTATGGGTGCTTATTTCTTATAGAAAACAATTCTTAGTAATTTTCCTATAATCAGCTCAGAAAAATGATTGACTATCCTAAATACTTCCCTTATAATAAGCGTACAATAAATTAGCTACATTGCTAATTGGGCTGGTCGAAAGACCCTGGTCCACCTATCGGCAGGGAAGTTCCCTGCCATTTTTTTATTTTGGAGAACTTTACCTATGAAAGAATTAAGTATCTTTATAGATGAAAGCGGAGATTTCGGTGAATACCGATACCATTCCCCCTATTACATTATCACTATGGTATTTCATGGATTCATTGGGCTTCATTGGAAGAACCCTTTGCAGAAGCTGTTGCTTCATTGGAAGAAGCTTTTACCGCAGCATCCTTCGGCAAATCCCGGTAGAACATGTAGCCGTTCTTGCCCTCTTTCTTGATGGCATACATGGCGTCGTCCGCACAGACAATCAGGGTTTCCATATCCAGTGTGTCGGCAGGATAGCATGCCGCACCGATACTGCCGTGGATGTCCATGGTCTTGCCCATCATCTTGTAGGGCTTGCGGAATACCTGCAGGCACTGCATAACCGCATTGTCGGAAATCTTGGGATTGTCGCTGCGTAAAATCAGGATAAATTCATCCCCAGCGAAACGGTACGCTGTAAGAAGCGGTGTTCGCAGCGTCTTTAACCGGTTGGCAACTCCCTTCAGCGCTTCATCGCCCATGGCATGACCCATGGTGTCGTTGATGCCCTTGAAGTTATCCAAATCCAGCATAATAACGGTACAGGGCTGCTTCTTGGCTATGATATTCTGCAGATCCGCCATAAACTTGGAACGGTTGGGAAGCCCCGTCAGGAAGTCGTGCTGGGATGCATTTTCCAGATGATCCTTCATTTCTCCCATTTCCTTCATCATCTTACGGCGCTTTACATTGTCCAGACTCAGCCAGACGGAGATAGCGCACAGAACCACCACAATCAGGATAATCGGGGTGATAATTTCGCTGTTCTTTTCCCAGAAAGACGGAACATCATTGATATAAACCGCATCGTCCGGGAAATTTTTCTTGCTGATATCGTACTTTTTCATGGTATTGATGTTCAGATACCAGACAAATAAATCCTTTTCCTTAAAATTCACATATTGCATTTTCCGGTCGCCGCGTACTACCTTGACAGCGGTTTCCGTTACCTGCGCGGCGGATTTCTTCATGGAAAATGCATAGCCGCCCAGTACGCCGTCCCCTAACCGGTCGTTTTCCAGAAAATGGAAAATAGGAACCTTGGCATAGCGGGAAATAAAATTGACTGCTTCTTTATTGGTATACTGCCTGCCATGCCCATCTTCGTTCATGCAGTAATAAATCAAAATCGTGTTCTGGGGGATTGCCGTAATCTGCTTACGGAGCTCCTCTTGTGTAAGCCGGGAAGTATTGATTTCTTCAAATGTCAGATTGGGAAATTCGTCCTCCATGGCAAAATAATTCTTACTTTCGGCGATTCCCGTAAGACTGTCGTCCACAATCGCGATAACTCTGTCCGCATCGGGATAAATTTCCAGCGCTTTTTCCAGATTTTCTTTTACCGGAAGCCTCTCCATAATACCTTCTATATTGGGGTCCGCTTCTGCTTTTTCGCTTAAGGCTTCGTCATTGACGCCGATATAGAAAACCGGCTGCGTCGGGAACAGTTCCTCCCGGTACTTCAGTATAAATCGCAGTGCCGCGTCGTCTCCCACAATGACCGAATCGTACGTTTCCACCTGGGACAGGCGGTATTTTATTCCTTCGTAGAACATCTGCAGTGCCGTATCGTCATGCACTCTGTAGGTGTCCATAAACTCATAATCCAGTATAAAATCATCCGGCAGTGCACTTTGAATTCCCTCAATTTCAAGCTGCACTGTATCTCTTGCTAACGAATAAGAACTGATAAATAAAATTCTGTTATTGTTGACCTCTTCCTCTTTTGCATCGGATGTAAATCCCGTCAGTACAAGTGCACAGGCAGCAAGCAAAAGAGTCATAATATGGATAAATCTTTTCTGTTTATCCACCGCATACTCTTTCTTCATTTCCTTTCCCTTCTTTTCCCTTACATTTTACAAGCCCCATATAAATTTTCTGCATTTTTCCAGGTTGCTTCTTCCACCTCCCTTGCGGATATTTCTTTCAACTCTGCAATTTTATCCACTACATAGGGAATATACAGAGAAGAATTGCGCTTTCCCCGAAACGGCTCCGGCGAAAGATACGGACAATCTGTTTCCAAAACGATTTTGTCGAGTTGTATTTTTTTCACAACCTCTTTTATCTTTCCGGCATTTTTGAAGGTCAGAACCCCTCCGACGCCGATATAAAATCCCATTTTCACTGCCATTTCCGCAATTTCCACGGAATAGGAAAAGCAATGCACCACGCCTCCGATTTCCTCTGCGTGCTCCTGCTTCAATATTTCCATGGTGTCCTGTGCTGCGTCTCTCGAATGGATGATAACGGGCTTATGCAGTTCTCTTGCCAGGTCTAACTGTCGCTTAAACCAAATCTTCTGTGTGTCCCTGTCGGGCTCCGGCCAGTAATAATCCAGACCGATTTCTCCCACAGCCACACATTTTTCATGCTGCAGTGCGTCCCGAAGCCACGCAAAATTTTCCTCATTAAGCTCTGCCGTTTCGCTGGGATGCACGCCAAGCGCGCCGTACACAAAGGGGTATTTCTCCATGATTTCCATGGTCTTTTTGCAGGAAGCAAGACTTGCTCCCACGTTTACCACTCTGCCAATCCCCGCCTCCGGCAGTGAATGAATCAGGCTGTCTCTGTCTTCGTCAAATGCTGCATCATCATAATGGGCATGTGTTTCAAAAATCATAATGCCATTCTTGCCTTTCGTTTTCTAACTGTCATACAGCATATAAATATCATATGACATTTTTGGCAATCTGTAAACAAAAAAAGCACCAACCCCCGAGATAACCTCGAAAATCGGTACTTGTAAGTGCACCGCCAGGGGCTCGAACCCTGGACACCCTGATTAAGAGTTAAACGTGTGTATTTTATCTATATTTTGTTCATTTCATCCCACATAGCTTGGGCATGTTCGGCGGTGTGGTCACCATGTGCTATCTGTATATTTTGGCGGCTTTTTTTCTTCCTGCGTTTTACTTTTACTTCGTTTGATTGGAAGGCATCTATTACAATACCGCATATTTTAGTAAACAAAATTAAGACTAAAACAGCGCCTATGGTTAGCATGGCTGCTTGTTCCGGCGGAAGGCTCGTTAGATATGTATTGATATTTTCTTTTATGGTATATAAGTAATCCCTTACGCCATACATCCAGTTTTGTAATTCTTGCATTTCCATTATCTTCCGTGCCCCCTTATCCAATCCTGGAAGTAGATGAGTCTTGTTCCATCCGTTCAGCTTCGGCTGTTCGGATGATGTTCTTTTTTCCTCTATCGTCTGCCAAACGATATAACTCTACAAGTCTTTGTTCTTCTTCTGACAGTTCGCTGGCTTCTTTGCCTGTTAGCAAATAGTCTACACTTACATTTAGTCTTTTGGCTAAAATATATACTCTTTCTACACTGGGTACTCTTTCATCCCATCTTCTTATATTTCCATTTCCAAAACCTAATTCTTTCTCTAAATTACTGATATTTGTACCTTTTTGCTTACAGATTTTTTTAATACGTTCTACTATCTGCATCTTTTTTCTCCGTTTTATGTAGTCATTTGACTATTTATCTATTGACAATTAGCAAAATGACTATTATATTATAAGTGTAATACATTTATTACCTTATCAAATTGCTTTTAGCCTTTATTGTATCACAAAAAATAACTGCATGTAAACCCATTGCGGAGCAGCAGGGAAAG
>CAVHWP010000041.1:0-14876 GCA_963639875.1 Bacteroidaceae bacterium
GAAGCCGGGTAAGAAAACTATATATAGCATTGCAGACCCGTTCTTCCGTTTTTGGTATCGTTTTGTGCCTAACAATATGACACCGATTGCATCCGGCAGAATGGAAAAAGTGTATGATAAAACTGTTCGTGCATATCTGAATGATTATATGGGATTGATTTTTGAAAAAATGTGCAGCGATTATCTGCTTTATTACGCAGAAGAACAGGATTTCCAGCTTGTAGATGTTGGACAATGGTGGGGAACTGATTCTGCAGAAAAGAAGCAGGTTCAAATTGATTTGGTAGGCAGTACCGATAATAAAAATGAATATTTGATTGGTTCGTGTAAATTTAGAAATGAAGCAATCGGTGTAGATGAATTGGAACTGCTGAAGAAATATGCTGCAGTATTCGGGAAAGGTAAGGTGTATCATTATTATATCTTTTCCAAAGGTGGATTTACCGAAGGGTTAAAGGCGTTAGGTGACAAAGGACAAGTGAAGCTGCTTACATTAGATGAGATGTATTAATGTAATCAGTCACTTTCCCACCCGTGTCCCAAATTGGGACACGGGTTTTATATTATCATTTTTTCTTAGAAACTACTTTGTGTCCCAAATTGGGACGGGAATCTGTAAATTCCCTCTCTTGTGTTACAAATTGGCAACGACCATCTTCCATAAAATCGCTGGTAAACAATTCCAGGCTATTTATAAAATCTGTCCATTTATCCTTATTAGACATAGGAATGAGTATATCACCAGATTTATTCACCTGTGCCATACGAATTGTAGGCATATAGGCGTCAATCAGCACTGAACGCTCGTTTTTTTCAAGCTTAATATCTGTTAAATGTGTAGGTTGCGGAATCTCTTCGCCGTCTTCCTCCATTCCAAGCATAACGCAGCCTAATAACTCACGTGCTGCAAGTAATGCATCTTCCTCGTTTTCTCCACTTGTAGCTACATCTAAATCCGGAAATACAACGGCAATTTCCTGTCCCGGTTCATACGTAAATACAGCCGGATAAAAATATCTTTCTACCTTTTCCATTTTTATTTTCCTTTTTATGCATATATAGCTTTAGATAAATTTTAAAAGCTGATGCAGCGTATGGGGTTCGTTATTCTGTAATCCTGAGATGCGAGTGTCAAAAAGCTTAAAATGATTTCTCGTATAAAAATTTAGAAGAAAATCATTATCCTCGCATTCAAGAAATTCCATAACACCACCTATGGAGTATTTGAGTGTAACTATTGTTTCCAAAGCAAATCCCAAAAGAACAGATCCTGAAATCTGTTTTTCCTTTGGCATAGAATAATTTTTCCCTAACTGGGCAATCAGATAAGCTGCTGTATTATAAGATTGTGTCTCATTATCCAGTATGCTGACACGTGACAGCTTTTTTCCCATTGTCTTACTTATATTCGCAGCACGTACAGAAATTGGTTTAACTGCAAGAGAAAAGTAGCCGACCAGAGAGGCATCCTCTGCGTCAAATACCAGATAGGTAATAGACTGGTCTTTCTTTGTAAATTCAATCGCATTATGTAATAAAAAATGTTCCACATCGGGATTTTGGGGGCAAGAAAAATCGGAGAGCAAGTCATAAAGACTTTCCTCTCCGATATATGTCTGTTCGTCTTTATCCAAATATGCCCGAATATTAACGGTGTAGTATTTATCAGACATGTTATTTCTTCCTTTTTTCCATCAAAGCTAAAATTTCCTGCGGATTCGTTAACTGACGACCGGGAAGTGTCTGTTTGGGTGTGCGATCATGATCTGCTTCATCAAGAGCAGCAACAAAACGTTTTACACTATTCGGATTGGATACGACAAAATTGTGAGTAATACTTGAAGTAGCCATATTAACACCTCCTCTTTTTGAACTATTTCCAATATATCACTTTCTATGTATATATTATACGGTTGGAACGAAAATGAGTCAACAAGAAGAAAAATATACCTTTCTAATTTTTTTAAAAAGATTCATGACTATAGCTTCCTACTGACCTTCTCCACATTTTTCTTCATGTCCTGCACCATATCTTTTTTTACAGGAGGAACGGAGCTCCTGGGTCTCGCTGCAGGTTCTTCATTTTTACTCCGTATTTCATTTGCCCTGGCAGCTGCATTATCCCTCATCACCTGTGCTGCCGGTTTTACCGTGCTTTCACTCTTTTTGTCGGCTGCACCTGTCTGCTGTGTAGGTTTCATGCTCGGACGTTTTACAGCTCCATCCTGTTTACCCTGCTCCGTAAATCCCCTATTCTCACGTCTGGACGCATCAAAAGCAATTACATTGCTATAATTATCCATTCTGGGTCTGGAAACCGTTTTAGGGGCATTCTGCGGCCTTACAGAGCCATTTACGGCTACCGGCTCCCTGTTTACCGTCGCACGTACCGTCTCACTTTCCCTGGTCATCGATGCCATAACCGGACGTTCGACTTTTCTCTTGCTCCGGGTATTATAGTCCATCTGATAATTTCCTGCAGCCGACATGATGGCGGTCTGCTGATTTGTTTTCACAATATCGGCGGTTTTCATGCCAACAGCGGATATTCCCCTTGCTGCAAGCCCCACTCCCACTGCACCCGCTTTTCCGGCCGCAGCGGCTGCATCTGCGCCTGCGGAGGCTGCTTCCCTGCCTGCATGCAGCGATTTGTTAATCGCAGCACCGGGATTGGGTGCGCCAACCTTGCTTAATGCTCCCAGCAGTTCGTCCCGCTTGATAATTACCACCACATTGATGACCGCCTGTACGATTATGACAATCAGCCAGCCCCAGGACTCTGCACCGGTGCTGAAGAGCATATCGTCTATCTTGATAAGCAGGCCTATGATAAAAGACATAACAAGAATGCTGAGCTGCGCCTCCAGCATTTTGCGGAGCCAGGTGGAAATTACCCCTTCATATCCCGGTATCATGGCAAGCAGGAGGACTATAGGCGCCAGGAAAAGCCATAGCAGGGCTATCAGCTGGAATACAAGGGATAATACTGCCATGACAATAAAAATGACGCATTTAATGGCAAAGGGAATCAGATATAACAGCATAAATCCTATCTTTTCCCCACCCCGGTCTGTGCTGAACGCATTGCCGGCATAGCTTTTCACAAGTTCTTTTCTTGCTGATGTTCCCGGTGCATATTTTTCGCTTAAGTATTTATCCTCTATATCTTCATCGGCTACCGGTTCCCCGTTAAATTCTATAAACTCCCAGGGCATATGGATAAGATTAAGCCACAATGTTCCGGCGGAATTGGCTGCATAGGAGGCTATATCCGTAGTTTCCGTTCCCGCCATTCCGGCAAGTGCATCACAACTGATGGATTTCGTGATATTGGTTGCCGACGTAATGGCTGTACCGGAATCCTTCACCAGCCAGAGAGACAGGATGGTGATTCCTACAACCTTTAAAATCTGTCCAAAGGAACCCATCATGTCCCGGTGCATCATTTTCTTTATGATGATGATAGCCGCCCCGGCAAACGCAATCAGAAACAGCGGTTCAAATATGTTATCCCGTAGGGCTTCCTGTATGCTGTTTATTTCTGCACTCATCATTTCCGCCAGGTTAAAATTCATGCAGTGATAAAACAGCATACAGGTACATTTGGCAAGCCATTTTATAAAGTCAAATACGACATTGGCGATAGTATTCAGCATTCCGGGCGCCCAATCCATAAAATCGGCTTCCTTCATGTCCAGATAGTATAAATCACTGCGGTTTATATATACTAATTTCCCTTGGAGATCCTTTATATCTTTTACATCTCCATTTATGGCTCCGCCACCGGCATATACCGTTATTGGCATGATACCGCATATCCCTATGCACAGTAACAGCATTGCCACGATCCTCTTCATTTTGTATTTCATAGCCCTCTCCTTTACTTAAATGCAAACTGCGGGCGCCTGTAAAATGTGAAATTACATTGTTTCATTTCCGGAGCAAAGCTGCCGCCGTCTACCGGATTATAGCTGTTGCTTCCACGATTTACGGATATACCCACTCTGCCATTCGGTGCTGCATCCGTTTTGTATCCGGAGCCTCCGCAATGAATCCAATACCGGTTTCCCGCATCATCTGAGCCAATGTAAATACCGACATGGTTCACCTGCCCCTTCCGTAGTTTCGCCGGATCTCTCAAAAAGCCCAGATCCCCTACCTGAAGTTCCTCTGCCGTTATCTCCTGGCAGGCATACCATTGTTGTGCCGTACCGGATACCGCCACGCCATTTGGTATGGCTCCGCCGCTTACTACCTGTCCAAAACATTGATAATATACCCAGTCCACATATCCGGAGCAATCCAATGCCCCCTTGGGTGTACCTGTCTGATTGGACTTTCCACCCATCAGATATGGCCAGTTAATTATCGATACCGCTACCTTGGCAAGATCGCCCCTGGTTGCATTTCCCTGGACTATTTCCGGCAATACTATATCTTCCGGTATGGAAACCGTATATCCGTACAGCGATACTAAATAGTTTGAATTATAAACGTCCATTACGTACTCTATGGTTTTCTCATTCAATCCTATATAATCCCGGAGAACCTCTTCATATTCTGTGTTTACGGTAAGAGTAGCCACATAGCGGGTTTCATCCGTACTTTTATCTGCAGCCACTTCATTTATGGAATTAATAATGCCTGTAGAGTCCTTGTAAGTGAGCTTTTTTTCATCTCTTTCAATATAGCCTAAGATTTCATCCTTACCTGTATAGAAATTTATATTATTTGTCACCCAGGAATCCTGCGCATCACCATCTGACACCGTTTCAGACGGTGACTGCTCCTCTTCCATAAGGATACAGAATTGAAGTGACGTAAGCATTGGATTATAGTCCTTAAGCGTATTGATATTATTCTCATACGCATGCATACCGTCCGCAAGCATTATGATATCCCAGGGAACTCCCAGCTCTGAACCTATGTATTGATATGCATATGCCTCTTTTTCCGTGGCAAATCCAACCAGTGGTGATGCCACGGAACCGGCACCGCCGGAACCAACACCGGCAAAACAGAACACAATCAGTATAAATATCAGCAAGAATCCTGCGGCCTGTATCAGTGCCATTTTTTTCATCAAAGTTCCTCTTTTCTGAACAATTCTTCGTCGGAAAATATAAAATCAAACTCATCCTCTTCCGTCTGTGTAGGTTCTTCATTTTCTGCAGGCTCTGCCGGTTTCTCCGGAGTTTTTGTTTCTGCAGGCTCTGCCGGTCTCTCCGGGGTTTTTGTTTCTGCAGGTTCTGCCGGTCTCTCCGGAATTTCCGCTTCTGCAGTGGTTTCCTTTAACTCAACAGTTTTTGTTTTGGGTGTGGTAGAAAATACATCAATAAGATCCTGGAATACAGCATCAAATTTTAAGATACCTATATGCCCATCCAAATCCTGGAACATACATTCACCATTTCCTAAGTTCTTAAATGTCTCCTTATTCGTGACAGTCGGCTCTAAGCCCATATATTCGCACATACGCTGTGCTTCCGCTTCATTTGTAGTCTGAAAGC
This sequence comes from Bacteroidaceae bacterium, assembly GCA_963639875.1. Lineage (GTDB taxonomy): Bacteria > Bacillota > Clostridia > Lachnospirales > Lachnospiraceae > Acetatifactor. The sequence continues at coordinate 5,511 of CAVHWP010000041.1, forward strand.
AGAATTTATAGGATATGGTGTTTTTAATCCCTTCAGACGGAAGATCCAGCACAGAATGCCCATTAAATATACATCCGCTGTAAAGGGAACGTCCCATACGTGTAAGGAAGTCATATAATTTCACACCTTCTTCTGTTTTTCCAAGCATCCATGATTCATCAAACAGTATCACCTTAAATACCGGGCGTTTTACCATTGCAAATTTCTTTGCAAAATTGCTTATGATTGCCATTAAAACCGTAGAAAGTGTTTCTTCAGATGTGTAGCTTTCCTTCGGTGTCTCCGGACTTGGCAGCTTCAGATTATCAATCTGCAGGATATTTAACCGGTTATCCAGTGAAATAGCCTCTTCTGTCCCATCTCCAAATATCAGCTGTGACATGCCGGTATCCGCCTGAAGACGTAAACGGCGTGCCAGAAATTTTCCTGTTTCGCACAGCTCATCTTTCGCCGGAAATGCACCTAATATCTCACAGAGCCTTCTCATCGAAGGCAGATTTTCCTGGGACATAATGCGCTGTGCCTCCAGTACAGCCGTATATTCTACACTTGTCGGTGATATCTTCAGCAATTCCGCTATGACATTGATTGCCAGTTCATCCGCAGCCTTCAAATCATCCCGGTACAGATTATATGGATCCAGCTTTCCTTTGTTGACAGGATTGCTTGACAGCGTGACCGTAGTAATCATACCTGCCAGCATATCCAAATCCCTTTCCCAGTGGCTGCGTTCTGCTTTAGGGTCAAATATAAGACCGTAGCCGCCATACAATACCGTTAATACGATAAGCAGATTGGCATTGAAGGACTTTCCCACACCAAGATTTCCGTAAAATGTAGCTGCTGCCGACTTATTGCGCAAACATGCCAGTCCCAGCTCCAGGAATACCGGTTTTCCTTCCTGTCCTGTAGTACCTATATACGGTCCGACCTTATCTCCTAACTCATGGCTTGCACCTATTACACCGGATGCCAGGGTAAGCGGCGTCATAGGTACCATATAATCCTTAACCATGCAGCCTACACTTGGAATGCACTGCATCCACAATTTTATCTGATCTGCCAAAGGCCTCTCTATGACAAAATTCAGGTCTTCATATTCGTTTTTAACCGTTGTAATACGCTTTTCCAGCTCTTCTTTATTATCTGCAGCTATGCAAATGGTAATACTGGTATTCAGAATGGGTTCACGTAGATTTTTAAGTTCAATTTCTAACGCATCCGCATATCCTTTTCCCTCCAGCAGATCTTCCGGTATATCTGCATTTGCACCTGTTATGTGTTCTATCTGGCTGTCTATTTCCTGTTTCTTTTTGTCCAATTTCCTCTGTGCGGCACGATATTCGATTGCTTTGATATGAATGCATACTTCCGCCTGCAGGTTGTACTTCTGCAGCATGTAAATCCATTCCATTCCCGGAAAATCAAAGCTGTCCGGAACATTTGTCAATGCCATAAATGACTGATAAGATACATTTTCTTTGTCATGTTCTATCCGGAGCATTCTGTTATCTACATGTATGCTTCCGGAGAACAGATTTACAACATCTCTTGTATACGGCTTAATGATACGTTCATTTCCAACATCCTTAACCGTCGCACTGGGTTTCCATTCTTTCCCATTCTGATCGCCATGGAATAACTGTATCCGTTTATTAATTCCTCTATAGGCCATCCGCCGAAACAGCCATTGTGTTTCCGTGCCTGTCAGCTCCACCAGACGTATCTTCTGATTCTGCGTATACAGCCATTTTTCCGCCATCTTGATAGCATCGTTCAGCTTACTCATCAAAATATCTTTTGCATCCAGATTCATAAATACATCGATGGCATTCACCGGATTTTTAATAAAATACTGGTACCCGTCCCGGATGCCGGTTACCGTTTCAGAGGTTTCTGAAAAATCGGCCAGTTTTACTATGATATAGCTTCTGTAATCCGTCGCATCGCCCTCTGTCCGCTTGATTTCTTCCAGATATCTTTCTGTTTGTTCCGCATGGTATTTTGCCTTCTGGTATAGCACATCCTCTTCATCCAGCTTCTTTATCAAATCCTTGAATTGGTCCTTATTATCCTGTTCTACCGGTACTATCAGAATCTGGGCATCACTCATGATACCGGCAAGAAATTTTGCCATTTTGTAAAGCATGGCAATTTTTTCGTCATTATCCAGATAATCGTAATCATATCCTGCTAATTTGAATGCCGCCCAGGTACTGCGGTCTGCGTTGAAAATCAGATTATCTGAAAAATAATTAATCGGGCATCTGTACATTACATCCTCCTTCCCGGTATCCCCGGCTGCAGTTCCACTTAATAACTTCTTTTGATTCTGTTTCATTATGTGTCTTAAAGTGCTGTATGTATCGTCCTTTTTCGTTAAACAGAAAAACAATGCAGCCTATGAAATACATTATTGGATTTTTACCATCCACTTTCTTTTTCATCAGGTAATGCACACAGGCATAAGGTATCGCTATGTATCGTATTACTACCGGCACAACATTCAGTGCCGGTATGATTTTACAGAAAATCAGTACAATTAATGCCACACCGATAAAAGCCAGAAAATCATACGGATTTATCGGTAACGGCAGCGATATATTAGATATGGCATAAATTTTCTTTTCCACCTTCCATACCTTTGTGTATGAATATATTTTTACTTTATCTTCCATGGCATCTACCCAAAAATAGTCTGATAAATATTCGTTGCAATTTCTACCGCCGTGGTCGGACTTTTAATAAAAAACAAAATCAGACCACCTGCAAACAGCGTAATAACGGCAGCTACCCAGGCCTTTTTTAAAAGACAGCCCATAAGAGCAATCGCTAAGGCCACAACGCCGATCCAGAAAATCTGGTCTAACATCCATGTACCGGCCTTTTTCCCGTAATCGGAAGCATAAACATTCATAATGTCCCCAAAATACAGCATGTAAAAAGACCATGCCACCATGAACATTCTCCAAATCGTCATTCCACTCAGTTTCTTTTTCTTTCCTTCATTCATCATCTTTTTTTCCTCCGTTTTATTTAATATTTAGGTTTCCGGTTCTTAAATTAATATCCTGTATATAAAACTTTCCACCGCTCTCTGTCATGGAAAGATTAATTTTTTGAAGCATTTTTACGTTGTTTTCTGCATCCTTAATCTTAAATTCCACAATACACACAATATTGTTATGGGTATCCTGGTAACAGCTAATCTTTTCGATATTTTCAAACGAAAATCTACCGTTTAACCCGGTAAACTTTTGCTTATCGCAGTCACTTCCCAGGTAGTAGTTAATAACCGACTCATCCTGTTCAAAATAGGCTTTTAAGAAGTTTTCTACAGAAGTTTTGATAGCGGAAGCTTTCTCATCACTTACGGCATTGCCATAATAAGGTTCTGTTTTATATTCCGGTATATAGATTGATTCATCCTCCACCATAAGCGGCAAATCTTCAATGATGTAGCTTCCACCTCTTACGTACACCGGTACTCTTAACGTGACTGTGTTTTTCGTTTCGCTTGTTGTGTAGGTTTGTCCATCTTCATTCAGACTTCTGCCGGTATAGCAGACTTCTGCAAAGACATACACATCCTTCTGCTCTTCCGTATAATCCTCTATGCGGTATGCCTGCACGTACCCTGCCTCGGCATCCGCTGTACAATCTACTAAGGATCCTGTTAATAGTCCGGAAGCTACATATGGCTTCAGACGGCTTTTATATTCTTCCTCCTTCCTGTTTTCATATGTCAGATACTCCTTTGTGAAATTTTGAGCAAAAGCCATTATTTCTGCATTTTCACTGGTATAATCGTTGTATTGATCCTTAAAGTCCTGAATCAGCTGTTCCGCTTCTTTTTGTGTATCTGTCTTAAATATGGATGCCACACCCCTGATAAAAATAAAAATCAGAATTATCCAGAATATCACTCTCAGGACCTTCATTCCGGTATTCTTTTTCATTATGTATTCTTCTGTTTTCGGTTTTGCTGCTTTGAGCGGCTTGCCGGGCTTTTTCTTACTGTCTTTTTCTTCTTTCTTGCTTTTCATGACTTCTCCTTTCGATTTAGCTTAAAAATTCAGGTCTAAATCGTCTATATCGACTTCGATATCCTCGCCAAAGGGAACCACAACCTTCCCCTTGTCGCTCATATAGGCCTGTTTTTTTTCCATGGGTTCTTTGTTCTTTTCCGGCTTCTTTTTAGGCTCCGGTTTCACCGCCTGCTTTCCATAATCTCCCGTGTAGGTTTCATCTATAAGCATATTTCCGACTTCAACATCCACATCTCTTAACATCGTTTCATCATCAAAGTAAAACGACTGAAATTCAATAGTTTCATTGCCTACCTTGTAAAGAAACCGTCCCTTTATATCCGGGAGATCTACCGCATCTGTGTTACCAAGTACAATTTCAGAAGCTGCTTTATCTGCAAAACGTCCGGATATACGTACCGGAACATTATTTTTTATCTGTCCCGTCAATACAGTAGCATCCGGTCTTTGTACCCCCAGGAACAAATTAATTCCGGTTGCTCTGGATAACCTCGCAAGAGTTGACAGTTTTGCTTCCAACTGCTCATAAATTTGTTTGTTTTCCTTAGATACCCCCTTCTTATCCAGCATTTCTGCTATTTCATCCGAAAACACACCAATACGGCATAGGTTCTGATGCGTTTTTTTATTGTATTCGGACAGATTTTTTACCTCCAAATCCCGAAACAGCTTCAGTCTTCGTGTGTTTTCTTCTACCAGCATATCCAGTACTGCAAGCGCCCTCTCTCGTTCAGTTATAACCTCTCCGTAGTGTTCATACTGCTTACCAAACTCTACACCGCCCTTAAAGTCAATCATGAAAACCCTGCAGCCTTGCAGTATCATCTGCCACAAGATGCATCGCAATATCACAGACTTTCCGGAGCCGGTTTCGCCGGCTACAAGTACATGCGGCACCCGGTTCAGGTTGAAAGATATATTATCTAACGCACTCTGTCCCACCGTTATAATGCCATTCTTATCACTGCAGTAAGAGTCATCCCAATTTATCTTATCCGGAATTTTGTACTCTGCCGGAAGGACAGTAAGGTGAACCAATTTTTTACTGTTTCCATATTCCATTTTCAGAATATTGCAATCCAGAGCGGTTTCCAGCCTTGATCTTGCTGCTTTCCAGTCAGGCAATGGTATATTGGATTTGAAGGTCAATATTTTCTTTTTTCCATCCGCATTTTCACCGCAGAAGAAAGGCGCCTTTTTGTCTTTTCCCACAAATCCGATATCTGAAAATATTTTTTCATATTCTTCCTGGGACTTACTGTTTACATTCCCAATGATTAACAGATAGATTATAGGCGCCGACAATGCCGGTACATAAACCAGCCATTTTATATAGATTGGTACTTCCAGTGTCCAGATTATATCTTTCAAAAAAAATCTGGCAGCAAGTGTGATGATAAGCATAATACCAAGTCCAATCCAATATTTTAACCGGCTCAATTTTTTAATTCCTTTGAACAATGCCCCGAAAAAACCTGCTATAACGCTCCCTGCGAACCTGAAAAAGGCTCCTATAGCCTCTTCTAATTGCTTATCTGCGTTACTATTCGCCATAAAAATCCCTCCCTTCGTCCCAAATTGGGACATGAACATTGTAGTTTTTCATTTGATGTATTTCAGCTCCTTCCTCTACTTTTGTGTTCTGTACACATATCCGTATTCCTCTGCCGTCTGCCTGTAATATCTGTTTAGAAAACCAACGGATCTCTGTCTTGCCACATGTAATGCATGTGCATAATTCTTAAATTCACCGGTCTTATTCCGGTAAGCTTTTTTCACATTCCGTACCTCTTCATGCATTTTATCCCTTAACCAGGGAATATCTGCCGCTATACGTCTGTTAAACTCCATTGGACGTGCTTTGTTTGTGGTACGCAATATGTAATTTTTTTCTCCCTGTCCTGCAGCACATGCTCTGTGCGAACCAAATTCAAATACCGTGGCATTTCGCATATCCGCAAAGGAAAATGTGCCTCCAAAGCCTTCTATTCCCTTTGGATGGCAGTGTGTAACCGTACATCCCTTCCATTTCTGTGCTTCAGCAACCGGAAACGCAACCGAATTGGAATCTCCCTGATATGCCTTTATTGCCTCGCCATTTTCGTTAAATACAACCAGGACTTCTCTTTTTTTATTCCTGATCAAATTTTCCGTCTGGTCTAAGGTCTTAAAAGGCGCTGTATCGATTTCCTCTACTTTTCCAGTGCCTGATGATACACCCAGGACATCATCTATGGTTTTCCCTAATTTACTAAAAGAGCCTCTACCACCCATTTGTATTCTCCCTTTCAAATTTTCCGCAAAACGTATCCACCGGTATTATATTTCCCTGACATTCTTCCGGAATTTTTCCAAAAAAAATTATCTGCTTCGGTTGCAATCTTTCCAGCATTTCCCTATAGCCACACAGGAAAAATTCACGGCTCTTCTTATTCATCTGTGTTCCCACCGAACTTACACTGACAACGCTCTGTGTAGGTTCTCCCTCGAAGCACCAGGAAAAGCTTTCCGGTGTTCCCCAGCATATGGAAGGGATTACAGCAATACCATTCAACTGCATATAAGCTCCAAGCCAATGCTTGCGGTAATGATTATAAATTTGCAGCGCTGCCGGAAAATCTGCGTAAATGCTAAAGTCCGGTGACATCACATACTTATAATTTCTCAGTATGGGGATATACCGTTCCGGTGCATTCCACAACCTGATAAACTGGTAATCATCTATGTAAAAATGAACACCTGTTTTTTCCCGGTCAGATTTCTTTGTGGCCGCATAATTAAATCCAATCCATTCACAGCCCTGATAGGTTTCTCTTTTGATTTCCGGAATCCCATAAATTCCTTTTCCTGGGAAAATACATTTATTTATATTTTCATAGTTTCGCTCCAAGAAAACTTTTCTCATTCCTCACCTTCTTCTTTCACGTTTTCATATTCAAATTTCAGTTTTCTGTTGAATAAATATCTTTTTGTGGTAGAAAATCGTGCATGCCTCATACGCTGCTGTACGATTGCATTTGCTTCCTCTACCGGCATTTCTTTTTTTAGTGCATTTCTTGTAGTAATTGCAAAGATACGCCGCAAATCATGACATTCTATTCCAAGCTCAGTTGCTCTCTGTCTTAAATAAACTTCTGAATAAAAAAGCTTTTCGTCTGTTTTATGTTTTACTAAAAATTCAGGTAATTTTTTTTGCAGATAGGAATCGGGAGAACACTCTATTTTTCCACCATGTCCGCCTTTTCCATGCTTTACAGTTACGAAAATTTTTTCATTGTTTATTTCAATATCTGATGCTTCCAGATCCGCCAGCTCCGATACTCTTAAGCCGGATACCATGGCAAGCCGGTATGCATATCTCAGCTTCTCGTCAGATAACTGATTTATTTTGCGCTGTGTAGGTTTCAGATATATAATCTTAGGTGGCTTTTTGCGCCTGTTCCGTTTTCTGATGCTGACCGCATGAAATTCATCCTCAGATGGGAGCTGCAGCGAGGAATCATATTCTTTCAGGCGTTTTAAGCCATTTTTAACAGCACTGTATTCATTGCGGGTTTTGAATAACTCACGGCACTTTTCATTTATCCAGTCTTTGTCTATCTGTTCTAAAGAATTAAATTGTATGTCCTTAAAGAGCTTATTTACTGCAGTGTAATACGTCCTGGCCGTATTGGCCGGAAGCTGGCTGTACAGGTATTCCTTAAAAGGTTCTAATATATCATATTTCATAAATTCTCCTGTCTATTGTTAATAACTGAAATATATCTATTTCAGTTATTAACAGGCTATATTACATAATCCACTCCGCCTGAATAAATATATCCATATCGTCATGCTCCACTCCGTTGCACATGCCGATATTCCATATTTATTCATGCTATATTACTTATGTAATATAGCCTATTATCGTGGTGTACATATATTTAAGGTATTTATGATAAAATCAAGTATTTCTATATGTGCATTTTTACCTTATTAGTCATTTCTGTATGTACATCCTATTTTTTCTGCTTCTGCAGCTTTTCAAGCTGTTCCAGAACCGCCATATTCAATTTTACATATGGCCGGTACCGGTGGTCAGCTCCATCATAAACTCTCTTGGTTAATCTGCCGTCAGCTTCTGTATCAATCCATTTTAATGCCTTCCAGATTTTCAGCTTATTATTTGAAGTATCATAATGATTTCTGTCCAATAATACTTCCAGACTGCTCTTTTCTATCAGCGCATACCCTTTTCTCACTTTTCCCTGGCATTCCAGGTACCGTCCGATAGCCACAAATTCTTTTGCATATAATTCAATCATTCTGCTCCCTGTTTACTCCGGTTTTTTATCGCATTCAGGAAATCTCTGCTAACGTAGTACACCCTGATTTCTGCTGATGGATATACGCATTTTCTATTCTTTTCAGACTTAATCAGACAAAGGTCTATACAATAATTAACAAAAGTCTTTAAATCAAGTCTGGCGTAGTTACATATGCAGTTATCAAAAACCTCCTGCTTTATTTTGTAATACTTTTCCGAATATTTTGTTTCATATGTATACGGTATATAATCCTCCCGTTCAAGAATTATCCGGCCTACAATACAAAAATCCTGCATAAACTGTAATATTTCATCATCATTTTCTTCATATTCGCTGATTGCCTCGGGACCGACATTCTGCAGCTTTGCTATCTCCTGCCTAAGCTGTTCTATCCGGATTTCTTTTGTTTTCAAGACGTCATTTAATTCATTAATCTTATCTATTACCCCGTTTATTTTTGCTTTCAGCATATTTTTTTCATCAACCATTTTTTCACTCCTTACTTAGATAGAAATATAAATTTTTTCCTGTATGCTTTTTTCATACTCTTCATCATAAACACTGATTTTTACGGGCTTTCCTTCATTTGCTTTAACAAATCTTTTGGGAAAAATAATATAAATATTTTCCTCCGCTTTTCCGGCAACTCGGTCAGATATTTTCACTCTGTATTCCTTTTTCTTTTTCCAGATATAAGCTCTGCCAATCTTCTTATCCGTAGCCTCATCATATACCGTACATTTTCTAAAAATCCAAAATACGATAAATACGATAATTCCGGATTCTGTTGTACCTACTACTCCTGCAGTGGCAATTCCGGATAAAAAATTAGTTTCAGTCTCCGGTTCTTCAGCTTCAGCCTGTGTTTCCTGCACCGGTTCTTTTTTATTTTCTATCTGGATAGGCTTTATAGCGGGCTTTTCAATTTCTGCTTCTGTTTCCGTCTCTTCCGGCTCTGTCTCCTTAGGAAGCTTATCCTCTTTCTTCGATGGTTCCTCAGTCTCTTTGGG
>CAVHWP010000042.1:0-10816 GCA_963639875.1 Bacteroidaceae bacterium
GGCGGAAGATCCGGAAAAAGGAGATGCAACAGTAGATACAGATGGAGACGGAGTCCCGGATTTGTTGGAACTGGTAGAAAAAATATATATTACGATTCCGGGAACCAATAAGCAGGCAGAAGCATGGACATATCGCTCTAACCCTGTAAAGAGAGATACAGACGGAGATGGGTTTTCAGATAGAGAAGATCCTGCTCCTATGTCGTATGATATTACAATTGAAAATGCATATGGAAATGTTGTGAAATTGAATACGGATGCGGTATGGAGCATTTTAGGAATGGATATTAATGAGTTTTACGAAAATTATTACATCCGCTATGATTCACCCGCAACAAAGGATATCTGGGAATCCTACAAAAGAATATTAGACCTGAACAGAGAACGCTTTTATACACCGGAAGAACTGGCATTTTTGATTCCGATAGATTTAAATGGTGTCAAGGACTATATAAAGGACAAGCCCGAAGAGTATAAGGAAGCGGTTTATCTACGACTTCATGCCGGAGAAGAGCTGTCCGGCGAAAACATACGAGAAAAAACTGAGAAATTCTTTACCGTGAAAACAAAAGGACAAATATGGTTGGATTATGTGCAAACATCTTTGCGGCAGCTTGTGATGGGCAAATATACGACAGAAAGAAACAGTCTGGGAACTCTTGGAGAGATAGGAATTGCTTTTACCGGTGCAGACTTTTTAGCTGATTGCCGAGATCTTTCTTACGATATTGAAAACTGGGAGTTTACATGGGAACATGCAGGGGAAACCGTATTGGATGCGATTGGATTGCTGCCTGTAATAGGAACAGCCAAGAGAGCTGTAAAGATTTCCAAAACGGATGATTTTTTTGCCATTGTAAAAGTTGGGGACTACGTGTTTTCCTTCAGATGCCTGGGCAATATAAGCGAATTACTGAGTCAGAATGGCTGGAAGTATCTGAGTAAGGACCTTGCACTTGCAGGCAGTGCCGGAAGCGGAATGGATATCCTTGGGGATGATTTGTACTATTACATACTGAAATCCTGTGACGACATGGATGACTACAAGTATCTATACAATAATCCTGTTATGGATGCTTTTCAAAAGCATGCGGATGAGATAAAATATTTGCAGGAGACAAATCCGGATAAGATAGATGATATTATAGACAGTGCCAAAGCCAGCGGAATTAAGGATGCAGATGAACTGGCTGATTTTACGGCAGATGCTATTGAAGCAGGGAAAAAGGGTGGAAACTCAGCTAAAGGATTAATAGGGCATGACTTTGAGGATTATTTAACTAAAACTTTTGGTGGAGAAGGGGCTTTTAATGTTGGAGGTAGAGAGTTTGATGGCGGTATTGGTAATCGTTGGTGGGAAGCAAAATCCGGTAATTATTGGAGTATGTTAGAGGAAAATCCTAACAAATTAGCAAAGTTTAAGTCTGATATGGGGGATAGATTGAGAATAGCCACTGAAAATGGTGCAACATATGAGATATTTACAAATACGCCAATACCAGAATCAATAAAACAATGGCTTACACAAAAAGGAATAACATTTACAGAATTATTAGATTAAAGGAGCATGTGAATGGAAGCATTAATAACATTAGATTGCAGTGCTTATTCAGAAAGTATAGCAGATATTTTAAGGATATTTCAACAGATAGGATGGCATATTCATAATCCACAAGGGAAGAGTGAATATTTGCCAATTGGTGATGATGATAAGTACGATTGGCGATGTGACGAGATATCTGAAAGTGAGCTATATGACATTATTTCTAAAAAAATTGAAAGAAAAGAACAGATAGGTGTAAACTTATTTTATTGTAATGGTACGGAAGGGATTTCTTTAATGGCATATAATACCAGTCAAATTATATTGAGCATAGAAATAAATCGTAAAACTGTTAAGGGAAAGTATACAGATATGTCCTGGTATTTGGAGAATATTGTATACAAGCTACTAAATACTGATGTGAGACTATTATCTTATAAAATCGAAGAGTATGAAGATTAATCAGGGAAATTCTCACAACATAATGAATTGTAATATTTTCCCTGCCGCTACCAAACGTTCGGAACTTTGACTGGTAAGTTGGAGGGCTTAACGACGGCGGAGAGAACGATGGCAGTTGATTTGCTGAACGCTTGGAATAATGTAGAAATAATTCCTCGTTTTAATATTCTGGGGAATAAGACTCCGGTCAAATTATGAATAAAAAAGTAACTAAGTAAAAACGAAGTATTATCTGATAGGAGTTCTTTTGCGGTTTGCTTGGATTAAGGATATGCATATTAACACGCAACGGGATTTTGACGCAGAATGGAAGAATGCAAGCGCTACGCAACCTGGGTTGAAGCGGAAAGATTATTCTGCGATAAGGTGAAGAATAAAATGAAAAACGGAGTGTGTGATTTCACGCACTCCGTTTTTTGATGAAAATTTTTATTTTTTCAGGAAATCATACTGTGACATATACAGGTGGTAGTATTCACCGTGCTGGGCAAGAAGTTCGTCGTGATTGCCCTTTTCCATAATGCTACCCTGGTCCACATACATGATGCAGTTGGCATTTTTGATGGTGGAAAGTCTGTGGGCGATGATGAAGGAGGTTCTGTTTTTCAGAAGCTCATTCAGACCCTTCTGCAAAAGGATTTCCGTTTCCGTATCAATGCTGGAGGTCGCCTCGTCCAAAATCAGGATGGCGGGGTTGGCAAGGAGCGCACGGGCAAAGGAGATAAGCTGGCGCTGGCCGGCGGAAAGACGGCTTCCCCGTTCGTTTACCTCGGTATAGTAACCGTTTTCCAGTTTCTCAATAAATTCATGGGCGCAGACGGTCTTGGCTGCGCGGATAACTTCCTCATCGGTAGCGGTTTTGTTGCCGTAGCGGATATTGTCCATAATGGTGCCGGAGAAAATAAAGGAGTCCTGCATCATAATACCCATCTGGGTCCGGAGGGAGCGGAGCGTCACTTTGGAAATATCGACGCCGTCAATTAAAATCCTGCCGGAGTCCACATTGTAGAAGCGGCTGATAAGGTTGACGATGGTGGTCTTGCCTGCACCGGTGGGACCGACAATGGCATAGGTTTCGCCGGGTTTAACCGTAAAGTTGATGTCATCTAAAATTTTATGACCTTCCTCGTAGCTGAAGGATACGTTTTCAAAGGTAACTTCGCCTTTGATGGGCGGCATTTCCACAGCATCCTCCGCATCCTTAACCAGTACCGGCTCGTCAATGGTTTCAAAAATACGTTCCAGATAGGAGATGGCGGTCAGTAAGGAGTTATAAAAACCTGCCAGTGTGTTAATCGGCTGCCAGAAGCGGCTGATGTATGCAGTAAAAGCAATCAGGACGCCGACGGTCAGGGTGGAGGAAGGAGCTAAAATAAAACGAACACCTAAAATGTAGACAAATGAGGTGGTAATGGTGGAAATGATGTCCACACCCGGCCAGAGGATAAAGTTGTATTTTACGGCACGCATCCAGGCACTGCGGTAGCTGGTGCTTAAATTGTTGAAAATGCCCACGTTGCGGTCTTCCCGGACAAAGGACTGGGTAACCCGGATGCCGCCGATGCTTTCGGCAATATAGGCGTTTAAGTTGGACTGTTTGTTGCTCTGAATCTGCCATGCACGGCGCTGCCTTTTCTTGATAAAGACAATGACAAGGGCTAAAAGGGGCAGACCCGCCAGACAGATTAACGTCAGGCGCACATCTTCAATCAACATGAAAATCAGAATGAAAATCAGGTTGCAGAGGTCAGTCAGGGTGTTGACGATACCGTTGCTTAACAAATCACTTAAGCTGTTGACGTAGTTTACCACACGGACCTGGATTTTGCCGTGGGGCTTATCGTCAAAGTAGGAAAAAGGAAGCTCCTGCAGGTGCTTAAAAATGTCGTAGCGCAAATCGTGGATGATATTCTGGCCGATGGAGCTCATGTGCTTGATTTTGAGCGCCAGGGAAAAGGCAGTGTAAAGGGCAATGACAAGCGTCAGACCCGCGTATACGAAAATCTGCTTCATGTCTTTTGCCGGAATGCACACATCCATGATTTTCTGGAAGAAAATAGGAATCAGCATGGTGAGGGCGGAAGAGGACAGCATCATAAAGATAACAAAGCCCATTTCCTTTTTGTAAGGTTTTATGTAATTTGCCAGACGTTTTACCTGGTTTAAGTCAAAGGAATCCTCTAAGGTTTCATCCACATCATAACGGTTTCTTGCCATCTTAACAGCCTCCTTTCGCTGCGGAATTTTCAGATAACAGCTCTTTCGGAATTTCTCCGTACTGGCTGTGGAAGGTTTCGGCATAATAGCCGCCCTTCTTCATCAGCTCCTCGTGGCTGCCCTGCTCAATGATGCGGCCCTTGTCCATAACTAAAATCAGGTCGGCATCTTTAATGGAAGAGATGCGGTAGGCAATGATGAAAATAGTGCATTTCTTGTCAATATTTTTAAGCTGCTTCTGGATATAGCTTTCGGTTTCCATATCCACGGCAGAAGTGGTGTCGTCCAAAATCAGAATGGAAGGGTCCTTAAGCAGCGCTCTTGCTAAGGAAATACGCTGTTTCTGACCGCCGGAAAGACCTACGCCGCGTTCGCCCACAATGGTGTCGTAGCCGTCCGGCATGGCACTGATAAAGTGGTTGGCGTCCGCCATAATGGCAGCTTTTTTGACCTCCTCAAAGGAACAGTCGGGACGGCCGTAGGCAATGTTGCCTTCAATGGTATCGGAAAACAGGAACACATCCTGCATGGCCATGCCGATGTTGTCACGAAGGTTGTATAAATCCATATTCCGCACATCCTCGCCGTCAATGCGTACCGTGCCGGAGGTGGTGTCATAGAAACGGCATAGCAGGTTCATAATCGTGGATTTGCCGGCACCGGTGGAGCCGATGATACCCACGGTCTGACCGGGCTTTACCTTGAAGTTGATGTCCATGACGATGTCCTCGTCGTCCGAACGGTAGGACACGTTTTCAAATTCCACCGCGCCGTTTAAGTGGGTATGAGTGCCGGTGTAAGGTGTTTTGACATGGGGCTCTTCGTTGTAGGTGGTGTAAATTTTTTCCACGGAGGTAATGAAGTTGCCGATGTCGTTGACCAGCCAGCCCGCCATACGGAGGGGATTGTTAAGCATCCACAGATAGCCGTTTACCACAACCAGGTCGCCTAAGGTAATCTCGCCCTGAATTACCATGTAGCCGCCGTAGAGCATGAGGATGATGTTTAAAGAATACGCCAGCACTTCAAAAATGGGCACGTATTTTTTCCACACGCCGGATGCGGAAATCTGGGCAGCACGGAAAGCGTCGTTTTCTTTGTTGAATTTTTCGATTTCGTAGTCTTCCTTGGAAAAGGCTCTTACCACGCGGTTGCCGCTGACATTTTCCTGCACAAAAGCATTTAAGGAAGAGAAGCAGTCGCGGTTCCGCTTAAAAGCGGGCTTTACTTCTTTGGACTGCATATAGGTGCACAGCGCGGTGAAAGGCAGTACAACAAGCATGCAGAGAGCTAACTTTGCGTTGACGGTAAAAATCATGACAAGTGCAAAGACAAACATCAGGACATTTTCCAGAGTGTTGTAGATGACATAAGCCACAAAATGGCGGATGGCATCCATATCTCCGGTCTGACGGCTCATCAGGTCACCGGTTCTCTTCTTATTATAAAAGGCAAAGTCCTCCTGCAGGAGTTTGCGGTACACTTTGTCCCGCATGTCATACAGAACCCCCTGGGATGCCGTCTCGAAGACAAGCTGGTAGTAAAAGCGCAGGGCGCCGCGGATGATGACAATTAAGAGCATCAGTCCGACCAGAGGATAGAGCAGGTTGTACTGTCCGCCGGTGATGACGTCATCGACAATCATACCGGATATGTAGGGATTGACGATGTTCAGGGCGGTAATCAGGATGGTAAGAAAAATTCCGAAAATCAGATTTTTGCGGTATTTCTTCAAAAAGGAGAAAAACCATTTCATAGGTGTCATAGTAAAACCTCCGGATAATGTAAATAGTGAAAAATAAATTTTTACACGGTAAATTCTATGAAAAATAGTATCATACGGCTTCTAAAAGGAAATGGACTATCTTGTATGTTGTTTGTATCTTTTTGCAAAAAACCTTTTACATTTATCTTTGTTTTTTGTAAAATAAGAGGAGCAGGATTTACAGGTTGTGGAAAGGCGTGAAACAGATATGTGTGACAGACTGGAGAATATACAACTGGAGAATTTTAATCCGACCTTTCTTTTTACCTGGAAGGGAAAACGTGACCAGGATGAAAAAAGGTACCATTGCCACGACTTTCTGGAAATCGCATTTATGATGTCGGGCTCCGGGTTTTACCGGATTGACGGGAAGGTTTACCCCGTGGAAGAGGGCGATGTGCTTATCTTAAATCCCGGCGTCATGCATCAGGGACTGGTGAAAGACAAACAGACCGCCGTTACGGAGTTTTTCGTGGGAGTATCGGACATCCACATAAAGGGGCTGCCGGACAATGCGTTCCCGCTGCCGGAAGGCAATGCCATTGTGCATACCACGGGCGAGCTGCAGCGGAAGCTTTTTAAGCTCTGCGCTTCGCTGGAAGCGGAAAATGCCGTGTGCTGGGATGGCCGGTATTTTATGATGAAGGCCTACATGATGCAGATGCTTCTTCTGCTCCTAAAAAGCCAGATGGAGCCGCGGGAGATTAAAAGCGGTTATGCATTTGAGTCCGTCAACAAAAAGTATGTGGTGGAGCAGATAGTCAGCTATTTTGAAGACCATTATGCGGAAAAAATCTCCCTTGATACCATTGCGGAAAATATGTATTTAAGTCCCTTCTACATATCCAAGATTTTTAAGAGCGAGACGGGAGAAGCGCCCATACGGCATCTGATTAACATCCGCCTGCAGAAGGCACTGGAGCTTTTGCAGAAGGAGGGTTATACCAACATCAAGGAAGTGGCGGCAGCCGTTGGATATGACGATGCGTACCATTTCAGCAAGCTGTTCAAAAAGCATTTCGGTTTTCCGCCGTCCCAGGCGAAAAACTCAATAATACAGTAGATAGGAGAAGTTGCAATGCGTTATTTTTTTACCGGAAAAATTGATAAGAAAGAGAATGAATATGTAATCCGGCTTCCTTTTAATGTGTGGGAGGTCTGCAAGCTGCGTGATGAAATCAAAGCCGACATGGTTCTGGACAACGAAATCATTGCCTGCAAGCTGCTGCCCAAGGAAAAAGGAAATTATGAAATTCATATTGAAGACAAGGATGTCATCAAGGTTGACATCACGAAGACCCATCAGATGCTTCTGCATATCAGCGGCAGCATCATTGAAGTTTCCCCCGACAGCCCGTACAGCTTTGATAATCCCATCCGTAAAATTGACAGCATGCAGGTTATCATCCAGCCGGAGGACGGTCTTTGCGGACAGACCTGCGTAGCCATGCTGGCAGGTGTTACCATTGCGGATGTTATCCGCGTTATGGACTGCAGGGAGTGGCAGGCAACCATGGGTATGGTGATTTCCGCCCTGAACTATTACGGCATCGACCACAAGGATGTCATTACCTACACCGAGGGCAGGGACTGCGTACTGCCCAAGTGCTGTATCTTAATGGAAAGAATGGGCAGATACTGCCATTACCTTGTATACTTTGACGGCAAATACTACGACTCCAACTTAGGCGTTCTGGAAGAGTATGACAAGAGCAAGCTGCTCGGTTATCTGGAAATCAAATGCGAATAAAATTTATAAAATAAATATTAAATCCGCCTTGCAGGACAAAAATAAGAAACGATAAGAAAACGAGAGAAAAAAAGAGATAATATATAGATTAAATGAGTAGAACAGTTCTGCATACGGTTGCAAAGAACTGCATATAAAACTAATATATGCTTTAGTAATTAGCACTCATGAGCATTGAGTGCTAACAAAGCATAAGACTTTAAGGAGGCATTCATTATGAAGTTAGTACCACTTGGCGACAGAGTCGTATTGAAACAGTTAGTAGCAGAAGAAACAACAAAATCCGGTATTGTTCTTCCGGGACAGAATAAAGAAAAACCCCAGCAGGCAGAAGTTATTGCAGTAGGCCCCGGCGGTGTGGTAGACGGCAAGGAAGTTAAAATGGAAGTGAAAGCCGGAGACCAGGTTATCTATTCCAAATATGCGGGAACAGATGTAAAGATGGAAGACGAAGAATACATTATTGTAAGACAGAGCGATATCTTAGCAGTTATCGAGTAAAAATAAGAAAAAAACGGAGGCGTTTTCATTATGGCAAAAGAAATTAAATACGGAGCAGATGCCCGTGCAGCATTAGGCAGAGGTGTAGACCAGTTGGCAGACACCGTCAGAGTAACACTTGGACCCAAAGGCAGAAACGTAGTACTGGATAAGTCCTTCGGCGCTCCCCTTATCACCAACGACGGTGTTACCATTGCAAAGGAAATTGAACTGGAAGACCCGTTTGAAAACATGGGTGCCCAGTTAGTCAAAGAAGTAGCTACCAAGACAAACGATGTAGCAGGTGACGGTACCACAACCGCAACCGTTCTGGCACAGGCAATGATTAATGCCGGTATGAAGAACCTGGAAGCAGGTGCAAATCCCATTATCTTAAGAAAAGGTATGAAGAAAGCTACCGACTGTGCGGTTGAAGCCATCGCAAAGATGAGCTCCAAGGTAAACGGCAAGGAACACATTGCAAGAGTTGCGACCATTTCCGCAGGAGATGAGGAAGTCGGCAACCTGGTAGCAGATGCTATGGAGAAGGTTTCCAAGGACGGTGTTATCACCATTGAGGAAAGCAAGACCATGCAGACCGAACTGGATTTAGTAGAAGGTATGCAGTTTGACAGAGGCTACATTTCCGCATACATGGCAACCGATATGGATAAGATGGAAGCCACTCTGGAAAATCCGTACATCCTCATTACCGACAAGAAGATTTCCAACATTCAGGAAATTCTTCCTCTGTTAGAGCAGATTGTTCAGTCCGGCGCAAAGCTGTTAATCATCGCAGAAGACGTAGAGGGCGAAGCTCTTACCACTCTGATTGTCAACAAACTGCGTGGTACCTTCAATGTAGTAGCTGTTAAGGCTCCCGGCTATGGCGACAGAAGAAAAGCAATGCTGGAAGATATCGCTATTCTGACCGGCGGTCAGGTCATCAGCTCCGAACTTGGTCTGGAACTGAAAGACACCACCATGGAACAGCTTGGCCGTGCTAAATCCGTTAAGGTTCAGAAAGAGAACACCGTTATCGTTGACGGCGAAGGCGACAAGGAAGCCATTGCAGCCCGTGTTGCACAGATTAAGAAGCAGATTGAAGAAACCACATCTGATTTCGACAGAGAAAAATTACAGGAAAGACTTGCCAAATTAGCAGGCGGCGTAGCTGTTATCCGTGTAGGTGCCGCTACCGAAACCGAAATGAAGGAAGCAAAGCTTCGTCTGGAAGATGCTCTTGCAGCTACCAGAGCAGCCGTAGAAGAAGGTATTATCTGCGGTGGTGGCTCTGCTTACATCCATGCAAGCAAGGAAGTAGAAAAGCTGCGTGATACTCTCGAAGGAGACGAAAAGACCGGTGCCAACATCGTTCTTAAGGCTCTGGAAGCTCCTCTGTACCACATTGCCGCAAACGCAGGTCTGGAAGGCAGCGTAATTGTAAACAAGGTTAAGGAACTGAACCCCGGCATGGGCTTCGATGCTCTGAAGGGTGAATATGTAGATATGGTTGCAGACGGCATCCTGGACCCTGCAAAGGTTACCAGAAGCGCCCTGCAGAATGCAACCAGCGTAGCATCCACATTGCTGACTACCGAGTCCGTTGTAGCAAACATCAAGGAAGACACCCCGGCAATGCCCGCAGGCGCAGGCATGGGCGGTATGATGTAAGCCGCAGCGTTACCGTAAAATCGCGAACCGATAATTTCATAAAAACAGCCGTTTCCCGGATGGGAGGCGGCTGTTTTTTGATACACATTTTTAATTACAAAAAATAAATAGACAAATTTGACACTTTGATATATAATATTACTATTAAAAAGACAGAAATGGCGTGTTAACATGAACAAACAAAAAGACTATCGGGAGTATATAAGGGAATTAGGACAAAAAATAAAGACATACAGAATAATGAAAGAATTGTCCCAACAGGATTTAGAGGACAAAACCGGTGTTTCCAAGAGAAGTATATCCAGATTGGAACAGGGTGAGTCAGTACAGGTCGACAATTTGTTCAAAATTCTTTTGGCTCTGGATCTTGGGGATAATATAGAATTATTGGTCCCTGACCAGACTAAGAGACCCGGCTTTTATCTTGAAAAGACAGATAATAAACCGAAAAGAGTGCGGAAAAAGACAGAGAAGAATGAATTTAAGTGGGGTGATGAGCAGTGAATGATACAGCGGAAGTTTATTTATGGGGGACAAGAATAGGGATTATTCATCAGGATGTCACGAAGCCGTATGCCTCCTTTGAATACGATACGGATTTTTTAAATAGCGGAATCGAGGTATCTCCGCTTCGGATGCCCCTTGCGAAAAATATATATGAATTCCCGGCTTTGGCAGGAGAGCCTTTTTATGGAATGCCCGGTCTGGTAGCGGACTCCCTTCCTGATAAATTTGGTAATGCCGTCATAGAGCAGTGGCTTATGTCATTTGGAAAATCTTTATCCGATTTTACGGCGATTGACAGGCTTTGCTACACCGGAAAGCGTGGAATGGGTGCCTTGGAATATGTACCGGCAAGTACGGACATTAAGGATATTGATGAGAACATCAATGTACAGGAGATGGTTAAGTTCGCATCCGATAT
>CAVHWP010000043.1:0-10046 GCA_963639875.1 Bacteroidaceae bacterium
GTTTATGTATTATTTTGTCTGGCTTTTATCCTCTGCCAGTTCACAAAACCATAGGTATCATTTAGCAAGAATACCGCAAAACAGACTACGACGGCAATATATTTTTTATCGGAAAGACTCGCAAGCGTCCATAAAATAATGAGAATGATGTCATTGGCGGCGTAAGCCAGACAGAAATAAGGACTGCGGCAGAAAGTAAGGTAAACCGCAAGGAAACTGGTTGTGACGGAAATTGTGCTTGGGACAATATTTGCCGTGTGAAAATACCGCAGTATGAAGTAGAATGCTGTCGTAATCACAATTGTGGCAAAAAACAGGAAAACAGTTTCTTTTCCAGAAATGGAATTGACCTGCACCTCGGAGCAGTTACCCTCATAAGGATGCTTCAGCCATGTAATCAATACAAAAGCAGCCATGGGCATAGTCATTCCGAGGTAGGTTATCATTTCCCCGTAATAGGAGAAAGAATAAGAAATAATTCCGTAAAGCAGACTGAAAATAATCATTAAAAGCTGTCCAATCGGATTTCCTTTTGCGTTCAGCAGAATGGAGGTTACTCCTATGAGTGATGCAATCAGCGCGAAAGTGGCGTTTTCGCCGAAAATGCAAAAGGACACAATAATCAGCGTCACGGAAAAGCACCACAGCAGTAATTCGCCGGTTGAAAAGTAGTTAATCATTTTTTTAATCATAAGACCTCCTGTAAACAAAAAAGCACCCGTAAACACATCTTCCAAGACCTAATGATGTGTCTGCGGGTGCTTTTAGCACCGTTCTACCCGGTGGCAGTTTCGTAAATTCAGTAACGACAAGATATCATATCAAAAAGGAAAAGTCAATAAACGGAATAAAAAACGGAATAAAAATTTTATCAGTCCAGTTTAGAGATGGTTTTATGATCCCGTCGGTGCAAGTGCCTCTATGAGAAACATCATTTCCCGGCAGGAAGCCTATCCTGAAAACCAATCTGGAAGAGGAAAGAACAGGATTGGTTTTTACCCGATACTGCTTCGGAACCTCCCCGGAGTGGTATTATAATACTTATGAAACAGCTCACAGAAATAACTGCTGTTTGAAAATCCGCAGGCATATGCTATTTCTGTAATAGACAGAGCAGTATTCTTAAGGAGAAAAACCGATTTATCCAAACGGTAACGGTTCAGATATATCATAGGAGAAGTGCTTAAATATTTCTGGAAAAGGGAAGTACATTTAGTTCTGCAGCAGTTTCCGGCGGATGAAATATCCCTAAGCAGGATTTTGTTTGCATAATTTTGCTGCACGTAGCCAATCATTGCGGTAAGGGACAGAATATCTTCCCCGGCATAACTGCTTTGATCCGGGAAGGAGTTCATATTTTCGGAAAGCAGCCGGAAAATGTGAACGGTATTTTCCAGAACAAGAAACGGATGTATGGTATCTGTGTTTTTTTCATACAACATCCCAAGGTCTTGAAGAACAGAATTCTGCCATGGAACGGACGGATTTAGCTTCTGATAAGGAAACTGCATATTTTGCAGCAGAGGATTTAGACAATTTTCTACAAAATAAGTGTTCCCCGAAAGTAACAGCGGGGATAACAGAATACAGATAAAAAGACATTCCGTGTGCGTATCGGAATAGCCATAATGAAAGCAGCGGCTGTTTACAAAAATTCCTTCACCGGTCCGGAGGCAAATTTTCTGTCCATTGACATCATAAGACATCTGCCCATCCAAAATCAGAATAAACTCCAAATCGTCATGCCAGTGGCTGACCGCACGAAAAGCAGGATAGCTTGAAAGCTGTCCTTTTTTTATATATGCAGGAAAATCCGGGTTGTTATAGGCAACATTTTCCGATGTGTCGGAATTTAAGACCGTGTTCGGACATACTTCCATTGATATTTCCTCCTTTGCGGACGTTTGTTATATTATTATGGTTGATTTTGGTATAAAAATCAATGTAGATTGTTTATTTTTGTATTGTGCACAGAAAAGGAACAATCGAAATATGGAGGATAAATTTGGTAATAAAATTCGGAAGCTTGCTTTGCCGATTACCGTACAGCAGTTCATGCTTGCACTTGTAAGTGCATGTGATGCTTTTATGCTGGGAGGTTTGAACCAGAATTCTTTGTCGGCGGTTTCGCTGGCTTCACAGATTACTTTTGTTTTTAATCTGCTTTTAACGGCGCTTACAATCGGGGAGAACATGTTTGTTGCACAGTTTTACGGAAAAAAAGATTTTTACGGATTACGAAGGGCAGCGGGACTGGTATTAAAATATGTATTGGCGGTTTCCGTTTTTTTCCTGATGGCAACACTGTTTGCACCGCAAATTCTTATGAAGCTGTTTACGAATGATGCCGTACTGATTGATTATGGAATAAAATATCTGAGGTTCATCGGGCTGTCCTATGTATTTTCCGGCGTTTTGCAGGTTTTACAGGGCATATTGAAAAACTGCGGTCATGTGGGAAAATGTACGATGGTCAGCCTGATAGTTGTTTTTTCCAATATTGTATTGAATGCCGTTTTTATTTACGGATACTTTGGATTTCCCAGGATGGAGATTGCGGGTGCGGCAGTGGCAACGGTTATCGCAAACGGTATCGGACTGGCTATTACGATATGCATTTTGCATTCCCAGAAGGAACTTTGGATGGGAATAACGGATATAAGAGGCGGAAATGTTTATATTACAAAAAAATTCTGGAAGCATGTTTATCCGGTACTTCTTAACGAAATTGCCTGGGGCGGCGGGTTTACCATGTATTCCGTCATAATGGGACATCTCGGTTCGGACGCGGTAGCTGCCAACTCCATTGCAAACATAACCAAAAATCTGCTAATCTGTGTCTGCACCGGTTTCGGATACGGAGGAAGTATTATTGTCGGAAATCTGCTTGGTGAGGGAAATTTACCGGAGGCTAAAAGGAGCGGAAATATTTTGTGTAAAATCGCGGTAATTTCGGGCTGTCTGACCGGAGCTGTGATTTTACTTCTGACTCCGATGATTTTGCATTTTACAAACCTGTCCGCCACGGCAGCCGGGTATTTAAAATACATGCTGTTTATGAGCAGTTATTATGTAATAGGTAAATCCATAAACGCAATGACCATTGGCGGTATTTTTCCGGCAGGAGGAGATACAAAATTCGGACTCCGGTGCGATGCCGTTACCATGTGGTGTTTTGCGGTTCCGCTGGGATGCATCGCAGCGTTTATACTGAAATTGCCGGTGCTGGCGGTATATTTCGTGTTAAATCTGGATGAACTGGTAAAGCTCCCGGCGGTTTTTAAGCATTACAGAAAATATAAATGGGTAAAAAATCTGACAGAAACGGAGAATTAAAGGATGAATATGAGAAAAAGAAGAGACAATCAGCTTGCTTACATTTCGGATGAAGCGGTTATGGAAGAACAGGTAAAATGCAGAAAAATCCTGCAAAAACTGAATTTTGCAGACAGGTCGGATTTTGACGGGATTGCAGAAATTGCAAAAGAGCTTTTGGGAAAATCGGAGGGTGCATGTATCAATCCGCCTTTTTACTGCGATTATGGTTCTCATATCGAGGTGGGTAAAAATTTCTATGCAAATTATAACTGCACCATTATAGATGTGGCAAAGGTGAAAATCGGCGATAACTGTTTTATGGCTCCCAATGTCGCCATTTATACAGCAGGACACCCGGTTCATCCGGATACGCGCAATTCCATGTTTGAATACGGAAAGGAAGTAACAATCGGCGACAATGTGTGGATAGGCGGCAGCAGTGTTATCTGTCCCGGCGTACATATCGGAGATAATGTGGTAATCGGTGCCGGAAGTGTTGTCACGAAAGATATTCCGGACTGGTCGATTGCAGCAGGAAATCCATGCCGCGTTATCAGAAAAATAACGGATGAAGATAAAAGAAAGCTGTTCCACGAGGAAGAGGTTGATGATGAAGCATGGAATATGATATGTTTGAAGAAGGAAAAATAATATGACCTTGAGAACGTGAAAACGAAAATCCTTTCTGGTGCGATTACGGCTATAACATTGAAATCGGAGAGTATTTTTTCGCAAATCATAACACCGTTATTCTGGACGGAGCAAAAGTAACCTTCGGCGATAATGTCTGGATTGGAGCCGGTGTCCAGGTTATGCCAGGTGTTAAAATAGGAAGCAATGTTGTTATCGGGGGCGGAAGTGTTGTAGTCAAAGATATTCCCGATAATTCCGTGGCAGTCGGCAATCCCTGCAGGGTTATCCGCGCCATCACGGAAGAGGATAAAAAGACCTGTTGGGACAGATAATCGGGAAAATAGCATTTACGTTTATCCCGCAAAGGAAGATATGATGAAAGAAAAAACTTTGTTTTCAGGAAATTTACTTAAAAAAATCATAGTGATTGTGGCGGGCTCCGTCATTGCTGCCTATGGCATCACGCTTGCTTTATATGCGGGATTTGGCGGGGCAACCCTTGCCGTGCTGTGGCAGGGAATTTCTAAGACATTTCATATAAGCATGGGAATGGCATCGTTTGCAGTGGCGGTTGTCATGATTTTGTTTGCCCTTTTCTATGACAGAAAGCAAATTCACATAGGCACAATCCTGTATCAGGTGGTATACAGTGCCTGTGTGGATTTATTTGCAAATTGTCATGTTTACAGTGAGTATCTATGGCTTAATCTGTTCATTATGCTGCTCGGCATCGTTCTCTTTGCGGCAGGAACGGGCCTGTATGCTTCGGCTTCGCTGGGAAGAGGCTCCTATGAAGCACTGACATTTGCGCTCGCGGAAAAGAATAACTGGCAGGTAAAAACAGTCCGCATGGTACTGGATGCGCTGATGGTTATAATCGGTGTTCTGCTCGGCGGAAAATTCGGGATTTGCACGGTCGTTACCATACTCATATTCGCGGCGGTATTTCTCCCACAGCTTGTGAAGTGTACTACTTTCGCGTATCTCCTTCATAATCGCAGGGTAGTCTGTTAAAATCATGCTGCTGCCGCGTTTCTGCGTCGTCCGTTCCAGTGCCCGGCACAGCGTCGCTTTATCGCACTCAGCACCGCGCAGTGTGTACAGGATATGTATGTCATAATAATCTCTTGGACGGGTATTTGCAATGTTGCGGGACAGTACGGTCTCCGGCTTTTCCGCAAGCACTGTTTCAAGGTTATAGGCAAGAATACTAATCGTGCGGTCATCGAACAGCAGGGAAAATGTGTATTCCACCTCCCGGGGCGTTATCATATCGCCCGTGGTGACATCCACCGTCATCGGCAATCCGGACAGCGCAAATTTCTGTAAAGATTTTGCGAATCATTTCATGCGTCAGGGTGAAGCCCTTAATTGTTGTGTCCAAATCCATTGTTGCCCGCGTGTCCAATCCTACAATGGCAGAAATCAGAAATCCGCCTTTGAGAATGAAATTGCTCTTATAGGGAGAAAGCGAAATTCGTTCCAGTAGCCGTTCGAGCATATAGTTCTGCATGACAAGCTGCGCAGAGATATGTTTTTCCGCTGCTTTGTTTTTGATAAAGGCTTTCAGTTGCATTGGATTTTTTGTAATCATAGCAAAACCTCCATGTAGCGCAGCACCTTAGGCTTCACACGAAGCTGGTCTGCATATTGCATCAGTCTGTGAATATTCTTGTCCTTGGATGCCGCATAGCGTTTCATGGCTTCCCCGACAACCTGAACATCGCTGCCGCTTCCGCGCAGGATGTCACATAACGTCCGTTCCAAATCGTAAACACAAATTGAATTGCCGGATGGGGATTCAATTTTAATTCTGCCAAACTCATAGTTCTCCGGTATAACGCGTTTGACAATTAAATTCTCCTGCTTCAAGGACGGCGCATTGTAGCCTTTGGGAAAGGTCATTGTATATTTCGCCGGGGTACGGTCTGAATAGCCCAGCAGATACAGTGCAGTATCATGCGAGTAGATTCCGCGCCCATACTTACGCTGCAAGAGGTAGAAATCGTCCTCCCACGCGCTGCTCCGCACATACAGCCCGCGCCCGAAACGATACATTTCACCGTTTTTGACAAACTCCTGTAAAATACTGCGGTGCAGTCCAGCTTCCGTCACCTGTGCTGCGGTAATCGTACCATCCTCCGATGCTTTCAACAATTCTTCGATTTTTTCCTTAGCGTTCATTCTTCTCACCTCAATTCGACAATCACACATTAAATTATATAAAAGTAATGTGTGATTGTCAATTACAAACTTGAAGAATATTGTAATGGATTGGTTAGTCTGCTATAATCAGCATGTCGGAAATACAAAAGAGTAACTAAAGGAGGTTCAAAACTTGTGATACTTTACTGCATGGAAATCTATGATATTCTTTTCTTCGACTGGGTGTTGCTTTGCCACTCTGATTTCTTCCCTCATTTTTATCCCGAAGTAAAAGGCGTAGTAGGACCGCATATGTTCGGCTATAACAAAAAGGCGCACCTTTTGCATTTTGTTATCTATATTCCCGTTTGTGCCCTGATTGCATGGGTGTGCACACTTTTTTAAGTAGATGGCATATGAGGTCTGTGACAGCCTGAAAAAGCGGCTGGAAGATGCAGGCGCAGGCAGCGGAGTATCGGCTACTCGAGCATAATTTCTTTGATGGAAATGTCCTTTATCTTGCCGGAATAAATGTGCATTACCGTTTCGTAAATGAGAATAAAGGTGGCGAGGGAAAGAAACATAACGGGAAAATCAAATTTATATTCGGGTATACCCTCAAAATCCTTAAACACAATGTCGACCATAATGCGGAGCAGTGCATACTGATACACGGTTCCGATGGCAAAACCGATGTAGGACAGCGGTCTATAGCCCCCAAGGAGCGCACGGCAGCATTCCTTTTGCGAATAACCGAATACCCGCATCATGGCAATGGTTTTGGTGTTCCCGTTTATAACGGTTGTGATGGCAAGAAACAGGGTTGTGAAGGACAGAACCAGCCCAATCAGCATTATCATAACGCCCATCATAAAGCTGGATAAATCCTTCATGCTTGCTGACATTTGTGTCATACATGAGAAACATAATGAAGCAAAGACAATGAAAAAGGCAAGTGTTTTCTTGCTTTTTAAGGTGCTTTTCCGTAAATCGTCCGTAAAAGAGCTTTCTTCTTTTTCTTCTGCCGGTCTTTTCCGCGGTTTGGAAGAAGTCTGCACATTGTCCCTTAAAAGCGCGAGCACCGGGTTTTTCATCCGGCGAAAGGCATAAAAAACAGCAAGCAGGGAAAAGGCAGCGGTGGGTGCAGCCACCATGTATACAAGAAGCACCGGGTGAAATTGCACGGTGATTTCGGGAAGGATTTTGTCCTTATTCTGTACGTTGTAAAATGTCGGCATGATAAGAAAAGCACCGCAGAAACCGGTTATTGTGCCGATGAAAATACTGCTTCCGAACACATAAAAGCTTTTGGCAATCCGCAAAGGGGAATAGCCGAGAGCTTTTAATATTCCCAGTTCTTTTTTATGCGTATCGATATAGTGTTTGATATAGAAAATCAGCATAATCACGGAAGTCATAAGCAGGCAGCCTCCGCTCACCATACAGACCACCTTTGCAGTGGAAACCTGGGCTTCGTAAAATACCATGACCTGCGGCATGGTGATTTGTTCTTTTATGCTGACAATATCCATATAGTAATTCAGAAACATGGTGCAAACCAGCACGGCACAGCAGGAAATAATGGAAATTCCCAGCAGTTTTGCCGCATCTTTTATTCCGACAACCATAATCTTTCTCCGTTTCTTTTCGATATTACCATCCGATTTCGTAGGCGGTTTTCTGCGTATCGTTTGTGTAAATCTCAGAAATACGTCCGCTGTTCATTCGGATGACCGTTTTTGCCATTTCGGCGATATTCAGATTGTGCGTGACCATGACAATAGTAAAGCCGTACTCCGCCTGCAGCCGGGATATGTAGTCAAGAACCTGTCTGCCCGTCTGTTCATCCAGTGCACCGGTGGGCTCATCTAAAAATAAAACCTTCGGTTTTTTCGCCAGTGCCCGGGCAACGGATACCCGCTGCTGCTCGCCGCCGGAAAGTTCGCTGGGATATTTGTGCAGTTTATTGCCGAGTCCGACGGCTTCAATAATAGTCCGGTATTCTTTGTTTGCTGCCAAATCCGCGCCCATTTTTACATTTTTTGCAACGTCCATGTGCGGCAGGAGATAGTATTGCTGAAAAATAAAAGCAATGTATTTCTTCCGGAACTCTGTCAGGCGGCTGTCGGAAAACGTGGTAATATCTTCGTTATCGTAACGGATTTCGCCGCTTTCCGGGCGCTCCAGACCGGAGATTACATTTAACAACGTGGATTTTCCCGAACCGGAAGCTCCCAGAATGACCACATAATCTCCGTCCTGTATCTGCAGGCTGATATTTTTCAGAACCTGAAAACGGTTTTCTCCGCTCCCGTAATATTTAATCAGGTCTTTTGCCTCAATCATTGTGCCGTTCTCCCTTCGCATTTTTCATTAGACCGGTAAACACCTCGGTCATCATGGTGCTTATTTCTTCGCCGGTGAAGCGGCACATTCCGGTAACACACAGTGTGGCAATTCCGTGGGAATAAATCCACAAATGCCGGTACAGCCGTTCCGCCGTATCTTTTTCCACACCGTATTCGTTGATAATGGAAAAAAGAATTTTATCGTAGTTATCCTCTATCAGCAGAAGAACTCCCGCAAGGTCGGACACTGTGGGCTGTTCCGTCATAAAAAGGAGCCGGAATAAGGAAGGTTCCTTTATGGCAAAAAGAATGTATTGTTTTCCGACGCCCCTGAAGGCGGGTTTTTCCGTTAAACCACGGTCTACATATTCTTTGTAAATGCTTTTGGCGGCGTCGATTACCGATTGCTGCACTTCTTCCATATTTTTAAATACTGTAAAAACAGGACAGGAGGAGCTGCCGAGCTTTTCGCCCAATGCTCTTGCGGTAAGACCGTCCGCACCCTTTTCCCGGACAATTTGCAGTCCAGCTTCTGTAATTTGTTCTTTTGAAAATTTTGTTTTCGGCGGCATAGGATATTCCCTTTCTATTTATAACAAGTGTTTTATAACGCATGTTCTAAGTATAAGGAAGCGAGAGAAAAATGTCAATCGAAAATGCAATCGTAAATTTTTACGATTGGTTTTTTGCGTACGATTGCGTATAATAAATACCGTATTGTAGGAAGAAAGGCGGCTGATTGGTCATGAAACAGGCAACAACGGAATACAAACAGGCAATTATCATCGGAGCTTCTCCTATGGGAAGCGAGGAGAGCGCATTACTGAAATTATTGAAATGGGCGGGGTACGGAGAACAGGCGGAACACTGCAGCAGGGACTGCGACACCTGCCATACCGGATGCAGCGCGAAAATAAAGAATAAGGACATTTATGTCGTCGTTGCCGACGGCGGCTTGAAGTTTTTGCTGAAAAATGGCATGCTGCCGGATTTTTTTGTCGGGGATTTGGACTCGGTGGAATTGGATGACACACCGACGGAGAAAGTCAAGCCGGAAGAAGCCCTGAAAGATATACTGAATGACATTCCGAAGGAAATCGTTCCGGTGGAAAAGGACGATACGGATATGGCGCTGGCGGTTGCAAAGGCTTACGAAAAAGGCTACCGGAACATTTTACTGTACGGCGGATGCGGCGGTGCGCGGATTTCGCACACACTTGCCAATATCCAGATGATGAGCTTTTATGCGAAGAAAGGCTGTTCCCTCCAGATGATGGGAGATGGTGTCCGCATGGAAATTCTGCACAATGGCAGTAAAACTCTTTCCGCTGCCATGAAAGGAAGCATCTCGATTTTCGCCCTGAGCGATGTGGCGGAAGACGTGACCATACAGGGACTCAAATACGAATACACAGGTGCGCTTACTTCGGACCGCGCCCTTGGTGTGAGCAATTCTTTTGTCGGAAAAAACGCGGTGGTATCCGTTAAAAACGGGACACTGCTGTTGGTTTATGAGAGAGGCTGAAACGGTTTTATTCAAATACATTTGATGTTGGGGTCAAAAGCCCCTCTATAGTGCCTTGAAAAGTTCATATATTTTGT
>CAVHWP010000044.1:0-9173 GCA_963639875.1 Bacteroidaceae bacterium
AGCCATCCGGTATTTTTAATCCAAATCCCAGAGGCAGCTTACAGATATCTCCCGGTCGTATTACTGCATCCTTTGGGCTGAATACATCCGCTCCGGCATCATTGGCATGAGCCCTCTCCGGGCTTCTCCCACCAAAATCAATCAGCTGTATCTTCATCTGGTACTCCTTCCTCCAACACACTCTCTTCGCACAATCTTGGAAAATCCACCCTGATAATATCTGTTGGTAACATCTGCGGTGGAATACTCTTTCCGCAGGTCATCTTTCCTTCTTCACAGCCACCATTCATACAGAATGGCCCACAGTCAGAAAACAGTTCCCTGTTCTGCTCCAGAAGCTGTTCCCAGATTTTCAGCATCACATATCTGGTTTCCTTTGTATTTCTCCTGCATGTTCTCTGACGGATCATGTGCTTCCACTGATACGGTGTCGCACTGATCAGAAGAATATTTCTCATTCCCTGCGGTGCACAATATCCGGCAGAATCATTATCAACCCCGGATCTGATCATTTCCTGGTAATTTTTCATTGCCATGCTGCACTGTCTTAAATATCCTTCCTCCTGGCCAGTTCCCAGCAGATCATAACAGTCATAATCACTAATGAACCATTCTTCATAAGGATTACCGAAATCATCTTTTGAGCCGATTCCAATTCGTTCAAATACTTTTTGCAGTTCTTCTGATGTGGTGGGAAACTTCACCCATTCGCCTACCAGCTCACCCTCGTTATATTTCCCAAGATTGGTGATGTAGGGTTCAAACGGACAGTCATGGTCATATTCATATGCCATGCAATTTCCTCCTGCTTATATTTTTCAGATCGTCACCTGATTTTTGGCATCAAAAAAGCGCCATACCCATCACCAATCCGGTAATGAGCTGACGCTTCATTCTTAATCCATATTCTTTTGCAAAAGAGAAACAAATGTCTGACCGCTCTCGCGTTTCATGTCTCATTTGTCTATGATAATATTATCACACCCCAAAATAGAAAAAAAGATACACGTCGTTAGTTCCTCGTTAGTCATTTGTTAGTCTGTCGTTAGT
Source organism: Bacteroidaceae bacterium (assembly GCA_963639875.1). Classification (GTDB taxonomy): domain Bacteria; phylum Bacillota; class Clostridia; order Lachnospirales; family Lachnospiraceae; genus Acetatifactor. The sequence goes on from CAVHWP010000044.1 coordinate 1,051, forward strand.
TCTCTGTTAATTTTCTTAATCCAGTAAGAATTCTACAAACTGGAAGTTGTCAAGCAACAATACACTAAGCATTATAAACTTTTGACCTTAAAAAGTATCAGAGGATTTAATATTCCATACTTCTTAATGCTCTCTTGTAATTCAATCATCTGACTGTCCGCCTGAACCTTGAATGGATGGTTTACAAATCCCCGAAGTCTTTCCAGTTCAATCTCTACAACTCTTTCATCCTGATCCAGCAATTCCTTCTTTTCTTCCATAGGCAACTTCCTTTCCCTGAACGCACTCGCGATGCTCACGCAAAAAAGCCCGTCCAGAATAGATTGTATTTATCTAATCTGAACGGACTCTTCCGACAGGCCTGATATCACAGACAAGAATATAGTGTTTTGTTTTACTGCTTTTCACAATTTTACACCCCAAAGCTCATCCTACACTGTAGTTAATCCCTCTGGGTGACAGACCGGAAAATGTAAATCGGTGACAAGCATCCATCCCCGCTGACAAAATCAGCATTTTCAGCCCTGTTTCGCTGACAAATTTGTCACTGAAATTGCGATTCTGCACAAAAAAAGCGGCAATGAAACTATCTTCATTACCGCTAAAAATGAGCGTCTCCTATAGGAATCGAACCTACAATAGAGTCTTAGGAGGACCCCGTTATATCCATTTAACTAAGGAGACAAATGCCGTATTTTCGGGCTTTTCAGCTCTTTTGGCTCCGGCTGCCATATCTATGAATTCAATCACTCTTGTGATGAATTTCCATTGTATCTTATTTTGACATTCAGGTCAATCCCTGTTGGAATCGAACTCTGACTTATCACTTCTCAACTTCCATAAGTCTCAACCATGATTGAACCTTAGGAGGCGCTTGTTATATCCATTTAACTATGGGAACAAATGCCGTATTTTCGGGCTTTTTTGGCCTTTTCGGTTACGGCGACCAACTTTATGAACTCAACCACTTTCGTGATGAATCATCTGTTTTCTTATTTCGACATTTTCATATGCCATTGTTCTAATCGAACTCTTAGTTACCACCAAATCGAAGTTCATGGAATCAACCATGGCTACTTCTTAGGAGGGGGCTGTTATATCCATTTAACTAAGGAAACATATATAAAAATCTGCCTGTTCAAACAAATTTTTACACTACGAAATTATACCATAAAGGAAAATCCCCGGTCAATCTATTCCGGAAAATTAATGAATCCCTGAAGCCAGATAATACCCTTAAAGCGGCGGCCGATTTCCGGCTCTCCGTAAAGGTCCAGCTTGTTGATGCAGACATCAAAGGTCAGCTCGTTGCAGTAGACGGACATCAGGTAAACTTCCTCGCCGGTAAGGTTGTTGGTCACCAGGTTGCACTCCTGGATTTCACCCAGAATAGAATACTGGTCGCACTCCACACCGTAAGGCATGCAGTAGGTGTCCACCAGACTGAACACATCTTCGTTCTGGATTTTCTTGGAAATCGTGGTATACATATCCATATCTTCCAGCGTCAGTGTTTCAATGGCTTCTTCATCGCCGCGCCTTGCCGCTGCAATCAGGTTGTTGCGCACGTTGGAGTCTTTTTTTATTTTCAGCTTCTGCTGCTCATCCTTTTTGATGGGGAACATAATATTTCCTTTAATGGACAAAGCCGACAGGGTGAGTGTCGTTCCCTTGATGGGAAGCTTTCCCTGTGCCTGCGCTTTTACATAAGGAATCATGTTCTGCAGGTAAAAAATAAGGGAAACGCCTACCTTCACATCATCGCAGATTCCGGCGTAGGACTCCCTGGCAGCATGCCTTTCCACGGAAACATCCTCCGTGGTGGTGATGCCTCTGCCTCTTAAATACGGATAGTAATACTCGTAAATAAATTTCTCATCGTCCGACTCATCAAATTCTCCGCAGACGGCGATGCCCATATTTTCAGCGAAATCCTTGCTGAATTCTCCTAAAAGAACCTCTTCGTCGCTGATGGTATAAGCCCTTTTGCCCGCATTCATCACAACGCTGGCAAGCAGAGCCTTCAATTCTTTTCTGTTACTGGTTTTACTGAAGCCAATGGCTCTCATAAATTTATGCAAGGATTTCACCTTCTTTCTTTTCGTTCTGTGTAAATTTATTAACCAATCTTGGAAACACCACCCATGTAAGGACGAAGTGCTTCGGGAATATTTACAGTACCGTCTTCGTTTACATTGTTTTCAAGGAATGCAATCAGTCCTCTCGGGGTAGCCAATACTGTATTATTTAATGTATGCACAAAGTAAGTACCATTTTCACCTTTTGTACGGATGCCGAGACGTCTTGCCTGTGCATCGCCTAAGGTAGAGCAGGAACCGACTTCAAAGTACTTCTTCTGTCTGGGGCTCCATGCTTCCACGTCACAGGATTTTACCTTCAAGTCAGCCAAATCACCGCTGCAGCATTCCAGTGTACGGACGGGAATGTCCAGGCTTCTGAAAAATTCTACGGTGTAAGACCACATCTTGTTGTACCAGTCCATGGACTCTTCTGGTTTGCAAAGAACAACCATTTCCTGCTTTTCAAACTGATGCACACGGTAAACGCCGCGTTCCTCAATGCCGTGGGAACCGACTTCCTTACGGAAGCAGGGAGAATAAGAGGTCATGGTAATGGGAAGGCTTGCTTCGTTTACAATCTGACCCTTGAACTTACCAATCATGGAATGTTCGGAAGTACCAATCAGGTAAAGGTCTTCGCCTTCAATCTTGTACATCATGGCTTCCATTTCATCAAAACTCATAACACCGTTTACAACGCTGCTTCTAATCATGAATGGAGGAATACAATAAGTAAATCCTTTGTTAATCATGAAATCTCTTGCATAGCTAATCATTGCGGAATGAATTCTGGCAGCATCGCCCATCAGGTAATAGAAACCGTTGCCGCTGGTTCTGCCGGCGCTTTCTTTATCAAGACCGTTAATTCTTTCCAGAATATCTGCATGATAAGGTACTTCAAAGTCGGGAACCTTGGGCTCGCCAAATCTGGTAATTTCCACGTTCTGGGTATCGTCCTTTCCGATAGGTACGGAAGCGTCGATAATCTGGGGAATTTTCATCATGATTGCTGTGATTTTTTCCTGATATTCCGGCTCTTTTGCTTCCAGTTCAGCAAGTCTCTTGGACTGGGCAGCAACTTCTGCCTTCTTTGCTTCTGCTTCTTCTTTTTTACCCTGTGCCATCAGAGCGCCGATTTCCTTGGAAATCTTGTTCTTTTGGGCACGAAGCTCGTCTGCTTCCTGCTTAACCTTTCTGCTTTCTGCATCCAGAGCAATCACTTCGTCAACAAGGGGAAGCTTTGCATCCTGGAATTTCTTCTTGATATTTTCCTTTACTAAATCAGGATTTTCTCTTAAAAATTTAATGTCTATCATGAGTAGACGCCTCCTTAAATAATAATCTAATCAATCGCTTTTTCTATAAATATATTTTGCACAAGGATAAGATCGAGAATTTTTTCTTCCGTAACATCCTTGCCATTCTTATCTTTAATAATTCTGAGCACCGGTCTGTCCGGGAACTCTCTGTTCTGTCTGATAACGATGCCTGTTTCTCCGTCTCCCGTAAGTACCTGGGTTCCAACCGGGTAAACTGCCGTGAACTGAAAAAACGCATCTACTATTTTACCACTATACTTCACATTTTTAAAGGTTTTCAGATATTCTATTGCTTCATAAACCTTTACTTTTTTGCAACTGATGCCGCAAATCATCTCATCGAAGGTATCGCACACCGTTAAAATCTGTACCAGATCTGAAATCTGTGTGGCGTGCAGCGGATAACCGGAGCCATCCAGTCTTTCATGGTGGTACAAAATCATGGCTTTTGCGGTGTCGGACAACCACTTTTCATTTTTCAGTGCGGAATACGCATAAACCGGATGTTTCTTGAATTCTGCAATTTCCGCCCTTGACATGGTGGCAACATCTTCGTTCTGATAGTTTATAGTTAAATATTGTAATCCAATATCATGTAATAAACATCCCACACCGATACCGTGCAGACTTTCTCTGCTGTAACCTAATTTAATAGCCGTAAGAATTGCCAGACTGCATACACTTAGGGAATGTTCAAAAATGTCGGTACTCCGCTGCTTTATATCATAAACCTTTTCCATCACTTCGTCTTCTTCCGCGATTTCGGTGATGACATGATCCACCGTTTCATTCAGGCTCGCCAGCTCTTCGTTATGATGGTAAGTATGCTTTTCCAATACTTCTTTTACTTTTTCCTTCATAGAAACTTCCACATCCTCTTTTAATATGGAAATCTCCTCCTGTTGTGAACTTTCGTCCTTGATATAAACTTTTACAATCCCCAGACTGAGCAGCTTATCGATATATTTTACCTTAATTTCGGAACCTGCCGGTAAAATCATCTGGTAATCACTTGTGAGAATATCCTGAGCTGCTATTTCATTACCCTTCAGTTCATTTACTGAAACACTCTTCATGTAGGTTCCTTTCCGAATTAAGAATGCTATTCCCCGATAGCCATATCCAGCGCCTGCTGTTCCTCTTCGCCCAAAGAAATTGCGCATTCTCCATTCTTAATTTCTTTGGTGTAGGTGTAACATCCCTCCGTACTGTGCACGGAGTTCAGAATAAATCCGTTGTTGTTCTCATCCAGCAGTGCAAGGGAAAAGCTGAGTTTTCCGCCCATCTGCTGAAAAGCATCGTATTTTACCAGACCGATTTTCTGGAATGCATGCTCCATATTCTTGTAGAGTGTACGGATGTCCTTTTTGTTTTTGTCCACATTGATTTTCAAAAACTTGTTGTCCTCATACAGACCTACAATATCTTTTTCCAGGCTCTTTGCATCCTTGCCTGTCATAAATTTACTTATTCTTCTCTGTAACTGATTTAACTTTTTCATCTGCAGGATAATAATTACAAAAAGCACTACAATGAAAACAAGTAAAATCAGAAACAGGTAAGCAATATCCAGATTTCCAAGTCCGATACTTTGCAGTATATTACTGTTCATTGGTATTTCCTCGTATCTTTCTATCAGGCTTTTGTCAGTAAATCAACCAGTCTGTCCAAATCCTCATGACTGTAAAACTCGATTTCCATTTTGCCGGCACCTTTTTCTTTTCCGGTAATGGAAACCTTGGTGCTGAGCGCCTGCTTTAATTTCTCTTCAATTTCCTGATAAATAATCTTAAGAGCTTCATCGTCTATTTTCTTCTTTGCCTTTTCCGGCTTATGAAGATTTTTTACTAATTTTTCTACATCACGCACGCTGAGTTTTTCATCAAATACTTTCTGTGCAATGGTGTACTGCTCTTCCGGATTTTCAATAGCAAGAAGCGCTCTGGCATGTCCGGTGGAAAGCATGTCCTCAATCACCATCTGCTGCACTTCATCACAAAGCTTTAACAGACGCATGGAGTTGGTTACGGCAGTACGGCTCTTGGAAACTCTTTCTGCCACTTCATCCTGCTTCAGATTAAACTCTGTCAGAAGTCTTTTGTATGCCTGTGCTTCTTCAATGGGGTTTAAGTTTTCACGCTGAATATTTTCAATAAGGGAAATTTCCACAATTTCCTGTTCTGTGTAATGCTTGATAATAACGGGAACTTCTTTCAGTCCGGCAATTCTTGCCGCTCTCCAACGACGTTCGCCTGCAATAATTTCGTAATGGTCGCCTCTGTCCTGTACGACAATGGGCTGAATTAAACCGTACTGTTTAATAGACTCCGCCAGTTCTTCCAGCGCATCTTCATCGAAATTCTTACGGGGCTGTTCTTTGTTTGGCTCTACCTTGGTAATTTTAACCAGAGTACCCTGTTCATTTTCTTCTCCCGCTTTTGCCGGAGCCGCTGTCTTTTTTTCTGCCGGTGTTTCCGGTATTAACGCATCAAGACCTAAACCTTTGCTGCCGAGACCCTTTCCTAATCCACCTTTTTTTGCTGCCATTGCTATACCCTCCTCTTACTTTTTCTTTCTGTTATGCTTGATTACCTCATCAGCCAGACTCATATAACTCTCCGCACCGGCTGACTTCGGGTCATACATATGGATGGGCATACCGTAGCTGGGTGCTTCCGCCAATCTGATATTTCTGGGAATCATGGTTTTATAAATATTCTGATTTAAGTGTTCCTTTACATTTTCTACCACCTGCATGGAAAGGTTGGTACGGGAATCGTACATGGTAAATACCACACCTTCCATATCCAGTTCAGGGTTCAGTCTTTCTTTTACCAGGTTGACTGTATGTATTAACTGGCTCAGACCTTCCAGTGCGTAGTATTCACATTGAATTGGAACCAATACACTGTCAGCCGTTGTCAAAGCGTTAATTGTCAAAGTATTTAAGGAAGGAGGACAGTCAATGATGATGAAATCATACTTATCTTTTACCCAGTCCACTTCTCCCTTCAGAATAAATTCCTTTTTATCTACACCAATCAATTCTATTTCCGCTGCCGCCAAATTCACGTTGGAAGGAATAATGGATACGTTTTTAATAACATCCTTTAAGATACAATCCTGAATGGAGCACTCTCCCAGCATCAGTTCATAGATGGTGTTTTCCAGTTCATTCTTATCAACACCAAATCCGCTGGTGGTATTTCCCTGCGGGTCGGTATCAATAACCAGTACCTTTTTTCCTTTCACTGCCAGAGACGCAGATAAATTAATAGATGTTGTGGTCTTACCCACACCACCCTTTTGATTGGCAATAGCAATAACTTTTCCCATTTTAATATCAAGCCTTTCTTACTAATACGACCTAAGTCTGTGCAAAGTGCAGTCGCTTGTTTCCTCCTGCGAACACTCACAAGCTGCAAGCTATCGCTTGCTATTGTTCTGCACTGCAGAACTGCTTGTTCGTTGAACTTCATCACTCGCAAATAGCAAGCTACCGCTTGCTTCCGTTTTGCTGACGCAAAACAATTTGCTCGTTGAACTTTTTCACTCACAAATCCACGAGCTTCGCTCGTATTTATTTTGCTAACGCAAAATGATTTGTTCGTTATAAGATGCGTTAAAAACAAATGTCTGTGCGCAGCACAGCCGCTTGTTTTTAACTCGCATCTTATACATTATAACATCATTCTTTGGGATAGGCTATAAGAAGTTTATTTTTGAAATGCGGATTTTTACCAAAAATGCTGGATTTTCGGTGCTGTAAAATGGCTAATTTTGGGTATTTTACAAGGTAAATCACAATATATTGATGTTCAATGTTTCACGTGAAACATTATCTTGTGTCCCGATGTTCTTTAAATTTTATTTGTTTTTCTTCACTTTTGGCGCCCGTAATTCTTCCTACATTGTATCAAATAAATACATTATAAACTCTTTATTATCTACTTCTTCTACCAACAGCATTTTTGCTCCTTCATAGATTAAATTTGTAGAAAGCTGTTGGCATAAGGTAAGGAACTTATTTTTAGATTATATATTCATACCACTCTTCTTCTGTTTTAACAAAACCCACAGATTGTAACATGGACTGGCTTTGTTTATTGAAGGAATATATATTTGCTTTTACTTTGTCCATTCCCTTTTCTTTTGCCAGCTTCAACATATCCAGCACACAACGTCTTCCGATATGTTTGTTCTGATATTCCTTACAAACTACAATGGCGATTTCTCCATTATCCCTCAATGAAACATCCCCAACTAATTTTCCTTCATATTCTATATAGTAGCAATCCCCATTGGAACTCAGGTAATCGTACATACAATGCAAAAGTTCTAAATCATAAGGTTCGTCCCTGTTATCTACCTGCTTACATACATCTAAATCTTGATACCATGGAAGGGATACCTCATCATTTCTATAATAGGAAATTAGTTTAAGTTCTTTATCTATTATTCTTTCTAACATCTTTATTACCGTTAAACTTCACTATAAAAAATATCTTTCTTGTTTTGTATGTGTAAATATAATATTGCTCGCAGTATTTCTGAGGTCATATCCATTACAAATTAAATCTATATAAAATAAATTAACCCTTTTAATTATTCTTTCTAATTTAATCTACTTTTTAACTTAGTCCTTTTTAATGCTTAGTCCATTTACGATATAATGCATCTTATTTTCAGGTATAAAATTTATCTTTTAAAAAATAAATATACC
>CAVHWP010000045.1:0-8988 GCA_963639875.1 Bacteroidaceae bacterium
TTATAGCAGAGCCTGTGAAAGCAGAGGAGTGTGGATAAAAGTACGGAAACTCAAGGAACCATGCCTTTTATTTTTGTATATTTTGTGGTAAAATAAATAGCGATAAATTTTATACAGGAGGGCAAACGGATGATTAGAATCGGAATGCTGACAAGCGGCGGGGACTGCCAGGCATTGAACGCAGCTATGCGCGGCGTGGTAAAGACCCTGGTAAACAGCGGGGAAAAGGTAGAAATTTATGGCTTTCTGGATGGATACAGAGGCCTCATTTATGGAAATTACAGAATGCTTACGGGCAAAGATTTTTCCGGCATTCTTACCGTGGGCGGTACGATTTTGGGCACATCCCGTACACCCTTCAAGCTCATTCATGAGCCGGATGAAAACGGCATTGACAAAGTAGAGTCCATGAAGAAAAACTACAGAAAGCTGAAACTGGATTGTCTGGTTATCTTAGGCGGCAACGGCACCCACAAGACCGCAAACCTTCTCCGTGAAGAAGGCCTGAATGTGGTAACCCTGCCCAAGACCATCGACAACGACTTGTGGGGAACGGATATGACCTTCGGTTTCCAGAGTGCGGTTGATATTGCAACCAACGCCATTGACTGCATTCACACCACTGCGGCATCCCACGGCAGAGTTTTCATTGTAGAAGTTATGGGACATAAGGTAGGCTGGCTGACCCTGAATGCCGGTATGGCAGGCGGTGCGGACATCATCCTTATCCCGGAAATTCCTTATGATATTGATAAAGTAGCGGAAGCCATTGAGAAGCATCATAAAAACGGCAGCCGTTTCACCATTATTGCAGTGGCGGAGGGCGCCATTTCCAAAGAAGACGCCAAGCTTTCCAAGAAAGCATACAAGGAGAAGCTGCGCAACCGTCCTTATCCTTCCGTTTCCTATGAAGTGGCAGCACAGATTCAGGAAAAGACCGGCAGGGAAGTCCGCGTAACCGTACCCGGACACGTGCAGAGAGGCGGCAGCCCCGACCCTTACGACAGAGTACTTGCCAGCAGACTGGGCTCTGAAGCGGGCAAACTGATTTTGGACGGAGAATACGGCTTCATGGTAGGCTACAGAAACCGTGAAATCGTGAAGGTTCCTCTCGAAGAGGTAGCCGGTAAGTTAAAGACCGTATCTCCCGATGCAAGCATCGTAAAGGAAGGAAAATTGCTGGGCATCTGCTTCGGCGATTAATGGTATTATGTCTTATACAGCTCTATACAGAAAGTTCCGCCCGGCGAAATTCGAGGATGTCAAAGGGCAGGAGCATATTGTTACGACCTTGAAAAACCAGATTAAGGCAAACCGCATCGGACATGCCTATCTGTTTACGGGCACCCGCGGTACCGGTAAAACCACGATTGCCAAAATTTTTGCAAGGTCCGTGAATTGTGAAAATCCCATAGACGGAAGTCCATGCGGAGAATGTGCCGTATGCAAGGCGATTGCCGCCGGGGCATCCATGAATGTGATTGAAATTGACGCGGCGTCCAACAACAGCGTGGACAATATCCGTGAGATTGTGGATGAAGTATCGTACTCTCCCGCTGAGGGAAAGTATAAGGTTTATATTATCGATGAAGTGCATATGTTGTCCATAGGAGCGTTCAATGCGCTGTTAAAAACACTGGAGGAACCGCCTTCTTATGTTATTTTTATTCTGGCGACCACGGAAGTCCATAAAATTCCCGTGACCATTCTTTCCCGGTGCCAGCGCTACGACTTCCGAAGGATTTCCATTGACACCATTGCAGACCGCATGCGGGAGCTGATGGATGCTGAGCACGTACAGATTGAAGAGCGGGCGCTCCGCTACATTGCGAAAGCGGCTGACGGCTCCATGCGTGACGGCTTAAGCCTTTTGGACCAGTGCATTGCATTCCATTTAGGACAGGAACTGACCTACGACAAGGTGCTTGATGTGCTGGGCGCCGTGGATACGGAAGTATTCAGCCGGCTGTTCCGCAGTCTGCTTGCCGCGGATGCCTTAAAGTGCATTACCATATTGGAAGAAATTGTCATGCAGGGCAGGGAACTGGTGCAGTTTGTCAGCGACTTTGCCTGGTATATGCGCAACCTGATGCTGGCAAAATCCACGGATGAAATCGAGGATGTTATTGACGTTTCTTCCGAAAATCTTGCCCGTCTGAAAGAAGAGGCGGAAATGGCAGACATGGAAACGATTATGCGCTATATCCGTATCTTTTCCGAGCTTTCCAATCAGGTGAGGTATGCTTCCCAAAAGCGTATTCTGATTGAACTGGCGCTCATTAAAATGTGCAGACCCGCCATGGAAACTTCGCAGGATGCCATTTTAGACCGCATCCGGCAACTGGAGGACAAAGTGGAGCACGCATCCTTTCTTCCGGAGGGAATGACGCCCGATATGTTTATGGCTTCCCAGCCGGGGACGCCTGCGGTAAAGAAAGCACGTCCCGAGCTTCCCAAGGCAATACCGGAGGAAGTGGAAAAAATTGTAAAAAGCTGGCCATCCATCGTAGGGGATGCGGACAATCCCATGAAGACGTATTTAAAAACGGCACGTTTAAGCCTTGGCGGAGACAACCGTCTTATGGTAGTGCTGCCGGACGGACTGGCAAGTGATTATTTCCAGCAGAATGAAGAAAACAGAGAGGCGCTGAAACGCCTTTTGGGTGATTTTTCCGGAAAGGATGTGGATGTGAACTTCCAGTCCGTGAAATCGGAAAGAGAGTTTGAAGACTCCTTTGTGGACATTTCCAAGGTACTCAATATGGAAGTGGAAGTGGAGGATTAAGCCTTCCTATAAAATCAAACAGAAGATGTGAATAAAAAGTAAGAAATGCAAATTAAGTAAGAAGTGCAAATTAAGATATAAATGCAAATCAAGAAATAAATGCAGGAGGATATGACAAAATGGCAAAAAGAGGTGGCTTTCCGGGAGGCGCAATGCCCGGCAACATGAGTAATCTGATGAAACAGGCACAGAGAATGCAGCGTCAGATGGAAGAAGGCCAGAAGGAACTGGAAACAAAAGAATTCACGGCGGCAGCAGGCGGCGGAGCAGTGGAAGTAACCGTAACCGGTAAAAAAGAAGTGGTAAAGGTAAAACTCTCCGAAGAAGTCGTTGACCCCGAAGATATTGAAATGCTGCAGGATTTAATCGTAGCGGCAACCAACGAAGCACTCCGTAAGGCAGAAGAAGAAAACGCAGCCATGATGAACCGCATGACAGGCGGATTGGGCGGAGGATTTCCTTTCTAATGGAAATGTACAGCGGCTATATCAATAAGTTAATCGAAGAACTGGCAGCCCTTCCCGGAATTGGCAGCAAATCCGCGCAGAGACTGGCGTTCCACCTGATAAATATGCCCAAGGACAAAGTGGACAGACTGGCAACCACCATTATGGAAGCGAAGGCAAACGTCAGGTACTGTAAGGAATGCTATACCCTGACGGACAAAGAAATCTGTCCCATTTGCGCCAATAAAAACCGCAACCATGCACAGATTATGGTGGTGGAAAACAGCAGGGATTTGGCAGCTTATGAAAAAACCGGCAAATACGAGGGCGTATACCATGTACTGCATGGCGCCATTTCGCCCATGCTGGGAATAGGCCCGGGCGACATTAAACTGAAAGAGCTGATAAGCAGGCTGGAGGGTAACGTGGACGAAGTAATTATTGCCACCAATTCCAGTCTGGAGGGCGAAACCACAGCCATGTATATCAGCAAGCTTATTAAGCCTACGGGCATTAAAGTAACGAGAATTGCCAGCGGCGTGCCGGTGGGCGGCGACCTGGAATACATTGACGAGGTGACACTGCTCCGCGCACTGGAGGGCCGTGTGGAGATGTAAAGCGGCTCTATATACTTATGGGGAAGCAGGATTGGAGGATAAGAAAATGTCAGCAGTATCTGTAAAGAAAGAAGAATTCGGAACCACACCGCAGGGAGAAAAGATTTATGCGTACACACTGTCCAACAAAAACGGCATGAGTGTAACCGTATTGAACTTCGGCGCAAACGTAAACAGCATCCGCGTACCGGACAAAAACGGCAAGGTGGAAGATGTGGTGCTGGGCTTTGACAAACTGGAAAATTATTATGCAAACTACAGCTTTTTCGGAGCAGCGGTAGGCCCGATTGCCAACCGTACCGGCGGGGCAAAGTTTACCCTTAACGGAACCGAATACCATCTGGATGTGAATGACGGCGTCAACAATTTACATACCCACCTGGACAAGGCATTTCATAAGAGAGTCTGGGATGCACAGGCGGGGGAGGACTTTGTAAAGTTTACCTTAAAGGAAGCGGACGGCAGCCTGGGACTTCCCGGCAACCGCACGGTCAGTCTGGTCTACACCCTGACAGAGGACAACCGGATTGAACTGCATTATCATATGGAGAGCGACAAGGACACTGTCTTCAATATGACCAATCACTCTTACTTTAACTTAAAGGGACAGGGCAACGGCAAAATTGAAGACCATGTACTCTGGCTCAAAGCCTCCCATTTTACCCCGGTGGTAAAGGGCAGCATCCCTACCGGAGAAATTGCTCCCGTAGCCGGAACTCCCATGGACTTTACAACGGCGCACAGAGTGGGCGAACACATTGCGGATGATTACGAGCAGACCAATCTGGCAGGCGGTTATGACCACAACTGGGTAATTGATGATTTTGACGGCAGCCTTAAGCATTTTGCTACCGTGGAAGAACCGGAAAGCGGAAGAACCATGAAAGCCTACACCAATCTGCCCGGCGTGCAGTTCTATGCGGGCAATTTTATCGGTGAAGAAGAAGGAAAGGGCGGCGCACTTTACGGAAAGAGAAGCGGTCTTTGCCTGGAAACACAGTTCTATCCCGACACTGCCAATAAGGCGCAGTTCCCGTCCGCAACCTTCGGACCCGACAGAATTTACGATTACACCACCGTTTACGAATTCGGTGTGAAATAACAAAAGAATATCAAATAAAAAATACCCTGCTTGCAGGGAAAAGAAAACCGGTCCGGTTACAGGGGGCCGGTTTTTTCTTTCCGGTGTCGAAAACTTATGGGACAGGCTCCCATATTTCGAGGGAATGTGCAAAAGAAAAGGTGTATACTGTCCGCAAAAATGAAAGCGGGGGGACGGATATGGAACTGCCAAAGAACCTTATACAGATGGGAAAACCGGACAGAATACACAAGATTTTTGTAGAAGACTACATTATATCCTACATAAAAGAATGGAACCGCGAGTCGGACGGACAGCCCGCGGGCATTGCTTTGTACGGACAGGCTTACAAGGAAAGCAATTATAAATACTACTTTATGTACGGTGCCTCCAGAATGGAAGGTCTTGACAGAAGGGGACCGTATCTTTCCCAGTCCGACCGGGAAGAAATCAACAATGTGGGCAGCCGGTATTTTGAAGAATATTCCTTTTTAGGCTGGTGCATTGTCCGGGAAGAACTGCCGGAAACCATTTTTCTGGATACCCGCGGGAAAGCCATTGAGGTGAACGGATATGCCTGCTTCTTTGAAAAGAACGAGAGCATGCTTAATTTCATGCTGGAAATGGACGAGCGGGAAAAACGATGTGCAAGACAGGCGGAAAACAATCCGGAAAATGCCGCTATGGACAACGCATGGACAGATGCATCACCGGCGGCACAGGAAGGACAACCGGACAGCCGGACGGAAACAACCGCTTTCCAGGGTGAATATGGCGGCAATTACCGCAGCCTTCCTCTGGAAAACCGTATAGCGGCAACAAAAAAAGCTTCGGATAAAAATGCCGCTTCGGAAAAAACAGCTTCTTATAAAAAGAAAAACAGGCAGATGATAAAGCACTTAGAGCGGATGAAAATGGCGGCGGCAGCCATGTTTACAGTGCTTTGCGTCATAGGCATTACCACCATAAACGACTCTGACAAAATAGAAGAAATGCAGGTGGCAGCAAGACAGGTCATTGCAGATTTGACCCAGCAGAAAATCCCGGATGCAGGGGATGACACCGCCCTTACCGTCAACGGTTCAGCATATTCTGCAGGTTCCGGCGACACTGCACTTACCGGCGACACTGCGGCAACGGCAAACGGATCCGACATGACCGGTGGCAATGTGGGAAACTCTGCGGACGGCATGCCGTGGTCGGATGTCACCCCGCCGGATGCATTCCCCACCGGCGCAACGGGAACTGGCACCACCGGTACTACCGGCACAACAGGCACCAGCGCCAACGCCAACGGCACAACTACCACCACAACAGGCACCGGCACAACCGGAATATCTCAGTCCTCGTCAAATGGCGCCGGCACCACGCAGACCGCAACGCAGCCGACATCGTATACCATTATGCGGGGCGACACCCTGAATGCCATCTGCCGCAGAAAGTACGGGGATTTGGGCATGGTAAAGCAGGTGTGCGAACTGAACGGCATAAAAAATCCAAATAACATAGAAGTAGGACAAACTATTTTACTTCCCTGATATTTATGTGTTATACTGTGGAGAAGAAAGAGAGTATACCATGGCAGATATCAGGAACTTTAACGGAAACGAACCCAAAACAAAACAGAAAAATCCGCTGCGGAAGCAAAGCAACCTTCGTCTGCTGAAAAAGGAAGATACGGCAGATTACAAAGAGAAAATCCGCAAACACCGGCTCAGCAATCTGTACAAGACCACGCTGGTGATTGTGATTTGTGCCGCAGTGGTGCTTCTTTTATTTATTTTATACCGCAATAAAAAATATACGGACTATACGGTAAAAACCACGGTTCCCCAGGTGTTTGTGGGAGGTACGGAAAGCCTGCGTCTGGGAGAAAATATCCTGTCCTACAGCAAGGACGGCGCAAGGTGCATGGACTCGGCGGGAAATGTCATCTGGAACCAGACCTATGAAATGCAGAACCCCATCATATCCGTTTGCGAAGACGTGGTTGCCATTGCCGATTACAACGGACGAACCATTTACATACAAAGTTCTGCCAAGCAGCTTGGCACCATTACCACCAATCTTCCCATCCGCAATCTGGAAGTGGCAAGCAACGGTGTCGTATCCGCAGTAGTGGAGGACAGCAAGGTAACCTGGATTTACGTGTTTGACACAGCCGGCAAAGAGCTTTTGAAATTCCACATTACCATGGAGCAGACCGGTTATCCCATAGCGGTGAGCTTGTCGCCTAACGCCCTTTTGTGTGCGGTATCTTATTTTTATGTGGATGCAGCAGAAATGAAATCCAGCATAGCTTTTTACAATTTCGATGAATACGGCAAAAACCAGACGGACAATCTGGTGGGCGGCTACGATTATTCCGACACGGTGGTGCCCTACATCTGCTTTATGAACAACTCGGCGGCGTTTGCCATCGGAGACGACTGCCTGCTCTTTTTTGCAGGAGGACAGAAGCCGGAGCTCAAGACGGTATATTATTTTGACACGGAAATCCGGAGTGTTTACCACAACGAAGAATATGTGGGACTTGTATTTGAAAACCAGACCGGCGATAAAACCTACCGCCTCGAAATCTACGACAAAAACGGTAATCTGGTCAGAAAACAGGATTTTGACATTGCCTATGACGACATCGTATTTTATCAGGACACTTATGCTATCTACAACGAAGAGGCATGCCTTATCGGCACCATGGATGGCAGAATAAAATATAACGGCACTTTTCAGGAAAAGGTAAATCTTCTGATACCCACCGGCAAAGGCTATACCTATACACTGGTGACGGAGGATGCCCTGCAGACAATACAGCTAAAATAGGAAAAATAAAAGAGAGATGGAGATACACATGACAATTAACTGGCTTATTATTTTATGTATTATTTTATTGATATGGAGAATAGTGGAGGGCTTCAACAGGGGCATGGTAAAAGAAATCATATCCTGCGTGTCCCTCATTGTACTGAGCATCGTGGCAATACTTGCCATGACAGCCTTCACCAGATATATGAAGAAAGACATCTTAAGCATGGCGTCCGCCATTATTATCCTGCTTGTGGTACTGCTGGCGCACCGCATACTCGGCATAGTCTTTTTCTCTGCCAAGCTGGTGTCCAAACTTCCGGTCATTCATTCAGCGGACAAACTGCTCGGCGCCGTAGTGGGCGTAGTGGAAACCGCACTGATTATCTGGCTCGTCTTCGCCATGACGGGCAAAATGGGCATGGTAGGCTCCCTGATTGTGGAAAACATTGCGGACAGTCGCGTTCTGCAGTTCTTATACAGCCACAACTATCTGCAGGCAGTCTTAAACCAGATGCAGAGAGTGATATCTTAAAAAGAGTGTGTGGAAGAGGATGGCTCAATTCCGCATAAAAACTGAATAAAAACGGGCACATGTCCCTCTTGTCAAAAAAAGTTATTTTTGGTATTGACAAGGGGGACAAGTTGTTTTATTATGAAAGTCCACCGTCTGAGGAACACAAAACGGCCGGTGAAAAAAGTCAAAAAACTTCAAAAAAGTTGTTGACAAACGAAAGAACTCATGGTATTCTAAATGAGTTGCGGCTCGAGAGAGTCGAAAGCACAGAACCTTGACAAATAAACAGCAATGCAACCCTGAAAATTCTAAAAGAGAAAATTCAGAACAAGCAAAACCAAAGTAAAAAAGGAACGGTTTAACATTAACCAGAGTTAATCTAAAACCGGATCAACAAACATTAACATGAGAGTTTGATCCTGGCTCAGGATGAACGCTGGCGGCGTGCCTAACACATGCAAGTCGAACGGAGTTTACATGAAACCTAGTGATTGTAAACTTAGTGGCGGACGGGTGAGTAACGCGTGGGTAACCTGCCCTGTACTGGGGGATAACACTTAGAAATAGGTGCTAATACCGCATAAGCGCACGGTGTCGCATGACACAGTGTGAAAAACTCCGGTGGTACAGGATGGACCCGCGTCTGATTAGATAGTTGGTGAGGTAACGGCCCACCAAGTCAACGATCAGTAGCCGGCCTGAGAGGGTGAACGGCCACATTGGGACTGAGACACGGC
>CAVHWP010000046.1:0-8123 GCA_963639875.1 Bacteroidaceae bacterium
TGCACTTACAAGTACCGATTTTCGAGGTTATCTCGGGGGTTGGTGCTTTTTTTGTACCCTGATTTTTAAGTCAGACACTATGTTATAATATTTTAGTATCCACGAGAAAAGAAAATAGAGTCCAGCTTATAGACATCCGCTCCCAGCATTTTATACTGTGCAGCCATCTGGCTATAGGTTTTAGTTACATTATAATCACTATGCCCCATAAATACCCGGAGAAATTCCAGATTGCCACCACCCATGAGGTAAGAAGTAGCGAAAGTATGCCGGAGCAGGTGAGCATGTACCCGGTTTATGCCGGAAGATACCTTCAAATCCTGGAAGAGCTGCTTAATAGCATTGGATGTCATGGGTTTTCTGTCTTTCATAGAGCAGAATATCACCCCGGACGCTCTGCCGGATATACTTAAGTATGTATCTATCTGCCGGAGCAGGAAATCAGGAATAAGGGTAAGCCGACTTTTGCATCCCTTTGTATTTAATATCTGTATGACATTTCTGTCTTTCAAGATATCAGATACTTGCAAGTGTATTACTTCCTGACTTCTAAGGCCGCAATCAAGCATAAGATGAATAATGCAATAGTTACGAAGTCCCAGCTCTGCAGACATATCAATACAATCATCCAGTTTCTTTACCTCATCCTGAAATAGAACCATCTTAGGCGCTGCATCATCCTTAGGCAGCTTTACTTTCTTCAAATAGTCCTGGCATATATCTTCTTCATAGCAGTATTTTAAGAATGCTTTAACCGAACGGCAATAACTCCGAATAGTTGTATTTTTTACCCCTTTTTGCCGTAGATACAATATGTAAGCACTGTATATATTATCCGGCATATCTGAAAAGGAAAGGGCAGAAACATTCTTCCGGTATCGTTCTTCCAGGAAGTCAAAGAAGAGCTTCAGGTGTCCGGCATATGTTTTCAGAGTACCAGCAGCAACATATATCTGCCTATCTTCCACATATGCCCGGAATGCTGCTGTAATCGTCATGCGGTCAACCTCCTTGACAAGTCCAATCAGACAAGGTATTCTGACTATAGATATCACCTGTATCTGTGCGGATGATGTCATATTGATGTGCAGCAGCATCATATTCTATTGTCCCGGCAAGCTCATCCTCATTGAGAAGCCGGGATTTTTTACTTTTATACCGTCTTGCATTTTCTATATCGTTATCATTCATCCTTAAAAGAGCTTCTGCCGCATCCTGTAGCGGTGAGTCCGAATTGATACCGCGCTGATAAAATCCCAACATGACAGCCGAATTGATAACTCTTTTCCGCATAGCTTCTACATTCAGCTTTCTATTATATGTCCGAACAAGCTCCAACTGCTCCGGTGTCATCTTCACATCAATGCATCTGGTAGCGCGGAGAGCATTCCAAAAGCCACACATAGGACGGCGGCTTTTATTACTGTCCCCGGATTTTTCTACCAGCTTAAAAACCCTGCTGGTTAAATAGTCCATGATAAGCTTTCTGTTATCCAGGTAGTCATATATACGTTTACACTCCCCAGTGTTGGAGTTATCCCGGAACGGAAGCAGCTCATAAGACTTAGAGTGTCTTCTCATGGTCTGATATTCCACATTGACTATTAAATTAGGGTCCGGCGTGAGCTCCTGAGCAAGTTTTATAATATCATCCTCTGACATCTGTATATTTCCTGTAAGGATATCCTGGCACATCTGTGTATAGGTAGGATGCTGCCCATATTCGGCATAAAATTCTAACCTCGCATAAAACCGATAGAACCAGGAGCGCTTCTTATAAGCTCTTTCATAGACATACATATCATAAGCATTTATAAGTCCGTTCATTTTCCAAATCTGGAAAAACCATGGCTTATAATTCTGCTCAACCACCTCACGAGTTTTCTGATAAATGCGTACAAAGACCTTATCAGAACGCTTTCCAAGACATACATAATCAATCTCATAATCTTCACTTCCCACTTTGTTAGTTACATATGTAGCATTTTTAAATCTGTCTACACGCATTTTGTAAAAGTTGTCCGGATTAAAAAAGGTTTCCGGGTCTTTCAAATAGTTAGAATGCCAGCAGTAATCTATTCGGTTTTCCTGAACAAAATCCACATCCAAATGAAAATAGTCAGCTAATGCTTTTATGTATCTGTAAGAATTTTCAAAAGCTGCATGAATGCCGAACATCCAGAGCATGTAAGAACGTATCTGAACTATGCACTCACATGTGACCGATTGCCCACCGTCCAGCGCCTTAGGTACCACCGGTGCTAAAAATATATCAAAATACTCCGGATATGAAAGGCACACCGTATAAAACCGGGAAAAGGTTATAGGCTTTAAAACAATCCGCTTATCTATATCCTTAAGTCTAATCTCCGAAGTATCTCCATATCCCATACTGTCATAGAGATACTTAAAGTACCTTCTCATTCCTAATACATACTTATCTTTAGTATCAGACCTAAAATCCTGCTTAAACTTTACCGAGTAGTAAAAAGTATCTATATTATGCAAAAATTTCTTTTTTGTGCAGCTAAACCAGTGTTCTTGGTCGTCTGCTGGCATTTCTTTGCATATCATGCTATCAAAATAACGTGTATCTATCATGCTGCAAATCTCCTTTTGTATTACAATTTGCCTATTTTTGAATTTTTCCCAAGATGCCCTTTCTGGGAAAATGCTTTTTTGCCCTCAAAGTATCTATAGCACTGATTTTTTTCGTGTATTACAATGTATTTTGAGACCACGTATTACAGGACGTGGTAACGGAAAAAAAGTTCAAAAAATAAAAGCGGTAACATTCGCTTTTCCGTTATTTCTCCGCAGGGCATCGCCGGGGCCCCACATCCCCGGCTCAACCCTGCAGAGCCTCCACTCTTAAACCTTGTTTCCCTCGATAGTCTGAAAAAGACCGTAAGAGTCGTAAAGGTCATATACCTTTTTGGTACCAAGGAAAAATTCAGAATATACTTTCTGCTTCATGGGGTACCATATCTTTATGTATATAAAGAGGTTATCCCCGGTAAGGAAGCCTAAAAGCTTTCCGAACAGTCCGGCCCTGGATACTTTCCTATGCTTTATCTCATTTTCTACCAGGCTTCGTATCTGCCTATCAAGCATCCGGTCAAACTGCGCTATTAAGCCGATATAAAAACCAAGCTTCCTATGCTGGGAGTAGAAGGACACCCAGCCGGAAGTTTTTATAAGCTGCCAGTCCCTGGAGTTAAAGAGAAGCTGCGCTTCATCGATGAATAAATACAGCTCGTCCTCTTTCAGGCGCCGCCCTTTATGCCTGGCATATCGAATAGCAAACTTAATCAACCGCTCCGGAACCAGCCGGGAGTTATCAACATATATATATGTTCCCTTGCGCTTCTTCACCGTGTTCTGGTTGACGTAGAAATTTCCAATAATCACGCAGTTATACATCCGCAGCCGTTCCCGGATAATTTTCGCCACATGCAACGACTTCCCAGAGCCGGGCGTTCCGCTATAAAGTTCTATCATTCCGGCATATCCCCCTTACTCAATCATTTTTACCCAGCGGAGCAGAAGCTGGTACAGGTAATATAAACCTATGCATGATATCCAGGCGGTAGCTATTGCCATAAGGGTTCCAACCGGGACAAACCAGTTGAGATAAGGCAGGAAATTCAAAGATGCCAGTTTATTTATATAAGGACGAAAGGGGGAAGTAGGCAAAAGGTTATATATTGAATTGGCAAACTTATCCACTAAACTTGTAAAAGAGTCCATGTCATCACCTCATTTTGTATTACATTTTTTCTTCAGCATCGGAACGCCGGCACTAAAATTGTAATACAATTACCATTTAATCATTTTAGGAGTAATAGAAATCAGAGCCAGGATAAACGATACCGTTATACAGGCTCGGAATACCTGGGCGGCAGAGTCCAAAAAAGAAAGGTCTATCACAAAGGTATATTCATAATCTATAGCCGGAAAAGCTATAGGTACTTCAAATTTTGGCGTTTTGGCATCTGCTGATAATGTTTTGAGCAGTGCGACCAAATCAAAAGGAATACAGAAAGGAAAGACCGTAGACAAATCAAAAGTATATTTCTTAATATCTGAATCAACTACCGGCGCAACTATTATATCCGTACCTACATCTGTAACAGAAACCGCTTCCTCAACCGCTGCCTTTACTGCGTCCTTTACTTTTTCATTGTTTAATGCCGGATTTGCAGCAGTATCAAGTGCAGGAATAGCATCCAAGGCTGTTTTTAGCTTGGGCTTAAGGCTTAACAAATCCTCAACACTTGCTTTCTGTCCTGCCAGTACATCAAACATAGACGGCACAAGCTGAATAAGCCCGGGCAAGTCGAGAGGGCAGCCATTTAAATAGGGATTTGCTGCCGTTAAGGGTTCATCATAATATATATGCTGCATCCACATAAGGGCAGCTTCCTGGCTTGCAAATATAGGTGCGTTGGTTTCTAATTTATCCGTTGCGGAATTTATAGGAAACGAGTAAAAGTTTATACCATTATAACGGTAACCTACCCGTCCATCGTCGTATAAATAATAACCGGAACAACCTACCCGGGTAGATTGCAAACAATTCCCCTTTATATTATAAATAAAAGGCTGATAGGCAGTACCATCAGCAGTTTTTATAAACATAAAAGCGTTTGTAGTACTGGAATAATTGCAATAGTATCGCATCCCAATACATCCGCTACTTTCTCCGTTGTATTGCGTATAAGTTACTTTTACACTTTGCGGCTTAGTTCCGTTATAATAGCCGGATGTCTGCATGGGTGCCTGCTGCTTTACTGGCAGATTATCTTTGTTTGCATTCATCCATGCCGCCGCCCCAGAAAATAATGTAGCACCAAACACACCATATAAAATACTTTTTTTATTATCAAAGTTATTATTACCGCCACTACCGCCTACAACCTGAAAATTTTTCCAAGTCTCTACAGATGGCTTCAGTGCAGATAAACCATCTGTAATAATATTGGATAAGTCAACAGAAGCTCCGGCGGAGTTCTGCAAAAGTATCAGCCTGTTTCCGGAACTGTCCACGGCATACCCGGCGGAGTCCGTTCTCGTGCCTACCGGTACTACTGCATCGCAGAAACTTTCAAAGCAGCTCATGGCGTCATCATATTCCATTTCATCCGCTTCCATAAATCCGGCGGCTACCATGGCATTTATCATAATGGTATAAAACAACTCTGAAACTTCCGCATCCAGAGCAATGTCAGAAGCCATAGCCGCTTTACTGTAAAAGGGCGTCATAACCGAACTAAATCCGATTATGGCAGCCAGTATAAAAATCATAATCTTTTTCATATATCCCTACCTTTCCACCAAAAAAGGAGCAGGACACATCAGTGCCATGCCCCTTCTTTTGATATTATTTGTGCAACCATGAAAAACTAACTGAATTGAAGCTTAGCCTTTGCCTAAAGACTTAAGCCACTTAATACCGAACTTGACACCAACAACGGCGCCAACTACAACAGCGATTGCAGGAACTGCAATAGCCAGAACTCCCAGCAGGTCACTCTGTACGGAGTTAATAGCGGACTGCATTACATCCGCAACTTTGAAAGTAGAAGCAGCTTCATCTGCTACCATAGATAATAAAGGCATTAGTTTGTCCTCCCTTCTAAAAGATGAAATACTGCAGTAATAACATAACCGCAGCCCATTGATATAAATTCAAGAGCGGCACCGGTTACCGCTAATGAAGTCAAAAGAGTTATATATTCAGACATCCGACCACCTACTTTCCGCTGCTGGGAAATCCCAGAGCAAACAGCATACCAACCAATAGACCAACACCTATAAGAATGGCTACAAGGATATACTGGCAATCCTGCAGAATGGTTACAACTTCCGTATTGCCGGAATAAGTAACCACTTCCTGCTGCAGTGTCTCGCCTGAGGTAGGGATATCTTCAAACTGTCCCGACACATCCGGCACAATGGGGGAAGCATTGCCGCCGGATGCATCAGAACCGGATACATCAAACACAACCATTACTTTTTAACTCCTGTTTCTTCAAGTTCGCTGACCTCGAACGGTTTTAAGAATGTTACATCTACCAGCTTAAGGACGGGTTTACCGTCTGCACCGATTGACATAATGAAATCTCCTTCATATATGCCGGGGGCACAGGGGATTTTGCTGCGCATCTCATAGTCCAGGGAAACCTTGCCGCGCTGGTAACCTATAGCTTCATCCGGCTTAAGGGAACGCATCGGCTTCATCTGTTCGCCCTTGTTTCCGTAAAAAAAGTAGTTTACCGTTACTCCACGCATGGTGTCCTTTCCTTCTTCCTTGATTTCGTAAGATTTCGCGTACATAATCAAAATTTGCATTTTGCTTGTCATTTCCATAGTTATCTGTTCTCCTCTCGTCTTAATACCTTGACTGCATTTACTAATGCATCAAGCTCTTTCTGTTTATGTGCTATTTTTTGTACTACCATTCTTTCAATCTTAGAAATAATGGATTTACGCATTACTATATACTGTCCCATCCCGGCATCAGTGAAATCCAAACAGGTCACTTCCGGATGTTCCTCTTTTATGCATTCCGAAAACCAGGCAAACCACTCTTTACTGTCTCCTGATATGTAACCGTTTTTCCGCAACTCCTCTTTGTAGAAGTTGTAGGCATCTCTGTCTTTTTCTCTCATATTCATACTCAACTCTTTCCTTTCCCGGCTGGATATCGCTGCCGGTAGGCTTAGATATCATCATCAGCACACGTATTAAGTAGGTATCCCTGCCGGAAGTCTGTTCCCGCGCATTTCTGGTACCGTTCATAGTGACTACCGCCCGCCAAAGAGGGCGGTGCGGATAGCGCGCGGTGCAAGTTTCGGCTTGCCCCGCGCGGGGTATGGGGCGCGCAGCCGCCTTAGGAGTCGTCGTTGAGTTCTTCCCGTATGGTGTCAAGGAGCTGGTTGCAGCTTCGTTCTGCAGATAAAGCTACCCGGCGGATGGCTGCCAGGTCATTGGACAGTGTCCAGTAGTCATCTATTCGCTTTCGGGCGCTGTCTACTCTGTCCTGGTATAGCTGCATCTCTTCCTGGCGCTTTTCAGTGCCGGAAAAGTAATCATCCAGGACGGCCTGCAGCTTGTCCGTGAAGTTCTTGCCTTCCTGTAGCTCTATCAGCTCCACCGTGTCAGCATTGAGTCTAATAGATTTACTTACTGTAATTTGTTTCCTCATAGCATCATCTCCTTTCCCTGCTGCTCCGCAATGGGTTTACATGCAGTTATTTTTTGTGATACAATATTAGGTAAAAGCAATTTAATAAGGTAATAAATGTATTACACTTTTTAATTTAGCACCATAGTGCGAGAATGTCAATAAAAATTCGCACTATATTACGATTTTTAGGAGAAACTATGGAAACAGTAGGAGAAAGACTTAGAGCCTGGAGAAAAGAAAAAGGACTTTCTACAGTAGAAATATCAAGAAAAACTGGACTTTCTACAGGGGGATTATCCGCATATGAGAGAAACGAAAAACTAATCGGAAGTAAAACACTTCTCGCACTATGGGAAGAATACCAGATAGATATAGCCTGGATACTCACAGGAAAAAAAGATAATGAACTATCAGAGGATGAGCAGAAGCTTGTTGACCTATACAGAACGGCAGACGATAGAGGGAAAAAGAACATCATCCGAACAGCAGAAGCTGAACGGATGGAGCAAGACTCATCTACTTCCAGGATTGGGTAAGGGGGAACAAAAGATAATGAAAACCATGCAGAACATTCAAAACTGGATGTACGGTGTAAGGGATTACTTATACACCTTGAAAGAAAACATCAATATGTATCTATTAAGCCTTTCACCGAAACAGGCATCTATGTTAAGCATAGGCGCTGTTATAGTTTTAATTATATTTACTACAGTATTTGCTATAGTAACAGATGCTTTCCGTCCCGAAGTAAAAACAAAACGTAAGAAGAAAAAACACCGTCAAAATATACAGATAACACATGGTGACCACACCTCAGAACATGCCCAAGCTATGTGGGATGAAATAAACAAAATATAGATAAAATGCACACGTTTAACTCTTAATCAGGGTGTCCAGGGTTCGAGCCCCTGGCGGTGCACTTACAAGTACC
>CAVHWP010000047.1:0-5865 GCA_963639875.1 Bacteroidaceae bacterium
TTCAGAAAGCTTTCCTCTTCCACCGAATAATAAATCCCCAAGTCCTCCACACCTGGCCGCTGCGGTAATTCCGCACTGCTTCCGTCTCCTTTTCCGCTGCAACCGGCAAACAGCAGGCTGAAGGCTATAAGCAAGGTAACTGTTACTTTCTGGTAGCTTTTCTTCCTTTTCATTTTCATTCTCCTCTGAAAGTTCTTTTCATATCTTACTTATTTTGTAAACGGATTCAAAAATGTTACTTTTCGAATCCGTCTACATTATTTTTGCCTGATGCTAATTACTGCACACTGTGTGATACTTCGGATTTTGTATAAGAATTAAGAACCGTTCCACAAAATTTACATTTTACTACAAATTTATAATTATAAACCGTAATTGTGCACGTTTTATATGCAAGAACATTTCCATTACCATCCTCAATCCAGGGATGCTGATGTGTTCCTGCATTGGCTGCCGTCAGAACGGTTTTATCTGTAGAGCCTTCTACATGAGGCGAGCAAACTGTTTCCGCATTAGCCGGAAGTGCTACCGAAAACATCATTGCTGCTGCCATAACAATAGGTGCTAATTTTTTCGCTACTTTTTTCATAGTGTGTTCTCCTTTTTCGTTTGTGTTTTAATTTTTTAGATATCTGATTTTTGCAAAGTACTTTGTACCTCAAGTATCACACAAAATTGTTTATTTTGTAAAAGGATTTATAATCAAGTTGTATTTTCCTAATAATCAATTGACATTTTATTCTTTATGAAATATAATATGCTTCTTGTTATTATAAAGCAATATTCTTGAAGAAATATTTCCTTTTTTAATATATCAAAAATCCTTAAGCAGCATTACTGCATATATACAAAAAATAAACACTATTAGCATATCCTTTTAAGTCTATACAAGAAAAAGATGAA
Source organism: Bacteroidaceae bacterium (assembly GCA_963639875.1). Lineage (GTDB taxonomy): Bacteria > Bacillota > Clostridia > Lachnospirales > Lachnospiraceae > Acetatifactor. Next base: position 904 of record CAVHWP010000047.1, read on the forward strand.
GAAGCCGGAGGCATCGCCTCCGGCTCCTTCATCTTCTTTTTATATCATACTCACTTTTATCTTTTGCATAACTTTGTGCACAGGATGGTACAGCACCAGCATGACAAGGAAATTGGAAATGCCATGCAGGATATCGTAGGGAATGCCTGCCACCCACCAGTTGAATGCCATGATAAGACCGCTTTTGATGCCGCCTCCCACGGTGCCGATTACGATATAGGGCAGGGAACAATATGCCCCAAACAAAAGACCGTAAAACCCGGACAAAATGGCAAACACCAGCATGGAATCCTTCTTTTTGAAGAGCAGCACCAGCAGTGCCAGTGTGGGCCAGATATACAAATACATAATGACCCACACATTGACACCGTAAATACTCACTTCAATCAGGATAAACACCAGTATGGAATAAATCACCTTCGGTCCGAAAAACAGACTGAACATGATAATCCAGAAGGTAACCAGCTCCACATTGGGCACTGCTGCCAGCGCCAGCTTGCTGACCTCGATTACTGCCGTCATCATACCAATCAGTGCAATATCCCGTACACTTACCTGAAATGGATTTTTTTTCTTTTCCATTTAATGAGAAATCCTATTCTGTATATTTCTCGTACTGAAGAGTATAGGTATCACCGTCTGCAACAGGCTGGCTGTCCACGCCGTACTGACCGTAGCCGCCGTTTACATAAATGCTCCAGTATGCACCGTCGGTGTTGTAATCTGCAGTCAGACCGTTTACGGTTTCCAGATACAGGCCGTAGTCGCTCTCGCTGCCTGAGAAAGTAAGACCGTCAGCTTCTTCCATTGCCTGCTTTAAGTACTCCGCATCGGTGTTCAGATTATAAGTTGTCTTGGTTCCCTGGTCATCTACCACTTCAATGGTAATTGCCTTTGCACCCTTGGTGGGCTTTTCACGGAATACAAAGAATACTACTGCTAAAACCGCAATTACGGCTACCAGTGCCACGATTCCGATAATAAGACCCTTTTTTGATTTGTTATTTTGTTCTGCCATTTTCTTCTCCTCCTTGGCGTTTTTGCGAATACAGAATGACAAAAAACCCTTCATGCACAAGCAGAAGGGATTGGAGAATTTAGTGTACCTGACCAATTCCTCGTGGTTATTTCGTACCAAATCCCAGGCAGGTCTCCTGACTCTAAGCTCATCGCCCCGCATCCGTCTTCCCAGGCTTTCGCCCAGTGACTTTGCATGCTGTGTCCGGGTGATAAATCTCCCGGATGCCCGCTATGCCCGTGCAGAACTCCCTTAATACAGTGACGAGTTCGTGCAGGCCTCTCACCTGCTTCCCTTTTCACCGAATCCGAAGTTTGCCGTTTCCGCCATCTGTTCCCTTACGGGGAAACCGCTTCCGCTCCTATCCGACACCTGAAACCGTCTATATTCGTGTTGTTTTTTGTACCGTGCAAGTGTAGCACACCTTTCTTAAAAATGCAAACCTTTGGTTTACTCTCCGGAAACTTTATGATAGAGTAAAAATAAAAACGTTATTGTTATCTACCTATATAAATAGGAAAGAGAGGATATTTTATGCGCTATCAAAATCCCATTATCAAAGGCTTTTATCCCGACCCGAGCGTCTGCGCGGCAAACGGACATTTTTACCTTGTCAGCAGTTCCTTCCAGTTCTTCCCGGGCGTTCCCCTGTTTGAAAGTGACAACCTGGTAAACTGGACGCAGATCGGACATGTTCTCACCCGGAAAAGCCAGGTTATGCTGGAGGACATCAACAGCTCCGGCGGTGTGTTTGCCCCCACTATCCGTTTCTACAAGGGCCGTTTCTATATGGTTACCAACAACAATACCACGCAGGAAAACTTCTATGTCTACACCGACGATATTCACGGCGAATGGTCCGACCCCATCGTGGTAGACCAGGGCGGCATCGACCCCTCCCTGTATTTTGAAGATGACCGCTGCTTTTTTATCAGCAACGGCAATGATGAAAACGGCAAAGGCTGCGTCATGCAGTGTGAAATCGAAGTGACCACCGGCAAAAAATTAAACGACTCCCGTCCCATCTGGTCGGGCAGCGGCGGCCGTTACCTGGAAAGCCCCCATATGTATAAAATCGGCGGCTATTACTATCTCATGGCAGCGGAAGGCGGCACCGAATACGGACACATGGTTACCTATGCAAGGTCGGAAAGCATCTGGGGACCCTTTGAAAATTATCCCGCAAATCCGGTACTCACCAACCGCAACAAGGCTCCCTTTATCATTCAGGGCATCGGTCACGGCGATTTGGTGCAGAATAACGACGGCAACTGGTATATTGTGACACTGGGATTTCGCCAGATTGGCATATGGCAGCCCTACCATCATCTGGGCCGCGAAGTATTTTTAACTCCGGTAACCTTTGGGGAGGACGGCTGGTTTACCGCAGGCACCGACGGCACTACGGACGAGTCCTACGAAATTCCCGGCAGTTTTTCCCAGAATGAGAAAAAGCGTTACACCTTCGACAATACGGATTGGAATTTGGACTGGTGCTATCTGCGCCATCCCCATACGGAAAACTACCGTTTCACCGAGGACGGTCTTATTCTGAAAGGAACCTCCACCACCTTAAACGAAGCCAAATCTCCTACCTTTATCGGTTTAAGGCAGCGTGATTTTATTATGAACCTTTCCGTGGAAGCAGACCTGAAAGAAGGCGAAGCCGGCATTACTCTTTATATGGATGAAAACGAGCACTACGAGCTGGCGCTCTGCCGGACGGAAAAAGGACTGGAAGCCATGCTCCGGTTAAACATCGGCGGCATTCACCATGTGGAAACCATGCTTCCCGTATACGGCGAAAAATTTACCCTTTCTGTGGAAGCCGACTCCCTGGAATACCGTTTCTATGTGATTACCGATGACGCTACCGTTTACCTCGGCAAGGGCTTCACAAAGTATCTGTCAAGCGAAGTGGCAAGCGGCTTTACCGGTGTGGTAATGGGTCTTTATGCCGTAGCCGGAGAGGCAGCCTTCCGCGAATTCAGTTGTATTTACGGATAAGGAAAGACACGGAGAATTTATGAACGCAATTTTTATAGATATCGACAATACCCTGCTTGATTTTGATGCCTACGTGAAGCAGACCATGCAGACCGGCTTTGCCCACTTTGGATTAAAGCCTTATGAACCATACATGTTTGAAGTCTTTACAGAGGAAAACAACAGACTGTGGCATCAGATTGAACAGGGTACCCTTACTTTTGATGAACTGCATAACATACGCTGGTGCAATATTTTTCATTCCCTGCACATTCCTTTTGACGGTATTGTCTTTGAAGACTATTTCCGGAAAGCTATCTATGACAGTGCGATTCCGATAGACGGTGCTTATGACATGCTTTCTTATCTTAAGGAGAAGTATGTGCTATGTGCCGCAAGCAACGGCCCATATACCCAGCAGCTCCACCGTCTGGAGATAGCGGATATGCGAAAATACTTTTCCTACATCTTTGTTTCCGAAAAGGTCGGTGTTTCCAAGCCGGCCACCGGATTTTTTGACTATGCTTTCCGGGAACTCAAGCAGTCAGAAAACGGCTTGTTTTCCTCTCATCCTCTGACTGCTTCCGATGCTGTCATCATCGGCGATTCCTTAACTTCTGACATGGAGGGAGGACTTCGTTACGGCATGAAGACCTGCTTCTATCGCCGAAATCCAGGGATAAAGGTACCGGACAGTATTGACTGGGTCATCGATAATCTGCGGGATGTGCGGAAGATATTATAAAGAAGAGCCCTGAAACTTCCTGTATAAAACAACCAGGAGGCTCTCAAGAATTTGAAAGCACATAGTCCATAACATGACATTGCCTATACAATATGGAACATAGTATATAAGCATCAGCAGGATCACTATGACTGTAAGGGATTTGCTTTTAAATCTCATGCACTGTGCTTCTCCATAGATTGTTCTTTGATCCGAAATCAAAGGCAGCTCTTTCCAGATCAGGAATAATCCCAAATATGCGTAGTGAAGCTATTGTTATAAAAGCCGTAATAAATTCTTCCCATCTTCTCTGCACAAGAAAAAAGACTGTCAGCACTGCTATTTTTCCTGCTTCATTTAAGAGGCAGGATAAACTATATAGTATAAGTGCTGATTTCTTTTCGTCATTTTTATCTATCTTCAGTTTTGACATAAGAAGCGAGACTAAGAAGTTGTTTGCCCTATCCCACAATAAAAATACGTGCAAATATATTCCCTCCCAAGCTGATAAATAAACAATGTTATAGAGTAATCTTTATAATCTTGATTATTTCTTTATAATTTGTTAAAATCATCATCAAGAAATGTACATGGGGTAACTCTATGCAAAACGTCCTAATCGTAGAAGATGATCTTATACAGCTTAATATGTTATGTGAATGTATAAAAAAAGAATATCCGGGCTGGATTGTGCAGTCCGCCTGCAGTTATCGTGCTGCAGAGCATCTACTTAACGAGTCTGTTTCCTTAAACATCCCTTTTACATTATTGTTGCTTGATGTCCAACTGTCTGGCGGAAGTACGGATCGCGGAGGTTTTTTTCTTGCAAAAACAGCCCGTAGATTCCCCTGCTATTATCGTGTCCCCATCCTTTTTCTTACTGCACTTTCCCATGAAGAATCCTTTGCTCTCTCTGAATTCCACTGCTACAACTATATTTCAAAGCCTTATACAGACAAAGATATTCTCTTTCAGCTGGAGCAGATGCTTCTTACCGGTTATTTGAAGCAGACTATCGAACTGACCGATACCAATCGAATTCTTCACAGAATATCTCCAGAGGATATTTACTATATCGAGTCACAAGCTCATACCCTTCTTGTTTTTACCACAAAGGGTAAAATCAATACTAGGCAATATACCTTGGTACAGTTAGCTTCCATACTGGATTCCAACTTTATAAGATGCCATAAAAAATACATTATTAACAGAGACTACGTGCAATCCTACGATC
>CAVHWP010000048.1:0-4228 GCA_963639875.1 Bacteroidaceae bacterium
GCTGCCCGGTACAGAGGGTCTGCGATTTTCTCCCCGTTATCGTTCAGATGATACGTCTCGGTCTGTGCAAATGCATAGGCTTTGTTCAGATTTTCCTTATAAACCGGAAAGCCGGAAAGATACAGATTGTCTGCCGTACACAGGGCTTTTACCACTTCCCACGCTGCGTCTTTTTCCGTACACGACTCCATGATGCCGTAGGCTCCGCTGAAAACCATGAGGGTATTTCCGTTTTCCCTTTCCGTGGGAAATCCCACATACGTCACCTCTCCGTTAAAAACGGCAGGCTGTAACAGATAACCGGAAACACTGTTTAACACAACGGGAAGCAGCAATATCTGGTTGCTTCTTACCATGGCAAGTTCTTCCGTCTGCCCCATCACCGTACTTTCCGCCGGGTATCGGCTGACAAAAGAAAGCAGCTTTTGAAACTCTTCCCCGTCAAAAGAACAGGTCTTGCTGTCCCAGTCTATAAAAGAAGATGCATACTGCTCCATCATCTGGGCGAAAATCTGTCTTCTGGGAATGCCCTGCACAACCGTTTCCGGATTGGCAAGACCGTTTACAAAGCTTTCGTATTCGGCTATATTCCAGTGGGTATAGCCATCCAGATTTTCAGTCTTTCCCACCAGACTCCCTATCCAGAAGACAGAGGGTATGGCTGCCTGCATGCCGTCCTTATTATAAATAGCCAGAACATTCGGCAGGAAATCCTCTTCGCTTACTTCCGTGTCAGCGTTCAGGTAAGGCGTAAGGTCGGTAAGCAATCCTTTTTCCACATAGGAAAAGGTGTCCGCCTTGGCTATATCCAGGATATCCGGCCCCTTTCCTGCCGCAATATCCGCCTGCAAAAGGGAAAGCGCCTGCGTGGTTTCCCCCGAATTGTCGCCATACAGCTTTATTTCCACCTTATATTCCGTACTGTTTTTATTAAACTCCGTAATGACATCCCTGATTTCGCTGCTGTCGTCAAGGGTCCCCAGAACCAGCACTTTCTTTTCTCCCTCTGCCGCATCCGTGCTTTCCCGCTGCACCGGAATGGGCTGCCTGTCCTTTCCGCAGCCGGTAAGAAGCAGGGTCCATGTCATAAGAAGCAGCAGCTTTTTTCCTGCATTTCTACTTTTCATTGTGTTTTTCCTCCGTCAGCACACCGTCCCGGATATGCAGAATTCTGTTGCAGTCCCCTATTAATGCTTCATTGTGGGTAATCATGATAACCGTCCGGTCAAAATCCCTGACGCATTTTTTCAGAAGCTCCATAACCTCATCCGCCGCTTCCGAATTCAGGTTGCCGGTAGGTTCATCTGCCAGAATAATGGCAGGCTTCGTTGCCAGTGCTCTTGCAATCGCCACCCTCTGCTGCTGCCCGCCGGACAGTTTGGACGGAATTCTGTCCTTCAGGGTATCGAGTCCCAGTGCGGTCATGATTTCCTCCACATATACCATATCCACATCTTTTCCGCCAATCTCAATGGGCAGAACAATATTTTCATATACGGTTAAAATAGGAAGCAGGTTATAGTTCTGAAATACAAATCCGATGTTCTGCCGTCTGAAAACCGTGGCTTTTTCATCCGGCAGACCGGAGATATCCGTTCCCCGTATGAATACACTTCCCGAAGTAGGACTGTCCAGACCGCCGCATATGTTTAAAAGCGTACTTTTTCCGCTTCCGGAGGGTCCGATAACAGCCGCAAATTCCTTTTTTTCAATTTCCAGATTTACTTTTTTCAAGGCATGAACTGCTGCTTCCCCTTCTCCGTAAGTTTTACTGACATCCGTCAGTTTTAACATAATTTCTCCCATTTTCGCACCTCTCCCTATAAAATTGAATTAATCCACCGGCTGACCGGAAGGAATATTCCGGCTGCCGCAGCCGTACCCAGCAAAATGGCGGGAATAAGAAGCCGTGCATATTCCAGAAGCCGCATTTTCCCTAACTGCTTTCCCGTCATACCCACCTGATGCAGCGTCCGGTAATCCTTTTCCCGTTCCGTTCTGCTTAACAGGATATAATTTAAGATATTCATCAGTGCCACGCCCAGCAGAATCAGGGCAAAGGAGCCACCCAAAAGGCGTATGACTCCCACCTGCGCTTTCGCCTCTTCCTTCATCACCCGGTTGGAAACATAGTACAGTCCATCGTCTCTTTCCGAAACATATTCCCTGATTTTTTCTTCCGTTCCTTTCAAATCCCCTGCATCAACCATAAGGGCACAGAGATAAAAACTGTTGTCCTCCGCCGGTATGTTTTCCGCCGGAAGCAGGGTCACAAGCGTCGCCAGCCGGTAGGCACAGACATCAGGCAGTTCATCCACCACGGCAAGCACTTCATATTCTTTCGGAGTTCCCATTTCTATCCGGGTAAATCCGGTATCATCCTTTTTCATGGATGCCTGGTTTTCATACAGATACAGTGTCACCCTGTCGCCCGCGTGGTACAGCGTACCGTTGTCCTTCATAAGCGGATTGGCGCCCATCACCACGTAGTTTCCGGACATCCACTTCTCATAGTCCAGTTCCCCTTCCAGCACCTTACATTTGGCAAGGGTTTCATAGGTTATGTAATAGCGCATCTCATCCCAATACGGCGTATGGGTAGGATTTTCCCAATTATTCAATATCTTCTGATATAAACTCTTTCCGCCGTAGTCGGCATCTGCTATGGTCTCTGCCTGTAAAGCCTGCTTTACCCACCCGGTTACATCCTCGGAAAAGTTATAGCCGTAATTATAAAATACCGGTGTCACTTCCGCATCCGGCAGTGCATCCCAGAGTTCATAATAAATGTTCCGTTCAATCGCCCAGGCATTGTCTTTGTCAACATGGGGCGGATAATCATATAAATCTCCGTCCTGCGTTTCGCTGACATGCTTGCAGTACCATTCTTCTCCAATCAGAAAAGCCGACGGCAGGCTTCTTCTGTCAATCAGTTTTCCGGTAAGAAAAAAGGTCAGGGAAACGGTGAGAACAAGAAACATCCCTGCCAGAAAAACACTTCCCATGACGAGAAAACTGCGTCCTTTCTCCTGCTTTATATAACATCCCGCCAGATGGGAAAGGGACACTTTCTTTGATTTTCTGCTGATTTTCTTTCCGAAATCCCCCGCATAACCCACAGCCTGTATGGGGGAAATTTTATGAAGCATACGAAGCGGCTTTCTCAGGCCAAAAAACATGGCTGCCAGAACAACCACCGCTGCCACTGCCATGCTCTGGGGCGGCACGCCATGATACCCTTCCAGTTCGCCGTAATATTTTCTTAAAAGTCCCGGGAGAAAAAGAAAATCAAAGCCCACTCCCAGCAAAAGCCCTGTGATAATCCCCAAAAGTGCGTGTCTTGCGGATTGCAGCATAAGAATCTGCCGGCACTGTTTTTCCGTTACCCCTACGGATTTCAGTTGTCCGAAAAACTGCACATCCCGGAACATAAAAATCCGGTACAGGGAGGTAACCGTCAGAAATACCAGCACGTAGCCGCCCAGAAACAGAACGGTCTTTTTTACCATATCTTGTAAGGAATTTTCCGTGCTTCCATACACCGGATTTTCCGTAAAGGCTGCCGCATTGTTTTCTCCGGACGCCGTTATGGCTCTTAAAATCCCTTCCGGGGATGCCTCCTTTGAAAATCCGCAGTATGCCGTCAGAGAGAGCTGTGTTTCCGGTACATTTTCCGGTAACTCCTTTCCGGACACATACAGATATACCGTGGCATTTCCCTTCTTTTTATTGGCTGCGCAGATACCGGTTACCGTATATTCCCGGCTTCCTGTAAGCGGAGCGGAAACGGTAATCGTCTGTCCGATTTCGGCGCCGTGCTCTTCGGCATAAATCCCATCCACCACGGCTTCTGTTTCCGAAGCGGGCCATTTCCCCTCTGTCAGCCCATGGAAGTTCTCCGCTGCACATTCCTGGGATGCATAGTATACAAAAACCTGCGTGTTTCCCATGTTTTCCGCTGCCACGCCAAGATAAGCCTCCCCGGCAATCTCCGTTATGTCTGCCATCTGTTTTAAGGCTTCGTACTGCTCCCTGGTAAGCCCCGTATAGATTCCCTGTGCCGTGGTGCCGAAGTTCCGCATATTTTCCTGCCGGGTAAGGTAGTCTGCCGCCTCCATGACTCCCGCCATGCTCATGATGAGACAGGTCATCAGCGCTATGGTGGCAATAATCATGCAGTTTCTGACCGGTCTGCTTCTATATATCTTATCCGCAAGTCTGCGTAGAT
>CAVHWP010000049.1:0-3735 GCA_963639875.1 Bacteroidaceae bacterium
GACCGGTCTTTGTCTTCTTTTTTTTCATCAGTATAAACAAAACGGCACTTACTATAAAATTCATGCCCGCTTCCAGAAGCTGCACGGGAAATCTTGATACCTCGCTAAGCTCCGGAATCATTTCGTTGTACGGGAACTGTACGCTGAAAGGTCCATGATATTCAATGCCGTAGCAGCATCCTGCCATAAAGCATCCAATTCTGCCGAACCCATGTACAAAAGGTATCAGCGGTGCCGTAATATCCATAAACGGATATACCGGTATTTTATACTGCCGGCAGTACACATATACGCCTGCCGCCGCACCTAACAGACCGCCGTAAAAAACAAGTCCTCCGAAGGCATATGCCAGCGCATCTAAGGGACTTACCTTTATCAGTTGGACAAAGGCGGGAAAATGCCGGATAATCTTCGGAAGCTTGCTGATAAAATACATAAGCTTGGCGCCTACCGCAAGCCCTATTGCCGCATAAATGGACGCATACAGCAAATCACTGTTCAATACCCCGTATGCCGGTGCCATCCGCAAAGCAATTATAACGGCAATCACGAATGCCACAAAAAATATCATTCCATACGTGGGAAGGTCAAAAAGGCCAAACGCACTAATTGATGGTAACATAATACTGTTTTCTCCAATTTCAGATAATGGCCGGGCTTTTGGAGGCTCCGGCCACTCTTACTTCTGCATGAATTGCTTTTTATAAACCATGTGCTCTGTTATATGCCTGACAAATCTTATTGCTGTTTTTAATTAAAATGCTCATGGCAACAAAAGGTCCGATACCGCATAACAGGGAACCGAACAGACACCACATTAAAAGTGTGGTACCGTTTTCCTGAAAAGACATACCATATCTGGGTGCGTTAGATGCCAGTCTGTTGCCTAACTTATACTCCCATATCCAGGAGTAAATACCGCAGGTAATAAAAGATAACAGAATAAATGCTACCAGACCGGAAGTGCTTTCTCCGTCCCCGTCACATGCGACATTGACATCATGTGCTATTTTATAAATGAAATAATAAGAATAGATGCCGCAGGTAATAATGGAAAGAAGTATGTACATAACGAGGCTTCTGTCAGTCTGCAGCTTTTCGCCGCCGTAAGGGGGAATGCTTCCACTATTGGCAAATGTGTTGTGGATGTCATTAAACGCATTTCCTACCTGTCTTTCCGCATCATGAAACATATTGTTTGCAGAATCTGCAAACTGCTTTCCCAAGGACAAATCCGTCCCACAGTTCGGGCAAAATCTTGTACCGTCAGGTACCTGACCACCGCATTTTGAACAAAACATTTTTATTTCCTCCTCAGTCAAAAAAATATGCTTATTAATTTATATAATAAGCCCTCCCGAATATTCACCGTAACAATGGTATCGCTACCGTTAAATATTCTGTATACATAAACAATAACAAATAATATACAGATTGTAAATATAAAAAAATTATAAATTTTCCGGTTGATACCGTTTTTGAACAGGTATAAAACCAGAAAGCCCACTGGCAGCAAAAACAGGGGATGGTAATAAAATGCCTGCTTAAAATCCCCCTGAAAAAGAAGGGCTTTCCATGCCCTTGTCATACCGCATCCGGCGCAGGATATTCCGGTCACAAATTTTATCGGGCAGGATATCCCGAGTCCCTGCAATACCATATAAAAAACGGCTATTACCGCCAGAGCCGCTATTTCTTCTTTTAAGGCTTTCCGGGAAAAATGCTTCATCTTTATCCTTTCCGTAACCCTTTCCGCAAAATCCGCTTTTCGTTTTCCGTCCGTTTCCCTCAGGGTAAGAAATCAATGCCCCAGCCGATGAGGAGCACGTTCTTCACCACCCAGTTTATGCCGATGACCGCCAGGGCACCATACAGATACCCCATACGCATAAGCATACCATGTATTTTCCCTTTTGTCACATATTCCAATGTCTGCGTCACCATAAACGGTATATAAATAAGTGCAACGTAAAGCACAATCGGATGATACAAAAAAGACATCAAAAAACGGCCCTGCAAAAATAAATGCAGTGCCCTGCTCCCGCCACATCCCGGGCAGTATAGATGTAAATATAATCTGGCAGGGCATCCCGGCATCACTCCCTCTCCCACTAATCTTTCTATCCAGAAAAACAGTGGAAAGGCAATGAGCGGCACCAGAAGCCCTGCTATGTAAAAGCCTTTGTTGATTGATTTCTGTTCCATGGTACTTTCTTTCGCTATGTCTTTTCCCCCATTATACCTTAAACAGAAACTTTTATCATCTCTTTTTGTAGAAAATAAGTTCCGGATTTTCACCGTTTGCCTCATAAGTGCTTACCAGAATAAAATCCATACCGGCAAGAACGCCGAAGCACCTGTCTCCTCCGAACTCCGACTCTAACTGATTTCCCAGATAGGTTTTCCCGTCATCCAGAAATTTCACCTTCTGTCCTCCCGGCAGGGTATAGCACCACTTACAATAGTCTTCATTCAATGCGCCGTCCTTGTCACGTCCCATTATTGCATCATCCGAAATCGGCATTCCGCAGCACTGGCAAACCAGCTGTCTCGGTTCCCCTAAAAGCGTATTGATGGAAACATCAAATTCCTTTGACAACAGCTTAAGCGTTTCCGTATTCGGCACCGTTTCCCCTCTTGTGTCAAGTAGTTGACAACATTTTCTTAAACTTTTTTCTTCCTCTCCATTATATCAGCTTTTGACAGATAATCTACCAAAAGCTGATACAATCTTCCTCAATCCTTAGTTGCTTCTGTTTGAGAACTTCCATCTTAATTCTATGGTCTTGTCTGCATATACCACTATCTTTTCAAGCAGTGCATCCAGTAACTCATCCGTAATCTCTGCCACTTCCGAATTACCCTCTAAGAACTTTAATCCACTGTTATCCGATGGCTTCTGGTTCTCCAGTACAAAGACCGCTTCCTTCTGTGCTTCAATCTTCTCCTTAATACCGGAAATCATTACTTCATAGGATTCCTTCTGCATCAGATAGGTTTCTTTGTCTGTAACACCCTTAGCATAGGATTCATAAGCAGTACGAAGTTCCAATTCTAATCTTCTAAGTGTGTCCTCTGCCATATTAAGTCTTTGCTTTGCCCCACAGATACGCTCACTTTGCTGTTCCTTTTCCTTATCTATCAGAGTCTTAAGCTTTGCAAGCCTGGATATGTGTCTGGACAACTCACCTTTTATGATACTATCTAAATCCGTCACAAGCACTCTGTGAACACAGTTATTTTTCTTTCTGTAATTAACCTCACAGTTAAAAAATCTTTTGCCCAGACGGTCCATATGATAAATCATATTCCTGCCGCAGCAGTCACAGACAACTCTTCCGGTATAGACAGATGCCCTTTTCCCTTTTGGAGTAAAAGCCTCCGGCACCTTTCCCTTCATCGCCTGCACCTGCTCATACATCTCTCTTGATACAATTGCTTTGTGATGGTTCGGTATCCTCTTCCATTCTTCTTGCGGTAACATCTGTTTTCTTTTGAAACCCACCTCTTTTACACGGGATTTTCCATAAACAAAAGTACCGATGTACATCTCATTATTCAGTATGGAATTTACCTTATAATCCGTCCAAAGGGGCGAATCTCCCTTGGTGTACATATTTGCATAAGTCCCCTTTTTCCTGTGGTATGCCGCCGGAGTACCAATTCCCTCATTATTTAATATTCTGACAATACCCGCAATGCTCTCTCCGCCTGTGCGAAGGGTAAATATACGCT
>CAVHWP010000050.1:0-2689 GCA_963639875.1 Bacteroidaceae bacterium
TTATAGCAGAGCCTGTGAAAGCAGAGGAGTGTGGATAAAAGTACGGAAACTCAAGGTGCGGAAGGAATTGACAGGTGCGAATAATAGGGATTATAATAGGGAGAAAAGCGGAGATGGCAATATCTCCCTTTTAATTTTACTGGGAGGTATGGAAAATGTCAGTAGCAGACAGTGTTAAGACACAGGTTGTCACCGTCGGTGACAAAGAGTATTTGAGAGTTACTTTGGAGGACAAGGTTTTTGACCTTCCTTTTGTTATGATTGGTGGAAATAAGGTAGCATTCCTTGACATCTCCGGTCAGGTTAGCATGAATGAAAAATCCGCAGATTTACTGGTTAAGAAGATGCTGGAAGAGGGCGTTACCTTTGATACTATTTTAAATCCCGTTGCAAAGAGCAACGCTTTGGCACATGCCATTGCCGTACGTTGGGCTGAGCAGGTGAACCCTGAACTTACCCACACCGTAGTAGCACGTAAGGCAAAGGGTGGTGAGCATCACGCAGTAGAGGCTTCTTACAAGTCCGTTACGACTTCCGTAGAGCAGTCCTTATATCTGACCGATGATGATGTTGCTTACATGAAGGGCAAAAAAGTCCTTTTAGTAGATGACGTTTACGGCGGTGGCGGTACTACCAAGGCTCTGAAGGCTCTGGTTGAGCAGGCAGGTGCAACCGTTTCCGCTCATGCAGTCGTTGCAGTAGAAGAAGGCGGCAGCTATCCCGAAGGTCTGGTATATCTTTATACCCTTCCCGTAAATCCGTAATATAAAAGCATTAAAAGAAGAATTTTAATAAAAAAGACGTATGAAAATATGTTTTTCATACGTCTTTTTTATAAGCTGCTTTATTTTTGAAATAACCGCATAAATACCTGCACGAGCAGCCCAAGTCCGCAGCCGATTACCGCACCGGCTATCACGATAAAAAAACATTCATCCCAACGGAAACGATTGGCGGTGAAGGACCAGATACCTGCTATGGTTGCGCATACTACCGCAAATCCCAAATACAATGACTGCATTGTTTTCTTATCTGTCATATTCTCCGGCTCTATTCCTTTCAGAATGTAGTCCGTTGTCACTTCAAATATCTCGCTCATCATGATGATTTTTTCAATATCCGGTGTGCTCTGCTCGCTTTCCCATTTGGAAACCGCCTGTCTGGACACACCCATTTTGTCCGCAAGTTCTTCCTGGGAAAGTCCCTTTGTTTTTCTTCAGTATTGTATTCTGTCTGCCATATTCATAGTCAGCTCTCCTTTCCTTTTGGGGAAATTGTACCAAAATCACCGGTTGCACAGCCACCGCCTCCCCATGGAAATCTGTCAACTGCGGGTTGCAAGTCGGGATTGCGGCGTGTTTTCCATAACAAAATCCCAGTTACCTGTTTTTGCGTTAAAGTGACTCACCCTCTTATTACCCTAACCGCACATAATAGGTAGCTTTACCGGAACCGCCTCTCATCAGTTCACCTTCCTCGACAAGGGTTCTCAGTGAACCTTCTATGGAACTGAGGCTGAGCGACGGACAGAGCTCCCTGATATCCTGTTTCGAGAACTTACCAATCTTGTTTTCAGTAGCTTTCCGCACCATTTCCAATGCAGGCAGTTTCTCTCCGATTATTTCAAAGCGGTCTTCAAACTCCTTGTATGCCGCAAGTATGGTTCCCAAAAGATACTTTATAAAGGGAACCACATCCTCTTCTCCCTCATGCCAACCACTCTGTGCCTTTTTCAAAGCTTCGTAATATAAATCTTTATTCTGGGCAATTTTTGCCTCAAGTGAAATATACCTGCCTACATAAAATCCGCTCCGGTACAAAAGAAGGGTTGTAAGAAGTCGGCTCATCCGTCCATTCCCATCATTGAAAGGATGTATGCAGAGAAAATCATGGATAAAAACAGGGATGGCAATCAGCGGCTCTATCTCCAGATTGCCGATAACTCTATTGTATTCTTCACATATTCTTTCCAGTGCAACCGGCGTTTCAAACGGGTCAAGCGGCGTAAACAGTACCTCCGTGCGACCATCCGGATAAGTTGCACTGATATAATTCTGCACAGTCTTCGTACGTCCGGCGATGGGATTGTTCATATGACTGTAAAGTATCTTATGAAGCTGAAGAATATAGTTCTTGGTGACAGGAATTACATCATAGCTTTCATGAATAATATTCAGGACATCCCTGTACCCGGCAATTTCTGCTTCATCCCGGTTTTTAGGCGTCGTTTTCTCCTCAACCAACTGCCTGATACGGGTGTTGGTTGTCACAATCCCCTCAATGGCATTGGATGCTTCTGTACTTTGAACTTTGGCAATTTCTACCAGTTTTTCCAGTTCATCGGGGCGCTGTTTTAAGTACAATTCCTGCTTACCCGCATATTTATAAATACCGGCAATAAGACTTAAGACCTCTAAATCCCATTTCTGTTCCTTTATTTTACCGTAATTGAACTCTCTCATTCCCTTAAAAGTTCTCCTTTCCCTTAAATATTAGCATATTTTAAGGGAAAGTCAATTCGTTACGGGCATTTTCCCTTAAAATCCATGCATAATTAAGGGTAACCACTTTAGTCAGGACTATTCTGTTCCTCCACAGCATGTATTTCTCCTGAAAAGCGGAAATTTTTATCAAGTATACAGGATTGGCGTACTTCCATTCTTCTTTCTTTCGGGTATGACCCTTTACG